>NZ_JAMYPX010000002.1:0-617101 GCF_040320585.1 Mesorhizobium sp. M0663
CACGGGCGCCGGAACCGACGGCGATGATCTCGCCTTCCTGCGGCTTTTCCTTCGCCGTATCGGGGATGATGATCCCGCCGGCGGTCTTCGCTTCGGACTCGACCCGGCGAACGACCACGCGGTCATGCAGCGGCCGGAAATTCGACTTTGCCATTTTTGGATTTCCCTGGTGCGGATGTTGAACGGTTCTCCGTTGCCGGAGCGTGGTTAGCACTCACCAGAAGCGAGTGCTAACGCGGCAGTGAGATAGGCCGTAGGCTCCTGCTAGTCAAGACGGAAGAGGGACGGGCGAAGAGCAAAAGAGCGTGGAAGCACCGAGCCTTTTACGTGAACGACGTCGGAGATAGGACATGGATGAGGCGGCTCACCATTTGTAATTGAAGGCTTTATTCATTTGGCACGATCGGTGCAGCGGATGATCCGCAAACGTTTGACGGGTCACTCGCTGGCGCTCGGTCGGATCATAAATGCCGAGCACCCCGTTCCGAGACCACCTTTGACTTCCGTCATTCGATGCAGACGCGCGGAATCGGCCCGATCTTTGCGGCGTAGAGCCAGAGGCCGGCCGCCAGGTCCCAGGCCGGTTGGCTCCAATCGCGCTAGGTCGTGTGGATCAGGTTTGTCCACACCACTTAGCTTAGCTAGGGGCGACAATATGCCATCGAAGAAGAAATGGCGCAGGTATTGGGTATCGATCCGTCGGAGCACCCAATCCCGCCCGCAACGCGGTTCGCAGCCATCTCGACCGATTGGTGGACTCCTGACTGCGGGATCTAAGGAGCTTTTCCTAGCCTATAGCTAAATTGAAAGACGCCGGACCCCCGATCGAGCCAACCGCGACCCAACCTACTGGACTCCAGAGCGAATAGAGCGCGTGCGGCTCGAGCGACTTGAGAGGAAAAGGAAATGGCGCCTCGGCATGACTGACTCCGACTGCCTGAGCGCCGGCATCGCCTTTCAGTGCGCGCAAGGGGAGCGTTCCGGTGGCCAATGCTGCTGTTGGAACGGAGCAGGTGGGTTGTTCTAGCAACACGGTTGAGTGTCCGGGGTGCCAACAATGAACAAATGCGCAGGAACACTCGATCCGCGCCTTCGGCAGGCCTGCCTACAACCTGTGCAAGTGCACAGGTAGCGAAGGTGCGCGCGTTCAAGCACGTTTGAGTGTCGGCGCAATTTCCATGCCGAGGTTATATAGACGCCCGAGAGCCGTGGCGCACTGGCAGAAGACGGCTGGACACCTTTGACTTCGCATCAACCTTGACGAAACTCTTCCCTGGAGTTGGATACCTGTCACCGTGACCTACGCCGAGGCCGCTTGATGCCGACAATAACCCACGTCTTCACAATCGACCACGTTTCGCAAATGATCGGGGAGGATCTCGAGCTCCTTCAGGCGATCGTCAGCAACGATGACAATCTCAGCTCTGGCAGTATCATCAGTGTCCATGACAGTACGGAGAAGGCAATAACCGCTCTCACCGACGACGGCATTGACGAGCTAACACAGATGCTTACCCATGCTCGCCGCTCGGCCGAAAAGTGGAGCGACTTCCTCGATGACTTCGTCTCGGATCCCGACAGCATCGCGCGCATCAAGGCGAGGTCTTCGGCGTAAGACCGACGGCTGCGGCAAAGTTGAGGACAAGCCGATCAATATGGTTAACTTTGCCGCCACCTCGTCCAGAGTAGCGGTAAGCCGGTTTATCTGCGAGGCGGTTGCAGCCAGCTCCGGGCCGTAACGGGTCACGAGATATTCCCGGTTCTGGCTGAGGGAGTGAAGATGTTGGGCGGTTTTCGCGCGAAGGCGCAGCCTCGCTTCCAAGGCGAGTTCCGTGCGCGCCGACAGATCGTGCTGCATTTTGCGGATCTGATTGGGGCTGTGCCCACGGTGGAGCAAAAGCGCGGTCAGATAGAGTTCGATCGCATGGATTGCCGACAATCTGAACGGCGCTCGAGTGAGCGGCTTGCCTGGCCGGCCGAGCCGAAGCAGCAGGGTTGCCGCCTTGCGGTACTCTTCCGCAAGCTCGTGGATCTGCAGCGGGAAGGCTAGCTCTCCTGGGTATTTTCGTTCTTCAATCTCCATTCATGCAATTAAAATGCCACGCAGAAGTTTTGGTAAAGAGCGAACAATCGTATTCTTCGGCACTTTCCATTTCTTGGCATCGCTATCGCAATTCCGAGCAAGACCTGCGGCAGTGGGGATCTGCGTCGACGCGACCGCAGTGGTTCTCGACGGATGAGAAGGGCGCATGCCGCGCCTGGCTTATCGATGCCTCGCGGATCGGCGCGGGAAGAGATCAGGTGGGCGTCTCCCTGCGGGCCGGGCTGCGGGCTTCGCTGAAGCCGGCCTGCGGTCGTCTTCACCCCTTCGGGCACGCATCCCTGACGCACCCGCTGCCGCAGCCCCGGCGCTTGGCCTGGCTTGAGTAGGGATAAAGCGCCTTACCTCGTTACCGAGGCGGTTTCTTCATCTCCGCTGCGAACCCCGGCGTGCGCGTTTTACCGCATCCGCCTCTCCATGCGTGACTTCGACTACGGGCCGAGGGTGCCTGGTAGCATTCCAGGGGCTGGTTCAATCCATTCCCAGGCGCGGGCGCCGTGCGCATACCGCAGGCGTTTTGTGTCGGCGAACTTGGCGAGTTTTCTTCTATGCAATCTGCATCACTGACCGGGTTGAGCTCGTCAATGAGGTAGGCAAGGATTCGAGCTTCCCTCGGCTGGGGTGTCGATCCCGCCGCAAAGGAACTGCAACTTGCCGTTCGAATGCAGAGCATACCGAACGAAGCGGAGAGAACCGGCCACCGCTTGACCATTGAGAGCGCCTTGAGATGCTTCGGCCAATGGCCGATGGCATCACGCCCGCGTTTCCCTCTTGAAGCGTCATCGCGCCGACAACACTTTGTGCGACGATCGGCGGGCGCCGATGTGGCCCCTGCCTCACGTGAACTGGCTGTTCAGCAGGTCGGGAGGAACAAATGAAGGCCGAGGCTTTCAGCAGCCCCATTTTCGTGAAGCGCTCCACCTACATCGTGCAAGAGATTGCAAGTCTTGCCGAAGCCATCGATCTTCTCGATGAATGGCCGCCAGATCGCAGAGATCGTGCCCACGAAACTGCCCTTAGGACGTGCCATGATGCCTACGATGGGCACAAGCCTGTAGGTGCGGCGCGTAACGCCGCTTTACGACTTTGCAAAGCAGGTTGGCATATTAGAGGATGCGACCTCTGCGATGCAGTGGATTGCTGCCTGCAAAGCGGGCACCGCAAAAGTCTAATCCTATTCGCCGATGCGACTGGGGCCAGGCGCGAGTAACATTCGGTTTAGCATTCGGCCTGTCGCCGCAGACTGGCTGTCAAGGAGGGAAGGGGGAGGGGAGATGGCCGGCTCGAGCAGATTCGAAAGGCCAGTCATTGTGCAGGTCGGCCGCCATGGCTCAGAGCGTATCGTGCTCGACGTCAATGACGCCGCCGCTATCTTGCTGCGGGATATTGGTCGTCAGACCGAGAAGAGTAGGATAGCAATGGACGTGTGTCTGCAGGTGCTGCGTGGGAAGGCTCGGTCGCCAGCTGCTCGAGGCGCTTTCGTCGTGGCCGCACTCGAAGCAAAGATACTGCGCGGCGATTAAACCGAGCTCTGGCACGGGTCATCTCCTCGGCCTCTCGCTGCCTGGTACAGCCGTCGGATATGACCCATCCGAGCGCGGCAAGGGAGTTTGAAGCGCGTCGTCGCCGTGCTCGCGAGCGACCCGCAAGCCCAAGCGATAGGCCAACTGGCCAACTGCGCTGCGCCCTCGGCTCGCGTTGCCGCCTATCCTGTTTGCGGATTGAGACGCATACTTCCTGGAGCGCCGGACAGCAGACTTTCTATTCGTTGGAGGCTGAGCGGGAGCCGGCGCAGCGCTGCGGTCCGATCCGGCGTGGAGAGCGCGGGCGGGGCTTGGCTTCTCAACTAAAGCACCGGCCCAAACTAAACTCATCACATACCGTCGCTATGTTATGGCAGCTGCACCATATCCCGCTTTCGCCGGCAAGGGGCTCGGAACGAAACTCCGGAGTAGCCGGGAACGGTCGAATCTGGCGCAAAGGTGTGGACGGAATCAGGCCGGCGTCACCACGGCTTCCTCAATGACGCCGTGATGAACTTATCCTACGGCATAGTCAGGAGCTCCTCGTCAGCGCGATGATCACCGCTCGGCACCATTCCCAGAACGTTCAAAGCAAATGTAGCCCTGCAAGTCGCTCTTGAGCGATATGCCGGTCAGGGCGATTTGATAGCTGCTTCAGGCCATCGCTTCGCGATGCGGTTTTGTTTTGTGTTGCCAGCCCCCGCTCGCGGGGTGGGCGACGCTCCTTTCTAAGCCCGCTGCGGCGTGCCGCAATGCCTGCTTGGCTCACATTCTCCACTCCGTTGCGGCCCTCCGGGTGCGGCCCGCCTCGTTCAGCGGGCCAAGCCAGTCGCTTTCTGCCGCCCACCCCACTCACGGGTAAGGCGCGGGAGATTAGCGACCGGAAACGAAGATCATGCGCAGACCGGCAAGCGTGGTGCCCGTGGCGAAGTGGGCGGGAACAAGAACGAGGCTCCAAGGGCGAGCCTTTATTGCGAGATCACCGACCGCATCATCGCAGATCTGGAGCGGGGCTCGCTGCCTTGAGTCAAACCCTTGGGGCAGCGCCAAATCAGCTCTTGGCTTGCCGAAGAATGCCGCCACCGGTCGCAACGTTCCGGCATCAACATCCTGATCCTGTGGGGCGCGCTGATCGAGCGCGGCCACCCCGGCCAGAACTGGCTCACCTTCCGGCAGGCGCTTTCGCTTGCGGCAATGTCGAAAAGGCGAGCACGGCTCGACTATCGTTCATGCCGATCGCTTCATCCCGAAGAACGAGAAGGAACGCGCTAGAAAAGAAGACACCGAGCCGCAGGCGGTGCCCTTCCTCAAGCGTTTCACCGTCTTCAATGTCGCGCAGTGCGAGGGCCTGCCCGAGCAGTTTTACACCCAGTCTGAGCCGCTGCCCAAACGCGAAATCATCCCGCAGGCCGAGGCGTTCATCGCTCCCAGCGGCGCAGAAATTCGCATCGGCGGCAATCGCGCCTTCTACACGCCGGGCGGCGACTTCATCCAACTGCCGCCGCAGCCCGTTTGTTTGCCGAGGCCTCGCGGACAAGCGACAGGCAAGGTACGCGTTCAACCCAAATCCCTCCCTGGCCGAGCAGTTCGCCATACTGGCGGCATGACAGCGGCGGGTCTCGACCACCTTCATGACGCAGAAAAACTTTGCAACACAACCCATCCGCCGCCGCCAGCACCTGCTTGCGTGTCGCTTCGGAGGGTCGGCCGGTTCCCGAAAGCACGTAAGATGCCGTTGCGACCGACGCCTGCCACCGCCGCGACTTCCTTGATTCCGGACCGTTTCAGGGAATGTGCCGCCGGCCGGTAACGTCAAGCGGCAACGAGCCGCATGATCGTATCGATATTGAACTGGATGCGCTGCTCCAGGGCGTCCTTGGCCATCAGGTCCCGCTCGTAGATGATCGAACCGGTGAAGCGGTTTGTCAGGTAGTAGTAGCCGACGGCCGCGATGGTGATGTTGAGCTGCACGGGATCGATGCCGTCGCGGAGGACGCCCGCCTTCACCCCGCGCTCAAGGATGCTCGAGACCAAGTTCACGAGCTTCCTGCTGGAGACCTTGACGATCTCCGACTTTTTCAGGTGCTTGGCTCGATGCAGATTTTCGCTGTTGACGAGCGTCAGAAATTCCGGGTTCTTCAGGTAGTATTCCCAGGTGAAGCGCACCAGTTTTTCGAGCGCTGCCTTCGGGTCAAGATCTTCTAGGTGCAGCTTCTGCTCGGCGTTGCGAATATCGAGATAGGCCTCTTCGAGAATGGTCTGGAACAGGCCCTCCTTGCTCTCGAAATAGTGGTAGATCATGCGCTTGTTGGCCTTCGCCTTCTCTGCGATGTCGTCGACGCGCGCCCCACCCAAGCCTTTCTTTGCAAATTCTTTTTTTGCCGCCTCGAGGATGCGCGCTTTGGTGGCTTCCGCGTCGCGGATGCGCGGTTTTCGTCCCGGTTTTTCGTTTCGTTCGCCCGTCATGTTTTGCGCCTGCCCTCTGCCGCGGTCGGGATTTCTTCCCTGCAACTCATACACGCGCGTCGCCGTCCGTCACAGCCGTTCGACGCGATTGCTTGTCTTGATCATACTGAAACCGCTTGACTTGGGCAAACTAAAAGAAGTAACTGGTTAGTGCGTTAAATGGCGTAGGTCACGCCGGAGCGCCTCGCCCGAAGGCAAGGCTCTCCTGTCGACAGCAGCGCTAGTCGTGACGCGCGAAGCGTTTCAATCGAAGATTGGGAGGAACCAATGTCGACCTTTATCAAGGATTTCATCGAGCGCGAAACGGTCAGCCGTCGCAATTTTCTGTTCGCAGCTGCGGCCGGCATGGGCGCGGCTGCCGTGCCGGGACTATTCGGTGGCGGCATCGCACGCGCCGCGCTGACAGACCCGGCGATTGCCTGGAGCTACCGCGACCGCGCCTCGGCATACTGGAACTCTGTCGTCTCCGGCGGCGAGGCCTTCGTGGAGTCGCTCGGCAAGCCGAAGAGCACACTCATCAGCCTTATCAACGAGGGCTCGACGGAAAAGTCGCTCGCTGACATCAAGGCCTTCCTTGCCAAGAACAATGGCAATTGCGCCATTGCCTGCGATGCCAATGACAGCCCGAACGCCCGTCCGGTCGTCGAGGCCGTTCAAGCTGCCGGCGCCTATGTGTCGACGATCTGGAACAAGACCGACGACCTGCACCCCTGGGACATCGGCGACAACTATGTCTCGCACATGACCTGGTCGGACGAAAAGCCGGCGGAAGAAACCGCCCGCATCCTCTTCAAAGCCATGGGCGGTGAGGGTGGCGTGGTCCATCTCGGCGGCATCGCAGCCAACAATCCGGCCGTCGAGCGCCTCAACGGCCTCAAGAACGCACTGAAGGACTTCCCGAAGGTCGAGCTGCTCGATGCCGAGCCGGCCGACTGGGACACACAGAAGGGCGCGGCACTGATGGCCTCGTTCCTGACGCGCTACGGTGACAAGATCAAGGGCGTGCATTGCGCCAATGACAACATAGCCTACGGCGTCATCGAGGCGCTGCGTGCCGAGGGCATCGAGAACATGCCGATCGTCGCCTATGACGGCAATCCGGAAGCCGTGCAGATGGTCATGGATGGTCAGCTACTCGCCACCGTCTTCACCAATCCGCATTGGGGCGGCGGCATCAGCGCTGCACTCGCCTACCATGCCGCCATCGGCACCTTCAAACCTTCCGAGGAGCCGAAGGAGCATCGCGAATTCTATGGCCCGACGATTCTCGTTACGGCCAAGGACGCGGCGGAATTCAAGGCGAAGTACCTGGATTCCGTGCCGACCTACGACTGGAAGGACTTCTGGGGCCCGTCGAACGGTCAGATCCAGTACAAGTCCTGACCATAGGCAGGGCGGCAGCCGTACGCTGCCGCCACATCTCCTGCGAAACCATTAGAGGGGTGTCTGACGTGACACGTCGCCTTTCGCGCGAAACCTTGATCAAGTGGGCGCCGCTACTGGTGCTGATCGCGCTGCTGATCTTTTTCACCGCACTCAACCCGACCTTCTTTTCCTTGCGGAACTTTGCCCGTATCGCGATCGCGGCGGCCCCGGCGCTCATGGTCGCCGTCGGCGTCACCTTCATCATCGTCATGGGTTCGATCGACCTTTCCATGGAGGGAACGGTCTCGCTCACGGCGGTCTCCTTCGCCTTCATCTTCGCCCAGCTTGGCGGCACGCTCGCCGGCTTCGGCTGGATAGCCATTCCGCTTGTGCTCGTGCTCGGCGGCATGCTCGGGCTCTTGAACGGGCTGGTGCATGTGAAACTGAAGATCCCGTCCTTCATGGCAAGCCTCGCCATGGGCTTTGTCGGCACCGGTGCCGCGATCCTGCTGACCGGCGGTGATATCGTGAAGGTCAGCGATGCCACCTTCCGCGGCCTGCTCACGGTGCGCTGGCTCGGCTTCCCGCTGATGGTCTATGTCGCGGCCCTCTTCCTGTTCGTCGGCAGGTTCATCCAAACCCACACGACGCTCGGCCGCAATTTCTACGCTGTCGGCGGCGGCGAGGACCTCGCTCACGCCTCGGGCCTCAACGTCACCCGCGTCCGCGTCACCGGCTTTGCGCTCGCCGGCGTCTTCTACGCCATCGCCGCGATCCTCGTCGTCGCCCGCATCGGGCAGGCGGAATCTGTGACGGGCGCAAACTTCATGTTCGTCTCCATCACCTCTGTGGTCGTCGGCGGCGTGGCGCTCTGGGGCGGCATCGGCGGCGTGTGGAACGCGCTCGTCGGCGTTCTTATCGTCAACGTCATCGACAACGGCATGGTCGTCATCGGTCTGCCCGATTTCCTCCAGGACGGAGTGCTGGGCCTTCTCGTCATTCTTGCGGTGGTGCTTTCCACCGACCGCAAGATGGTTTCCTTCGTTAAGTGAGGAGCGCCATGTACGAGCTGAAAGCCGTCGACAAGAAATTCCCCGGCGTCCACGCGCTGAAGTCTATCAATTTCCACATCAAGCGCGGTGAGATCGTCGGTCTCGTCGGTGAGAACGGCGCCGGCAAATCCACGCTGATGAAGGTCATCTACGGCGCCTACCAGCCGGATGGCGGCCAGGTCCTTATCAACGGCGCGTCCGTTCGCTTCGCCAATCCGCGCCAGGCGATGGAAAAGGGCATCGGGATGGTGTTCCAGGAACAATCCCTGATCCCGAACCTCTCTGTCATGGAGAACATCTTTCTCGGCTACGAGCGCCAGTTCGTCCGCTTCGGCGTGGTCGACTGGAAGGCGATGGCGAGCGCGGCCAAGGCGCAGCTCGCCAAGGTGAAGCTCGACATCGACCCGCTGACGGTGACCTCGAAACTCTCCTTCGCCCAGCGCCAGCTTGTCGAACTCGCCAAGGTTCTGACACTGGAGGAGCGGGTGAAGGGCGACCTCGTCATCCTGCTCGACGAGCCGACCTCGGTTCTATCGAAGGAAGAGGTCGAGCTGCTCTTCAAGCTTGTGCGGGAGCTGACGACGCGCGCCTCCTTCATCTTCGTTTCGCATCGCATGGAAGAGGTGATGGAGCTCTCCGACCGCATCTATGTCATGAAGGACGGCGAGGTGGTCGACGTGGTAGAGCGGGGCGGCGCGACGGCGGAGGCCATCCAGCACAAGATGGTCGGCCGCAACGTCGACAAGCAATATTACCGAGAACACCTGCAGAAGCCGTTCGATGGCTCGAAGGTGCTGGTCGAGATGGCGGCCGTCGGACTGCCGGGCAGCATCCAGGATATCTCGTTCAAAGTGCATGCCGGTGAAGTCCTGTGTCTCGTCGGCACGGAAGGTTCCGGGCGCGAGGCGATCCTGCGCACGATCTACGGCATGCTGACGCCGGCGACCGGCCGTCTCAAGATCAAGGGCGCTGACGCCACAGGCTATTCGCCGCGCCAGTCGGTCGCCCATGGGGTCGGCTATGTGCCGCGCGAACGCAAGATCGAAGGCATCGTCGCCGGCATGAACGTCTACGAGAACATGACGCTCTCGCAGATGCGGAACCATTCGAGCGGGGGGGTACTGCGCGTTAACGAGGAGCGGGCGCTGGCGCGCGACTGGATCAAGAAACTCTCGATCAAGGCACATTCGGAATTTGCCGATTGCGGCAATCTCTCGGGCGGCAATCAGCAGAAGGTCGTGCTGGCCAAATGGCGTTCCGCCGGCTCCGACATCATGTTGCTCGACCACCCGACGCGCGGCCTCGACATCGGCGCGAAGGAAGACGTCTACGACATGATCCGCGCGATGGGCGCGGCAGGCGTCGGCATCGTGCTCGTCGCCGATACGCTGGAAGAAGGGATCGGCCTGTCGCACACCATCATCGTCGTCAAGGACGGGCGCATCCAGAAGCAATTCGCCTGTAAGCCGGGCGCCAAGCCCACGCCCTTCGACCTGCTGCACCATATGATCTGAGGGAAGAGATGGATATTCAGCGCCTCAAACCGCACCTACCCTGGATCACGCTGGTCGTGCTCGTCGCGATCGTCGGCGTCAACGATCCCGGCTTCCTGCGCCCTTCGAACCTACTCGGCATCGCCGGGGATATCGTGCCGCTCTTCATCATGGCGCTCGGGCTCACCTTTGCTATCTATATCGGGGGCATCGATCTTTCGGCCCAGTCCATGGCGAACATGGTGACGGTCGTCGCCTCGGTATATCTCGCCTCCATGGGGGCGTGGGTCGCCGTGCTGTGCGTGCTTGCCGGCTTCCTGCTCGGCATGCTCTCCGGTTATGTGACGACGCGGCTTTTCGTGCCGTCCTTCATCTCCACGCTCGCTGTCGGCGGTGTCGCCTTTTCTATTGCGCAATGGCTCTCCGGGCAGCGCGCACTCAACATGGATGCCACACAGCGCAACGAGACCTTCGGCTGGATGATCGGCCGCACCTGGGGCGTGCCGCATGAGCTGCTGATTGCCGCGGCCCTCGTCGCGATCTGCCTCTTCATCGAGCGACGCACGACGCTTGGCCGTGCCCTGAAGGCCGTCGGTGCCGGCGAACTCGCGGCCGCGGCCTCAGGCCTCAATGTCGCCCGCTACAAGATTCTTGCTTTCGCGATCTCGGGCGCACTCGCCGCCATTGCCGGCCTCCTCTTTGCGGTAAAGCTTTCGGGCGGTGCGCCGACGATCGCCAACGGCTTCCTGCTGCCGGCCATCGTTGCGGTGCTCGTCGGTGGTACGCCGCTGACAGGTGGCGTCGGCGGTGTCGTCAACACCGTGGTCGGTACGCTCATTGTTGCCGTCATCCGCGCCTCGATGCTCTATTTCGAGATCGACGCGACGCGCCAGCAGATGGTTTTCGGCGTCGTGCTGATCGTCGCCATCGCGCTGACCATCGACCGCGCAAAGCTGCGCACCGTGAAGTGAGGATCTGGCCATGAGCACCATGCGCGCCGCTGTCCTCACTGCGCCGAAGCGCTTCGAACTCCGCGACGTTCCGGTGCCGTCCGTCGGGCCGGATGATGTACTGGTGCGGGTAACGCGCACAGGCATTTGCGGCACGGATATCCATATCTTCAACGGCCACTACGCCGCTGACCAGTTGCCGCTGATCCCCGGCCATGAGTTCTGCGGCACGATTGCTGAGATGGGCACCAATGTGCGCCATCTGGCGCCTGGTACGCGCGTGGTCGTCGACATTAATATCGGCTGCGGCACATGCTTCTGGTGCCGGCGTAATGAGGTGTTGAACTGCGCCGAGGTCACCCAGGTCGGCATCGGCAGGGATGGGGCTTTCGCCGAATTCGTCGCCGTGCCCGCGCGCCTCGCGATCCCCGTTGAGGCTAACATCGCTGACGAAGTTCTCGTCCTCACCGAGCCGGTCGCCTGCGTCGTCCGCGCCGCGCGCAAGGCGAGGGCGACCTTCGGCCAGTCGGTCGTAATCTTCGGCGCAGGGCCGATCGGCAATCTTCATGTGCAGATGATGCGGCTCGTCGGCGCGGCCCCCATTATCGTCGCCGATCTGTCCGCCGAGCGCTCCCGGATGGCTCTCGAAGCCGGCGCGGATGCGGCGGTGTCCGATCCGGCCGAGCTCAAGAAAACCGTGCTGCGGATGACCGGCGGACGCGGCGCGGATCTGGTGGTCGAAAGCGTCGGCAACAGAAAGCTCTATGAACAGGCTTTCGACCTGACGCGCCGCGGCGGGCACATCGCCTTCTTCGGCATCACGTCGCGGGGCGAGACGGTCCCCCTCGATATCCTCCGCACGGTTCTGGAGGAGACGAGCCTCAAGGGCTCCGTCGCGGGCATGGGAGAGGATATGCATGACGCATTGACCCTTCTATCGCATGGCCGGTTCCGCACGGATGATTTCACCAAGGCGAGCTACTCCCTGGAGAATATCCAGGCGGCTTTCGACACCCTCGGGGAACGGCCGCACGACCTGAAGACGCAAATCGCCATTGCGGCGTAAGACCTATCGAAGTGGAGGTATCCCGTGGACCAGAAAAACCCGTTCCTTTCTGCCCCGGCCGCAGCGCGCACCTTCGGCTTTTTCGTCGATGGCGAGTGGAAAGACGGCGCGCAATACTTCGAACGCACGTCGCCCGGCCACGGCACGCCTGTCACGCGCACGGTTCGTTGCACGGTCGATGATCTGAACGCCGCCGTCGCCGCGGCGCGCCGCGCCTTCGAAGATCGCCGCTGGGCTGGCCTTTCGGGTGCGGCCCGCGGAAGCGTCCTGTTGCGCGTTGCTGAAATCTTGCGCCGCCGTCGCGACGAAATCGCCTATTGGGAGGCGCTGGAAAACGGCAAGCCGATCTCCCAAGCGCGAGGTGAAATCGATCACTGCATCGCCTGCTTCCAAACGGGCGCCGGTGCGGCGCGCATGCTGCACGGAGACAGCTTCAACTCGCTCGGCGACGATCTCTTCGGCATGGTGCTGCGCGAGCCGATCGGCGTCGTCGGCCTCATCACGCCCTGGAACTTCCCGTTCCTGATCCTCTGCGAGCGCGTGCCCTTCATCCTCGCCTCTGGCTGCACGATGATCGTGAAGCCGTCGGAAGTCACCGCTGCAACGACGCTGCTGCTCGCCGAAGTGCTGGCGGAAGCGGGCCTTCCGGCCGGTGTCTACAACGTCATCACCGGTGCCGGCCGCAGGATTGGCCAGGCGCTGTCCGAGCATCCTGACGTCGACATGCTGTCCTTCACCGGCTCGACAGCCGTCGGCCGCTCCTGCGTCCACGCGGCAGCCGACAGCAACTTCAAGAAGCTCGGCCTGGAGCTTGGCGGCAAGAACCCCATCATCGTCTTCGCCGATGCCGATCTGGAAGACGCCGCCGACGGCGCGGCCTTCGGCATCAGCTGTAACACCGGGCAATGCTGCGTCTCCTCCTCGCGCCTGATCGTCGAGCGCTCCATCGCCGCCGAATTCGAAAAGCTGCTCGTCGAAAAAATGAAGAAGATCCGCGTCGGCGATCCGCTGGACGAGGCGACTCAGGTCGGGGCCATTACGACAGAGGCGCAGAACGCCACGATCCTCGACTACATCGCGAAGGGCAAGGCTGAGGGCGCAAAACTTCTCACCGGCGGCGGGCCGATCAATCTTGGTCGCGGCCAGTATATCGCGCCGACGCTCTTCTCCGGCGTTTCATGCGACATGGTCATCGCCCGCGACGAGATTTTCGGCCCCGTGCTGTGCTCCATGCATTTCGATACGTTGGAAGAAGCCATCAAGCTTGCCAATGACACGGTTTACGGTCTTGCGGCGAGCGTCTGGACGAAGAATATCGACAAGGCACTGATGGTGAGCCGCCGGGTTCGCGCCGGGCGCTTCTGGGTCAACACGATCATGGCCGGCGGTCCCGAAATGCCGCTCGGCGGCTTCAAGCAGTCCGGCTGGGGCCGAGAGGCCGGGATGTATGGGGTAGAGGAATATACGCAGGTGAAGTCCGTTCATGTCGAGATCGGCAAGCGCACGCATTGGATCGCATGATGGCCGCTGGCTATGACTATGTGATCGTCGGCGGCGGTACCTCCGGGTGCGTGCTGGCGGCGCGGCTTTCGGAAAACCCGTCCGCGCGAGTGTGCCTCATCGAGGCGGGCGGGCGCGATACCAATCCGCTCATCCACATGCCCGTTGGCTTCGCTAAGATGACGACGGGGCCGCTCACTTGGGGCCTGAAGACCGCGCCCCAGAAGCACGCCAACAACCGTGAGATCCTTTACGCGCAGGCCAAGGTGCTCGGGGGCGGGTCGTCGATCAATGCCGAGGTTTTCACGCGTGGTGTGCCCGCCGATTATGATCGCTGGGTCGAGGAAGGCGCGGAAGGGTGGGGCTTCAAGGACATCCAGAAATATTTCCTGCGATCGGAGGGCAATTCGATCCTCTCCGGTGCCTGGCATGGAACGGATGGCCCGCTCGGCGTCTCCAACATCCCCGAGCCGCAACGCATGACGCGCGCCTTCGTGCAGAGCTGCCAGGAGTTCGGCATTCCCTACAATCCGGATTTCAATGGCCCGGTGCAGGAGGGGGCGGGCGTCTACCAGACGACGACGCGCGACAACCGGCGCTGCTCGGCGGCCGTCGGCTATCTGCGTCCAGCCCTGAAGCGTCCGAACCTGACGGTCGTCACCGGTGCGCTTGTCCTGCGCATTGTCTTCGAGGGACTCCGTGCGGTGGGCGTCGACTATGAGGCCGGCGGCTACCGCACGACGGCGCGGGCGGAAAGCGAAGTGATTCTTACCTCTGGCGCCATCGGCACGCCGAAGCTGATGATGCTCTCCGGCGTCGGGCCGGCCGATGCGCTCAACAGCCACGGCATCGAGGTGGTGCAGGACATGGCCGGCGTAGGGCAGAACCTCCAGGACCATTTTGGCGTCGACATCGTCGCGGAACTGAAGAACCACGATAGCCTCGACAAATACAACAAGTTGCACTGGTCGATCTGGGCAGGCATTCAGTACACACTCTTCAAGTCCGGCCCCATCACCTCCAACCTCGTGGAGGGTGGGGCGTTCTGGTATGGCGACAAGGCGAGCCGCATCACCTCCAACGTCGTGCAGGGTGGGGCGTTCTGGTATGGCGACGAGGCGAGCCCGACCCCGGACCTGCAGTTCCACTTCCTTGCGGGCGCGGGGGCGGAGGCAGGCGTACCGAGCGTGCCGAAGGGCGCGTCCGGCATCACGCTCAACTCCTATACGCTTCGGCCAAAGTCGCGCGGAACCGTGACCTTGCGCTCGGCCGATCCGCGCGCCTTGCCCGTTATCGATCCGAACTTCCTCGGCGACCCCGACGATGTAAGGATTTCCGCTGAAGGCGTGAAGATCAGTCAGGAAATCTTTGGCCAGCCTTCCCTGCAGAAATGCATCAAAACGTTGCATTTTCCCGATAGAAACGTGCGCACGCAGGAAGACTATGTCGCCTATGCGCGTCAATACGGGCGTACCTCCTATCACCCCACCTGCACCTGCAAGATGGGGCGGGACGAGATGTCGGTGGTCGACCCGCAACTGCGCGTCCACGGCCTCGATGGCATCCGCATCTGCGACAGTTCCATCATGCCGAGCCTCGTCGGCTCCAATACCAATGCGGTGACTATCATGATCGGCGAAAAGGCATCGGACATGATCCGCGGCAATGCTTGATCGATCGAGGCGTCTCAAGCAAAAGGGCGGCCTTGCGGCCGCCCTTTTGCGTCAGTCCCATTGGGGGACCCAGGGCAGTTGCCCCGGCTTGACAATGCGGTAACCGGTCGCGTTCAGGGCGTCGATCCTGTCCATGTCGATGGACGACAGCGTGAAATCCATGATGTCGAAATTCCCCCGGATGTTTTCCGGCTTAGTCGACATCGTGTTGAGCGGCACACCCTTCTGGAGAGTCCAGCGCAGCACGACCTGTGCAGCAGATTTTCCGTAGGTTTTGCCGATCTCGGCGAAAAGACGGTGCTTGAACACTTCGCCGCGGGCGATGGACGCGTAGGAGGAAAGCGGGATGCCCGTCTCCGATGCGGCGGCGAGGAGCTTCTGCTGGTTGACCAGCGGGTGAAACTCCACTTGGTTGGTGACGAGCGGTCCTTCGACCACGGCGCGCGCCACATGCATCATGCGTGCGGTATAGTTCGAGACGCCGATGGTATCCGTAAGACCCCTGTCCCGGGCGGATTGCAGGAGGCGCAGGGATGGCGCGACGTCACCGTCTGCCGGCGGCCAGTGCAGGAGAAGCGCATCGAGGCGATCGATCTGCAATGACTTCAGGCTGGCCTCGACCGAGGGCAGGAATTTTTCTTCTGAATAGTTGTCCGGATGCACCTTCGTGGTAATGCAGAGCTCTTCCCGCGCGACGCTGCAGACTGCGAGTGCCGCACCCGTATCGGCCTCATTGCCGTACATCTGCGCCGTATCGAACGCTCGGTAACCGGCGCCGATGGCGGCAGCGATCGCGTGTCTGAGGTCGTTTCCCTTCAGCGGAAAGGTGCCGAAGCCGCGCTGAAAGCTCTTCTGGAAATAGATGTTCATGCCTCCTCCTTGGCTGTCTGGGAGCATCGATGGCGCCATGCGCGTCGACGCGAAAAACCTGCTTGCCTGATTGCGCAGGCCGTGTTTAATCTATAACTAGTTAGTTACTTAATGCAATGCGGAACGGAGGTGAAGTCGATGAAGAAGGTAAAGACGGCGGAGGAGGCGGCCCAACTCGTCAGGGATGGTGCGGTCGTTGCAGTCAACTCTTCGTCGGGCCTGTGTTGCCCTGAGGCCGTTCTCAAGGCGCTAGGCGAACGCTTTGATCGCGAAGGCCATCCGCGCGGTCTCACCTCCATTCACCCGATCGCGGCCGGCGACTTCTTTGGCACCCGTGGTGTTGACCACATCGCCAAGCCGGGCATGCTGAAGAAGATCATCGGCGGCTCCTATCCCTCGGGGCCAAGCAATGCCGAGCCGCCGCTGGTCTGGCAGATGATCCTCAAGGAGGAGCTCGCCGCCTGGAACGTGCCCTCCGGCATCGTCTTCGACATGCTCCGGGAGGGCGCCGCCAAGCGTCCGGGCGTGCTCACCAAGGTCGGCATGGAGACCTTCGTCGATCCCGATCAGGAAGGCTGCGCGATGAATGCGAGTGCGCGCGCCGAGCCGATCGTTCAGCGGGTTTCGTTCGCGGGAGAGGACTGGCTGCATTTCCCGGCGCTTCGCCCCGATGTTGCGATCATCCGTGCGACGACCTCCGACGAGAAGGGCAACCTCACCTTCGAACAGGAGGGTGCGACTCTCGGCGCTATGGAAATGGCGCTGGCCGCCCGCAATTCCGGCGGTCTGGTCATAGCGCAGGTCAAGCGGGTGGCGGCCAGCGGCACCCTGCGGCCCCATGACGTGCGCGTCCCCGGCATCCTCGTCGACGTCATCGTCGAGGCGCCCGATCAATTGCAGACGACGGCGACGCCCTATGACCCGGCGATTTCCGGCGAGCTCTTCCGGCCGCTCGAAACCTTCCGCCTGCCGGCCCTCGATGTTGGCAAGGTCATCGCCCGCCGCGTGGCGCGGGAACTGCAGGATGGCTGGGCCGTCAATATCGGCTTCGGCATTTCGGCCAACGTGCCGCGCATCCTCATCGAGGAGGGGCTGCACGGCAAAATCACCTGGGTGATCGAGCAGGGCGCCGTCGGCGGCGTGCCGCTTCTCGATTTCAAGTTCGGCTGTGCCTCCAACGCCGAGGCCTTCGTCGCCTCGCCCCATCAGTTCTGTTACTTCCAGGCGGGCGGCTTCGACTGCTCGCTCCTGTCCTTCCTGGAAATCGACGCCGAGGGCTCGGTCAATGTCAGCCGCCTGGCGGCAACGCCACACCGCACCGCTGGCGCCGGCGGTTTTGTCGATATCACGTCGCGTGCGAAAAAAATCGTCTTCTCCGGCAATTTCAATGCAGGCGCCAAGATGCACATCGAGGACGGCCGGTTGGTGATCGACATGGAGGGCCGCATCGCCAAGTTCGTGCCAAAAGTTGATCAGGTCAGTTTTTCTGGCAAGCGCGCCCGCGCGCAGGGGCAGGAGATCACATGTGTCACGGAGCGCTGCGTAATAGAGCTTGATACGCACGGACTTGTGATAACAGAGATCGCCCCCGGCCTCGACCTTCAGCGTGACGTCCTCGACCAGGCGGCGACGCCGTTACGCGTCTCGCAGACGCTCAGGGTGATGGACGATGCGCTATTCCGCGCTGGCACCATGGGGCTGGCGCTGTGAGCGATCCGCGCATCGAACTCCGAATCGAGGGACACCTTGCGCGGCTCACCCTGCGACGGCCGGAAAAGCTGAACGCGATCGACGAGGACATGGTCGATGCGCTGTTGCGGGCCTGCCGTACCATCGAGCGCTCGGATGCCCGAGTTGCGATCCTGTCGGGAGAGGGCGGCAGGTCCTTTTGCGCGGGGGGCGATATCGAGGCGTGGAGCAGCCTCGACGCCGACACGTTCTCGCGCCGCTGGCTGCGCGACGGACACGGCGCCTTCGATGCGCTGGCCCGCCTCACGGTTCCACTGATCGCGGTGCTGAACGGCCACGCGCTCGGCGGCGGGCTGGAGCTTGCTGCCTGCGCGGACCTGCGTATCGCCGAAGTGCATGTGAAGATCGGCCAGCCGGAGGCCGGCCTCGGCATCATTCCCGGCTGGTCCGGCACGCAGCGCGCCTCGCGCCGCTTCGGCACGCAGCTTGTCCGCCGCATGGCGCTTTTTGGCGAAGTCTACTCAGCTGATGAGGCCATCGCGCTCGGGCTCGTTGATCAGGTCGTGCCCACGGGCGAGGGTGGCGCCGCCGCACAGGCCGCCGCGGCCCGCGTGCTGAAGCGATCTCCAAGGGCGACAGAATTGACGAAGATGCTGATCAATGCCGCCGAGCACGAGGAGAGCGAACGGGTCGTAGAGGCCTTGGCCGGCGCGGTGGCGGCTGCATCCGAAGATCTCACGGAAGGGCTGGCGGCCCACAGGCAGAAGCGGCCGGCGCGTTTCGACAGATAGCTTTCGGTCATCGCATACTCCTGATCCGTTTGGCGGTCTCATGAAGCCTGAAGACAAAGATTTTCTCGCACAACTCTTTCGCGCAGCGATCGAAGCCGCGGCTCCCGAAAAGGCCTTAAGCACATATCTACCGACCCGACCCAAAGGAAAGACCGTCGTCATCGGCGCGGGCAAGGGCGCCGCGCAGCTTGCCGCGGCTTTCGAAAGGCTGTGGGATGGCCCACTGGAAGGGGTTGTGGTGACGCGTTATGGCTATTCGGCGGCCTGCCAGAGGATCCGTGTGCTGGAGGCTGCCCATCCCGTTCCGGATGTTGCAGGGCTTGAAGCGTCTCAATCGCTTTTCGACGCTGTAAAGGGGCTTGGTGAGAATGATCTCGTCGTGGCGCTGATCTGTGGCGGCGGGTCCGCCCTGCTCCCAGCCCCGCCCGGCGATCTCACGCTGAAGGATGAAGCCGCTCTAAACAGCGCGCTGCTGGCGGGCGGTGCGCCGATTTCCGTCATGAACGCTATTCGCAAGCAGGTCTCCGGCATTAAGGGTGGGCGGCTCGCCGCCGCATGTCATCCTGCAAGGGTTGTGACGCTCGTTGTCTCCGATGTGCCTGGCGACGACCCGGCGCAGGTCGCCAGTGGACCGACCGTGCCGGATGCAAGCAATCGCAAAGAGGCGCGCGCACTGGTCAAGACATGGGGTGTCAAGCTGCCCGAGCGGATCCTGGCTTGGCTTGATGAAGACGTGGGCCAGCCGCCATCGCCTCATGACTCAGCCTTTGCCAGTCATGAGGTCCACATCATCGCTTCTGCACGCCTCTCACTGGAGGCTGCCGCGCAACGGTCGGAGGCGCTCGGCGTGCCCGCCGTCATTCTATCGGACTGCATAGAGGGGGAGGCACGCGACGTCGCGGGTGTTCACGCCGCTATCGCTCGCGAGGTCGCCAGCCGTGACCGCCCGTTCTTGCGTCCCGTCGTCATCCTCTCCGGCGGAGAAACGACGGTGACGATCAAGGGACGTGGCAAGGGTGGACGCAACACGGAGTTTTTGTTGTCGCTCGCGCTCGCAGGCGAAGGTGTGCCGTTTGCAGCACTTGCCGCCGATACGGATGGTATCGATGGCTCAGAGGACAATGCGGGGGCCTTTGCCGACGGCGCCAGCATGGGGCGCCTGCGGGAACTGGGGGCGGATCCTGCCGCACTGCTTGCCGGCAACGACGCCTGGACGGCGTTTCATCGTTTGGGCGACCTGTTCGTGCCCGGCCCGACAGGAACCAATGTCAATGACTTCAGGGCAATCCTGATCCGTTAGAGGTTGCCCGCGCCGCTTGTTGCAGCGCGGGCTGATGCGAGCTCAGCCCGGAACGGGTGCGTCCTCGCGCAATAGGCCCTGCCTCTTGAGATCCGCCCAGAACTCTGCCGGGATCGGATGGGAGAACCAGGCAAGGTTCTGGTCAAGCTGTTCGACCGTGCGCGTGCCCGCCATGAAAGAGGGTACGGCAGGATGGGCGAGCACGAATTGCAGTGCGGCGGCGGCCAGCGGCACGCCATGCGCCGCACAGACCACCTCGATCTTCGCGACCTTTTCCAGGATGTCGCGCGGCGCCGGCGCGTAATTGTACTTCGCCCCTTCCTTCGCGCCGGTGGCAAGGATTCCCGAATTGAAGCCGCCGCCCACGACGACCGCCGCGCCACGTGCCTCGCACAGCGGAAGGAACGCGTCGAGCGCGTCCTGTTCGAGGAGGGTGTAGCGGCCGGCCAGCAGGAAGCAGTCGAAATCGTGACGGCGGAGGGCCTCATGGCAGACCTGCCATTCGTTGACGCCGACGCCGATCGCCTTCACGACCTTTTCCGAGCGCAGCCGCTCCAGCGCGCGCCAGGCGCCGTCCATCGCCTGCTCGAACACTTCCGGCTGCTCGCTCCCGCGTGTGAAAACGTCGATGTCATGGATGAAACACATGTCCATCCGCTCCAACCCCAGCCGCTGCAGGCTGTCCTCGAAGGCGCGCATCGTGCCGTCGTAACTGTAGTCGAAATGCATGGTGAAGGGCGCAGCATTCGTCCACGGCGCAAAATCGATGGTGTCGCGCCGGGCCGGTCGCAGCAGGCGCCCGACCTTGGAGGAGAGGACGAAATCGTCTCGCTCCTTCCAGCGCAGGGCGTGGCTCGTGCGCAGTTCGGCAAGCCCGTGGCCATACATCGGCGCGGTGTCGAAGAACCGTACGCCGGCGGCCCATGCGCGTTCGAACATATCCCCGGCTGTGGCTTCGTCGATCTCGCGGAAAATGTTGCCGAGGGGCGCGGTCCCAAAGCCGAACGTCGTGACGTCAAGTTCTGTTCGGCCGAATTTCCTCTTTTCGCCAGGGTGCATGCCTCTCCTCCATAAGTAACCAGTTGGTGAATAAATAAGCACGGACCAAACGCCTGTGCAAGCAGCTTTCTTCCCAGTCTCCGATTTTTCCGACTTGACGTCTTGAGACTGGGGAATGTATATAACCGGATAGTTACTAAGTGGGAGTCGAGGGCCATGTATCTCACTGAAACGCAGGAGCAGGTGCGAGAGATGGCGCGCGCCTTTGCCGACGAAATGATCCGGCCCGTGGCCGAGGAATTGGACCGCGAGGAACGCTTCCCGACGGCTCTTTACGACGAAATGGCAAAGCTCGGCCTATTCGGCATAGGCGTGCCGGAAGCCCTCGGCGGGCCGGGCTTCGACACGCTGACCTATGCCCTTGTGATGGAGGAGTTGAGCCGCGGATATGCTTCCGTCGCCGACCAGTGCGGCCTGGTCGAACTGATCTCAAGCCTGTTGGTGCGCCACGGCACTGAAAGCCAGCAGGCCCTGCTGCCGGAAATACTCGGCATGCGCTCGAAGGTCGCCTACTGCATCACCGAGCCGGAGGCGGGCACTGATGTTTCGGGCATCCGCACGACGGCCGAGCGCGACGGCGACGGCTGGCGTTTGAACGGCGGCAAGATCTGGATCCACAATGCGCCGGTGGCCGACTACGGTTTCGTGCTGGCGCGAACCGACAAGCAAGCCGGCAATCGCGGCATGTCGATCTTCATCGTCGACCTGCATGCGGCCGGCGTCGAGAAGGGGCCGAAGGAGCACAAGATGGGCCAGCGCGCCAGCCAGGTCGGCGCGCTGAACTTCACCGATGTGCGCCTTCGGGCAGATGCCCTGCTCGGCACCGAGGGGCGCGGTTTCCACATGATGATGTCGGTCCTCGACAAGGGGCGCGTCGGCATTGCGTCACTCGCCGTCGGTATCGCACAGGCCGGCCTGGAGGCCGCCCTCGACTATGCCGGGACGCGCAAACAGTTCGGCAAGGCGATCGCCGACTTCCAGGGCGTGCAATGGCTTCTGGCCGACATGGCGAAGGACATCGAGGCCGCACGCCTGCTCGTCCATTCTGCCGCTTCGAAAATCGACAGCGGCGCGGATGCGACCAAAGCCTGCTCCATCGCCAAGTGCTTTGCCGGCGACATGGCTGTACAGCGTACCGCCGATGCCGTGCAGGTCTTTGGCGGATCCGGCTATATCCGCGGCTTCGAGGTGGAGCGGCTCTACCGCGATGCAAAGATCACACAGATCTATGAAGGCACGAACCAGATCCAGCGCATGATCATCGCGCGCGAACTCCTGAAGAAAGGCGCTAGGGCATGAGCGCCGCGTCCGCCCGGCCGGTCGCGCTCGTCACCGGCTCCTCGCGCGGCATCGGCCTTGCCGTTGCTGAAGCTCTGGCGAAGGAAGGATTTGCGGTCGCCGTCAACGGGCCGGCTGAGGACGCCGAACTTGCCGCCGCGGTCCATCGCGTCGCCGCCCATGGCGTCCCCGTCGTCGCCGCCGCGTTCGATGTCGCTGCGATCGGCGGTCACGGTGCGGCGATCGATGCGGTCGAGGAAAAGCTCGGGCCGCTTACCACGCTCGTCAACAATGCCGGTGTCGGCGTGCTCAAGCGCGGAGACATGATGGAGGTCTCCGAGGAGAGCTGGGACCGGTGTTTTGCCGTCAACACGAAGGCTATGTTCTTCCTGAGCCAGGCATTCGCGCGTCGTCTGCTTGCACGCGCGCGGCCGCCACTCTTCCGTTCGATCGTCAATGTCACGTCTTCGAATGCGGTCGCGGTGGCGGAGCAGCGCTCGGAATACTGCGCCTCGAAGGCCGCCGCCGCCATGGTCTCCAAGACTCTCGCCGTCCGTCTCGGGCGCGAGAACATTGCCGTCTATGACGTCCAGCCGGGCCTGATTGCCACCGAGATGACCGCGCCGGTTATCGAGGCCTATCGCGAACGGGCCGCGCAGGGCCTCACGCTTTTCCCGCGTGTCGGCGAGCCGGAGGAGGTCGGTGCGCTGATTGCCTCGCTTGCGACTGGCAGGCTTCCGTACACAACCGGACTGTCGATCTCAGCCGATGCCGGCATGCTCGTCCCGCGCTTCTGAGGTTTTTCATGAAAATCGCCCTTCCCGATACCGCTGGCCGCCTTGCGCACTATGCCCTGACCGGAAAGCCAATCGCCGCCGCCACGCTTGGCAGGAACCCGGCGCGAACAGTCTACTCGGCCGCCCACGTCGTCGCCGATCCCTTCACTGCGAACGATCCGTCGGGTCGCGCTACGGTCGACTGGGCCAAGACGATGGAGTTTCGCCGCTATCTCGCCGGCCTCGGCCTCGGCATTGCCGAGGCGATGGATACGGCGCAGCGCGGCATGGGTCTCGACTGGCCGGGCGCACTGGAGCTGATCCGCCGCACCCGCGAGGAACTCCCGGATGCGGTGGTCGCCAATGGCTGCGGCACGGATCATCTCGACCCCGCGGCAGTGGCGGGTCTGGACGATGTGCGCCGGGCCTATCTGGAACAGGCGGAAGCCATTCAGAAGCTCGGCGGCCGCCTCATCCTCATGGCCTCCCGTGCTCTGGTGCGCGTCGCAAAAAAGCCGGAAGACTACGTCAAGATCTATTCCGATGTGCTCGCCGCCTGCGACCAGCCGGTGATCCTGCATTGGCTCGGCGATATGTTTGATCCGCAGCTTGCCGTCTATTGGGGCGACGCGGCGTTTGACCCCGCCATGCAGACGGCGCTCGCCGTCATCGAACCGAACACGGCCAAGGTTGACGGCATCAAGATCTCCCTTCTCGACAAGGAAAAGGAGGCCGTCATGCGCCGTCGTCTGCCCGCCGGCGTGAAAATGTATACGGGCGACGACTTCAACTATCCGGAACTCATCGAAGGTGACAGCGAGGGCTTTTCGCACGCCCTTCTCGGCATCTTCGACCCGCTCGCGCCGGCCGCCGCCTATGCGGTGGAGCGGCTGGGCGACGGCGACAAGGCGGGCTTCCGTGCAACGCTCGACCCGACCGTGCCGCTCGCTCGCCTGATCTTCCGCGCGCCCACCCAATACTACAAGACCGGCGTCGTCTTCCTCGCCTGGCTGAACGGCTTCCAGGATCACTTCGTGATGCTGAACGGCGCCCAGGCGATGCGGCCGCTGCCGTATTTCGTCGAGGTGTTCCGTCAGGCGGACCAGTGCGGCCTGCTGCGCGATCCCAACCGCGCCGTCGAGCGCATGAAGAAGTTGCTCGCTGTTTACGGGGCGTAGGCGATGCGCGATTTCTCGACGGACCATTTGGCGCTCGCGCTCAACACCGCCAGCCTCGGACACAACTTGGATGGCCACGGTGCAGGCTGGTCACCGGAGCGGGTGATTGATGCGTGTGCTGCCCGTCGTTTCGGCTCGATCGTCTTCTGGCGCCGCGAAGTCGGTGCGCGGGCGAACGAGATTGGCGAGCGGGTGCGCTCGGCAGGCCTTTCCGTCGCCGGACTTTGCCGCACACCGTTCCTTGTCGGTAGCGAAGCGATCGACAGGACAGCGGTTCTCGATGAGGCGAGGGCGTCCATCGATATGGCTGCCGGTCTGGGTGCCACTGTGCTGACGATTGTGGTGGGCGGCGTACATCCCGGCACCAAGGGCACTGCCGAGAGCTTGAAGATTGTCGCTGAACGTGTTGCCGACCTCGCACTCTATGCGGCGGACCGCAATGTCAAGCTGGCGCTGGAACCTCTCAATCCCGTCTACGCCGGGAACCGCTCCTGCCTGACGACCGTGCGTGACGCTGTCGATATCTGCGAGGCGGTTGATGCGCCGAACCTTGGCATTGCCGTTGACGTCTACCATGTCTGGTGGGACTGCGATCTTGACACCCAGTTGCAGCGCGCCGGCAAGGACAGGATTTTGGGCTATCACCTTTGCGATTGGCTTGCCGACACGCGCGACGTGCTGCTGGACCGCGGTATGATGGGCGACGGTGTTGCCGATCTCAAGACGATCCGCGCGAGTGTCGAAGGCACCGGCTACACCGGTCCCTGCGAGGTCGAGATTTTCTCCGCTAACAATTGGTGGAAGCGTGATCCCGGCGAGGTGCTTGACGTCATGGTCGAACGTTTCCACGCCCTCTGCTGACGAATTTTGGAGTCGAGCCATGAAGATCTTGGTCCCAGTCAAGCGCGTTGTTGATTACAACGTAAAGATCCGCGTGAAGGCGGATGGCTCCGGTGTCGAGCTTACGAATGTCAAGATGTCGATGAACCCGTTTGACGAGATTTCGGTTGAGGAAGCGCTACGCCTCAGGGAAGCCGGCAAGGCTGAGGAAGTGGTTGTGGTGTCGATCGGTCCTGCGAAAGCCGAAGAGACGCTGCGCACCGCGCTCGCCATGGGCGCCGATCGCGCCTTGCTGGTCGAGACGGACGACGCCGTCGAGCCGCTCGCCGTCGCCAAGATCCTCAAGGGTGTCACCGAGGCCGAACAGCCCGGCCTCGTCATCGTCGGCAAGCAGGCGATCGACGACGACAGCAGCCAGACCGGCCAGATGCTCTCGGCCCTTCTTGGTTGGGCGCAGGCGACGTTTGCTTCCAAGGTCGAGATCGACGACGGCAAGGCGCCAGAGGGCACAGCCAGGGTGACGCGCGAAGTCGACGGTGGTCTCCAGACGATCGACGTGAAGCTTCCGGCCGTCGTTACGACCGACCTTCGCCTCAACGAGCCGCGTTATGCGTCGCTGCCGAACATCATGAAGGCCAAAAAAAAGCCGCTCGACAAGAAGACGCCGGTCGACTTCGGCGTCGACACCGCCCCGCGCCTCAAGGTGCTGAAGACCCAGGAACCGTTCGGCCGCAAGGCAGGCGTCAAGGTTAAGTCGGTCGCCGAACTGGTTGAAAAGCTCAAGACCGAAGCCGGCGTGCTCTAAGGTGGGAAAGGGAGACTAAACCATGGCCATTCTTCTTCTGGCAGATCACGACAATGAAACCCTTTCCGACCAGACCGCAAAGGCGCTGACGGCCGCGTCGAAGATCGGTTCCGACGTGCATGTGCTCGTCGCCGGCTCCGGCGTCAAGGCTGCGGCCGATGCGGCTGCAAAACTCTCCGGCGTTTCCAAGGTGCTGCTTGCCGACGACGCCAGTCTTGCCAACAATCTCGCAGAACCGCTGGCGGCGCTCATCGTGTCGATCGCCGGCAATTACGATGCGGTCGTCTCGGCCGCGACCTCGGTCGGCAAAAACATCCTGCCGCGCGTTGCTGCGCTGCTCGATGTCGCGCAGATCTCGGAAATCGTCGAGGTCGTCTCTGCCGACACGTTCAAACGGCCGATCTATGCCGGCAATGCCATCCAGGTGGTGCAGTCGACTGACGCCAAGAAGGTGATCACCGTACGCACGGCGTCCTTTTCCCATGCCTCCCAAGGCCCATCTGCTGTCGTCGAGGAAATCTCGACGGCAGCCTTTTCTTCAGAGCTTTCGACCTTTGTGTCGAACGCACTTTCGACCTCGGACCGACCGGAGCTGACCTCGGCGAAGATCATCATCTCCGGCGGTCGGGCGCTCGGCTCGTCGGAGAAATTCAAAGAAGTCATCCTTCCCGTTGCGGACAAGCTTGGCGCCGCCGTCGGTGCGTCGCGTGCGGCCGTCGATGCTGGCTATGCACCCAACGACTGGCAGGTCGGCCAGACCGGCAAGGTGGTCGCCCCGGACCTTTACATCGCCTGCGGCATCTCCGGGGCCATCCAGCATCTGGCCGGCATGAAGGATTCGAAGGTCATCGTCGCGATCAATAAGGACGAGGAGGCGCCTATTTTCCAAGTTGCCGACTACGGTCTCGTTGCGGATCTCTTCGAGGCCCTGCCGGAACTCGAAAAGGCGCTTTGAGGACTTAGCTGCTTCGATGACGATCGAACTCTCCGAACGCGAGAGCATGGAATTCGACGTCGTGATCGTCGGCGCGGGGCCTGCGGGCCTGTCGGCCGCGATCCGGTTGAAGCAGGTCAATCCTGATCTCACCCTCCTCGTGCTGGAAAAGGGCTCGGAAGTCGGCGCCCATATCCTGTCGGGCGCCGTTGTCGATCCCATCGGCATCGACCGCCTGCTGCCTGACTGGTGCGTGGACGATAGCCATCCGTTCAAGACCACGGTGACGGACGACCATTTCCGCTGCTCGGCCCGGCCGGCTCGATCCGCCTGCCGAACTTCGCCATGCCGCCCTTGATGAACAATCATGGCAACTACATCGTATCGCTCGGCAATGTCTGTCGCTGACTGGCGACCAAGGCGGAAGAGCTCGGCGTCGAGATCTATCCCGGCTTTGCCGCAACCGAAGTGCTCTACAACGACGAGGGCGCGGTGATCGGTGTCGCCACCGGCGACCAGCACGGAAAGATGGTTAGTCCTCTGTTGCGATAGACCATCATCGGGTTACCTCGTTCCGAGAGTTCCCATTCTATCAGCCCGAAATCCCCTTCGCTTTTCGACCGAAAAGCCAATCCAGAACCCCACAGCCATTCTCCGCCAATCACTGCCGGGACTGTGGTGGGCGATCAGGGAAAGAGTGAAGAGTCAGCGACGCTTTGAGGGGCGGTCCAACGCCAACGTGGACCAACGCGGCCAATTTTTTCTTCGTTGCACCAGATCCGCGCCTTCTGTCGGCCTTGTCGGGTCCGTGACACTCAGTCTCTTTGTCGGATCCGTCACACACAGTCTTGTTTAGCCGATCCTTTGTCTTTGGCTAAATAGCTGTAAAGCAACCACAAAGTTTTTTCTTCAGCTCGATCAGCCAAATTGGCACGAGTTTTGTGTCTCTTCGTTGAGGAGTGGCGGCAGCAACTGCCGACCAGCATTGATGGCGCGGTTAGCCGCGATGGATGAAACAAGAAGGAGATCTGCGTCAGACGGCATTCTGTGGGAAGGGCGCATCGCCGTCCACCAGAAAGCGACGCTCGCATTCCAGTCGACCTCGGCTAGAGGATTCTCGTTGTCCGCTGTGATTGGCCAACACGTGGTTCGCTTAGGCCCTGATGGATGGCCCCCCTATGCAAGTCCTTGGCAACTGCGGTCGCCGGCGACCCCTCAGATTCTTCTGGAGAGACGATCATGTCCAAAGTGGCATTCATTTTCGGTACTCGTCCTGAGGCGATTAAATGCGCCCCAGTCATCAACGCTATGAAGCTCGACCGCAGGTTCGAGCCACTCGTTGTTTCCACGGGGCAGCATCGCGAGATGCTTGATATCACTTTACCGGAATTCGGTATTCGACCGGACATCGAACTAAACGTCATGCAACCTCGCCAGACCTTGTCGCAGGTCACACATCGAATACTGGAAAAGCTCTCCGTGCAAATGGAACAATGGGGAATGGACGCGGTGATCGTTCATGGCGATACCGCGAGCACCCTGGCAGGCGCCCTGGCCGCCTTCCAGCACCGTATCCCCATCATCCATCTCGAGGCGGGCTTACGCAGCGGCAACATTGCATCACCATATCCAGAGGAGGCCAATCGGCGCCTCGTTGCCCAGATAACGGATCTCCACCTGGCGCCGACCATCCGGAGCAGCGAGAACCTTATCCGCGAAGGTGCCCGTGAGGATCGTATCACGGTCACCGGCAACACGGTCGTCGATGCACTTCATTGGGCGGCCGAAAATGCTCCCGCCTTCGCCGAGCCCGCACTTGCCGACCTCAAGAACGATACGCGGCGAATCGTGGTCGCCTCAGCACATCGACGGGAGTCGTGGGGTGCACCGATGCACGAGATCGCAAGAGCTCTGGTGCAGCTATCATCCCAGGAGAACGTGCGTGTCATCATCCCATTGCACAAGAACCTGGCAGTGCGCGAAGTCATGTTGCCCTATCTGAGCAACCAGGCGAATATTACGGTGGTGGATCCGCTACCGTACCGGAATTTCTGCAGCCTTATGCTGCGCTCGGACATCATCATCTCGGACAGCAGCGGCGCAGAGGAAGAAGGCCCTTCACTCGGCAAACCGACGCTTGTTTTAAGGGACATCACCGAGCGGCCGGAGGCTGTCGAAGCTGGCACAGCGCGCCTTGTGGGCCGCAGCACCGCCCGCATCGTGAGTGAAGCGACCCGACTGCTGCGCGATCCGGACGAATATTCACGAATGGCCCGGCCCGTGGACGCCTACGGCGATGGAAAGGCGACAACTCGGGTTATCGATGCAATCGCGAGATATTTCGCTGCACAGACGGCACGCGAGGCGCGGCTGGCCAGCTGATGGGCACCAGATGTCAGCGGCGTGGCGCGCACCGATCTTTGGATTTCGCTGCGATCCACGCCCTCCCACGAACACCACCATGTCCCTGTCGGACGGACCGGACCGGGCGACGATGGCAAGAGAGGAAGCTCATGGCTAGGCGTAACAACCGGCGAGATCTCAATTTCTCCAACGCTGTGGTTGACGCCGAACTGATTGAGGGCGCTTCGTCATTCGCACTTCACGGGCGCAATATCGTCTTCAACATCGGTGATACCGTCGTTGAGATCGCTGGTAAGCCTCGGCAAACAATCCAGCCATTTTCATCGACCACGCTCATCGACGCGGTCATCGAGAACGCACAGGCAATGATTGTGATCCGTGTTCTCGAGACAGTAGGCGCCAGGGCGAGCACTCTAGGGTGGCCGCGATATGCGGAGACGATCACCGACCCGACCGCGGAAATTCTCGGACTGCCGCTCTACCGCTCATCGCAGGACGACCTTATAAATTCGTCTGAGCGGTGCAGCGGCAATGCTTGCCGGGAACCCGGAGACCGACGGCATGACTTTTGCCGCGAAAGCCAATCTTTGGTTTGCTCCGGAAGCGACGGACTGCCTGATCCACAATCTGCATCCATTCATCGAGACCCATGTGCAGATCATGGGAGTGGGACGGATGCAGAAGTTTCAGACGCAGCAGCGGGAAACACTGACCGAAGAAATCCTGATGGCTCCGGGCTTCGCCCAGCCATTCTTCGATTGCACAAGCGATAGTATTGGCGGGTTTCTCTACCCATGGCATCAGTATTACGCGGATACGGATTGCATGTGGCTAGCTTTGGAGCTTCATCCGTTCGCTGGATCGCATGATTGACGTCGGCTCCATCCACAACGGAGGTTGACCACTGCATTATGAAAGGACGTCAGTCGGAGAATGGCCGTGGCAGAGAGGAAGGTGATCCAGTCGATCGATCGCGCCGTGGTTTGGGACAGCATCCATCTATAGCAGCTCAATGTGCACACGGTTCGCTACGGCGCCTGGGAAAGGAAAGGAAAATGTCGATCTGCTTTCGGCCGGGACATGAACGTTCGTTTGGAACATATCCGCTCAAGGGCGAGGATTTGGAGAAGGCATTTGCCGCTGCGTACGAGGTCGGCTATCGATCATTCGACACAGCTCAACTGTACGGAAACGAGGCCGACTTGGGCGCGGCCATCCGCCAGGCTAACGTCTCGACAGACGACCTTCTCATCACCACGAAAGTGCATCCCGAGAACTACACCGAGGAACAGTTCCTGAAATCGGTGGAGGCGAGTCTGAACGCTCTTGGCGTGTCGAAGGTCGCCCTTCTGCTCCTTCATTGGCCGGATCCGTCCGGGGACAATCGCAAGTCTCTCGCCCTACTTCAGGACGCGAAGCGTAAGGGAATCGCGACCGAGATCGGCGTCTCTAATTTCACGGCCTCAATGATGCGGGACGCGCAATCATTCACCAATGGCGAAATCGCGATCAACCAGGTTGAATTCCACCCGCTTCTCGATCAGTCAATTCTGCTCGACATGTCCTTTCAGACGGGCGTTCCGCTGGCTTCGTTCTCTTCGGTCGCGAGGGGGGAGGTTTTCAAATATCCGCAATTTGGCCAGATCGGCATAGCCTACGGAAAGTCGGCTGCGCAGGTGGTGTTGAGATGGATTCTGCAGAAAGGCGTCGCCGTCAATACAATGTCAACCAAGCCGGAAAACATGCGGTCGAACTTCGACGTCATGGATTTCGTTCTATCTAGCGTCGACATGAAGCGGATCGACGCTCTCACATGCACGAACTTCAGGTGCGTGGACAAGAACAAGGTGCCGTGGACGCCGGAATGGGATTGACCGATTGCATGAGTATGCCATGAGCAACCGCTCGCTGCTTCCTGTCTCTCTGCAAAATCTCCCTGCTCGGTCCCAAAGTTTTTTCTGCGTCATGAAGGTGGTCGAGACCGGCCGCTGTCATGCCGCCAGCATGGCGAACTGCTCGGCCAGGGAGGGATTTGGATTGAATGCGTACTTGCCTGTCGCTTGCGCATCATGTGAAGCATTTCGATCCCGGACAGGATGATGCTGGCGGTGGCCGGCGACTTGAAGGCCAGCATCGGCCGCACACGGCGATTGAATGCGCCGATGGTCCTGCTCGATCCTGTTGTTCAAGTATCGACTTTTCCTGATCGTGATCGGTTTCAGCCAGCGTACTGGGCACCACCGACAAGGGCTGATCAATGACTGTTCGCCGGGCCGGGCAATGTCGGCGAAACCATCAAGTCCGGCGACGGCAAGGTGCTTGGCCATTCCGACGTGGCAACTCTGGTCGCGGCCATGGTTGGTTTGGATCCGGCAACGTCGCCCACGGGGATCCGGCATCCAACCCAATGATGCGCGGTTTGGCGACGCCTAGCAGGTTGGAACCATCGCTGCGGCAATGCAGCAGTCCTGGATGGCTAATGAAAACAAGTCCAAGATGCCGGAGGCGCGCTTACACCGCACCACCGGGGTCTTCGCCGGAGCCAAATGCAGAAAAATCCAGGCGCGTGCTGAAACATCGTGAGGAATTCGATTTGGATTATGTCAGCTGATAAAACGATCCGAATTCAAATTCGATCGATCAATCAGCGCCCTTCGCCGGGGGGCTGTCGGTCCGCATCGCGCCTGACGGTATGCCGGTGCTCCTACGGCCGCCCTGTTGGCGAGGGCTTTCGGGTCATCGCGCTGTCACGCTTCGGCTATCCGCCTTCCCCCTCATGCTCAGCCCTACTCGATGCGGTGGACGCCCCCCCAACGGCATCGCGATGTGCTGTCGTTTCCGACTCTGACACCCGCATCATCAATGGCATTCGCGACTTCGCTTTGGAGCTGATCCGCGAACACTATGTCGACTTCGGTCCAACGCTTGCCCACGAAGAGTGATCGAGCGGCATCAAATCGCCGTCAGCAGAGACGCTGCGCAAATGGATGACGGAGGCCGGGATCTGGACATCGGGCCGTGAACGCAAGCGCCGCGTGCACCAGCCGCGCGGACGGCGCGACTGTCTCGGCGAGATTGTGCAGATCGACGGCTCGCATCACTGGTGGTTCGAGAATCGTGGCCCCAAATGCGCCATGCTCGTCTTCATAGACGACGCGACCGGCAAGCTGCTGCATCTGCGCTTTGCGGGGTCGGAGAACACGTGCGACTATTTTCATGCCGCAAGGCGCTGGGGCAAGCCGCTTTCTTTCTACAGGGACAAGCATGGCGTCTTCCGGACGACACATGTTCGGAGAAGGATAGAAGCAGTGGCCTGACGCAGTTCGGCCGGGCTCTCTACGAGCTCAACATCCGAATAATCTGCGCCAACTCCCCACAGGCAAAAGGTCGTGTTAAGCGCCCATCAGACGCTGCAGGACCGGCTTATGAAGGAACTGCGCCTTCGCGGCATCAACACCATCGAGGCGGCCAACGCCTTTGCGCCGGCATTCATGGCGGACTTTAACGCACGTTTTCGCAAAGAACCACGCAACCCGAAGGACATGCGCCGCCCCGATCACCAGAATCTGGTCGGCGCCATGTGCCGCAAGGAGGTCCGCACGCTGTCTCAGGCCCTGACACTGCGCTACGACAAGGTGCTGTTCATTCTCGATCCGACCGATACCGCGAGGCGACTTGCCCGCAAAAAGGTCGTCGTCTGCGACTACCCCGATGGTCGCCTCGAGGTCATGCACGACGGCATTGCCCTGCCTCCTGTCCCGCCATCCCGATGTCTGCCTGGATACGAACTGAGTGGCCGGATCGTGAACTCGGTGGACGAAGGTTTCGACCTTGCCCTTCGCGCGATGGGGCGCCGTGGCCCAGTGCCAGGCTGATGGCGCTTTACATCGCTTCGCGCGGTTTAGCTTAATCAAGCTGTTTGGAAAGGAGCCGAACCCAACAAGCTCACGATGATCCGTATGCGCCGTGATGATAGATCAGCGCCGGGCCTGCCTCTCCGCTCACCACCTGCCGGACGCTGCCGAGGATCAGCGCGTGGCTGTGGCGAATAATCGTGTCCTCGACCGTACAGTCGACCGCGGCGAGCGCGCTGTCGAGTGCCAATGCGCCGCTTGTAAGGCTAGACCAGCGGGCTCCCTCGTAACGCGCCGCCCCCCTCAGGTCACCGCGTCCGGCGAAACGGTCGGCAATCGCCATCTGGTCGGCACGCAGCACATTCACGCAGAAATGCCCATGCCGGCTGATGGCTGCCCAGGTAGACGAGTTCAGGTTGATGCTCACAACCATCACCTCTGGTTCGACCGATAGGGAATGGGCGGTAGTAACGGTTGCGCCCGTCCGTTCGTCGCCAACACCTGCGGTCACCACGGAGACAGCTCCGGCCAAGTGTCGCATCGCAAATTTCAGGGGAATCCGGTTTTCCACTGGGGGAACGCGTTCGGTCAGTGTCATCTGGATAGCCTTATCGTGTTTGCAGCTTCATGACACCTTGTGGCGCAACGCCGTTTGATATCCAAGCCATTCGTCGATTTCAGCGGCGATGCGCTCGGCATGCGCGGTGACTTCGGGAATTCCCATCAATTCGCCAACGCTGCCGCGCGCCAGTGGCCCGCTGACGAAAATGCTGTCGGTCGGGCGCCCGGATGTGCCGACCGCACGGCCTTGACTGTCGGTCTCCAAAGCAAGACCAATCGGGTCGAGCCCGGACCAATCCCATCCGCTCGAGCGCCGCAATCGCTGTGTTGGTCCGCAAGACATCGGCGTGCGCCGGTCCGGTCGTCACGATCACACTGTCGAAAGCATCGACAACGAGGCTGCGTTGGCCACGCAGCCGCTGCCGCACGCGAATGCATCCGTCTGCCTGTTCGGCGCCGACAATCGATGCGGCGCGATAGGCAAGCCTGCCCTCGGCAACGCGGCGATCGAGCACGGCCGCGATCTGTGGCGCGATGCGGAAGCGATGCACATCCCACAGCGCACGAAGATGACGCACCACGCGGCGCTGCTCGGCTAGCGGCAAGGCCTGCCAGATGGCCTGTCCCCGACGCCGGACGGCATCAAGCACCGGGTGCCAGTCCCCTGACGCTTGGCATCATCGTGGCCCGGATGCGCCTTCCTCACCACACACAGCCTTCTTCAATGTGCCCCGCGCAGATGCCAACATTTCTGCAACCAAACCGCGTACCTGGCACGCCGATAGGTTGCTGCGGCGGATTTTCGCTGTTCGCAGCTGAACAATACCTATCAACCTTGTCATCGCACCTAGTCGCACGTAGAGGCCGTTCGAATTCTCATCGCTCCGCGCGATGTTTGGTCCGTCTGCCCAGAAGAGCGGAGCAAGCCATTGACACCCACGAAGTTGCTGATTGGGCAGATCGCTGTCGTATTCGCAATTGTCATTCTTGGCGTGTGGACTGCAACCCAATGGTGCGCCCACATGCTCTCCTATCAGCCGCCACTCGGCGCGCCATGGTTTGTCGCGGCGGCCTGGCCGGTCTACAAGCCGTGGAAACTGTTCGAATGGTGGTTTCAATTCGACGCCTATGCGCCTGAGGTTTTCGACAAGGCCGGCATGCTTGCTGGAGCCAGTGGGTTCCTAGGCTGTGCCGCCGCGATAGCTGGCTCCCTCTGGCGCGCGCGGCAGCGCGGATTGGTCACCACCTATGGTTCCTCACGGTGGGCCGCGACTCGGGAGATCGAGAAGGCAGGGCTGTTTCAGCCGGCCGGCGTTTTGCTTGGCGAACTGAAGGATCGCTATCTGCGCCATGACGGACCGGAACACGTCATGGCCTTTGCGCCGACACGTTCGGGCAAGGGCGTCGGACTCGTTGTTCCAACCCTTCTTTCCTGGACCGGCTCGGCCGTCATTCACGACATCAAAGGCGAGAACTGGCAGCTGACCTCCGGCTGGCGGTCGAAGTTCTCGTACTCCCTTTTGTTCAATCCCACCGATCCGAGATCGGCGCGGTACAACCCGCTGCTGGAAGTGCGCAAAGGTCCAGATGAGGTCCGCGACGTTCAGAACATCGCAGACATTCTCGTCGATCCGGAAGGCGCGCTGGAGCGGCGGAACCATTGGGAGAAGACCAGTCATTCACTCCTAGTTGGCGCCATCTTGCACGTGCTCTACGCCGAAGAGGAAAAGACGCTTGCCCGCGTCGCCACCTTCCTGTCGAACCCACAACGCTCATTTGTCGCGACACTGCAGCAGATGATGATGACCAACCACCTCGGCGCGGCGGACAAGCCTGAGGCCCATCCCGTTGTGGCGTCGGCGGCCCGTGAGGTGCTGAACAAATCAGAGAACGAGCGTTCAGGCGTTCTCTCGACCGCCATGTCGTTTCTCGGGCTCTATCGTGATCCAACCGTGGCCGCGGCAACATCGGCCTGCGACTGGCGCATTGCCGACCTTGTGGATGCCGAGCGACCGATGTCGCTCTATCTGGTCGTGCCGCCGTCGGATATCTCGCGCACCAAGCCACTGGTGCGATTGGTGCTCAATCAAATCGGCCGGCGGCTGACCGAGCGGCTGGAGGGCGATGCAAAGAAGAGCCGCAAGCATCAGCTCCTGATGATGCTGGATGAATTCCCGGCGCTCGGTCGGCTCGACTTCTTCGAGACTGCGCTCGCCTTCATGGCAGGCTACGGCATCCGCGCTTATCTGATCGCGCAATCGTTGAACCAAATCTCCAAGGCCTATGGCGAGAACAACGCCATTCTCGACAATTGCCATGTGCGGATTGCCTTTTCCTCCAATGACGAGCGCACGGCCAAGCGTATCTCGGACGCGCTCGGTACGGCGACGGAGCTCAGATCCATGCGCAACTATGCCGGCCATCGGCTGGCGCCCTGGCTTTCGCACGTCATGGTGAGCCGCCAGGAAACCGCACGGCCGTTGCTGACGCCGGGCGAGGTGATGCAGCTGCCGCAGGAAGACGAATTGATACTGGTTTCGGGGTTGCCGCCGATCCGCGCGAAGAAACTGCGCTATTACCAGGATCAGAATTTCACCGAACGGGTGCTGCCTTCGCCGGCGCTACGCGAGGGTCCCTACGCGGACTCCCCTGCGTCACGCCCGGACGATTGGGTCGGACAGGTGCGCGGCGTTGACCGCCGTCTTGCTGCCGAGGGCGACAGCACCGGCGCAGCAATCGAAGAGGACGGCGGTCTCCAGCAGCAGCGTCATCCAGGTCTGCCCGAAGACCATCCCCTCCTTGCCCAAGAGCCTGATCAGGAGGATTTGCTCAAGCCTGCTGACGATGATAGCGAGGCGGCTGCCGACCAACGCGTGATGGACCGGATTTCCACCGCAGCACGTGCGTACGGCCTCAACGAGGGAATGGGCGACGACAAGGACATCGTGCCCGGCTTCTGAACGGCGCTCAAAGGCAGAGCGCATCTCAGCGTAGATAACGGCCATAAGCAATTTGGGGTGTCTGGCCGATGCTTGTTCCTGCCGCTGGCGCGTCAGCGTCGGTCAGTTGGAACGAGCTTCATGAAGCCCCACCGCATTCGCCACCAGTTTCTGCTCGAACTCGAGTTGAGCAAGAGGCTGGATAAACTTAGTCGTGATCCCTCGGCCACCAAATCCGCGATCGTGGCAAAGGCGGTCGAGGCCTTCATCGAGCGGCGCGGTGAGAACGAGCTCGATCAGCGCTACGGTGTGAGGCTCGACCGTCTTTCCCGCGACCTCGGCCATGTCAGGCGCGATGTCGAGGTGATCCTGGAGAGCTTGGCGCTCTTCATCCGCTTTTCGATCACGCTTCATGCGCACACGCCGGTCCCGGACAGGGCGACGCAGGCGATTGCCCAGGAGCGTTTCGACAAATTTGTCGAACAGGTCGGCCACCAGCTCGCTTCTGGGAAACGGTCTCTTGGCAAAGACAATCGTGGGGGAGGGGAAGGATGAGTTCTCATCCAGAAGCCGAGCATCGCCGCCGCGCCATGCTGCGCACCGCCATGGGCCCGGCGATCACCGAAGCCCTTGCCGATCCGACCGTCATTGAGGTGATGGTCAATCCCGACGGTGCGCTGTGGCTCGACCGGTTGGGTGAAGGCCGGGGCGATACCAGCGTGCATATGCACCCGTCCGAGGCGGAACGCATCATTCGCCTGGTCGCGTCACACGTGCGCGACGAGGCGCATGCGGACAATCCGATTGTCAGTGCCGAACTTCCGTCGGGCGAGCGCTTTGAGGGTCTGCTGCCGCCGGTCGTGCTGGCGCCATGCTTCGCCATCCGAAAGCCTGCGGCAAAACTCTACACGTTGGCCGACTATGTCGCCGATGGCATCATGCTGCAGGTGCAGGCCGATGCCCTGAGGAAGGCGGTGCGCGAGCGGCGCAACATCCTGGTCGCCGGCGGCACGTCGTCGGGCAAGACAACACTTGCCAATGCGCTGCTGGCACAAGTCGCCGATTGCGACGAGCGGGTGATCCTGATCGAGGACACGCGCGAACTGCAATGCGCGGCGAAGGATTGCGTTGCCTTGAGGACGAGGCGGGGGTCGGTCACGCTCGCCGATCTCCTGCGCTCGACGCTGCGGCTCAGACCCGACCGCATCATCGTGGGCGAAGTCAGGGGCGCGGAGGCCCTGGACATGCTGAAGGCATGGAACACCGGGCATCCCGGCGGCATCGCCACGGTTCACGCCAATTCGGCGCGCTCCGCCCTCTACCGGATCGAGCAACTCGCCCAGGAAGCCGTCGTCACCGTTCCCCGCCGTCTCATAGCCGATGCCATCGATCTAATCGTGTTCATCGCCGGGCGCGGATCCTCGCGCCGCATCGACGCGATCGCCGAGGTCACCGGTCTCGACGGCAGCGGCGATTACGTCGTCGCCCCGCTCACGCTTTCGCAACTCCAGCAGCTTTGAAAGGTCACCTCATGCGCAAGAAGCTTCGCTTTCTTTCGTTCACCGCGCTCGCGTTTCTTATTACGGCCCCAGCTTACGCAGCGGGCTCCGGCATGCCATGGGAACAGCCGCTGCAGCAGATCCTGGAATCGGTGCAGGGACCGGTCGCCAAGATTGTCGCGGTGATCATCATCATCACCACCGGCCTGACGCTCGCCTTCGGCGACACGGCAGGCGGTTTCCGCCGGCTTATCCAGATCGTCTTCGGCCTGTCGATCGCCTTCGCGGCATCGAGCTTCTTTCTCTCCTTCTTCTCCTTCGGCGGCGGGGCACTCGTCTGATGGCCACCGGAGAGCAGCATATCGCAGGCTTCGAGGTTCCCGTTCACAGGGCATTGACCGAGCCGATCCTGCTGGGCGGCGCACCGCGAGCGGTGGCGATCCTCAATGGCACGGTGGCCGCGGCAATAGGCCTTGGCCTGCAGCAGTGGATTGCCGGGCTGGTGCTCTGGATCGCCGGCCACACGCTCGCGGTCTTTGCCGCTCGCCGCGATCCGGACTTCGCCGGCGTGCTTGTCCGTCATCTTCGCCTGAAGGGGTGGCTTGCATGCTGAACCTTTCGGAGTATCGCGGTAAGGCCGATCGGCTTGCCGATCATCTGCCTTGGGCCGCACTGGTCGCTCCGGGCATCGTTCTCAACAAGGACGGCAGCTTTCAACGGACCTTCCGGTTCCGCGGCCCCGATCTGGAAAGCGCGACGGAAGCCGAACTTGTCGGCATCTGCGCGCGGGCAAACAATGCGCTGAGAAGGCTTGGCTCCGGCTGGGCATTGTTCTTCGGAGCCGAGCGCGTCGAAGCGCTGGGCTATCCGAATTCGCGTTTTCCCGACGCGGCTTCATGGCTGGTCGATGAAGAACGGCGTGCGGCCTTCGAGGGCAAGGTCGAGCACTTCGAGAGCCGCGATTACCTGAGCTTGCTATTTATGCCGCCGCCAGACGCCCAAGCGCGGGCGGAAAGCGCACTCGTCGACTTTCGTCATTCCCAGGGCGTAAGAGACTGGCGCCAGGAACTGGCGCGATTTCGTGATGAGACCGACCGCGTCCTGGATCTCCTGTCGGGCTTTATGCCCGAAGTGCGCGCTCTCGATGATGCCGAGACGCTGACTTACCTACACGGCACAATCTCGCCCCGCCGCCATCCTGTCACCGTCCCGGAGACGCCGATATATCTCGATGGCGTGCTGGTCGATGCACCGCTCACCGGCGGCTTGGAGCCGATGCTAGGTGAGCAGCATCTGCGTACCCTTACCATTCTCGGCTTCCCGAGCCTCACCCGGCCCGGAATCTTGGATCCCCTTAACAATCAAGATTTCGCCTATCGCTGGATGACGCGCTTCATCCCGCTCGACAAGACGGAAGCCACCAAGACACTGACCCGGTTGCGGCGGCAGTGGTTTGCCAAGCGCAAATCGATCGTCGCGATCCTACGCGAAGTTGTGACCAACGAACCGGTCCCGCTCGTCGACAGCGATGCCGACAACAAGGCGCTCGACGCCGACGAAGCACTTCAGGCGTTGGGCGGCGATCATGTCGGCTTCGGCTATCTCACCACTACCGTGACGGTATGGGACGAGGATCGCCAAGCCGCCGCGGAGAAACTTCGCGCGGTCGAGCGCATCGTCAACGGACTCGGCTTCACCACAATCCGTGAAAGCGTCAATGCGGTCGAGGCGTGGCTCGGCTCGTTGCCCGGCCATGTCTATGCCAACATTCGCCAGCCGCTCATTCATACATTGAACCTTGCCCATCTCATGCCGCTATCGTCGGTTTGGGCCGGTCCGGCGACAAACGAGCATCTCGCGAAAGTCACCCGGATGGAGGCACCGTCGCTTCTTGTTGCCGAGACCAGCGGGTCGACCCCGTTTCGGCTTTCCACCCATGTCGACGATGTCGGTCACATGCTGATCGTCGGTCCAACTGGTGCCGGCAAGTCGGTTCTGCTTGCCCTCATCGCTCTGCAGTTCCGCCGCTATGCCGGCGCACAGGTTTATGTCTTCGACAAGGGCAACTCGGCCCGCGCGGCGACACTCGCCACGGGTGGAGAGCACCATGCGCTTGGTGCGGACGGTGCGCTTGCCTTCCAACCGCTGCGCAATGTCAACGACCAGGCTGTCCGCAGCTGGGCAGCCGAATGGATCGCCGGCCTCATCGCCCATGAGAATGTCACCGTCACGCCGGAGGTGAAGGAGGCGATCTGGTCGGCCCTCACCAGCCTTGCCACCGCGCCGGCGCAGGAACGCACGCTCACTGGGTTGTCGGTCCTGCTTCAGTCCAATGCGCTGAAATCCGCGTTGATGCCGTACACGCTCGATGGCCCGTTCGGGCGTCTGCTCGACGCCGATGACGATCGGCTGGCCTTGTCGGATGTGCAGTGCTTCGAGACCGAAGAGCTGATGCACAGCCAAGGCGCTGTGCTGCCGGTGCTCACCTATCTCTTCCATCGTCTCGAGGAGCGGTTCGACGGACGGCCGACGCTGCTGATGCTCGACGAGGCGTGGGTCTATCTCGACAACCCTCTCTTTGCCGCCCGCATCCGTGAATGGCTGAAGGTGCTGCGAAAGAAGAACGTGTCGGTCATCTTCGCCACGCAGTCGCTGGCTGACATTGCTGGCTCAACAATCGCGCCGGCGATTATCGAGAGCTGCCCCCAGCGCATTTTTCTTCCCAATGACCGTGCCGTGGAACCGCAGGCGCGGGTGGCCTATGAGCGATTTGGTCTGAACGAGCGGCAGATAGAACTGGTCGCCCGGGCGACGCCGAAGAGGCAATACTATCTGCAGTCGCGTCGCGGCAACCGGCTCTTCGAGCTCGGGCTCGGCCCGATCACGCTTGCGCTTTGCGGAGCCTCCGACCCGGCCACGCAGACCCTGATCGACAGGGTCCTGTCGGAGCACGGACAGGACAGCTTTGCCGCCCGGTTCCTGGGTGCGCGCGGCCTCGATTGGGCTGCCGAGCTTCTCCAGCAATTCCCTCAACCAGACAAGGAGCAATCGTCATGATGCGGCGCCGCCTTCTCACCAGCCTGATCACCGTTTCCCTAATCGCAAAACCGATGGCCGACTACGTCCAGCCGGCCCACGCCCTAATCGTGTTCGATCCGTCGAATTATGCGCAGAACGTGCTGACAGCGGCACGTTCCCTGGAGCAGATAAACAACCAGATCCAGTCGCTTCAGAACCAGGCGACCATGCTGCAGAACATGGCGCGCAACCTTCAGCACCTGGATTTCTCTTCCGTGGGCCAGCTCACAGGTTCGCTCCAACGGATCGACGGCCTGATGACCCAGGCCAGCGGCCTGAGCTTCGATCTCGACAAGCTTCAGAACCAGTGGCGTGTGCAATATCCGGAAAGCTACGACGCCACAATCGAGGTCAGCGATGTGGCGAGCGCCGCGCGCGAGCGCTGGCAAAACGCCATGCAGGCGTTCCGCCAAACCATGAGCGCGCAGTCGCAGATCGTGGAGAACGTGCGGGGCGACGGCGACCTGCTTACCGACCTAGTCAACCGCAGTCAGGGCGCGGCAGGTGCCCTTGAGGCAAGCCAGGCCACCAATCAGCTGATCGCGCTTTCGACCAAGCAGCAGATGCAGATCCAGACGCTGCTCGCGACCCAGTTCCGGGCTGAAGCCGAAGATGCTGCCCGCAAGGCGCAGTCCGAGGAAGCCGCCCGCGAGACGACGAAGCGTTTCCTGGGCACCGGTACGGCCTATCCCGGCAACTGATCAGCAGTTCTTCAAGACAACGAGGAAGGCGGCGACATGAATGACCTCGGCGTCATCGATCGCTTCATGGAGACTTTTACCCGCTATATTGATAGCGGGTTCGGTCTGCTTTCCGGCGACGTCGCCTTTCTCACCACCATCCTGATCGGTATCGACATCACGCTGGCAGGCCTGGTCTGGGGGTTCGGCGGCGAGCCCAATGTTCTTGGCCGGCTTGTCCGAAAAGTGCTCTATGTCGGCGCCTTCGCCTTCATCCTGAACAATTTTAAGAACCTCGCCGACATCATCTATCATTCCTTTGCCGGGCTCGGCATCAACGCATCGGCCGGCAATCTGTCCGCCGACAGTCTCCTGCGGCCAGGCCGCATTGCCGCGGCCGGCTTCGAGGGCGCCTGGCCGCTGCTCAATCAAGCGAGCCAGCTAGTCGGCTTCCCCGAGATCTTTGGCAACGCGCTGACCATCTTCGTGCTGCTTCTCGCCTGGTTCCTGGTCCTCATCGCCTTCTTCATTCTTTCCATCCAGCTCTTCATCACCATCCTGGAGTTCAAACTCACCACATTGGCCGGTTTTGTTCTAGTGCCTTTCGCGCTCTGGAACCGCTCGGCGTTTCTGGCCGAGCGCGTGCTCGGCAATGTGATCTCGTCGGGCATCAAAGTAATGGTGCTGGCCGTGATCGTCGGCATTGGCTCCACGCTCTTTGGCGAGTTCGTTTCCGCCCTGCAGGGCAAGGAGCCGGACCTGGCGGCGGCCATGTCTCAGGTGCTGGGTGCGCTGGCGCTGCTTGGGCTCGGCATTTTTGGGCCCGGGATTGCCTCGGGACTTGTCTCCGGCGCGCCGCAGCTTGGCGCGGGCGCAGCACTTGGAACAACGGCGGCTGCAGCCGGATCAACGCTCGTTGCCGGAGGCGCCGCGTTTGCCGCCACGGGCATGGCGGCCGGCGGTAGTCTTGGTGCAATCCGTGCCGGCACAGCTATGGGGTCGGCTGCTTCCACGGCCTGGCATATGGGCCGTGCAACAGCGCCTGACTCCGGCCTCTCCGGGGTAGCTGCTGGGCTGCAGGGTGTTGCGAGTGCCGCTGGCGGCGCCGCGATGCGGGGAATGCGATCCGCAGCAGAACCATTCCGCCGTAGTGCCGATGCCGGTCGCGAGGCTGCCTGGACAGCGACCGGCGGCACGCCGACCCGCTCGATGAACGGAAGTTCCCCCGCTGCGGATCCAGCCGCGGCGCCTGCATGGGCAAGGCGTCTGCGTTCCGAACAGACAGCCCGCGCCCATCGCCACGCCGCCACGCAAGCGGTGCGCGATGGCGATCGTGGCGGAAGCGGCGCCAACCCCTCTCTCAACGATAAGGAAGACTAGATGCTCTTCAAGCGACCTGTTCAGCGTTACGCGAAGACGCCCCACCCCGTCACACCATACCAGAAGGCCGCCCAACTTTGGGACGAGCGCATCGGCACAGCGCGCGTGCAGGCAAGGAACTGGCGCCTGATGGCCTTCGGCTGCCTCGCTCTGGCCACCGGGCTCTCTGGTGGACTCTTGTGGCAGTCGATGCAGGGCCGCGTCGTGCCCTATGTCGTCGAGGTAGATCGTTTCGGTGAAACACGGGCTGTCGCGCCGGCAATCCAAACCTACGAGCCCGACGATGCCCAGATTGCCTGGCATCTCGGCCATTTCATCCAGAACGTCCGTTCCATCTCCACCGATCCGGTGCTGGTGCGGCAGAACTGGCTCTCGGCCTACGACTTTGCCACCGACCGTGCAGCCCTCTTTCTCAATGAGTACGCTAAGGCCAATGACCCGTTCGGCAAGATCGGCACGCGCAGCGTCTCGGTGCAGGTGACGAGCGTGGTTCGAGCGTCCGACAGCTCCTTTCAAGTCAAATGGACCGAGCAGGTCTTTGAGCGCGGCAGCCTCGCCAGCACAACTCGTTGGACCGGGATCCTCACCATTGTGATCCGGCCGCCGAACAATGCCGATCAGCTGCGCAAAAACCCGCTCGGCGTCTTCATCAATGCCATCGACTGGTCGCGCGAGCTCGACAGTGCCGCGCAGACTTCCGTTCCCCCAAAGGAGCCCGCCAATGATAAATAGACTCTCGTCGCTCCGCACTGCGCTAATCCTCTCGGCGTTGGCTGCGGTCATCTCCGCCTGTGCCTCGAAGCCGGTGCCGCCGCCGCAGATTTCCTATGACCATGCTGACTTCAAGCCGGCGGCGATTGAGAAGGCGCCGGAGAAGCCCGTCAAAGTCGTGGAAGTGCCGAAACCGCTGCCGCTGCCCGGCCAGTTGCAGCCCGAGCCGGGCAAGGCTGCTGAAGACAGGCGCTCGCCTGAAGAACGTGTCGCCGATGCCAACAAGGCGGCGACGCAGCAACCCACCAAATATGGCTATGTGAATGCGGTGCAGGTTTACCCCTTTGCCGAAGGCGCGCTCTACCAGCTCTATGCCGCACCGGAGCGCGTCAGCGATATCGCTCTGCAGTCAGGCGAGAAACTCCAATCCGTGTCGGCCGGCGATACAGTGCGCTGGGTAATTGGCGACACCGTCAGTGGCTCCGGCGATGATCAGCGCACCCATGTGCTGGTGAAGCCCTTCGCGCCAGGACTTGCCACCAATCTGGTGATCACCACGGACCGGCGAAGCTATCACCTGCAGCTTCAAAGCACGGATAAGACCGCCATGGCGGCAATCTCCTGGACCTACAGCGAGGACCAGATCATCGCGCTACGCCGGCGCAATGCGCAGGCCGAGGCTGCTATGCCAGTGGCGTCGAATGTGGCTCTCGAAAATATTCGCTTCCGCTATTCGATTACCGGCGACATGCCGCCCTGGAGGCCGACGCGCGCGTTCGATGATGGCAGCAAGGTCTACATCGAGTTCCCGCGCCGCATTGATCAGGGCGAGGCCCCGCCGCTCTTCATCGTCGGTGCTGACGGGGACAACCAGCTCGTTAACTACCGCATACGGGGCAACTATTACATCGTCGATCGCCTCTTCGCCGCGGCCGAACTGCGCCTCGGCACCAAGCAGCAGCAGGTGGTGCGCATCACGAGGACCGACGGCAGGCAAGCGCCGCGGCGGATATTGCTCTTTTCGCGTTCCAGCAGGTGAGGGACGGCCCATGACGGATACTTCCCGCTCCGATGCTCCATCGAAACTCGATCCAGAACAGCTGCAGCTGCGAGCCTCGCCTCGCCGCGCTGTGCGCTTCAAGCGCGGCATTATTGTCGCCATTGCTGCTGTTGGTTCCGGGACCGTTCTAGGCGTCACCATGATGGCGCTGCAAGGACCGGCGCTGCGCATCAAAGAGCAGGCTGAAGAGCTTTACAACACTGAGCGGAAGCCAACCGCGGAGGCAATTGAAAGGTTGCCTAAGGACTATTCCGGGATCAAGCCCAAGCCTCCGGTGCTTGGACCACCGCTGCCCGGCGACCTCGGCCGCCCCATCCTTGAGCACCAACGCCAGCTGGGCATCGCGCCGGGCCAGGAGGTTTCGGCGGAGGAGCAGCGCCTTGCACAGCAGGCGATCGAGGCGCGCGAATCGCAAGTCTTCTTCCGGATCGAAAATCGACCCCGGCAAGCGGATGCCGCCGGCAACGGGCAGGGCGGGCGTCCACCCTTTGAGGCAACGGCTCCACAATCCGATGCCGCACGCGATTCAGCTTCCGTAGCACCGGCCGAGGGCGACCAAAACAATCAAGAGCGCAAGCTCGATTTTGTCAGCCAGCGGAACACAAGTGGAATCTATAATCTGCATGCACTGCAGACGCCGGCTTCGCCGTATCAGCTGATGGCCGGCAGCGTCATCGCAGCGAGCCTGATCACTGGCATCAATTCCGACTTGCCCGGCCTCGTCGTCGCGCAGGTCACCGAGAATGTGCACGACACAGTCACCGGCAGTACCTTGCTCATTCCGCAAGGCTCTCGCCTGATTGGCGCCTATGACAGCGTCGTGGCCTTTGGACAAAGGCGCGCGCTGCTGGTCTGGCAACGGATACTGCTGCCCGACGGCTCTTCGATCGAAATCGACAATCTGCCGGCGACGGACACCGCCGGCTATGCCGGGCTTGAGGACAAGGTGGATTTCCACACCTGGCAGCTGATGAAAGGCGTTGCGCTGGCCACGTTGCTGGGGGTCGGCACGGAGCTGAGCCTCGGGCAAGACGAAAGCGACCTGGTCAAAGCAATCCGCGAATCCGCTCAGCAGAACGTCAGTCAAGCTGGCCAGCGCATCACCGAGAAGAACCTCAATATTCAGCCCACGATCACCGTCCGCCCTGGTTGGCCACTGCGCGTCATCGTGCACAAGGATCTTGTGCTACGGCCGTACCCGAATTGACTGGAGTCATCATGACCAATCTGAAACTCGGCAAACTTCCGGATCGGACACCTTCGAAGATCACCATAAGCGTAAGTGCAGACCTGAACCAAGCACTGCAGGACTATGCGGCGCTTTATCGTCAGACCTATGGCGAGTCCGAATCGGTAGCGGAACTGATCCCGTTCATGCTGGCGGCGTTCCTGGAGAGCGATCGAGCGTTTGCCAAGGCCAGAAAGGAAGGGCTCCCTGTCGTCGACAAGTCAGAGAAATCGCGGCGGCAGCCAATTTCAGGGTCCGAATAAGTCACAGCGACCAGTGAGTCCGAGGGGGCACCTTTCTAGGCGGGCGAATGCATTGAAGCAACTTGCCGGCGGCAAGCCGAAACATAGGGCACAATAGTCGAGCTGATCTGCCCCGAACCAATGCCGGCTCTGCGCCTCATGTCGGTCACCCCGTCGACGTCAGACGTGCACTGATAGTGTTGAAAAAGTCCGGCGCACCGCAAATCGCCATCGATATTAGAATCCAGTTCCACCCCGGCGCATTGCATGGAATCAGGATTCAATTTTGGGGTCTCTGCGGAACGCCATGCTACGAAAGTGCCACGGGCGACCGCGACGCGGACTTTTTCAACAATATCCACTGAAAGCAGACATGATGCCGCAGACACGACACGTGAGCTTGTGGCGTGATCGTGATGCCGATCAGGCCTAGGTAGATCATGATATTGCAACTTACTGGGCTTCGACGGGCGGGGCGTTGGGCCGATAACCTCGCGGCTCCGCTGCTCTCTCCCGACTAGATGAGGCAAGTCACAGCTATGAGCCGCAGCAGGCGAGAAGTTATTCTTCGAAGAAACTTTATGGTTGCAAGTTTCTCGCGATATTCACATGATCAGCCTTGGCTCTAAAAGGTAGAAAACGCTGCCCGCCGAGGAATCGTCTTTTAGCCTAAAATGAAGCCTGACGTGCCGACACCGAATCACTTGGAGTAGATCATGCGAAACGTCGCGCGGGCACCAAGTCCGCCAGCGGCCTTGGGGGGCTCGCTCGCTACGGAGAGACGTCAATCCTTTCTCCGTTATCTTCAGTTGGATCCGATGAAACGCGAACAGACCCGCGTTCCGATCATGCAGCTCGAGTCACGGGAGATCATGCGCGATCTCTCGCACATGTTCCTGGGAAAGTGCGCGTTCTGCGAACAGGCTTCGAAAAGCATGTTCCTGCACCGCTTCAGGCCGATGAACGATGCCGAGCCAACGATCGGCAGCGAGGAGGACGGGCGGGCACGCGATGCCCATCTCTACTACGGCTGGCTGTCGGATGCCTGGATCAATCTCTATCCGAGCTGCGGGGACTGCAGGCCGAAACGAACCAATTACTTCCCGGTCGACGGACAGAGGACGCCTATCCCGACGCCGGAAGAATATGCCCGGTTTGTCGAGAAAGGCGACGGGACGTGGCCGGACATGGTCCTCAACGAGGCACCGCTCCTGGTCGATCCCTGTGCCGACGACATTGCCCGCCATCTCGTCCCGCGGAAAGACGGATCGATGGAAGCTGCAAGTCCACAGGGCGAGGAAACCATCAAGCATTTCCGGCTCAATCGGACGCGATTGAGAACCAGACGAAAGCAGGCCTTCGACGATTATGCAAAACTTGAAGGCGATGGGCCGAACGACACCAATGAATTCGTAGGCCTCTGGCGGATACTCAGGCGCCAGGTCGATGCCAGCGACGCGGAAATTGTGCGGATTGCCGCTTCTGCGAATATCGTCGAGGAAGACGACATAGCGGGAGCACCCCCCCGCCTCAAGGAAATCCGGCTGACGAACTTCAAGGCCATTGAGACGCTGTCGATCAAACTGCCTGCTGCACCAGACTCGACCGAACGCATGGCGCAGGCATTGTTGATCCTTGGCGAAAACGCTGCTGGCAAGAGCTCCATCCTAGAGGCGATCGCGCTTGCCCTCATCGGCACCGACGCGCGCCCCGACCTGGTGGAAGAACCGGGTAGCCTAAGGCTCAACCCCAGCTTCATGGGTGCCGAGGACCTGCCGCAAAGGCGATCGGCCAAGGTTCGCCTTCAGTTCGACAATGGACAGGTCTCGACACTCACGGTCGGTGTCAAGGGCTATTCTCAAATCGGCGAGAACCGATTGCCCTTGGTCTTCGGCTACGGCGCCTACCGTCATTATGTGCGCGACCTGCATGACTGGAAACCGTCACGACCGGTGCTCAGCCTGTTCCATACCGACAGCCTGCTCAGCAATCCGGAGCACTGGCTTCTCGGGTTGCCGCCGACCGAGTACCGGGCCGTCGTCCAGGCCTTGGGAGTGATCTTCGGGGCGGCCGAAGAGATCGAAGTCATCCATCGAGACGAGGCCAAGAGGCGATGCTTCGTTGAGATGCAGATTGATGCGTCCGGCAAGAAGAGCAGGACCCCGCTCTCAAACGTCTCGTCGGGCTTCCGTACCATTCTCGCATTGTCCTGCGACATCCTGCGATGGCTCATGGATCGCGACATCAATCCGAACTTCACAACGCTGACCTCGGCGGAAGGGATCGTGCTGATCGACGAGGTCGAGGCCCATCTCCATCCGCGCTGGAAGATCCACATCATGAAGGGCCTGCGCACTGCATTGCCGTCGATGACCTTCATCGTCACGACGCATGATCCGTTGTGCCTCAGGGGAATGCGCGACGGTGAAGTGGTGGTGTTGAGCAAGGTCGCCAGGCAGCTAGGCAGCGGCCAGATCCCGCTCATGGTCGACAGCCTCACCCAGTTGCCGAAGGTGTCGGCGCTGACCATCGAGCAGCTCCTGACCTCGGACCTGTTCAGCCTGTTTTCCACCGACGACCCCGAGATCGAGGCAAGCCTCGCAAGGCTTGGCGACTATCTCGCAAGAAAGGACGGGAGTGCGCCGGACCAGGACGTCAGAACTGCGATGGACGCGATCCGCAGGCAGGTAGTGGATGCCCTTCCGGTCGGCATGAGCGAGGCTGCCCGCCTCGTGCAGGAGGCCGTTGCCGACTACCTCGTCAAGCGGCGCAACCTTGCCGGCCGGCCACGCGAGGTCCTGCGCGATGAAACGAAGAGGCGGATCCTGGCCGTCCTGGAGGGCATCTGATGCGGCGCGTCGATCGGACCCTGGTTTCGGCGCCGGCTGTTCTTGTCGGTGAGAAAAGCCGCGGCGGCAAGGAACTGGCAAAGGCGAAGATCTTCTTCGCGGCGCAGGCAAAGGCACAAGCTGTGACAGCGGCCGCCGGCGCTGCGGCTCCAGGTGCGAAAACCAGGAAAAAGAAGGACAAGACGTTTAGTTTCAGCGCCTATTCCGACGAAGCAGTCAAATACGCGCTCGACAAGCTGTTCTTCGGCAAATGCGCTTATTGCGAAAGCCGGTATGCCAACCAAGCGCCGGTCGATGTCGAACATTACCGGCCAAAGGGACGCATCGCCCGAGTTGCCAATCATCCCGGCTACTGGTGGCTTGCCATGGTGTGGGACAACCTGCTGCCAAGTTGCATCGATTGCAATCGGCGGCGCTGGCAGGACTTGCCGAGATTCCCCGAGAGTCTCGCGCAACTGCTGGCGGCTCCTGAAATGCAAGGTGTCAAGGCATCGCTTGGCAAGCAGGATTTGTTTCCGATCGCCGGTGCAGCCAGGGCGACGGCGGACTTTCCCGGTATCGACGAGCAGCCCGACCTGATCAACCCCTGCGTTGACGTTCCGGAAGAGCACTTGGTGTTTCACATTGACCGTGGCGACCCTCTCGGCCTCGTCCTTCCGACCTTCAAGGACAACGTCCCTTCCAGGCGTGGCCTGACATCGATCCATGTCTACGGCCTGAACCGGCTCGGATTGGTTCAGGAGAGAACACGGGTCCTGCGCAAGCTAGATTTCCTGAGCCGGTTGATCGACGAGATCGGCAAGATTTCGGAGACGCTGCTTGCCAGCCTTGATCAGCAGACCAAGACCATGGGCGCGCGGCTCGACCTGCTGGTCAACCAAATCCTCGACGAAATCCGCACGATGGCGGAGCCGGGCCAACCCTATTCGAGCCTCGTGAAGGCCTGGTCGGACACGCTTAAAATCAATTGAGGTAGATGGGACATGAGCGCGCCTGAACTGAGCTGCGACCTCGTCATGAAGGGCGGGATCACAAGTGGGGTTGTCTACCCGAAGGCCGTCGTGAAACTTTCGCGCAAGTACCGCTTCCGCAATATCGGCGGTACGTCGGCCGGCGCGATTGCCGCGGTGGTCACTGCCGCCGCCGAATTCGGTCGCGCCGAAGGCGGATTTGAAAAGATCGAGGCGCTCCCAAAGCAGCTGTCAGCGACGCTCCTGGAGAAATTCCAGCCTCGCCAGGAGCTTCGCCCGGTCTTCAATCTAGTGCTGGCGGCGATGTCGAAAAGTATCGCGGGCACGGTCTTCGCGCTTTTGAAGGGCTACCCGGTGCCAGCCCTTTTTGGTGCCATCCCTGCGATCATAATCGCCATCATGATCCCGTTCACCTGGCATTCCCTGCCAGCGGCGCTGCTCGTTGTCTTGCTGTTCCTGTTTCTGCTCCTTCTTCTGCCGGCCGCCACAGCGGCTTTGGTCGCCGCCCGCGATGTCGCCCGCAGGCTCCCGCAAGCCGATTACGGCCTCTGCAACGGAATGACCCAACCCTATATGACGGCCGGCCATCCCGCCCTGACGGAGTGGCTAGCCGACACGATAGATCTCGTCGCCGGGCGTTCGGCCACCGGGGCACCGCTTGGGGTCAAGGATCTTCAATCCCGCCAGATCAAGGTGCAAACGGTAACCACCGATATCACCTCGCATCGCCCCTACGTGCTGCCGATGGAGAATAACCTTCATCTCTTTTCCGAGCGGGAGTTCCGTTCGCTTTTTCCTGCTCGCGTCGTCGACGCGATGCTGACGACGCCAAAGGAGGGGTCAAGCGACCTCTATCCGTTCAAGATCGACAATCTTCCGCTAGTGGTCCTCGCCCGTATGAGCCTCAGCTTCCCGGCACTGATCTCGGCGGTGCCGCTCTACAGGATCGACTATACGCTGGTCGGCGTCCCCGAACAGGACAGGTTGGTGCGCTGCATGTTCTCCGACGGAGGGCTGTCGTCAAATTTTCCGGTACATTTCTTCGACCGCTTCCTGCCGTCGCGCCCGACCTTTGGCATCTCTCTCGGCGAATATGACCGCCGGCGGGAGAAGCCGGAAAGCACCGGGGAAACCCGCGTATTTCTTCCGACAAAGGCGGGACAGGGGCAACTCCTGCCAACGCAAGGCTTTTCCGGCCTGGTCGCCTTCGTGTTCGCCCTGTTTGACAGCGCCAAGGACTGGCAGGATTCCCTCCAGTCGATCCTCGCCGGCTATCGCGAACGGATCGTGACGGTCGACCTCAAACCGGAGGAGGGCGGCCTCAACCTGGATATGCCACCCGCCCGCATAGACCAGCTCACCGGCTTCGGCGAACGTGCCGGCGACCTCATCACAAACGATTTCGAACTCAACGAGCACAAGTGGCGTCGGTATCTAGTCGAAGTCCGCGCGCTCGACGAGATGCTGCGCCAATTCGCCGATGCCTACGCAGAAGAACCCGAACCGGGCTCGCTTGGATACGCAGAGATCGCAACCAGCTACGAACCGTCATCCTACAAGGATCTCTCGGTAAGCGAACGGCAGATCTTGCGAGAACGAGCGGAGGCGATCGCCGCTCTTGGAAAAGCGTTTCAGAAGCAACAGCGTCTGGAAAGCTTCGACGATCATATGCCGAAGAGCCGCAGCCGGATCCGCTCTGTTGCCCGGATGGACTATTGACCGCGACAATCGCAGCCGGACCGCGAAGATGTCTGATCGACAAAGGTCAAGACGTCGCGGTTGTTTCAAACTCATCGATCCCCGTGCGGTGTCTATGTTCATCATATCGAACCGCCATGTGCCGGGGGATACTTGTTTAGAGGTGCAGCGGTCCAAAATTTATTGGCATCGCATCCGGCAGAATGCGGCGAAAAAAAGCATGATCTCGTGACGACAGGGTGGCAGGGAAAACCTCACAATCGACAAAATGCCTCCCGGCCGGTTGATACGGCATTTCGCTGGTTGTTGAAGGCGATATTGGTGAGACGATGATCGGAATATTCTTCTCGTGGCAGAGCGATGTCGCGCCAAACAAAGTTGATGGCAGGCAGGCCCACCACTATGACTGTCATCGACTTACGTGGCGACCATGACGTCGGGGGTTCATCAGGACTGCAGGTTTTGCTTCAACCAATCTTGGGGCACCAGGGATCCTCCCTCCCACCAGTCGTGCTTGAGGTGGTCTGTGAAACGCGAGTCGTTCTCGAATTTCGCGTGGTCGGTGACGATAATCTGCATCTGGCCATCAAGTTTTTCGACGACGTCGAAAAGCCACTCGTAGATTTTGCGGACCTCCATCCAGTCATTGTCCTCTGTCTCCCCGTTAGCTGAAGGGAAATAGACCTGTGACGGCTGATCGAGGATCAAAAAGTTAGGTACGGGCCGCTTGTTCGAGGCAAACCATTCGTGGAGAGCCAGATGGCCGAGCAAGTGATACCAGACCCAGTTCCGTCCGCTGCCAAAGCGCGAAAACGGAATCGTCTCGTCTGCAGTCTCGCTGACAAGCCTCGGCCCGCGGAGATCAAATGTCAGAAAACCGTTCGCGTATTCGAGACGTTGCTCGCGAGCCCAGCGGGTGATCTGCTGCCCGATACCGCCGAGGAAGGTCGCGGTCTTCGCACGTACGTCTGACAGGTTAGTCTCTGATTCGAGTTCTTCGATGTCCGTGACCAAGGAGGCCCTCTCAAGTTCCATCGCGACACGTGTCTCGTCGTCGTCGACCGATATGAGCCTGCGGAACATGTCGATCATGCCAGAAAGCCGGGCAACCTCGTGTTTCTGCTCCAATAGCGACTTGATGGAGTCTTCCTCGACCTTCAAGCGTTGAACCTCGCGCCTAAGCGAAGCGATTTCCGACGTGAGATTGGTAACGGCGGCACGGTGCTTTGAGAGTTGTTCCCGGACATCGATCTTGTCCGAATTCACCATCGCAAGTTCGACGGCAAGCGTTTCCAAAGATTGCTTCATATCCGCTACAGCCGGCGTGACACCCTCTAGCCAGCTTTCACAAACCGGGCATTGCTTGGAATCGTGGTCATCTGCGAGGAGATGCAACGCCGTCAAACGTCGCCGCTGCTCGTTGAGCGCGCTATCGACGACGTTTTGGTCGTTCTCAAAACGCTCCAGAGCGTCAATCTCTTTTTTGAGATCTGACCTTTCACGAGTTTTATTCAGTAGCTCAGTATTCATCTGCTTGAGGACGTCAACGTCCTGACCGTCCGCTAATTGGCTACCGGCGAAAAGAGTGGTTTGGAGGGCCGAAGAAACTCTCTCGAGTATCTGTGCCGTCGACCTCCTAGCTGGGATGTCGGATGTCGCAATCAAACCCAGCCGGGTGCTTTCCGCCACAATTGATACGAGTTCCGTGTCACGATTGGCGGCGATCGATACGCCGCGTTCAAGCGCACGCTCGACCTCTCGCAGTCTCTTCCGCTTATTGCGGAGTTCGGCTTGCTTTTCGATGATGGCAGGGGAGATTGCCCCGAGGTAGTATGGCAACGTATCTCTTATCGTCTGAGCGAGTTCGCTTTGACGATGGAAATACAGGTCCGGGTTGGCGATCTCATTCTGCTTTTGGAAGCTGTAGATAAGACCTGACCGGAAGGTAAGCTTTTGTCGGTCAGCCGTGCCGTCGGCCCGAGGAAGAAGTGTGACTCCCACGCCTAGAAGCGATCCGATCTTTTCTACAAGATCATCCCGACGAGCATTCGGCTTCAAATCACTCATAGGCGGCGTTTCGTGGTCCGGGTTTGGCCGCACGAAGAACTCATTGCTCGCCGTCCTCCCTACGGGGACGCTACGGCGGGCCACGAATAACCTTTCCGCACCAAAATCCAGTTTCAAGGCGAACCATGACACGGCATTCGAGATCACACCTGCCGGGATCTCGAAACGCGATGCTCCAAGACAGTAATCGACGACGCTTAGCATTGCAGACTTTCCCCGACCGCTTGGGCCAGTGAGGATGTTCACGCGACCTAGGTCGAACGAGATTTCGTTGATCCTGCCGTCAAGGGAGTAAAGGACCACGCTCTGGATTTGCATTATGGTTTTACTCCTACCTGTTGGTAGATTTCTCTGTCGTCTCCTACCTTCGCGAACCACTTCCCGACAAATGCGGCCGCCTTCTGGTCGTCATCAAGGGTTTTGTCCGACTTCAAGATCGGAGGCCCCTTGGTGGCCGCAATCAGGCGGCCGTTCTCAGTCGAGACCCAGTTCGAGCGGAGCGACGTCAAAACGGCCTCCTTGACCTGCGGAACAAGGGACTGCGTAGATGAGATCAGGTCGGTTCGAAGTTCTGGGTGATCCCTCAGCCACTTCGAAAATCGGGTAGCGATAGTGCGGGGAAGGGCATTCCGGATATCGGGATGCAAGGCTATGGCGATGCCGGGAAACGCAAGGGCCAGCGACATGCCCCCATTAGTAACGCTATAGCCTTTGGCCATGCTATACACGAGGACGCCGAGATAGCCCGGATTAAAATAGTTGGCGAAATCTGTCTGCCGATCGTTCCAGGGAGCAAACGCCATATTATTCGTCCGGCTTGAATTTCGCGGTCCAGTGAGGGTGCCAACCGATCACTGGTTCGTTCGCCATGAGGTGTAAGACGCCGCGCCGTAGATAATCGAGCTCGACGTCCTTGAGCTTTGCCTGACTTCCCGAGAGTGAGCCGCTTAGAGCGGTTCGGCCGAGCTTTTCTAGCTCAAATTCTACGCCGTCCCGGCCAAGGCAAGCGTCTGCGTCAGGTTCGATCGCACCGAATTTCGCTGCCCAGTGACCGTAAAGCTGATCCTTGAACTCTTGTAATTCCTTTGGCTGCAGCCGCAGGCTCTCAATCCAGCGCTTTATGTGCCCATCAGCCTTGTAGACATCAAGTAGCGCCCCGGCGACCGCCGTCTTGTCCGGAGCGTGCCCGATAGCCATCAATTGCCGAACGAACAGCCTCTGCAACAGGCGAGCCTTTTGGTCGGCGTTCGGGTCCGTGATGTCTTCGAATATAGGCAAGCTCGACACGACATACTGGGAAACCAAATCCGTAATTTTCTCTTGGAGCAGCTCTTTACTGATCGGCACTTTCTCTTTAGTTCTGAGGCGCTCGATCAAAACCCAGTACCACCAGCCAACCAGCGACTGCGCCAAGCGCTCCAGATTTCCGGTCGTAGCACCCGTCAGGCTTAATCGCTTGACGATCTTCTGGCGAAGGCTCTCGATAACCGCCACTCCCGGCACTATGGTCATGTTTCCAATCAGCACGTCGCGGGCGGCTTCTGGTAATGCCAAGAAAGGCTCGACGTTCTTCTTCATGCTACCCGTCGTTCCGGCCTCTATCTCCTTCGCGATCTGCATGAGAAGGCCTTTAGCAGCCTTTACGTGCCTCGTTCCTCCCGTGATTCCCTTGGGCGCTAGATAATCCACAAGCATCGCAGAGGACGAGGGCTGGGCAGTGGTGAGCAAAAAGAACGCGGTTTTGCTTGGATCGACAGCGTCGTCCCTGACGAGAGAGGACCAGATGCGGATCGTTTTCCACAAATCCGCACTTTTGTCGGTGAAGGCCTTTGCCTTGGCGGGGTCGTGGTGTTTCAGCTGCAAAAGCTCAAACGCCTCGTCCTTCCCTCCGACGACCACGTCGTCGAAGGTTTCCACCATGAAGCCTTCCGCGGGATCATCCGTATCCAGGGCTCGAAATAGCGCATACTCACATTGGTAGACATATCCCACCAAGGAGTCTGCTGCAGAAAAACTCTCTATCCCAGACAATCGCTACCTGCCACCCAAGTCGAATCGACCTTGTCATCAGCTTGGCGATCTCTCGCGGCAATTGCAATTTCAAGCCGATATTTCTGGAGTGTTTCCCATAGGAAAAACAGGTGGTTTCAATCCTATTTGAATTGCGCAGCAAAAGGTGCTCCGACAACCGGCTGCGCCACCCGCGAAATACATTACATTGACAGGCCACTGATTTCTCATCCGCAAGATGGGCACCTCCTCCCTGAAGGCGCTTTTGGTAAAATCTTCAGGAAGACAGGGCCAAATTAGCTGGATTCCGACAACGGACGAACACTTAGGTCCGATCCAAGGTCTTGGCGGTGGGTAGCTATCGGTATCTTGGTGAGCTCCGCGATTGCCACCATGAGAAAGGGTGCACTGGCGAGCGTCAAATCCATTGCAGTGACAGACTCGCTTGCAGAAAACGCTTGTACGCCTAATGCTACACCTGTCGTAAGACCAATCGCTGCGGCCGCAATCTCTAGGCCCAGGCACCACGGTAGGTCCACTGGCCATAGCTTGCCAGCTTTTGACTCATCACAGTCTGCATTTTACTCGCCCCCCCCGACAGGGCCACATCACGCCTTGATCGCCTGCCAGCATACACTTAACGGTTTTGAAAGTCTTAGTTAAGGCGTCTTCTCTCTATTGTCGCAATAACTTTTTCTGCCCTTCAGATATAGAATACCTCGTCAAAAAATGGGGTTAGCAGACCGCGTCGCCCATGCATGGTCTTCGTTGGATCGGTGTAAGCGGAAAGCCGAACAGGCCGTAGCGCGCTTACTCCGTTACATTTCAGCTAGCAGAGTGTTTCGCATGGGATCCCATCCTTGTCGCGATCGAGTTTTCCGCCCCATGAGCAGTTTTGCAGGTACCAGTTGGCTTCGTCGCAGGAACCGATCTGCTTGCACGTTCTCCGCGGCTCGCAAGAATAGCCGCTCTGCGCGACCAGCTTACGGCTGATGATGCCCAGCGGGCGACTCGACGGCGCCGCGCCGTCGGCGTGCGCAGCGCGCCATTCCCAGGGTGCCTGAAACGTCCCGGCCCACAGGCCGATCTTTGAGGCTTGGGCTTGCGCCTGCTGCCCCCCATAGGCGCCCTGGCTGTAGTGAGGCCAATCCAGCGCCTGGCCGTGCTTGACCATCCAGGCGGCCACGCCCGCGCCGTCGGCGCGCCGACAATCGCCGACAAAGCGGTGGTAGCGGTCCCACGTCGCGAATGTGCATTCGAGCGGCCTCGACGCGGCCAGGAAAGTGTCCAGCGCTTCGGCCGATCGCCGGCCGCAAGGATACTCGGCGCCATTCGCATCGCGGCACAGCTGCCGGCTCTCTGGCGCGTCGATGCCGTTGAAGCGGACGCGCTGGCCGTGGATTTCGATCGTATCGCCGTCAATGACGGAAGCGACACCGGTAAGCGAGGCGGGCGCCGCCCTTCGTGGGCTGGCCTTTGATGCATCGTCGCTACGTTGCGCGCCCGACGGCGCCAGGAAGGCGGCCACCGCCGCCGCTGCCGTAAGACCGAGCATTGCCGGCACGCTCGCAAGTTGGCGCCGCCACAGCTTGGCACCGGTGGGTCTCTGCCACCGATTGGATCGATATTTGCGGTATGGCCTGCTCATCCGCTACGCCGACCAGCCCGGCCATGCGCTGTCGACCATGGGCAGGCCGGCGCAATAGTAATCGTCAAGGAACCGCCCGGTGGACCGGTCGCGGCAGCGCCAGATAACGCTGTAGTTCTGGCCATAGAATTGGTCCCACGCGACGCCATAGGTTTGTGGTGGCGGTGGCCGGTAATATGTTCCGCCTCCATAGCCGTTGTTGGCAGCGACACCCACAGCTGCGCCGCCGACAGCCGCGATCGCTATGCCTGTCGCGACAGCATTGTCGGTTTGCACAAGCCTGGTGCACTTCTCTGCTGTTGCGCCCCTGCGCACTAGAAGGGCCGCTACCCTGCTACGATACTGTTCGTCCGTGCTGCTGGCGAGAACGTGACATAGCGCAACGGTATTCATTGCCGTGAGATCGCTGTCCGACACGACAGCGCTCGTAGAGCAGCCGCTGACGCACAGGGCTGCACTTGCGATGAGTGCTCCAATTTTCATGTGAATCCCCCAAACAAATATTGGGGCGAGTCCGACCTAGAAGTCCAGAGTTTTGTTTTTCACTTTGCTACGATTCACAGCATGCTGCGGCTAGCTGGCATCCACTGCAACCAACCCTTCCGCCGGTCGTTGACTGATGCTGGGTTGATCTCAGCCACTCCAGAACTTGCCCGCTGGCTCAAAACCGGCGGGCTTTTTTTCCGCGACGCCGGAAGGCTCTATCTCGCCGCATGTTGTGGTACATCGGCACGCCGTCATCGGGCCGTGCCGTTGACCAAGGTGGTCCCTCCGCCATGGTCGGCCGGCGCAGTCTTGACCGTCCGCGCGGGCCATCCCAATCAAGCCCGCTGGCTTCGGTCGGCGGCTTTTTATTTGATGCCCGGCGCCGTCGGCTTGGATCTAGATCCTCGCCAGTGCCGGATTTGAAGGTAAGCTGCGGCGGTATGATCGCACTTCGCGCGGGACGGACCATTGGTGTGCAGCAAGAGCGCCGAGTTCATTCGGCCAAGATTCTGCACTAGGCCGAGGTAGGTGAAGGCAGATAGCTATCCGGCAATCGCTGAGATATTGGAGATAATGTTCGCCCATGGAGGTGTGTACCAGTATTATAAGTTTCCAAACTTCATGTACGAACGCCGTGGACGAGCTGCTGTGTGCGCTTGCCGTAAATCGCTTCCGCGAGTTCACAGTCGGAGGTTGGCTAGGACCCTAACGCGAGAGCTTCAACGGCCCCCTTCGCGATGAACTCCTCAACGAGACGCGGTTCACGTCCCTGGCCCAGGCCCGCGCGAGGCTCAATGTATGGCGCGCCGATTACAACGGCGCGCGTCCGCACTCGCACATCGGATGGCAGACACCCAACGAATGTGCATCGACCTTCAACCCGCGACGGTCGCTCGCGCTGCGCAACGTGAAACGCTCCGCGCCAGCACCCGTCGCGTCCACCGGCCATCAGGGCAAATCCACCCCCGGAAACGAACTCACGACTGGATAAAATTTGGGGGAAACGTCAGGGCGGCCATAACTTTGCAGTCTTCAGACGCGAGGCGGCCTACAACAGCGCTGCCCACCATGCTTGTGGCCCGCGACCCACACGGCTTTTCCCTTCAGATCGTACATTATGCTTCCTTCATGATTACCGATGTCTGCATGACCTTGAGGTCTTCCCGCACCATTTCCGCGGCGAGCTCGCGCACGGATGTCTCATGCACCCAGCCGAGCTTCTCCTTCGCCTTGGTGGCATCGCCCAGGAGAAGATCGACTTCCGTGGGGCGGAAGTAGCGTGGGTCTACCTGGACTAGGCATCTGCCGGTCTCGACATCATAGCCCTTTTCGTCGACTCCCTCACCACGCCATTCGAGCTCGACGCCGACATCTTCGAAAACCCATTCGACGAATTGGCGGACAGGGGTCGTCTTGCCCGTCGCCAGCACGTAATCATCCGGTTGATCCTGCTGCATCATCATCCACATACCACGCACGTACTCACGCGCATGGCCCCAATCGCGTTGAGCATCGAGATTGCCGAGATAAAGCTTGTCCTGCTTGCCGAGGTAGATAGCAGCGGCGGCGCGGGTGATCTTGCGCGTCACAAAAGTTTCGCCGCGCAGTGGGCTTTCATGATTGAAGAGAATGCCGTTGGAAGCATGGATACCATAGGCCTCGCGATAGTTGACCACGATCCAGTAGGCGTAGAGCTTGGCGGCGGCGTAAGGGCTGCGCGGATAAAAGGGCGTTGTTTCGTTCTGCGGTACGGATTGCACGAGGCCGTAGAGCTCTGAAGTCGAGGCCTGATAGAAGCGGGTCTTGTCCTTCAGACCGAGGAGGCGGATCGCCTCAAGAAGTCGCAATGTTCCGATACCGTCGGCGTTTGCTGTGTATTCCGGCGTTTCGAACGACACCTGGACATGGCTCTGAGCGGCCAAGTTGTAAATCTCGTCTGGCTGGGATTCCTGAACTACTCGGATGAGATTAGTCGCATCAGTGAGGTCACCGTAATGCAAAATTAGGCGCGGATCGGGATCGTGCGGGTCTTGGTAGATGTCTTCGATGCGACCCGTGTTGAAGGAAGAGGAACGTCGCTTAATCCCATGAACGACGTAGCCTTTTTCCAGCAGAAGACGCGTGAGATAGGCACCATCCTGTCCCGTTATGCCCGTAACCAGAGCAACTTTCCTGTTCTCGCCCATTTTCTTCCTGCTCTATGGTAGTTGAAGTTTCGAATCTGGCTCGCCACACCGGCGGCCCGCCTCATACCCTATGGTAGGATTTCGACAGATGTGGCGCGGAGCTCGTCATTGACAGTGTCAGCCAGCGAGCACACCTGCTCCTGCTTGGAGGCATAGCAAAACAGAGTCTCGCCGCTAACCTGCCTAAGTCGCACATGCGGCCTGAGTGCCGAACTCAGCTCACGGGGTGAGCGACATAGATTTCAATCACGTCGCACCCGATTTGCTCATCAATCAGCGAGTTAGGACGCCCTTCTGGGATTCTACATCCGTTCTCAAGCACGCACAGTCGGTTGCATAGCCGCTCCGCTTCTTCCACGAAGTTGGTGGCCACTAGAATCGTATTGCCCTGCGCCAGCAGGGCACGTAGCCGTTCCCAGATAAAATGGCGAGCATGTGGGTCCAAGCCACACTAGAACTCCACCATCCCTCTTTTGCGCTGACCAAGTAATCTTTGCCTGCTTCAGCGTCTTCTAATGGAAATTGTTTTGATCAGTGAAATCGATTGTTTGGATGAGGTGCATCCATAAAATGGATTGTTTGACAGGGCAGCGCGGCACATCGGCGGCACAAAGTCGTGGGCGCGAGGTTTCGCTCCGCGCGAAGACAAAGTTCGTGGCAGTCGGGGGCTTTGGGCGAACCGCACATCTGAGACGGCGGGGAAAAGCCGGGTAGGCATTACGTATTTGACCTCCAAAGAATTTCGGGCGCGCTAGCCCGAAAACGGTGGCTGGGCTTCAACGATGGGCGGGACGAGGCGACCATCAAACTGTGATTCATACTGGAGGCGATCGCAGTGCGGCGAATTTGAACGGCCGCCTTTGCCAGCCCTCGCCATCGCATCCGGCTACAGGTGCCGAAGATCTTCTCGATTCGAGTACAAATTCTGTGGATCGGTTGGTTCCAGGCGTCAAGCTCTCGGCCTCGTCGCGCCCCCACATAGCGGTTGCGACGATGCGCGGCCTTCCACCCTTGGCGCGCACCGCGTCGCCGAGATGATTGCCTCGGTAGGCGCTGTCGGCAAACACTTCGCCGGGATTGTCGGGCAGAGCATCAGGAACGGCGTTGCCGTCCTCGGTGTGGGCGCCGTGACGGCGATCTCCTCGACAAGGGCCGTATCGGCCTAGGCACCGAAATGGGCTTTGAAGCAATGAAACGCTGGTCGGCGCTTGTACTTGACCCAATGGCCCTCTTCATCATCTTCGCTGGCCGAGGCGATGATCGCCGCATCGACAGGCGTGCCGATCTTCACCTGGATCGCTGAACTGGCGGGTGATCTCGGCGAACAACAGGGTCATGAACCTCAAGGGCCTGTCGAAAACGGACGAGAGCGGGTTTGCACAGGTGTCCGCTCTGACACCGAGAACCCGCAGAACCGTCGGAACGATCCTCCACATGGCTGCAGACGCCAAAATTCCTCTCCCGGACATCGTCGCACAGCATCGCGTGCCAGTCGCTCAGTCCAGCCGGCTCGAAAGCTATCCGGCAGGAATGGCGCCATGTTGGCGCACTTGAAAGCGTCAGAGGGCGCCGTGTCGCATCTTTCGATGGGACCGGACGCCATGATGGCCATAAATGACGTGGATGGCCTGCGCCTGACATTCACGGCTGGCGGGTCCTGCACATCCGTCCTTCAGGAAACGCCCGCAAATGACCATGTTACGTTGAGGCAGTTAAGAATTGGACTTGAAAAAGGGACTTTGTGGACTGTCTCGACCGGTTGTTTCGCTTAGCAAAGCGCGGCCCCACGTCAGCAGAGGCTCATGGTCAAGGAACGCCTTAGTATCCATCACATGGATGGGCCACATTCACGCAATCAATTTTACACATGTCGCCGGGCGCATTAGAGAACGCTGAATTTAAACCGGAAGCGAGCGTACCCGGCGTCAAGATTTGCGAGCGTCACAGAGATAAGGATAGGCAGTGCTGAGGAGCTCTTCTGCCCCACGCGCAGCCTCTACCAAATCGCCCGGCGTAACGGTCGACTAGTATCGATTAAGAGATCCCAAGCCAGATGCAACCTCGTCTCTGAAACGAGATTTCCGAAAATGCAGGTCAGTGGATTGGTAAAGCGCAGGTTCGTCGTCTCTCAGAGGCGTACGGGGTTCGGTGATTGTCTGTGGTCGCTGGCGGCCGCTTGGCGCTACGCTCAGCGGTCGGGACGAACGCTAGCCGTCGACTGGCGCGGGTCCTGCTATCTCGACCAACCCTTCACAAATGCCTTTCCGGTGTTCTTCCAACCGATCAATGACATCGCTGGCGTACCGGCTATTTGCGACGACCGGATCAACGACTTTTCCTTCCCGGGTCCATTCTTCCCGGAGTGGTGGAATAGGCCAGCGATCGACTGCCTTTACCGCCCAGATGAGCAGATTTTCCAAGAGCGCGACGAGTTGGGCGAGCTCTTTCAGGCCGAACACGATGTCGAAGCGAACACAGTAGTGTGTGACGCTTGCTTGATGTGGCGCTGCGATGAGGATGCCGAGCGGCAGGTCTTCCAGAGTGTCAAGCCTCGGTCTGAAATTCAAACACGCATAGATGCCATTTACCAAGAATGTTTTGAGGGGCACAGCATCATCGGGGTTCATGTTCGACATGGTAACGGTGAAGACATCATGGACCATGCGCCCTACTGGGCCGATCCGGAGTTCGCCGTTCGACAAGTGTGCACTGCGGTTGATAAGGCTAAAGCGTTACCGCACCCCAAGCCTGTGCGGCTGTTCTTGTGCACGGACAGCGCGCAAATCCTGGATCATCTGTCGGCCAAGTTTCCCGATCTTCTCACCGTCCCCAAGCATTTCCGATCCGATCAAGACGGCCCCTTACACACTGCAGCACTTGGGATGGACGGCGCAATTTCCGCCCTCGTTGAGATGTATCTTCTCGGGCGCTGCGATACTGTAGTTCGGTTTCCTCCGACGAGCGCCTTTACACGATATGCACGCCTTTTCGTACCGCGGGTAATTGAGTTCGATCTGAAGGACCCAAGTCGTTTGATTTTGATAGAAGGCAGCCAAAGAATCTCTCATCTTGATTAAGACCGCTACCTGGGCAATTCGGCAAATGGAACGAACAGGCATAGAGACATCGACCGCAATCCACGAGAGGCGGGCCATGGCATACGCTAAATGTCCCGCAGCTGCTCAGCTTGATCCGCAGGCTTGAGGATCCGGACACACTGCAGCAGTTCTTGGCTCCATTCGGGACTGTTGCCGACGTCGATGAAACCAACGGCCTTAGGGCACGAATACAGAATGACGAGATCATTCATCTGCGGCCGTCCGGCAACGCGCCAGAACTTCGCTGTTACTCGGAGCGCCGCAAGACCATCCTAGAGCGACGGCGGTCGTGACGCTGACGCTAAGGGCGCGGGCAATGACGTCCAGAGACGAAATCGAGGTTGTTTAATGAAAGTGGTTCCCGTCATCATCAGCGGTGGAGCCGGATCGCGGCTATGGCCCGCTTCGAGGCAATCGCACCCCAAACCTTTCCTTAAAGTAGCAGATGGACATTCTCTCATTCAGCACACTGTCCTGCGCGTCGGTTCGATAAAGGGCGTAGTGGAACTCGTCGCCGTGACATCTGGGGAACACCTCTTCCTTACCAAGGACGAGTTCGACGAACTAGATTCCGTGGTCCTGCCACGCACCTTTCTGCTCGAGCCTGAAGGCCGGGATACGGCCGCAGCCGTTGCGGCAGCCGCCATCCATGCCAAGGCAACGCAAGGCCCTGACGCGATTCTATGCGTCTTCCCAGCCGATCACATGGTTGGCAACCTGCCTGCATTTTTAGACGTCATGTGCCGGGCCATCGAACATGCGAAGCTCGGGCGGATCGCCACATTGGGCATCACCCCAACCAGACCGGACACGGCATTTGGCTATATCGAAGCGGATGGTGAAAAAGTCGTCCGTTTCGTTGAAAAACCGGATCTGGACACAGCCAAAGCCTATGTCGCGTCCAAGCGCTTCTTCTGGAACGCCGGCATTTTCTGCTTTAGCGCACAAACCATGCTCAACGAGATGGCATCGCATTGCCCCGCGGTGATCCAGGCCGTCTCCGACAGCTACGAGAACGGGCGCTTCAGTCAAGGCGAAGGCTTTGCCAAAATCGAACTCGCGCCTGAGCATTTCGGCTCCGCCCCGCGAATCTCGCTCGACCACGCTGTCATGGAGAAGACGAACAAACTTGCCGTGGTTGCCTGCGACATGGATTGGAACGACATCGGATCCTGGAACGCAATGGCCGATTTGATCGCCCCCGACGAAAGCGGGAACAGGATACGCGGCGATGTGCATATGGTCGACACGACCGGCAGCTATGTGAGCTCCGACAAGCGCGTCATCGGCACGGTCGGTGTCAGCGATCTGGTGATCGTCGATTCCCCGGACGCTTTGCTTGTCGCATCCCGCGACCGCGTTCAGGACGTCAAGAAGCTGTTCGAGGGCCTCAAGGCTTCAGGACATGAAGCTCACCTGGTCCATAGCACGGTACACCGGCCGTGGGGTACCTACACGGTTCTCGAGGAAGGCGAGCGCTTCAAGATCAAACGCATCGAGGTGAAGCCCGGTCGGCGGCTGAGCCTGCAGATGCACTATCATCGTTCGGAGCACTGGGTCGTGGTCAGCGGCTCCGCGAAAATCGTCAATGGCGAGCAGGAGTTGTTCCTGGCGACAAACCAATCAGCCTACATCCCCTGCGGCCATAAGCATCGGCTGGAGAACCCAGGCAGAATTGACCTGGTGATCATTGAAGTGCAGAGCGGCGATTATCTCGGCGAGGATGATATCGTTCGCTTCGACGACGTATATGGTCGAACGTAGATTCACCCGCATGACGAGAACGGTCAACGTGTCGCTGACTAATTACCACTAGGAAGGCCGTCTGCCCACTCAGGACCGGATGCTTGTGGAATCGGGAATTGACCAAGGCAGCGGCGAATGACCGCAATCGGCATCAGGGTGGGACAAATCAACCGGAAAAGACCGGAGAGCATAGTAACGCAACACAGTCCCACTGTCGAATAGCCTTTGATATTTCTGACTTTCCAAGCACCCTCAGGGCCCACCAAAATTATATCAATGGGCTTATGGCCGACTTCGCTCTGAAGTGGGCCAAATCGAGCTCGCTATCCCCGCAGCACTCAGTTTGATTGTTTTCGTTGAAAACGAGCAAGGACAGGGGGAGGCGATCTTGTGCTGGCTTCTATGTGTCCAATCTTGCTCCTGTTCGTCGTCAGGTTGTGTGCAGCCACATAGCGCGGCTATCGCGAGGCTGGAAGGCCTCCGATCGATAGGTGCGGCGAACGGCGGCGACGAGGTGCGAATAGGATGGCTGAGCGTATGATCGAGAATACCGCAGCTGCGGTCTAGCGCGAAATGCAGCGTCTGTGACTCATCGGTCATTGCAGCGCGATGAACCGGAAATCATGACCCTAAGCCGCCCTTCATCAGCCCACCAGCGCCGAGAAGAAGGCGAAGATCCGTCACAATGCCTACCTGTACCAAGGCTTCAAGCAGTTCACCGCGAATGTGAAGACCGCCAGCCATTGCTTCTTCATTTTCGGCCATTCGCTCGCTACGAATGACGACCACATCCTTAACCGCATAGCGCGTGGCAAGTTTCGCAAGCTCTGTGTTGGCATCTATGGTGAACCAGCATCCGCGGATAACCAGCGGATCATGAACCACGCGAACGAGCTAGCGGTGCAGCGCAACGAAAAATCGCCGCTTGATGTCGTCTTTTATGATGCTGCTACAGTTCATGTCTGGGGTTTAGGCTTAGAAGCGGAATGACTGCCAACCAGGTCATCGAGCCGGAAACTGACCGGCCGGTCGGCCCAAAAATGACATTCAGTTGCCTCCAGCCTTTCGACACGAGCCACTTCACGATCTCGCGATTGCCAGCTAGCGGCTTGTTGCTCGAGCTGCGCGATCCTAGTCTGTGGTCGCTATGCCTCAGCAATAAGAATCCGGTTCCTAGCCGGGCGGAGGCGCAACGAGATAGCCAGCTCAGGACAAGGAGAGCAAACCATGGTCGCTTTTACCCTCAATGGCGAGGCGCGAACACTCGACGTCGATCCAGAGATGCCGCTGCTCTGGGCGATCCGTGACGGCATCGGACTCACAGGAACGAAATTCGGTTGCGGCCTTGCCCAGTGCGGCGCTTGCACGGTTCACGTTAACGGCATGCCGACGCGCTCGTGCCAGACCGCAGTCGGCGACATCGAAGGAGCCTCGATCACCACCATTGAGGGCGTGTCGGGCAAGATCGGCGAAACGGTCCAGGCCGTGTGGGCCGAGTTCGACGTACCTCAATGCGGCTATTGCCAGTCTGGCCAGATCATGTCGGCCGTGGCCCTCCTGACAGAGACGCCGAAGCCGACGGACGATGATATTGATTCGGCGATGAGCGGCAATCTCTGCCGCTGCGCCACCTATCATCGCATCCGCGCGGCCATCCACGAGACCGCCAACCGGCTGGAGACTTGAGGCATGTTGCAGTTTCTCCCGAAGCATAATGCCGTGGGGCCTACGCGCCGCCAGTTCCTCCTCGGCACGGCCGTCACCACCGCGGGCCTCGCCGTGGGCTACCGGCTAATGATGGCCGCGCCCGCCAACGCACAAACGACGCCTGCAACGGTCCAGGCGAACCCCTTCCAGACCTATGTCGAGATCACACCGGAGAACCGAATCGTCGTCCACTCGTCGCAGTTCGAGATGGGACAAGGCTCCTATTTCGGCATCGCCACCCTGGTTATGGAAGAGCTCGACGGCGCCTGGGCGCAGGTCCACGTGGTCGGCGGATATGGCAATACCGCGCTCTACGGCAATCTCGCCTGGGGAGGGGCCGCGCAGGGAACCGGTGGCTCCACGTCGATGAGCTCGTCGTGGGAGCGCTACCGCAAGGCGGGTGCTGCCGCACGGGCCATGCTGGTGGCGGCCGCGGCGCAGCGGTGGGACGTGCCAGCCGGCGAGATCACAGTCGCTTCCGGAGTCGTGTCGCACGCCTCAGGGATGCAGGCGCGCTTCGGTGACCTGGCTGAAGCCGCAGCGGGAATGCCGGTTCCCGACGACGTGCCGCTAAAGCCGCGCGACAAGTGGGCCCAGATCGGATCGGACAGCCTCAAGCGCTACGATTCCGCCGGCAAGACCAATGGCGCGCAGACCTACACGATCGACCTCAAGATGGATGGACTCAATACGGCCGTTATGATCCATCCGCCGAAATTCGGCGCTGAGATCGAGAGCTTCGACGCCTCCAAGGCCAAGGCACTCGACGGCATTGTCGATGTCGTCCAGACGCCGCGCGGCATTGCCGTGGTCGGCAGGGACATGTGGACGGCGCTCAAGGGCCGCGATCTCGTGGAGGTGACCTGGAACGAAGAGAAGGCCGAAAGGCGCGGCACGGCCGAGATCATGGCCGAATACACTAAGGCAGCAGACGATCCGGGCGCGGCCACCGCGCGCGACGACGGTAACACTCCCGCAGCGTTGGCCAGTGCTGAGAAAGTCATCCAAGGGCACTACGAATTCCCCTATCTTGTCCATGCTTCGATCGAGCCACTCAACGCGGCCGCCCGAATCAACGAAGACGGCACCATCGACGTCTGGGGCGGACACCAGATGCCCGACCTTTATCAGGCGGCTGCCGCTCAAGTAGGCGGCACCACGCCGGACAAGGTGAGGCTGCACGTGATGAAGACCGGCGGCAGCTTCGGCCGCCGAGCGGTCTCGGACGCAGATCTCATTATCGAAGCTGTTTCCACAGCGCGTGCACTGGGACCCGGCAAGCCAGTGAAGGTGCAGTGGACCCGCGAGAACGACATGCGGGGTGGGCGGTACCGGCCGGTCTATGTGCACGCAGTCAAGGCGGGGCTCGACAAGGAAGGCAATGTCGTCGCTCTCCATGACCACATCGTGGGCCAATCGATCGCGGGCGGTTCGCCCTTTGCGGCGATGATCGAGAACGGCATCGATCCGACCTCCGTGGAGGGCGCCACCAACCTGCCCTATGCGATCCCGAACCTGAAGGTCGAGCTGACCACGACGGACGTGAACATCCCAGTGCTGTGGTGGCGTTCGGTAGGCTCCACCCACACCGCTTACGCAATGGAAACCCTGATCGATGAGCTCGCCGCCGCTGCGAACCGTGATCCGGTCGATTTCCGCTTGTCGATGCTCGGTCACCATCCACGGCATGCCGGCGTGCTGAAATTGGCTGCTGAGAAGGCAGGCTGGGACAAGCCTCTGCCGGAAGGCCGTTTCCGCGGCGTGGCCCTGCATGAAAGCCTCTCGACCTATGTCGCCGAGGTGGTGGAGATCACCTTCAACGATGGAAATGATTTCAAAGTCGACCGCGTCGTCTGCGCGGTAGATTGCGGCACCGCGATAAATCCTGACCAGATCCGCGCTCAGATGGAGGGCGGTATCGGCTTCGGGCTAGGCGCGATCCTCCAGGAGGAGCTGACCCTGACGGGCGGTGTCATAGACCAAGAGAACTACGACACCTATACGCCGCTCAGGATCGAGCAGATGCCGCGCGTCGAGGTGCACATTGTGCCGTCCGACGAGCCGCCCACGGGCGTTGGCGAGCCCGGTGTGCCGCCGATCGGCCCGGCCGTCGCCAACGCGCTACGGGCGGCGACGGGCAAGACGATCCGCAAGCTGCCGATCATAAAGAACTTGTCAGCATAGCCGGGAATGACACCATGAAAACGGCCGCGATGAAGATCGCGGTCGTAGGTCGTTTTTGAACGCGTCCTGACAGGCGATCACCTCCATTCGATCAATTTCCGGCGGCTGCCCGGTCCAATATCCGGTTTAGAGACGGTAACCCGTGTTCTGAACGACCGCAGACGGTCGTTGGTGCTGGTAGCACTGAAGAACCGCTTTCGAGACGCAAATGCCGCACGCAAATGTCTCGAAAGGGTCACGCTAGAGACTTTTGTACCACCTATTGCATGTCTGCTATCGCTTTCTGGGCGCGAGAAGCGGCCGGTCCTCTGACGGCCCCATAACAGGACATTGATGTCTTCGCGCTGAGCGTCAGCAGTTGGCTCTACCGCGACCTTTCTCAGGAAGGCTGCACACCGACGCGATCTTCCTTTCACCTTGCGCAAACCTCCCTTCCGAGTGAGGCGTTCAGTGCGTCGGCTTGGTGGACTGAGGCACTTCTGAGTGGGACAACAACATTGAAAAACATTGGAAAAGATTTGAATGCTCTGAAGTCCCACTGATCTCTTACCAATTGATTTTTATGGCTTTCTGAATACCCTCCGGGCCCACCATGACCATTGATTTTGTTTATAAAAAGTGGCCTCGGCCCAAAAACGTTTTGGGCCCGTTATGGGCCCAACAAAAAGGGCGGCCGATAGGCCACCCTGCATGTGGTCGGTTTGAAACCGCTCATTTGATGACGCGCAGCGGTGTCCGTTGCTTCATGGCGTCGCGTTTGGCCTCCCGCTCGTTAATGGCGCGGGCGATATCGACAGCCATCCGTTTCTTATTGGCCTCTCGCACATACTCGTCTGTTACCGTCATTGAAGAATGCCCCATCGCCTCCATGATAGCGCGCGCTTGGATGTTGCATTCGGCGAGATACGTACCGAAGGTACGGCGCAGCCCGTGCAGGGTGTAGCCCTCCGGGATGCCGGCTTGCTTGTTCCAATGTGCCATCATGCCGGTGAGGCTCTTTTCGGAGAACGGACGCCCATAGCCGTTCTTCAATACCGTGCCACCCTTAGAGCGATCTAGTGGCACTAAAGCTTGCGCCAGCTTGTCCACAACAGGGATGAACATCTCGCGCCCGCCATGACGATTTTTCTGCTGTCGGAAGTCGAAGGCTTCGATTGTTTCCAAGGAGCCATCGAACAATTCGATCTCCTCCTCGAAGACCAAATCGTCCCACTCCAGTGAGGCGATATCGCCGCGTCGGTTGCCGAGCCAGAAACCGAGCGCATAGCAGGTGCGCGGCGCTGAGCCGATTGGATGGTGCGCCTCGAACTTTTCACGAATGGCGATCGGCCAGGCGGGATTGGCAGTCGATTTTGGAATACGGACGCGGATCGACAGCGAGGGATCGTCCTGCGGTTTGATCCATTTCTCAACTTCGATCGCCACCCACAGGAGCTTCTTGATTGCCACCAGCAGGTGCTTGGCAACCGTCCGGTTGGTGGCAAAGACACTTTCGATAATCGCACGCAGATGGTCGGCATCGAGATGTTCCACCGGCGTGTTGCGCCAAGTCAACGGATAGGCAGGATCGACCTGCATCTGAAGGAAGCGCTCAATAAGCCGAGCATTCTTCTGCTGCGTCGCTTCGTCGAAGTCCAGCCATTCCATCGTCGCTTCAAGTCGGCGCGCAGCATGACCAAATGTCTTTGGCAACGCCCGACCGGGCAAGTCAATGATGACGGCCTTTTGACCTTGGCCTTGCGTTGCCTGTTCATAGGCGGCTTCGAACTCAGGATCGCCTGGTCCGCCAGGAAGCCGAATTTCGGGCATTCCTTTGCCGCGATAGCGATAGACGAGCTTTCCGTTCTTGATGCGCGACGAAACGCCGGGGTAGCGGATATCTTTGAATGGCCTGGCCATTAAATCTCCCTTTGAGTTTTCCGCTGCCGTTGCTCAACAGGCGGGGAATCCTCCAGCATTGCCTGAAGCGAAAGGGTCTTGCTTTCTATAGCAACGCGCAGGAGTACCGGGTAAGGGAAGCCCCGACCTTGCTCTATGCCTTCAAAAGTGCGTTTCGGTATTCCCAAGACCTTGGCTGCACTCTCGGCGGTGAATCCTCCCTTCGCCCGCCAGGCTTTCACTTCTCGCGCGAGCTTTTCATTGTCGTTCACGTCATCTCATCCGCTCAGGCGATGACTGTACTACGCCTGCAGCGTATACGCAATGTGCGTAGTTGCTTATCTCCTTGTCGGCTCTCGTTTGCTCCGCTCCAATAGTTGTTGGAGACCATTGTCTTTGTCTGGCAGGGCGGAGAAAGCGATATCGAGCGCCACACGATCCCAGATCGCGCGACTGTTGACGTGCTTAGGCCTCGGCATGCGGCCGTCAGCAACCATGTCGTCGAATAGTGTCGATCCGACGCCGACATAGCGCGCTGCTTCCTCACGAGAGAGGCCGCGGGGCGGGTACGAAAGCGCGTCACTCTTCATAGACGCGGCCTCGAGAACGTCGGTACTGAAACAGCACAACGATATCAAATCCAGGCGGTTGACTGTTTCGACAAGCCTCGGTCCCGGTAAACGGGGCCATATTGCACTCGGCACAACAAATCCACATCCCGCACATCCGGCAATGAAGAGACCGTGTTGCCCAAGATAAGAGATGTTGCGTGGTGCGGAAGCTGCTTGGCCGGCTCGTTCGGGAAAGGCGAGTAGCGACGTGCAAATCGGACAGGGTAAGATGCGGCAGAATGTTTCGGTGCTGACGTCGGGGGTTCAAGTCGCTAGAGGCTGTTGAAGGTGCGTTCGGCGGCGATATCGACTATGCCATGCTGATCAAGCTCTATGGCACTTCGCCTGACAGCGCCAAGGGCCGCTATAGCCCCGCCGAATGCACTGGCGCGCGGAAAGAACGGATCGAAGGAAATCCTGACATCAAGCATGTCAGCACGTCATTTGCGGAACGCCAGAACCTGACCATGCGGATGCACATGCGCCGCTTCACTCGCCTGACCAATGGCTTTTCCAAGAAGGTGGAGGCTCACGCCAATGCGGTGGCGTTGCATTTCATGTACTACAATTTTGTTCGCATCCATGCCACGTTGCGCATGACGCCTGCGATGGCCACTGGCGTCACTGACAAGCTTTGGGAGATTGGTGACATCGTTGCGCTGATCGAAGCGAGAGAAGCCGAGAAACCGGCTATTCGCGGCCCTTACAAAAAGAGCCTTTCAAGCTAGCCGTCGCCTTCGGACGTTGGCTCATACTGCTTAGCGGAACGCATGGGAGGGAAGGATGCGTGTCACAAGCCTGTTTTTCCTATTAGCCGGTCTCACGATGCCAATTGCAGCCTTCGCTCAAGGCGAAGTATCGGTCGAACGAGGGTTGCAGGTATCAATCATCGGCGGGTGTCACGATTGCCATACCGAAGGCTACCGGGAAACAGAAGGCAAGATTGATCCTGAAAAGGCTTTAATGGGCAACTCGGTCGGTTGGCGCGGTCCTTGGGGCACGACCTATGCGACCAATCTTCGGATAGATGCTTCGGTAATGACCGAGCGTGGATTTGTAGGGATGCTGAAGCGCATTAGAACGTCTCCACCGATGCCTTGGTACAATCTTCGAGCGATGGACGAGAGCGATATGCAATCGCTCTATCAATACATTAGGTCGCTCGGCAAACACGGGAAGCCGGCCCCCAGTCGCATTCGCCCTGATAAGGAACCGACGACGCCATACGTTCAACTTGTGCCACCCCAAATGCCGAAGAACTGACAAATATGCCCAGAGCTGAGCGAAGAACGGCGCCCCGGCAAAAAGCGCAGCGTCAGATTTCAAACTGACCCACTACCCGGAATTCTCTTCACTAGACATCCGGCTCCCGTTTGAGGACTATTGGTCCAATCGGGCTGCGATACGTCCATGAATTTAGGGAAATGGCTGCAGAGCCTCGGTCTTGTTCAATATGAAGCTTCGTTCCGTGAGAACGGGATAGACAGCGAAGTGCTGCCTGACCTTACGGACGCCGACCTGGAAAAGATCGGCGTGCTTCTCGGGCATCGCAAGCGGTTGTTGAAGGCAATCGAACGCCTTGGTGCGCGGCAATTGGAACCCGAGCCCATAGAGCCGACGACGCCGCATGTCGACACAGCTGAGCGACGTCAGATTACAGTTATGTTCTGCGATCTCGTCGGCTCGACGCAAATGTCGACACGGCTGGATCCGAGGAGATGCGCAACGTACTGCGCGCTTACCAAGAAGCCTGCTCCGTCATCATCGCCCGGTACGGGGGGTTTGTTGCGAAGTTCATGGGTGACGGCGTGTTGGCCTATTTCGGCTATCCGCTTGCCCATGAAGACGACGCGGAGCGTTCCGTGCGTGCCGCTCTGGAGATCGTAGCTGCGGTTGCCACGGTTGAAACGGCGGCAGCAGGCACACTCCAGGCGCGCGTCGGAATTGCGACTGGCCTGGTGGTGGTGGGGGACGTGATCGGCCATGGTGCATCGCGCGAGCATGCGGTGGTCGGCGATACGCCGAATCTCGCGGCCCGGCTTCAGGGTCTGGCGAACGCAGGTCGCATCGTCATCGCGTCTTCGACGCGCCTACTACTTGGCGAGGTATTCGAGCTCAAGGCCCTGGGCGTCCACGTCATCAAAGGCTTTGATGCTCCGGTTTCGGCCTGGGAGGTCCTCCGCGAGACGGAGAACGTCAATCGGTTCGAGGCGTCCCGGTCGAACGCGCCCCTGGTGGGACGTGATCAGGAAGTGGCGTTGCTTGCCGACCGCTGGAGCGACGCGTGCGGGGGAAGGCCAAGTAGTGTTGCTGACCGGCGAGGCAGGCATCGGCAAGTCACGCCTGTTGGAGGCACTGCGCGAACGGATCGTGGGTCAACCTTATGGCCTTGTGCGTTACCAGTGTTCTCCGCACCATCGCAACGTCTCGATGTATCCGGTCGTCCGACAGATATCATCTTCGCTGGGTCTTAGGTCCGGCGAGCCGCCGACAGCGCAAATCGAAAGGCTCGAAGCTTTAATCGCCCGCTCGGGCCTCGGTGGCCGGGGCGTCGCATCCTATCTCGCCTCGCTTCTGTCGATCTCGACCGAGGGACACTTTCAGGACCTCGGAGTAGTGCCGAGCGAGGCAAAGGAGCAGACGATTGCCGCGTTGATTGAGCTGTTCGCCGGGCTGACGCGAGAGGCGCCCGTGTTTGCCGTGCTGGAGGACGCGCACTGGATAGACCCCACCTCGCTGGATTTCTTCAGCGGCATCGTCGAGCGAGTACCGGGATTGCGGGCGCTGTTGATAGTGACCTCTCGCCCGGAGTTTACAAATCCCTGGGTCGGTCAAGGCCATGTGACAGGGCTGGCGCTCAACCGATTCGGACGGCGTCACGCTGCAGCCATGATCGATCGCATCACCGGCGGCAAGGAGATTCCTGCAGAAGTGCAAAGCGCGATAATCTCTAAGACTGACGGCGTTCCCTTATTCGTTGAGGAACTGACCAAGGCGGTCCTTGAATCGGGGCAACTGCGCGAGCAAAGCCAGTGTTTTGTGCTGGCCGCGCCGTTGACGGCACTGGCGATTCCATCGACGCTGCAGGACTCCCTAATGGCGCGGTTGGATAGGCTCGGGTCGATCCGGGAAATCGCACAGATTGGCGCGGCGATCGGCCGGGAATTTTCGTACCGTCTGCTGGAAGCGATCTCGCCGATTACCGGAACCGCGCTTAAGGAGGCGTTACACAAGCTGGTCGAGTCGGAGCTGGTATTCTCTCGCGCCGCCATAGGTGACACGATCTATGTTTTCAAACACGCGCTCGTGCAGGATGCAGCCCACAACTCGCTGCTTCGCTCCCGCAGACAGCGCATCCATGCGGACATCGCCCGGTCAATTGTCGAGCGCTTTGCTGATAGCAGCGAATCCGCGCCGGCGGTGATCGCCCATCACTACACTGAGGCGGGACTCTCGGAGCCGGCGGCGCACTATTGGCTGACTGCTGCGGAATTGGCCCTGTCGCGGTCAGCTCTTGCCGAGGCCACTCAGCACACCGGGGCCGGATTGACGGCAGCCCGGCAAATCGAAGACGAGCAGGTGCGTCGACCACTTGAACTGGCTCTATTGGTCGCCCGCGCCAACTCGCTGCTGCCGTTCCAGGAAACAGTTGCGGCGTTGACTAGTGCCAAATCACTGCTTGACGCAGGCGTCGGTTCCGACTTGCAACGCTTCTCGGTTCCGCAGGGCCTTTGCGCGAGCAGCTATTTCGCGGGGAAGATGGAGGATGCGTTCGCCCTAGCGCGGCAGATTGTAGAGTTTGCGGACCGCCAGGTCGACCCGACATTCAAGTTGGTCGCCTATCGGCTTCTCGGGACGACCCAGGTCCTGACCGGACGTTCTCGCGAGGCTCTGGAAAGTCTGCAGTCGGCTGAAAGATATCGTGACCCCGACCGCCAGAAGGTGTTGAGCTCCTGGTTTGGCATCGACCCCGGCCTGAACGTCCTGTACTGGAAGACAATGGCGTTAGCTCTGCTGGGACAGTACGAGGGCGTCGCGAAATCCAGTGAACAGGTGCGGTCAGAGCTGTTAAATCATGGCAACGCTCACACCGTCGCGGCAGGCAACTTCTACACGATCGTGTGGCCACAATTTCTGTTCGGCAATCTCGACGCTTGCGAGAGCGATGCTGTTGCGCTCGTCACCTATTGCGGCGAACGGAAGGTCGAGCACCTGAAGCGAAACGGCGTTCTATGCCATGCATGTGTGCGAGCCCGGCGCGAGCCAACCGACGAGAACATAGCGACGATCCGTCAGGCGCTCGATTCCAATCGAACGCGCGACGCTCACCTATTCGAGTCAGTGTTCGTCGCGCAGCTTGCCGAATGCCTTCTGAAGGCCGGCAATACGGTGGCAGCAGAGGCTGCGGTGCGGGAAGGTTTCGCCTTCGTTGGCCGGTCGGGCGAGCAGTTCTGGCTGGCTGAACTTCATCGGCTCGATGGCCTGGTGGCACTGAAGCAACCACAGCCGGACCTCTCCCGGGTGGAAACCAGCCTCCTCGCCGCAATGGAGGTTGCGCGGCAGCAGGACGCCCGAATGTTGGAACTTCGAGCCGCGACAGATCTCGCGCGTTTCGCACACGAGGCCAGCCCTGGGCTCTATCCCTGCTCGATGCTGGAGCAACTCCTGGTTCCCTTTGCAGATGCAGAGTTCTCTCGGGACATACGCGACGCTCGCAATTTCCTGGCCTCGCATGTTTCCGGTGACGTATTGGTAACTACAATGGCAACGAAGCCAGGCCTGCCTTAATGTCGGGAGCGGGATCGCCGCGGTGGGAGCACACCTCGCTGGCGACAAGGCGGGTCATGCTCTGGAGTTTTAGGTAATGCCAATCATCGACTTCTGGTTCTCAATAGGCAGCACCTACACATACCTGTCGGTCATGCGCATCGAGCAGGTCGAGAAGCAGACTGGCGTTCGTTTCGTCTGGAAACCCTTCAATGTGCGGGTGGTGATGATCGAGATGAACAACGTCCCCTTTGTGAACAAGCCGGCAAAGGCCGCCTATATGTGGAGGGACATCGAGCGGCGCTCGCAAATGCGCGGGCTCTCGCCGAAGCTCCCGGCGCCGTACCCTCTAGCGGAGCTGGAACGGGCGAACCGTGTAGCGATCGTGGGGGCAGCAGAAGGCTGGTGTCCCGCCTATGTCCGGGCAAGCTACAGGCGATGGATCGAACAAGGACTTCCTGCCGGAAATGAGCCGAACATCAGCCAGAGTATCACGGAGGCCGGCGCCGATGTGGAGGATGTGCTGGCACGCGCGGACGCGGAAGAAGCCGTGGCGGGGCTTGTTGACGCGACGAACCAAGCCAAGAGCCTCGGCATTTTCGGCTCGCCGACTTTCGTCGTCGGCAAGGAGATTTTCTGGGGTGACGACCGGCTTGAGGACGCGATCTCTTGGAAGAATCGCCAGGCGAAATAACACCGGTCTATGCGGCGTGGATCATACTCTCACTAGAGCAAAATCTCTCAAACCTGTCGATGGGCGTTCGCGTTCGTCGTCGGGTTCTCTCGCTCCAGCGCAGCAGGCCGCAAACTCGATGCTAGGCGCTATGCGCCAAGCACTTGAATTCATTGAGATCGCCAACCTGTGTGCTCAATAGCGTAGCACAGAGGTATGGAGAAGAACGGCTTTCTAGAGAGCAATTCGGCTGATTTGGCGCACGGCCCAGCAAACAGCTTTCGGCGCCATCCTGGGCTTCAGAGCGCGCTGTATTCCAACAGAGAATTGTTTGGAATTTGAGGGTGGGAGACCGCTACATCGCAAGACCCACTATTGAGGGGGCGTTCTTTTGCTATCGCCGGCATGCGGCCTGACAGCACCCGGGATCTAGCGTCACGAGCTCGAAAGTACGAGTCAGACGATGATGAGGAAGCCGCGTAAAGTCACCCGCGAAGGGGAAGACGTTCTCGTAGGCATATCCGTGGACGTGATACATTCTAGCCACCCGTCAGCGCTTTTAAGTCTGCCGCCGACCAGGATCATTGACCGTAGCAGCGAACTGGGCTGCATCAACGGCTCGGCTCTTTCGATGTCGCCGACATCATCCGAGGCCGTGGCGGCAACGATGCGCTGAACGGCGCTGGCACGATGTTACATAAGTCTCGCAAGAACAACCGATTAAGGACCAGCGGAGTCACGAAGAAGCGATATCATGACCCAGCGCAGCTCGATCTACTCGACTGGGCAGCGAGCGCCCGATCGCCAAGATCATCAGCGCCATCCCCGGCACCGCGAAACGGATGTGGAGGGAACGCCACATGCAGTAACCGAACAACCAGCCGCACATCGTGCCGATGCGGGGGCGGGCATGAGCGTGGCGGCCTTACTGATGCAGCGTGAGCCGGTCCATGGGCGCGTTTGCTTCGGCCAACCTAGCCAGCGCTTGCTCGACGTTTTGAGCCGAGGTGTCAGTGCGCTTGATGTGCCGGATCATTTGCCGCGTCAGTCGCGCGAGCCTGGCGGCGCGATATACATCGCCGTATCTCGCAGTTTCAAGGTGGAGGGTCGCGAGCCTCATGGGCGACAATCCAATTGTCTAGCGGTAGAATTCGCGAATCCGCCTTTGGTTCCGCTGTCCGATCTTACGCTCGCAAAGAGCTGGCCGGAGGGCCGTGACGAATGAGAGGCCGGTCCTCACATATTGCTGCGCGGTCTGAGGCGCTAGCCGTGACGACATGGGGCAGCGGCGGATCGGAAGGCTTTCACGGCCCGGATGGTTCAACGTGTGCGAACTCCGTCAGCGCTGGTGGGATCGATCTTCGTCAACCGCGATCTGGCCTCCACCACGCGCCGTTGCGCAGCCCGTATCCTGCTGCACAGCGCGATATTGATGCCGACGCCGCAGTCTTCATCCAGCATTTCATTCGCACGTTTAAGGGAAAGCTGCGCTCCGTTGAGCCGCTGTCGGGCTCTCGCCAGTTCCATATCCAAAAATTCCATTATCCTGCCATTGCAGTCCCTTCGATTGGTAAACCGCTTGTGGCCGCCGTTGGTTCCGGCTGGCGCGAGCGTCCAACCCAAGCGTCGATATGGAATCTCCGGACTTGGTTCAGTCGGCGGAGCTGGCTGCAAACTTGCCCGAAACATTCGTTCAACCCTCATGAGGCCATACAACTCCTCCGCCACCCGCACGGCGGGCGCTTGGAGGAGCGACCGAACCGTAGTGATGTTCAAAATGCCGCGTCAACGACATGAGTGTCGTGGCCTTCTGCTTCCAGAACTCGGTGGACCCAGAAGCCATCAAGGCCGGCCCCTTGAATGATGACGAACGGATAGTCGCGGCCGGTTCGGCTACGAGCCTTTGCTTCAACTGAGCGAGGCGGCCAAGAAGCCCGGCAATATCCGCGCCGGGGATGGTATGGCGCGATAACCCGCCAGCTCCCGGCGAATCGAGGTGACCAGCCAGGACTTCTTGCTCAACTCCACCGAAACAAAGATCTCGTCCAGCTCTTTGTGCGCTGCCTTGCTTTCAAAACCACTCGGCGTCGCTGCTGGCGTTCAAGCGTGGCGAACCGCGAGTCTGCTCCATGCTACGCGTGCCGAGCCCTTATGAGGAGGATCGCCGCCGCATCGTCCGGGAGCGCAAGGTGTTGATGGAAGAACGCATCCGGCACGGCAACCGGATCAAGGGTCTGCTCTTCTCGCAGGGCATCACCGGCTACGATCCTTTGCGGCGTGATCGTCGCGATCGGCTGGAAACTCTTCACACCGGCGATGGACGGGATCTGCCCGCAAATATGAAGCGCCAGGTTCTGCGTGAGGTCGACCGAATGGAAATGTTGCTCGATCAGATCAAGGCAGTCGAGGCGGAACGGGACGCCATGCTCGCCGAAGAACGCCAATCGGCGCGTGAAGTGGTTATGCTGTCGAAAGTCGTCGGTATCGGACCAGAGTTTGCGGCCGTGCTGTGGGGAGAGGGCTTGTTTCGGTGCTTCGACAATCGCCGGCAGCTGGCGGCCTATGCCGGCCTTGCGCCGACGCCATGGCAAAGCGGGTCGATCGACCGGGAACAGGGGATCGGAAAGTCCGGAAACCCACGCTTGCGATCGACGCTGCTGGAAATGGCGTGGCTCTGGTTGCGGCACCAGCCCGCCTCGGCGCTCAGCCGCTGGTTCAACGAGCGAGTTGCCCAGAATGGCGGACGCTTCAAGAAGGTGATGATTACCGCGCTGGCCCGCAAGCTGATCGTGGCTTTGTGGAAATACGTCCGCGCCGGCGTGGTGATCGAAGGAGCGTTTGTAAGACCATGACGATCTGACCGCATTCCAGTTCGGCCAGGGCCTGATCAGCCCCGCCGGAACCAGGTGGACGACCGCATTGCGGCATGGCTTTGAACGCCGTCATCGAGACTGGTCTCGTCCTCCTGAGCCCTTGCCGCCGCAGGCGGGATTATGGTGCGGCCGCTCGAGCGGCGACCGGATGTGAGGTTGATACGTGCAAACGCGCGGATCAGGAATGGGCTCAGACCTCAGGTTCATGTGGCGGTAGGGATCGCGCTGCTTGTGCCGAATGCGTGGCTGAAGGGCCGATGGCCAGCATCGTTCTCGAGAGACTGATGCTGAAATCCTCCCTATACGGCCTCTCTACTGGCTGGTCTGGCGCCGGTCGGGCCTCTGCCTGCAACGGCTTCCCCGACCTTCTTCCCCTGCGGCTTTGCCGCATTCCTCGCGGGACAACAAGCTCGGCTGCCGCCGTCCTCCGCTGGCGCTGCGGTCCACAGGATGCAGTCGGCCCGATCGTCGCCTCACGACCGCTATCGAGGCCGCACAGGGCGGCTTCGGCAACCAGTCAGGAGAACGACAATGGCTACCATCGGCAACTTCCAGCAATCGGACAACAACGAGTTCAGCGGCGAGATCGTCACCCTCTCCCTCCAGGCCAAGAAGGTCCGTATCGTACCCGATACGCGCGCCAGCGGCGAAAACGCTCCCAGCCACCGGGTCTTCGTCGGCCGCATCGAAATCGGGGCGGCCTGGTCCAAGCAGTCCAACGAGGGTCGCAGCTACCTGGGTCTCAAGCTCGACGACCCGAGCTTCACCGCTCCGATCTACGCCAACCTCGTCGTGGGCGAGGACGGCCAGGGCTACAGCCTCATCTGGTCACGTCCGAACCGCCGCAACGGCGATTGAGCACCCTTGACAGGACGCCTCGCACCGAGCGGAGCGTCCTCCAGAAACGACCACTCAGCAGCTCAGAGCCACAGCTTGACGAGTGGTCCCTCATGTGAGGCCGCAATGGGCGCGGCCCGAGAAACAGAAGGAACCACCACAATGGCGACGATCGGCACATTCTCCCGCACCGCGAACGGCTTCTCCGGCTCAGTCAAAACCCTCAACCTCAACGTCAAGACAGTGTCGTTCACCCCGGTCGACGGCGACAATGAAAAAGGTCCGGACTTCCGCATCTTCGCCGGCGCCATCGAGTTCGGGGCGGCATGGAAGAAGACCTCGCGCGAGGGCCGCGACTATCACTCAGTCAAGCTCGACGATCCCAGCTTCCCCGCTCCGATCTATGCGAGCCTGGTCGAAACCGACCCCGGGGGCGAGTTCTCGCTCATCTGGTCCCGCCGCGCCGCCGAGTGATCCGAGCTAACACGAAGCCCCGCGCAAGGCGGGGCTTCGCCATGTTCAGGTTCGCCACTGCACCTCTATCTGGTGCAGCACGCTATGCTTTGACGGGTGTTTTGCGCGCCTTCTTCACCGGCGATTTGATTGCCGTGGCAATTGCTGCCGCCGCTGGCGCGCGAGCAGCTCGTTTTGGTTTTTCCGCCGCAGCTGTCGCTGGCGCTGCCGCCTTGCGGCCCAATCCTATTGATTTTGCCAGGGCCGAGCGAGTCGCCGCGTAGTTCGGCGCAACCATAGGATAGTCGGAGGGCAGGTTCCATTTCTGGCGGTATTCGTCCGGACTCAGATTGTAGTGCGTTCCGATATGCCGCTTCAAGGATTTGAACTTTTTCCCGTCTTCCAGGCATATGATGAAATCAGGTGACACTGACTTCTTGATCGACACCGCCGGCTCCAGTTTGGCTGCGGTCGGAGCCACAGGTGTGCCGATCCCTTGCAAAGCGACATAGACATCCCCGATCAGCTTCGACAACTCGCCGACCGGCAACGGATTGTTCGAAACGTAGGCGGAAACGATGTCAGCGGTGATTGATACGAGATCAGCCTGGTCGCTTGGGTCTGGAGAAACGGTCATCGAATTTCCTCTTGTCCAAAGCGCGCTTTGAAAACGGATGGTCTGTCTATTCGCCAATCCAGGCAAATAATTCGTTACTCCGCCAACAAACCTCATTCCGTGTAAATATCAAGCAGGCAAGTGTCGCTGCGATCGTTCGGTCCGGCTGCAGACAAGTTGCCGATCGCGTCGGGGAAGCAGGAAGGCTTTCCCCCTCGCTTCTCCGCGCGCCAAGCGCACAGCCCAACGCAAGCCAGCGCCATGAATCATGGCTCCTGCGTCGCAGGATTGAGCCATGAACAATTGTCGTCGCGACACTCTGTGCCGCGGTCCTGGTCTCGCCCCGGCATGAATTGGCCCTCGCGTGTACCTCTTGTGGGACTCATTCAGGTGGGCTGCACCGCCTCGCGCCGATCGGCAGGATGGATGTTGCTGACATGGCAGCCGGCATGCGCCCGAACGGCTGCCGCCTACTGGCTCAACGAATATCTGATGAACGGCGTGCTGCTTTTGAAGCGCTTGCCACCCCGCAGCTGACAACTCGTTTGACACCACGGCGCCGCGAGCCCATCGAGCCCCTTGCGCATGTCGGTATGACCGAGCGCCAGATGCACCTTCACCCCCGTCGGAACGACGATCATGATGCGTTCTTCCTCGCCGCGAGATGCTGCTGGACTGCATCTGCATTGTGCCGACGGATGCAAAGACGCGCCGCCCGTCGTCCAGTTGGGCTGTCATCACGCCGTCCGGCGGTCGTACGAGATTGCGCAGGGCAGTCAGTACCGGCGGTTCGGTTTCCGTCCCATGGATGAGTGCAACCGTTGCCAATTGCGGCGCCTTGCGAGCGGTCACGCCGAACTGGACACGCCGGCCGAAGGCATGCTGGTGGCCATCCCATGGCGGCGGCAAACCTCCGCCACACTGACGCCGGGCTTCTCCGTCTCCTGCACGATCGCCTGCTTCTGTGCGTCGCTGAAGCGGCGCCGGTTCGACCGCCCGTCAACGGCGGTGTCAAGTGACATTGGCGCCGTACGCAATTAGCAGCGCTGCTGAATTGAGCCCGCGCACTCGGATGCAACAGAGATCGCCAGTCCACTTCGGCCTCGAATTCCTCGGGGACGAGCGCGCCATTTGGGCAGCGCATGGGGCGAAAGTCCGAGCGCCGCGGCATATTCGGCAAGCCCCAACCCGCTCCAGTTCATCGCCTCCACATGCTTGCCCCAGAACGCCTGCAGGGCAATCGGACCGGTGTCCGTACGCACGCTGTAGCGGTAGCGGCGCGGGCTCTTGCGTCGCTTCGGCGGCCCTTTCTTGCCCCGCTTTTCCGGCTTTTCCTGGCGCAATTTCCGCAGATATTCCGCACGTTTGCGCCGATCTTCCGGGCTCACCAGATGGCGCACTCACAGCTCAAAAGTCTTCGTCGAAAGCTTGCGCCGGCGGCAATATTCCTCCGCCTCAAAACGGCCCGATACCAGGTCGCGTCATGCGTCGACCAGCACGGGTTGTTGGCCTTGTCCCAGGAACGTTGAGGCACCGCCGGAAATCTCTCAATAGCAAGGAACGTCACATGTTGCGAGATTGCACGACCCGAAAGATGTGCAGGATCCGGACGGTTACCGAGGGTGGTGGGGGACAGCGAGGGTGGTGGGGGACAGCAAGATAAAGCGAGCTGGCGTTCGCCCTCGCTTCGCTCGTAAGTGTGTGTCTGCACATTGTTTTTTCCGGCACATGCGGACACCGGGAGGCACCACGCGAGGTGTGGCGGGTGCCGGTTGGTCCGCTATCCTGCTGATCTGAAAAGTAAAGGTGCGGTGCCCGGGCGATGTGCGATCCGCCGTTTATACGCCACAGCAAGTCTTTGCGCTCCATAGCACGCTCAGCGTTCCGGCCGTCTTGAAGAGCGAATCCCGACGCCCGATGCTGCCGTCATGGCAGATCGTGACAGCGACCAATTCCAGGTTCGCACCGGCCGGACGCGGCGTAGCGGCGCGCCGGTCAATTCTCGCACGCTGCCCTTTGTGCGCCAGGTCGAGATTGCCATCCGCAAGCAGGGCGGCAATCCCTATCGCCTCGGTGCAAGCAGCGGTGCCGGGAAGGGGAGTGGCCGCTTCAACGCCCGCGGCCGCGGCGGCAAGCTGGCAGCAGAGTTGCCAAGGGATGGTGGCGGTTGGAAGCAGGACGGCAATGGCGTCCGCTTTCGCTCCCGCCGCGTCGTCGTGAAGGCGCGCGTCGTCAAGTTGCCAGGACGAGGCAAGGGGACCACCGGGCGCGGCCAAAAGTTTGTGACGACCAGCAAGGCCGTCGATGCGCATCTGCGCTATCTTCAGCGCGACGGCGTCACCAGAGACGGCGAGAAGGGCAAGGTGTACTCGGCCGTCGACGACGAGGCCGACGCAAAGGCCTTCGTCGAGCGCGGCCGCGGCGACCGGCATCAGTTCCGCTTTATCGTCGCGCCGGAGGATGCCGCGGAGATGGAAGACCTGCGCTCCTTCACCCGCGATCTCATGCGGCAGATAGAGACCGACCTCAACACGCGCCTCGACTGGATCGCCGTCGACCACCACAACACCGGTCATCCGCACACCCATATCCTGGTGCGCGGCGTCACCGATGACAGCAAGATCCTGAACATCGCCGGCGACTACATCGCCCATGGCATTCGTCACCGGGCAAGCGAGCTGGTCGAACGGAACTCGGCCTGCAAAGCGAGGTCGAGGTCGCCCGCAAGCTGGCCAACGAAGTGGGTGCCGAACGGCTGACCCGGCTCGACCGCATGCTGATCGCCGAACAGCACGAGCACGATCTTGTCGACCTCCGTCCCAATGCCAGCGACAGCTACACCATTTCCAGCAATCGCTATCTGCTGATCGATCGGGCAAAGAAGCTGCAGCACTTCGGCCTGGCGAGCGAGATCGAGCCCGGCCGGTGGTTGATCTCCGACAAAGCCGAAAGCACGCTGCGCGCGCTTGGCGAGCGCAACGACATCATCAAGACCATGCACCGGGCACTCGAGGAGCACGGCCTCGCCGATGAACGGGGCGCGGCGCAATATGTCATGCACCGGCAGACCATCACCGAGCCGGTCGTCGGCCGTGTGCTCGCCAAGGGTCTTGCCGGCGACGAGATGAGCGATAAGCTGTCGCTCGTCATCAACGGAGTCGACGGGCGCACCCACTATGTCGAGACCGCCGATGCGGCAAAGCTCGAAGACATCCAGCGCGGCCATATCGTAGCGCTTGATCCGATCCCGCCGAAGGAGGAGCCGCGTGCCGCCGACCGCAACATCGGCGTCGCAGCCGGCGAGGATGGCATCTATCGGCCGAGCAGGCACCTGGAGGCGATCCGGGAAACATTTTTGCAGCAGGGCAAGGACCCGGACGCCTTCGTCCGCTTCCATGTCCGCCGTCTCGAAGCGCTGCGCCGGGCCGGCCATGTCGAGCGCATCGACGAAGACCACTGGCGCATTCCGGAAAACTTGCCCGAGCGCGGCATCGCCTACGATGCCCGCAGCCGCGGCAAGGACTTCTCCATCCGCGTGCTTTCGACGCTTGACCTCGACGCGCAGATCGGCAGCGACGGCGCCACCTGGCTCGACCGGGAGCTTACGGCCAGGATCCCCATGCCGCTGGTGAGGTCAGGCTTTGGTCTCGACGTCGACAACGCGCTCGATAAACGGGCTGCCCAGCTTGTCGGGATGGGCCATGCCGCACGCGATGCGACGAGCGGGACAATCACCTTCTCGCGCGACCTGGTCGCTACGCTGGAGCGTCAGGAGGTCGCGCGCGTCGGCAAGGAAATGGCCGCTGCGCGCGGCCTCACTTTCGCGCCCGTCCAGCCCGGCAATCATGTCGGCGGCACGCTGCTTGGCCCCGTCAGTCTTGCGAGCGGGCGCTTCGCCATGCTGGACAATGGTCTCGGCTTTCGGCTCGTGCCCTGGCAGCCGATGCTGGAAGGGCGCATCGGCCAGCACATCACCGGCCTCGTGCAAAACAGCGGCGGCATCGACTGGAGCTTCGGCAGAAAGCGCGGAATCGGGATGTGACGGCTGAGGTATGGTGCTCACCAAGGCCTTTCCTACTCCAGGTTCCGCTGCCGCGCTCCACAAGGAATTCTGTTGCTCCATCCGTCAGAGCCTTGAGAATTTCGCCGCCGTTTCGGGCGGCCTCGGAGCGGATCGTCTTCGGTCCAGACGAGCTGTTGCTAGCTCACCTATTGAGGAGCAGCGCGCCAAGCCTTCCCTCTGACCAGTCGAGCGCCGCTCCAACAGGTCGGATACGCAATTGCGGCTTTCGGCAATCCCGCAGGCCACGGTTACGAACGACAGCCGGTCTATGCAAAACGGTCACATTTGGCCTTTTGGACTGTTAGATCTACGCGCCAGGCGAACGCCAGCACCACCACCGTTTTCCGGGATGAATTCGATCCCGGCAGTTTCGAGCGCCGCAACTAACGCGTCAAACGTGGTTTGCCTCGAAGTGGTTTGGGCATTCTCAATTCTGACGAGCGTGCGAACGGTTATCCCCGATGCGTTAGCCAGATCCTCTCTCGTCCAATCAATTAAGGCTCGGGCGGCGCGGAGCTGCTGGGGCGATATGTCTTTTTTCATGATATTCTGCTTGTTAAAAGTCACAAAAAGTGACATTTTGGAAGACAAAGATGCGGCCGCACGAGGTGCTCGTTACACCTTGCACGGCCTAACCACTACCCAAGCTGATTGGAGCTCGGATCATGGCTTCTCTATTCGGCGGCTTGGGGTCAAGCGCTTTTGTCATTTTCTGCCTTACCAGCTTCTGACATCATTCGCGGGTTCGTGCTTCTCTCCGGGATCGGCCCATTGGCCCTGCCTTGATGGGATTCAGAGAATAAGGCGGAACAATCTGATTCGCGTCCTGGCCAGCATGACATGACCGGTGCGCCCATGATCGCGAACTCACCTCATCCTTCGTCCCGCGAAGGACGTGCTTCCGCGCTGGGCGGAACTCTCTACCTCTTCTTCCCGGCCTTTTGTCACACGGCTGACGCCATGGTTTCCCGCGTCCAGCGGAACTCGCTGTTGTCCAGCCACATGCGGTGCATGACGACCGCCAGGCGACGTGCGAGCGCGACTATCGCCCTGCGCAAGCCGCGCCGCTTGGCGACGTTCATCGCCCAGGCCTTCAGCCATGACCATTTCTTCACGTGCGTCAGCATGACTTGGGCTGCTTCATAGAGCAATGTTCGCATCATGCCGTCCCCGCAGAGTGAGATGCCTCCAACGCGCTTGCTTTCGCCGGACTCGTCGAGCTTCGGTGTCAGCCCCAGGATCGGCCCTACCGCCTTGGAGTTTCTGAACCGTTGTGGAATGTCGATCGTCGCGGTGTACGCGAGCGCCACTATGGAGCCGACACCAGGGACCGTCATCAAGCGCCGGCAGGTAGCATCGCCCCTGGCGATCGCCAGCACTTGTCTGTGCAGGTGCGCAAATTCCTCGCGCAGCTTCCGCCTGGCGGCCAGCAGTGGCTCCATGATCTGTTCGAGATCGAACTCACGCCTGTCCACGGGATCCTCTTGGCCGATGGTGAAAAGTCCTGAAAGTGTGAGGAGCTTAGGCGGCCTCAGCCCTATGGATCAGATTCATGATGCCCTCGCTCATGCCGGCATAGGATCCGTCATTGATTAACTGGCCCTGAAGCCGGTAGTCGTTCATGACCAGAATCCTGTCAGCGAGCAGGATCATTTCAGGCATGTCGCTCGTGATCAGCAAAATGGCAGTGCCGTTGTCGGCAAGTTCTCGCAGCAAATCGTGCAGGTAAGCCTTGGTCTTGATGTCGATGCCGACTGACGGCTCGTCAACCAGCAAGATCTTGACGCCTGCTGCCAGCCATTTGGCGACGCTGATTTTCTGCTGATTGCCACCCGAAAGGTTGGCCACCGTCTGCGCGAGGCTGGGTGTTTTCACCTCAAGCTTCTCGATGTATGGCGTTACCTTGTGTCGCACGAGGCGGTCGGTGAGGAATCCGAGAAGTGCCGAAAGGGGGCGCCACACTGCAATTCCAGCATTTGACAGCACCGAATGCATCAAGACCAGACCTTCGCCCTTTCGATCTTCGCTGACGTATCCCACACGATGCGTGTGGATGGCTTCGCCGACCGACCTGATCTTAACCGGCTTCCCGTCGATCTCGACGGTACCAGCCGTCAGCGGAAACTGACCCAGGATGCATTTTGCAAGCTCGGTCCTTCCGGCGCCCACGAGGCCATAGAGGCCCACAATCTCGCCTTGTCGGACATGCAGATTGACGTCCGAATGGCCTAAAGATGTTTCAATGTTCTTGAGCTCGATGGCCGGAGGAGCCCCAGTCGAGTTGCGCTCCCGCCAGCCGCCTTCACCCTCGGCCCGGCCGATCATCAATCGGACAATGTCTTGCCGCCCCAGGCCCTCCATTGGCCGGCTTTCACAGGCATTCGACCCATCCCTCAGCACTGTGACGCTGTCGCAAAGCTCCTGCGCTTCTTCCAGCTTATGGCTGACAAATAGCAGGCTGGCGCCTTGGTCTCGCAGCTTTCGCAAAAACGAGAATAATAGATCAGTTTCACTCGAGGTAAGTGATGCGGTTGGTTCATCCAGGAGAAGCACTCGCGAGCGCAGAGACAAGGCCTTGGCGATTTCGACCAGCTGCATCTTGGCGACGCTAAGGCGCGATACCGGGGTTCTTGGGTCGATGTCTAGGCCGAGGGCCTCAAGCCAACGCGCGGCCTGCTTGTTCAAGTCGGCATAGTCCACCGGCTTTAGCAACGAAGCCCCAAGTTGCTCGAGATGGATATTTTCCGCAACAGAAAACCTCGGGATAAGATTCCGTTCTTGATGTACGACGCCAACACGATGAGCGATGGCCTCGCGCGGCGAGCCGAAATGAACCTCTTGGCCCTCCAGGATGAGGCGGCCGGCATCGGGGTGGTGAACACCGGTAATGATCTTGATAAGCGTTGACTTCCCTGCGCCGTTTTCGCCGAGCAAAGCATGTATGGAATGAGTTTTAAGTGTCAGGGAAACGCCCTTTAGGGCCTTTACGCCTGGAAAGGACTTCTCAATGCCCAGAGCCTGGAACGCTATCTCGCTCGCCATTTCAGAGCCTCTTGAGATTTCGTGACAAACGACTTTCGCGAAAACGATTGGCGCCGACTGCCGCCAAGATCATTGCGCCCAGCACGACCTGCACGAGGAACGGGTCGATGTCGAAAAGCACTAGGGCTTGTGTGATTATTGCAACGATCACCACCCCGAGCAGCGTAGCGGGCACGCTGATGTGTCCGCCGGCCAAGACCGCGCCGCCGATCACGGGCGCGGCAAAAGACAAAATTAGCCAGTCGTCGCCGATCGTCGGTTGACCCATTTGTAAACGGGCAACAAGGAGAAGACCGGCAAGCGCTGCAAGAAACCCCGAAAGGGCGTGCGCGATGACAACTGTATTTGCAATCGATATTCCCGACAATTCTGCGGCATGTTGATTGCCGCCGACTGCCAAAATAAACCGCCCTATGGGTTGCCGATTAAGCATGAACCACAAGGCTAGCCCGACAGCCATGGTCGGGAGCATCAACCAAGGAATGATCCCGAAGATCGCGCCCTGTCCGATGGATTTCACGCCGTCTGAGATATCATAAAAGGGTTGGGCATGTGTGATGCCCAAATTGATGCCCTTGTAAACGGACAGGCTGGCGAGGGTAATTACGAACGCCGAAATGCCAGTTCGGGCGATCAGAAATCCGTTTATTACGCCGCATATGACCCCGAGCGACAGCGCGGTTAAGGCGGCAAGGGATGCGGGCACGTGCCACGCGTCCATCATGCCGGCGAAAACAATAGCGCAAAGACCGCCGATAGCCCCGACAGACAAATTCATCTGACCGATAGCGATGATGAGCATTTGCGAAAACGCGATCAGGCCATTTACTGCAATTGCGAGCAGCAGCACCTGAATATTCAATGGCGATAGGAATGATGGGTTGAAGCCCCCCACGATCGCAACGGCGACGATCGTAACCAGCAGCGGCCCAAACCAGTCGCTCCGCACGGCGTTGGCGAAGGAGCCGTTCATGCCATGTTCCTCCGGGCCAGAAAGGTTCGGCGTGTTTTGTCCATCAATACCGCAGCCAGCAAAAGCAGACCCAAAAAGCTCTGAATCCAGAAATCGCCCAGCTGTAATAGAAGCAAACCACTAGTCAGCATCGTCACCAGAAACGCACCTAGGCACGTCCCCAGCACCGATGCCTTGCCGCCCGCCAAAAGTGTTCCCCCCAACACAGGACCAAGGAACGCGATGAGCAGCCAGTCCTGTCCGAGTTGTCCCGCCATTGATGGGATCGCCGCTCCATTGCGTGCGACTAGCATCAGAGCCGCGCAGGCGGCGAGCGCGCCAGACAGCATGTGGCAGTATATGAAGATGCGCCCGACATTTATGCCGGACATCTCCGCCGCTTCGGGCTTGGCGCCAGCAGCCAGCATCTCCCGCCCAACCGCTGTCAAATTATAAAGATATCCTAGAACCAATGCAGCCATGAGGCTAACCAGGAGGAGCGGAGAGAAAAAACCCAACAGCTTGATGCGTCCGAACGCTGCAAAGACGGGTGGCAGAGCGCGATAGGATTCTGCACGCGTCAGGAAGATCATTACGCCGAAGAAAATGCTCATTGTCGCGAGCGTGATGATGAAGCTGTGCAATCCTGTGCGAACGGAAGTCCATCCGTTGATAAAGCCCAGCAAGGCGCCAAGGGCCACGGCTGAGAGAATTGCGAGTGGCCACGGAAGCCCGACGACCTCAATGAGATAGCCGCAAGTCATTGCGGCACAAACGCCGATCGCCCCTACAGCAAGGTTCAACCCCCCAGTTATAACGACGACCATCATGGCCAAGCCGATCATGATGTTGACGGCTGCGATACGACCGAGGGTGAACAAATTGAAGGCCGAAAAGAAACCCTCTGTTGTGAATTTGAAGCCCAGCGCAAAGACCACAATGAGGGCAATGAGCCCAAACTCATTGGTCAGATAGAATCGCGTCTCGGTGGCATTCCTGCGCGGCTTGCCGACGATGTCGCCACTGGGACCCTTCGCCGGCACATCTGAATAAGACATGGTTTCGCACCTTAATGGCTAGGCTGCCATCTTATCAGGCCTGGCTCTGGGTCACGACAGACACCGTGCAATTTGGTTGGACGACCGCCGGGTCTGCTTGAACGCAGCCCGGCGGCATTGGCGGAAGTCTCGTTACTTGCAGGTCAGATAAGTCGCCTGGAAGGTTTCAAAGAGCTTCTTGGTCGTGTCGCGCATGGCGTCAACATAAGTGTCGATTTTGTCGGCCGCGACATAGACGGTTCCCGAGTCGATGAACTTGTCAGTGAGGGCATTCTTCTTAAAAGGCGCATCGGTCTTGACCGCGCAACCCGAACGAAGCTTGTCGAGAACGAAAGTGCCGATATAGCCTTGGCCATACGGATTCTGCAGCATTGTGCCATTCACAAAGCCATCCTTGATGGCCTTCAACACAACTTGATCGTGATCAATGGCTACCATCTTGATCCGCTTGTCGCCGATCTTTCGGACTGCGTTCGAGGCTACAACCGCAGGGACCCAAGCGGTCGTGATGATGCCATCGACGTCGTTGGCGTGAGCTGCCAGGTAGGCATTAATCTTTTCCTCGGCTGGCTCGGGCGCATCAATGTCAGCGATGACCTGGACGACCGTTGCGCCTTCTTCCTCCGCCGCTTTTTTGACGGCGTCGATGCGAAGCTGGGTATTCGGATCAACAAGGAAGCCGGTGAAATGAGCAATGCGCTTCTTGGTGCCCGTCAGTGTTTTCAAAAGCTCCTTGGTTCCAATGTATGCTGAATTGCCAGTGTCGGTGCCGAGGCAGAAGGTTGCTGAAGAAGGATCCTTGAAGCACCCTGCGCCGCCGATGACAGGCGCGCCATTGGACACGAGCTCGTCGACGGTACTGACCGATCCGACGGGGTCACCTGGGAAAATCAGAAAGCCGTTATAACCCTGGGTCAAAAGGCTCTCGAGCAGCTGGTTCTGCTGGCTGAGTTCCCACTTTTGCGGCACCTTATAGTCTGCTGCGGCCAGGCCAAAATCCTTGGCAGCATCCTTACCAGCTTGCTCCCACGCCGCGAAGTAGGGGTGCGGACCTCCGGGAACCAGCGCAATTTTTGAATCTCCAGCGGCGAAGGCGGACCCCACGCCTATTGCGGATAGCAGTCCAATCGCGAGCACGCGACGCAAATAGTTCGACATCAAAACTCCTCCCGTTGAGAGCGCCGCCTTCCCGCTTAAAATTGTCGAGACCGCCAGCGCAAATGCCTTGCATTCACCGCAGAAGTTCTAGTACACTTGTATACAAGGTGCAACTGCTTTTTTGTTGATGGCATTTTTCGGAGGACATTGTGCAAGAAGGCGAGCGGAACGCGATATCGCGTTTCGACCAGAATGGAGCGAAAGCCATGTCTTCCGGATTGGTTGAACTAGACGTGTTTTTGAACCGGCGCAGTTCGGCGAGTGAGCAAATTTACTCCGTCCTGCGCGAGGCAATCGTGCGTGCGAAGCTCTTGCCGGGCGAATCGATTAGTGAAAACGCGGTGTGTCGCCAGTTCAATGTGTCTCGCACACCTGTGAGGGCAGCGATCCAAAGATTGGCCGAAGACGGACTTGTAAGTGTCTTTCCGCAGCTCGGCAGTTTTGTTTCGCAAATTGATATCGTCAGCATCCAAGACAGCCATTTTGTCCGCCGTTCTCTGGAAACTTGCCTTCTTCGCGAAGTTGCGCCGCGTTGGACGCCAGCGATGAGCGCTGAAATGCGTTCACTGGTGGCGGCTCAAGAACGGAGTATCGCTGAGGGCGATATTGACGGATTTCACGACAATGACGAGAATTTTCACCAATTGTTTGCGTCTTTCGCGCAGCGACCGGGAGTTTGGACGACCATCCACGCTGCTAAAGCCAAGCTGACTCGCTTTATTCGTTTCTCCGGCAATGCCGCACGGTTTGCGGTTGTGCTGCAGGAGCATTTGGCAATTCTGGATGCGCTGGATGCCAATGACGGACCCGGTGCGGAAGCCGCATTGGTCGCCCATCTCGATAAAATCTTTGTCCTTTTCGACGCGCATGCGTCGGAGACACGTCATGCCGCGGTCTGACCAAGCAATGGAGAATTCCCGCTTGCAATCGCTAGAAGGAAAAACCGCTGTCGTAACTGGAGGCGCAGGCGCTATCGGCTCCGCAATCGCAGTGGAACTGGCGCGCGCCGGCGCTCAAGTAGCAGTCCTGGATCTGCTCCCCAAGGCCGCAGAGGCGCTGGCGTCGCGGATAGGGCATGGCGCCGTTGCCGTCGGTGTTGATCTGGCAGTTGAGAGTTCAACGCGCGCGGCGGCGGAGAAGGTTCTTCAGCACTTCGGTTCGGTCGACATTTTGGTCAACAATGCTGGCATTCTGTCGAACCACAAAATGGCAGATACCTCGATCGAGGAATGGCGAAGGGTCAACATAGTCAACGTAGAAGCCGCATTCCTTCTCGCCCAGATATTTCTTCCAGGGATGCGGTCGAAGCGGTGGGGTCGGGTGGTCAATATCTCCTCCTATGCCGCCAAAAGCGGAGGCTTGACCGCAGGGACGGCGTATTCAGTTTCGAAAAGCGCGATGATAGGGTTGACCTTTTCGATTGCCCGCGAGACCGCTGGCCAGGGCGTAACCTCGAATGCAATTGCCCCCGCCTACGTAATGTCGCCGATGGTTTCCGAACAGCTCAACGACGAACAGCGCGCGGCCCAGCTTGCTCAAATCCCGGTCGGGCGATTTTGCGAACCTCAAGAAGTCGCCCACACCGTTTCATTCCTCGCGTCACCTCTAGCCGGGTTCATCACGGGTGAGGTTATCGACATGAACGGTGGTCTCCATTTCGATTGAGCTGCATACAATGGAAAATCGTCGTTCTTACGCCAATTTGGCGCTCGCATCAGCCGGTGTCCAAATTCATCGGTACGATCGACGGAGTGTGACGCCCGGAATCGTGCATCTCGGTATCGGCAACTTCCACAGGGCCCATCAGGCAATCTATACGGTGATTGCTTGGCCGCGGGACAACTCGATTGGGGCATCATTGCAGCCTCCCCCGGAGTTCGGACACGCGGGACGCGCTTGCTCCCCAAGATGGTTTGTACACAGTTGTCAGTCGTCAAGATGAACAGACGAGCCTTCGGATAGTCGGTTCTATCGGCCATATTCTTGTCGCACCGGAGGGCCCCGCTCAGCTGCTGGAGGCGCTCTTTGACCCGCGGATCAGGATCGTGACTTTGACAGTCACCGAGAAGGGCTACACGGTCATCTCGGGCGGCGGCTCCGGCCACGAGCCGGCCCATGCCGGTTTTGACGGTACGACGGCTTCACTGTTGCCGGCAGCCGTCCGGTAGTTTGTTCGCATCTGCTTGGCGGGCCTCCGTCACGCCCCACCGTCCAGTGGGCTATCGAGTTCGTGCCTTCAAGACGCGTTAACTAGAAGCTGAACGTCTGCACGACGCGGGCCTGACATTTAGGTCAAGGAACACTGTCCGGTTCTGTGTAAGTTTTCGGATGCCGTTCGGCGATAGAGATAGCTCTCGGAAAGGCCGAGGCGGCGGCACGACTGGACGGCTGGTGATGAATGAAGCGCGGTGCTGTCGCAAATTGCAGCCGTCGTCTTCACAACAGCACGCTCCCACGGCTTCAAGGTCCAGCGGTCGCCGAGTTCCAACCGCTTGCGGACCCATTGGGGTAGGATCTCGACGGCCGCCTTCAGAAGCGGCCGCTGAAGGGGTCGAGCAACTCCCGGCAAGGCGGGAACTTCTTCCATGATCTGCAGGAACTCCGAGACGATCGGCGACGCGACGAGTCTTTGCCTCATCACGTCGAACAGCGCGTAAAGCTCGGCCTGAGACGTGGGCGCGCCGACCGCACCATAGAGAAGCGCCACGGGGCGAGCCTCAGCAAACATCGCGTCCCGTTCGAAAAAATGCAGACGATGCACATAGGTGTGATAGGCCTCCATGAAACCAAACGCGGCCGTCGCTTGCACCCAGTCCAGCAGCTCCGGGTCGGTGGCGTGGTATGGCTCGCCTTCGCTGGTTCGACCCGAAACGCGCCCATGCATCCTGACCACATCTTCAATCATGGCCTTAGCCTTGGATCGGGGGCCGTAGACCGTGACCAAAGCAGCGAGGCCCGTACGCTGCAATCGTCGGAGCGCGAGGGAGCGGAAGCTGCTGTGCTGCCAAATGGCGTCGCGAACCCGCGGCTCTGCCAATTCGAGCAGCACCGCCGTTACCCCGCCGATGAACAGCGCAACAGGGTTCTTGAAAATGCGCCAGGTTACGGAATTGGGTGGTAACAGCGCCGGCTCGCCTTCCGGAGTCGAGAAGTCCATCTGAGATCCGAGCCGCTGGCGCATGAACGACTGGGCAAGAGTGTCCACACGACGCTCAAGCGGGCGAGGCAGAGAAATGATGCCCGAGTTGCGAAACATGGTACGCCTCGAACTACTGAGAATAGCAAGCGTTAGACCTGTGGCTGGCGGATGCAATATGCACGAACGTCTTTGGTCTTCCCGTTGTTCCAAATCATCCTCGCGCGAAGCCGATGAACCCTGCTTGATCTGCCCTGTTGCCGATGATGATGGAGCAAGGCTCGGGCGTGGTCATCCATGTCACCTCGATCCAGCGCGAGCTTCCGCTCCCGGCATCAAAATCAAGAGCACGAGTGAATCACGCCGCGGATAAGTCGCGCGCGGATCATCATTTCAGGCGCGCAAGCTTCGCCTGCCTATGTGTCAATCGTCGCCCGCAGCCATTGCGTGATGGCATCGAAAGCGATTGGTTTTGTCGTATCGACATCAAAGAGCGGTCCACGCCGCAGCGGCTCGGCGCGCTTGGCCAGCTCGATCAGCTCGGGGACATAGGCCGCCCCGGGGTGGCCAGCGGGACGCTGGTCGAGCCGTGCGCGATAGCGCTCGGCAAGAACCTCGCCGGGTGCATGACACCAGATTTCGGCGGTCCGCTCGACACCAGCCCTTCGCAGGTGATCCTCGAGCACCTGGCGCGGCTGGAAGCCGAACCAGGCATCGACGACAACTGTTGTGCCCGCGGGAGCTTCGCCGACGACCGACCAGATGGCTTCATAACTGGCGCGACCGAGCGAGCGGTTGAATTCACGATCGCCGCCGCCGAGCACTTCGAGGAACGGGTTCTTAATGGTATCGAGCGTAAGCAATGGCCACCCTAGGCGGTCGGCGATACCGCGCGAGACCGTGCTTTTGCCGCTGGCGGGGATGCCGTTGACGAGCACGGCGCGCTGGCCGGGCACGGCACGCCGGCCCGGGTTGAGTCCAGCGGATGGCGAGGTCACCGGCGAGGCCGTAACCGCCGCCTGCCCTGCCAGCGCTTGCAGACCGGCGCCGATGACGCCGGCGTCGTCGCCGAGTTGCGCCGGTTCAACCGGGCATTGGTACCAGGGAGCCAAGGCCGGAGCCTTGGCAAGCGCCTGATGGGCCGCCTGGCCAAGTCCGCCGCCGAGCAGCACCAGATCGGGGGCGAACATCGCCACCGCTGTATCGATTGCCGCACGCAACGGTCTGGCCCAGGCTTCCAGTATCCCGCGCACCGGCATGTCGCCGCTCGCATCCCGGGCGAAAAGCTGATCGACCGAGATATCCGGACCGAGGCCTGCGCGTGAGATGTGACGGCCAAGTGCTGTACCGGAGCTGGTGGTTTCAACGCAGCCGCGCCGGCCGCAGACGCAGGCTTCGCCTGATATGTCGACAGTGATATGGCCGAGCTGCCCCGCCGTCCCCTTGCCGCGGACGATCTGCCGGTCTTGAGCCACGGCACCACCAATGCCGGTCCCGATGGTGAACATGACGATGTTTTCGTGACCCATGGCGGCGCCTCGAGCCATCTCGGCGACCAGTGCCATGTTGCAATCATTGTCGATCACGACGGGCTTGCCCGCCAGGCTTTCCAGCCGTTGTGCCGGGGAGACCGAGGCGAGGTTGACATAGCCTCCGGACAAGACGGCGCGACGCCGCACATCGACGCGTCCCGGGACGCCGATGCCGATGGCGGCAACCTCCGGAGAATCGAGCCGGCGCACCATCTCGGCGATCCGGGAGAGCATGAGCGCCGGGTCCGGCGCGCTCTTTTCGGACATGCGGTCAAGGATTTCGCCTGTGCCGGAAATGCGGGCGGCGCGCAGATTGGTGCCGCCGATATCGATCCCGATGGCCATCGAACTATGAGGCATGACGTCCCGTGTGTGCCCGGTGTGAACGGCGAATGACTAAGCGGCTTTCTGCCGGTAGTTTCCGATCACGGCCTGAAGCTCGTGCAATCTCGACACTGCGATGGTCTTAAGCCTTTCCCGCTGAATGTCACGGTCCAGCGAGATGCAGTCCTTCCACAGCGACCGGCCGGCGATGACGCCTGACGCGCCGTTCTTCATCGCGATCTCGACCTGGCCCAGGAAGGTCGTGTGGTTGACGCCGGCGGAGAGGACCGCCCACGGCACCTCGCCAGCCATGCTGGTGATCCTGGCGCAGGCTTCCGGCGTTCCGGGATAAGGAAGCTTGAGTACCTTTGCCCCACATTCCAGCGATATCCGTGTGCCCTCTTCGACAAGCCAGGGGATCTTGGCCGCATGATCTTCAAGGCTTTCGCCTTCGAGTTGGTAGGTCAGGAATTCGACGACGAGCAGCAGGTCCTCTTGCCCGAAGTCGGCGATGCACTGGCGCAGAATGGCGACGTTATGCTCGTTCGCCTCCGGTCTGTCGGCCCTGAGATAGACCATGATCTTGCCGCCGGTGCCACCGAGTTCGCGGACGCGGCGTGCGTCGATGTCGGGGACGAGGCGCGACAGGCGGTAGCCGGCGGGCGAGACGTCGAAGCCCGAGGCGTCGAGGCCGATGAGCAGAGCCGTATCTCGGTTCAGCACCCCTTCATCGACAACCCGCGGCACCGCGCAGAGCGGGTCGAGCAGCACGCAGGATGCCTGGCTGGCGAGGTATCGCGTGATGTCCGCCTTGGTGTCGCCGAGCATGTCGTTGGTGATCTTGGCCTGTTCGGCAGGGTCCGACGCCAACAAGGTCCGCATGCCGCCGCGCTGGTCACAGGCGATGGCCATCATGGCCCCGTCCTTGCCGCATATCTGCTGATAGCCGCGTAACTCCGCCGTCGTCATCTTTGTCATGGTCTTTTGTCCGATGTTGGCGCCCATTCACCAAGGCGCAGATCCGTGGAACAAGAAATCTTCAGTTTTTGCCTGCCCGCCGGCAGGAAGGTTTGCCGCTTTGATGCGCTATCGAACCGGGAAATCTGGCTTGGCCGCAACGTTCGGTGGAAACGAACCCGAGTTGCGAGTCTGCCGGAATTGCGCGATAACTCCCATCGGTTGATGGGTCTGTAACACATTGCTGAAAGGAATTGCAAGCTGTCTGTCCCTCCCACACAAGATGCGGCCGCATCGCGGACGATGCTGCATACGGTCGCCAAAATGCACTACGAGGCGGAGATGTCGCAGGTCGACATCGCGCGCCGGCTCGGTGTCTCCACCGCCACCATATCGCGTTTGCTGCAGCGGGCGAGAGCAGAGGGCATCGTGCGGATCGAGGTTCTCGATCTTGTGACGCCCGAGGACATCACCAGGCAGTTGATTGACGGGTTGGGGCTGCGCGACGCCGCGGTCGTCGAAACGCCGGCAGCCGGAGCGCTGACGGCGCTCGCCGCACCGCTCGGCGCCTTGCTCAAGCAAGCGGAACTGACGGCCGGCTCGGTGGTTGCCGTCGGCTGGGGGCGAGCCATCCGCGAGGTGATCCGGGCAGGCCTGCCGCGCATTCCCGGGGTCCTTACCGTCGCTGCCACCGGCGGCATGCAGCAGCAGGCGGCGCATTTCCAGATCAACGAGTTTGTACGGCTGGCCGCCGAAGAGTTCGGCGGGACGCCGCATTTCATCCATGCGCCCTATCTGCCGTCCACCGAATTGCGTGAGGTCTTCCTTGGCGATGCGGCCATCCGCGACAGCGTCGCGCTTTGGGACCGGACCGACGTTGCGATCGTCGGCATCGGCCTGCCCCATGCCATCAATCCGCCCGAGGCGAGCGCGGCCACACTGGGCGAACAGGCCCTGTTTCATGCGGCTGGAGACGTCATCCGCCATTACTTCGACGCCGAAGGCACCCTTATCCCGTGGGAAGGGGAGGGCCGGATGATCGCAATGTCGCCGGCCCAGCTTCGAACCGTCCCCTTGGTCATCGGCGTTGCCGCCTCGCCGGAGAAGGCGACGGCCATCATCGGTGCCGTCCGCGCGAGACTCATCAATGCCCTGATAACGGACACGAAAACGGCGCAAGCCATCCTCGTGGCTCTCGTGCCTCGATAGAAGGCGGACACCATGATGCGCGACATCGGCGCGCCTGATCAATCCTGAACCGATTGACGCCACGCGGTCCGGGAGCCTGGGGCCCCGAAATCACCTGTTGTCTCGTCAGGGACTTGGGGGCAATAGTCTGCCGTGCGGGCCCTGCGGAGCAGACAGATGTTGTCCGGTTTGAAAAGCGTTCCGGCCAGGGAAGTACCGGTTGCAATTTCTTTCAGCAAAGTGTTACAACCTGCCGCTAGGCGGGCATGCGCGCCGCGCGGCGCAGTTCTCTGGACCTTGCGGATGCGAGGAAACGGGACTGCGGGCAGCAGGGCTGGTCGGTTTCGACTGGCTGATCTAATGACTGGGCGCCTGGGAGGAGCTGCCCGTAACAGCAAGCAGGCGAAACCCGTTTTCCGGCCGTCAGCGCATTTACGATTCGTAGCCTGAACAGATTGACGGCCATTCCCGATATCAATCGCAACGGCAAATCTGCCAACAATTATGAGGAGGATGTTATGAAGAAGATTGTTGCCGCCCTGGCGGCTCTCGCCATCTGCGCAACGGCGCTGATCACGCCCGCTTTGGCGCAGGACAAGAAGTTCACCATTGCTCTCGTTCCGGGCCTTACCACCGACGGCTTCTACATCACCATGCGCAAAGGCGCTCAGGCGGCGGCCGATGCCCTTGGCGTGACCCTGGTGTTCCAGGGCGCTTCGGATTTCAATCCGGTAACGCAAGTCCCCGTGCTTGACGCGGTCATCGCCAAGAAGCCAGACGCGATCCTGATCGCGCCAACCGACAAGGTTCAATTGGTCGAGCCGCTCCGCAAGGCCAATGATGCCGGCATCCCGGTGATCACCGTCGACACTTTCATCGGCAGCGGCGTCTACCAGACCGGTGCCGGTGAGGCGGATTTCCCGCTGTCCTATATTGCTTCGGACAACATTCTGGGCGGCGAGATCGCCGCGCGGGCATTGGTCAAGGCCATAGGCGGCAAGGGCAAGGTCTATGTTTCCAACGTCAAGCCCGGCATTTCGACCACCGATCAGCGTGAAGAGGGCTTCAAGAAGGAGATGGCGAAGCATCCGGACATCACCGTGCTCGAGACGCAGTTCAACGACGACGACGCCAACAAGGCTGCCTCGCAGCTCCAAGCGACGTTCGCGCGCAACTCCGATCTCGTTGGTGTGTTCGGTGCAAATCTGTTCTCGGCGATCGGCGCGGCGAACGGCGTCAAGCAGGCAGGGCAAAGCGGGACCATCAAGGTCGTCGCGTTCGACGCACCGGTCAGCATCGTCGACAACATCAACACCGGCTTGGTGGACGTTGCGATTGCCCAGCATCCGGCCGAGATCGGCTATTTTGGTGTCGTTTCTGCCTACGCCCACCTGACCGGCCAGTCGATCCCGGTTGCGATCGGCACCGGCTTTACGATCATGGACAAGTCAAACATCGCGGACCCGAACATCTCGAAGTACCTCTATTCCGAATGATTCCAACCAGCTTGGTCCCCTTCCGGCTTGCCGGGAGGAGACCAGCGCCGGGTCTCTGGGACCCTGTTGACGGAGGCCGCGCTGCGGATCGGATGTGTCAATGACTTCAACATCACCAACCGAGCAGAGCGAAACCCATGTCGCCCCTCAGGCCGACCATGGTGATCCGGCCAGGACCTGGCTCGGACGCATCGCCGAAGGGCGCGCCTGGCTGTTTCTCGCCGGCCTGATCATCTGTTTCGAGGTTTGGTCGAGGGCCTCCTTCGGCGCGACCTTCGTGCTCAATCCGTTCAACGTGCAATCCATTGCGATATTTGCCGTGGCGCCGTTGCTGCTTGCGACCGGACAGACATTCGTCATCATTTCGGGAGGCATCGACCTCTCGCTGGGCTTCATCATGGGCCTTGCTGCTGTTGTTGCGGCCCATGCCACGAATCTGGCTGGCGCCGCCATGCCGGTGCCTCTGGCCATGATGGTGGGCATTCTGGCGGCCGTGATCGTCGCGGGAGTCCCTGGCATGATCAACGGCTTGCTGATCTCGCGCCTCAGAATTCCGCCCTTCATCGGCACGCTTGGCATGTTTGGCGTGGCGCGCGGCGCTGCTTTCCTGCTCGCCGGCGGCACGACGGTGCCGGTCCAGAATTCCTGGTTCGCGCTGCTCGGCAACGGCAGGTTCTACGGTGTGCCTTATCTCGTCATCATTGCAGCCGTTTTCGTCGTCGCGATGCACTACATCCTGAGCCAGACCCGGTTCGGCCAGCATAACTACGCCATCGGCGCCAATGTGCAGGCGGCTCGTCGTGCCGGCATCGACATCAGAGGCCATATCCTGCGCCTCTATGTGCTTTCGGCGATGTGCGCAGGCCTCGGTGGCGCCCTCTATGCAGCGCGCTTCACCGCGGGCGCGGCCCAGGCCGGCGAGCCGTTGCTGCTCGACAGCGTCGCAGCCGTCGTGATCGGCGGCGCCAGCCTGTTCGGTGGATCGGGCACGATCTTCGGGACGGTCGCCGGTGCGCTGGTGATCGCGGTCATTCAGTACGGGCTGGTTTTCGTCAATGTCGAGCCGTTCTGGCAGTTCATCGCCGTCGGCGTCGTCATCATCATTTCCGTTCTCATCGACCAGGCGCAGCGCCGGTTCAGTGGAGCCCGTCAGGATGAATAGCCCAGGCCAGACCACCCCCCTCCTGGAAGTCCGGAATCTTTCCAAGCACTTCGGCGCCGTCCGGGCGCTCAACGATTTCTCCATGGTCGTGCGGCCGGGCGAAGTGGTGGCCCTGGCGGGCGACAACGGCGCCGGCAAGACCACGCTGATCAAGGCGATATCGGGCGTCTTTCAGCCGACGGGCGGTGAAATTCTGCTGAGGGGTCAGCCGGTGACATTTGCGACACCGCATGAGGCGCGCGAAAAAGGCATCGAAACCATCTATCAGGATCTCGCTCTCGCCGACAATTTGTCCATCGGCGCCAATATCTTCCTTGGCCGTGAACCCATGCGCAAGGCCTTCGGTTTCTTGCCGGTGCTCGATCGCAAGGCCATGGCCGTCGCCGCCAAGAAGACCATGGGGCGATTGGACTTCCATGTCAGCCGGCTCGATGCCCCGGTCAGCAATTTCTCCGGCGGTCAACGGCAGGCTGTTGCCATCGGCCGGGCCGTCTATTGGGACGCGCAGATCCTGATCATGGACGAACCGACCGCGGCCCTCGGCGTGCCCGAACAGCGCAAGGTCATTTCGCTCATCCACCAACTCAAGGCCCAAGGCAGGGGCGTAATCTTCATCTCGCACAATTTGCTGGATATTTTCGCCGTGTCCGACCGCATCATCGTGCTGCGGCGCGGCGTCCAGGCCGGCGAGCGCAAGATATCGGAAACCAACCATGACGAAGTCGTCAAGCTGATGGTTGGCGGATAGACCGCGAGCCGGAAAGCGTAGACCCGCCAGCCGGGAGCCAATGCAATCTCCTCGTAGGATCTACCCTAAAAGGGCAGCTTCAGCGCATAATCCCCGTAGTCTGTTTCATGCGATCAATGATCTCCGCCATCAGCGCCAAGTCGCGACGAGAGTCCGCGAGATCGGTCAGAGGTTTGGTGCCGTCCATGATGTGGCGATGGAAGCTTTCGAGCTCATTGGAGAAGGCATCGCCATAGAGCGGCCCGTATGTCCGCGTCACAGGACCGCCGACGCCGGCTTTCGTCACTTCCAGCCGCGCTGATCGATGCCTTGTCCGCGTTTCCGCATGTTTTATAAAAATTTGACACGCGTCAAGATTTAAAATGGTGTGCCGCGGGTTTTGATGTGCTGCATTGCAGCAGACCGGTGTCGAGCGATCGCGGCATCAGATGGCGAAATCGACAAGGCAGGGGATGCCGAGGCCAGGCTAGAAGCCGGCTTGGTCAGCAGTCGGATTCAACTTCCGAGTGCGCCACTCAGGTCGACGGCAGCGGCGTCAGCGCCGGGCCATCGGGGCGAAACAGTTGGGAAACCGCGGGAGAGATGTCGAGCGCGATCAGTCGCCGCCTTCGGCCTGCACGACCCTCGACGTGCAGGATTTGGCATAGCGCTGGCGCTGTCAAAGACCGGACCTTCGGGGCCGGAATGGGTTGATGTGTTCAGCAGCGAACAGCGAACTGGCAGTCAGTTTGCTCAGCTCTTCACCGACCCGGCGGCCAGGCCCGCGAGGAAGTAACGTTGTGCAATCAGATACAGGATCAGAAGCGGGAGTGATCCCAGCACGCTCATCGCCATCATCTCGTTCCATTCGAACGCATGTTGGCCCATAAGCAACTCGATACCGATCGGAACGGTCCGCATGTCCGTCGACTTCGTCAAAGTAAGCGCAAAAAGGAACTCGTTCCACGCCAACAGAAACGTATAGACCGCGGTCGCGACGACGCCGGGGACTGAAAGAGGGATAATCACACGCCATAGCGCTGTCCAACTTGACCCCCCATCGACCAGCACTGCCTCATCGAGTTCCTTTGGCAGGGTATTGAGATAGCCGGTCATCAGAAGGATTGCGTAAGGCAGGGTGAATACCATGTAGGTTAGAATCAGCGCGAAATAGGTGTTGAAAATGCCGAAGGCGACGACCATGCCGAAATAGGGAATCAGAAGCGTGATCGGCGGTACGGTCTGTGTGCTGATGATGAAGACGTTAAGCGTATTCTTAAGCCGGAATGAATAGCGGCTGAAGCCATAGGCCGTCAGAATGGCGATCAGTAACGTCAGAAGGGTTACCACTCCCGCGACCAGATAGCTGTTGAGAAAGAAGCGCACCTTGGTCGGATCATTGAAGATCGAAAGATAGGCCACGTTCGTGAAATGGTCGGGCAGCAGTCTCGGCGGCAGGGCAAAGATCTCGGTGTTCGATTTCAACGAAGTGAAAAACATCCACAGGATTGGAAAGCCTGCAAAGACCAGACCGGCCGCGAGCCCGAGATATGTCAGTACGGTCGGCAAAACGGTGTTTTTGAAGGAGCGCTTTGCCATTGCCGGTCACCTGGCCTTCTGGTGTTTGATGTAGAAGTAAGTCGCGCCCATCGAGATGATCAAGATGAAGATCGCGCTCGCCGAAGCCTGTGAAAATTCGTAACTCGAAAACGCAAGCTTATAGGTATACGTGCTCAGCACCTCGGTCGAATGGATCGGTCCACCGCCCGTTGTCATCCAGACCAGGGGGAAGACTTGCATCGTCCAGATGAAATCCAGCAGGGCGATGCTGATGATGATCGGCATCAGCTGCGGGATCGTGATGTACCGAAACTTTTGGAACTCATTGGCGCCATCGATGCCGGCGGCTTCGTAAAGGTCCTTGGGGATGCCCTGGAGACCGGCGAGCAAGCTGACCATATATAGAGGGTATCCCGCCCAGATGTTCGCAAACGTCAACGCATGGATCGCGGTTTTCGTCGAGGAGAACCACTCGACCTTGAAGTTGACGATATGGAGCGTCATCAAAATGCTGTTGACCACGCCATTGGGATCCAAAAGCAGCCGCCAGATGATCGCGATGATGACTGCCGTAAAGAGCCATGGCAAAATGTAGAGAACACGCAGGATGCTTCTAATCATCGGAGGGACGCGTTGGGTGTTCAGCAATAGGGCGAAGGCCAGGCCGATTAGAAGGTGGAAAATGACGCTCATCACCGTGAAATAGAGGGTCTGCCCGACCGACTGCCAGAAGACTGGATCTGTGAAGATCGTCTCGTAGTTCTGCAACCCTATGAAAGCAGCGTCCTTTTTCATGATTGCGCCGTCCATCAGCGAATAGCGCAGGACCGTGATCATGGGAAACAGCATTAGCAGACAAAACAAAAACGTGGCGGGTGCCACATAAAACAGCGGAGTGAGCCGCTTTCTCGTCTTGTAAGAAAGCATGCCACGCTTGCGCATTTTCGTTCGCGTGACGATCAAACCTTCGTTGGCGAGGCTCATGAGGTACAATCCGCTTGGTCATCGACCGTATGGTCCGGTTCCGATGCAGCGGCAGCGCGATAGATGTTATCGCGCTGCCGAATTGTCTGAAGCAGCGCCTACTTGGCGAAGTCAAGCAACCACTGCTTTTGCGTGTTGGCAGCGGCCTCCTTTGCGGTTTGCTGGCCGTCGAACATCTTTTGCACTTCGACGTTCATGTCGCGCATCAGGTCTTCGGCCACCGGCAAGCCCACGAATTCATTGGCCAAGTGACCGCTTTGGAAGATCTTGAAGGCTTCCTCGAACAGCGGGTCCGATTTCGAGAAGTCAGGCTTCGCTTGCACGTTGCCCGGAAAGGCATTTGCGAGCGATACCAGGCGGCCGTTCACTTCCGGGCTCATCAGATATTCAACAAGCTTCCAGGCTTCTGCCTTATGCTCGGTGCTGTTGCTAATGCCGATGCCCCAAGAGGCATAGGGCAGTCCGCGCTTACCCGTATAGCCGTCGACCGCAGGAAGCGCAGAGATACCGAACTTGAGATTGGGGTTACGCTGGCGGATAAGATTGATATGAGCCAGCGAGTCGATCATCATTCCGACACGGCCGTTGACGAACTCTTCGACCTTGTCCTGTTCCTTCTTGGCAAAGATGCCTGGCGATATGACGCCGGCGTCCTGTAGCGACTTGACGTATTCGAGTGTACCGACCACGGCCTCATTTTCCACGTCGGGCTTGCCGTCCTTGAGCATCGATGCTCCGGAAGCCCAGACCCAAGACATCACGTCGTTCTGGATGCCGCCGGGGTTTTGCAGCGATAGCGGCAGCACCCACCCGTACTCGTTCTTGTCCGCATTGGTCATCTTCTTCGCGGCAGCGGCGAATTCTGTGCGGTTGGCCGGCATCTTGTCGACACCAGCAGCCTTGGCCAGATCGAGGTTGACGAAGACCGGGTATACGAACGAGGCGAGCGGGAACATGACGCTTTGGCCGTTGACCTTGATGATGTCAGCGATCTGGCTCTGATCATATTTGGCGTCAGCCATCAGGCTGTCCATGGAAGCGATTGCGCCCTGCTTTGCAAGGCCATTGACCCATGCTCCGTCCAGGCCGACGACGTCGCTGAGCGTCCCCGACGCGGCGCCGACTACGATCTGATCATGGGTGGCGGAATAGGGACCGCTGACGAGCGTCACCTTGATACCAGGGTTTTTGGCTTCGAAGTCGTCCATGATGCTACGCAGAGCACCGGCGGGCATTTCCGGCTCCCACCATTGGATGAATTCGAGATTGGTCTCAGCAAAGGCGCAGGTAGCAGACAGTGCCCAGACAGCCACAGCGGACGTGGCCGCAGCAATATATCTTCTGACGTTCATGTTTTCCTCCTAGGAGCGACGTTTGGCTCGATCCTCCCGATCGCGATCAAACTAGGTTCTTTTCCGGGTCTTTGTGTCAATCAAGAACTGCAATCGTGAAAAATGGGTAGGATGCCGGGACGTTATGACTGAATGTAAGCCATTGATTGGTATATGGTTTTCTTAAGTTCTCTGGGGTTAGTTTTTCCCTTGTGCACATTGCTTGTGCCGCTTCTTTCTCTATTTTCGTAAACAAATGAAAGCCACTCCCCTAAAAAGAAAACAAATGAAAGTCGTATATTCGAAGAGAAAAAACGCCATTCGGTGGGGTCGCGCGCTCGCGTAGACGTCGCAATTCAGAGGCGTTCAGGCGATCGTTTTGGTTGTCGATGACAGGGTGCCGCCGGGCACAAGACGATCTCCACCTCCGGTGGAAAAATCGGCTGTCGCGCGCTGAACCGATGTCGAGCAAGTCTCACCATTTGCCAACGAAGACGGCCCGAGCTGTGATGGGCGAGCGAGAACTGGTCGGATTGCCCAGGAGAGCGAAGCCAGCGTCTACCGTCACCTACGCAAATGGACCAGAAGACGGAAGCGACATTTGCGTCTCCGTCCCTTTAGCCGGGTCAACCATCGCGGATCACGCTAGATTGTGAGGTGCGTCTGGGGATCGAAGAAGTGCAACTTGGCCGCATCGATCGCCAGATCAATCAACGCGCCCGGCCGGACCGCGCTGACGGCTTCAAACCTCGCTACGACATTTGCTGCGCCGCTTAGATCTTCAACAGCATCTGGGTCGCCAGAATCGATTCGAACCGCGTCGACCTTCAAATGAACGATAAGCTCGGATCCCAATTCCTCTGTCGTCTTCACGATGGCCGGTAGAGTGGCATGTCGCGATCCCGATTCCAGACTGCTGTCGTAAAGATCCTCGGGGCGTATGCCGAAAATGAGCGTCTTGCCTTCGAAGGCGCTCAGACCAGGAGAGCGCTCAAACGCACTCGTCGGCACCGGTATCGAAAAGGTCGGCAGGTTGATCCTGCCATTGTGCAAACGGCCTTCGAACAGGTTCATCGACGGCGAGCCGATGAAACCCGCGACGAAGGCATTGACTGGTCGATTATACAGCGTCTTTGGCGTGTCGACCTGCTGAAGGACACCGCCTTTCAAGACCGCAACCCGGTCGCCCATGGTCAAGGCTTCGGTCTGATCGTGTGTTACATAAATCGTGGTCACCCCCAGCTGTCTTTGCAGGCTGACAATTTCCGCGCGCATTTGCACGCGCAGCTTGGCATCGAGGTTTGACAAGGGTTCATCCATGAGAAAGGCTGCCGGTTCGCGCACCATCGCGCGCCCCATGGCGACCCTCTGGCGTTGTCCGCCAGACAGCGCGGCCGGCTTACTGTCGAGCAGCGTGTGCAGCTGCAGGGTCTTTGCTATTTCATGGACGCGCTTCGTCCGCTCGGCCTTGCTCTTCCCCGCAAGCTTCATCGAGAAGCCTATGTTGTCGAACACTGTCATATGCGGATAAAGGGCATAGTTCTGAAAGACCATCGCAATATCCCGGTCCTTCGGCGCTAGATCCTCAACATTCTCTCCACCAATGGTCAGGGTTCCGCTGCTGATCTCCTCCAGCCCCGCGATCATGCGCAAGGCTGTCGATTTTCCGCATCCCGAAGGGCCAACGAGAATGAGGAACTCGCCGTCGTTTATCGTCAGGCTAAGATCCTTGATGGCTTGGAATTTCGTCCCGTAGGTCTTGCAAATTTTGTCCAACACAACAACAGCCACGTCACATCCTCCCTATTGTCAGCGCTACCTAAACATCGAATAGCCTCCGCGCGGCGCGACTGCAGATCGAACCGGCATTGCTATCTGCGCGGTTAACCGCGCGCCTCGGACGTCCCACCAGCAGCGGCAATATCCGAGTGATGAATTCTCAGTCTGGCGACGTAATCGGTATGGGCACAGGTGCATTTTCTTTCGCCATCCACGCGACACAGGCGTTGTGATCCGGCAGAGCCATGCGGCCACCCCGGCCCGTCACTGAGATCGCGGCCGCGGCAGTTGCATAAACAGCGCAGGCGACAGGCTGCTTTCGCTGCGTAAGGGCGAAGGCATAGGCGCCATGAAAACAATCCCCCGCGCCGGTCGTGTCCACTGCCCTGACCTTGTAGGCCGGAACGTGCCACAAAACGACATCGTCCTTTTGCCGGATATAGGCTCCTCGATCGCCTTCGGTTAACACGACCGCGGAGCGGTCATCTGACCACAGCTTGCGCAGGATCGCTGTCGCCTTGGCCTCGCCAGTATAGGTTTGGGCAAATTTCAGAGGCAATACCAGGTGATTTGACAGGCGGATCAATCGTTCGGTCGCAGGTCCGACAGTCCACTCAATATCGGCCACCACCGCCAGACCCAGCTTACGGGCACGAGCAACAATCATGTCAGCGTGCGTGGCGTAACCGTCGATCAGCAGCACCTGGGCTTGCGCAAGGACGCTATCGGCCAGCGCATCGGAGGTCCCGTGCGGCACATCATCATCATAGGCGATGAACCTGTCACCATCGGGCGCGACCGTAATAACCGACCGGATCGGCTTGGCATCGGCACGACGTGGCGCGAAAGATATGTCGACGCCGTGTCGTTCAAGCTCGTGGGCGCCGACATCCGTAAGTGGCTGATCACTCAGCCAGCCGATGAAACCGGCACGCCCCCCCAGCTTGGCGACAGCAACGAGTGCCGTCGCCACATTGCCGCCGTGGTCCTTCGTGCGATTTGTCACCTTCCCTTTGCCAGCACCCAGCGGGCTGTCGACATAGATGATGTCGTCAATCGCCAAGGCTCCGAAGCCCAAAACCTGCAGATTGCCGGTCACAGCTCACGTGCCCGCAGCCGCCAAAGCGTCTTGCGGTGCCATCCCATCGTGAATGACGCACTTGAATGCACGCGCTGCCATCGTGGTGTCACCGTGCCCCCACAGATTGCGCCCCACGACGGCACCCTTCGCACCGGCGCGCAGGGCTTCAGACGTCTGGGTGAGAGCGCCCAGAAGATCCTCGGTCTTCGGACCGCCGGCGATAACGATGGGAACCGGGCAAGTTGCCACGGTTTCCTTGAATGAGTCGAAGTCCCCGGTGTATCCGACCTTGATCACGTCAACACCGGTCTCAAAACCAATCCGCACTGCGTAGGCGATTTCGTCGGGGGTGAAGACGATCTTGCAGCCGTTTGAATAGTCGCGGGGATAAACATGTGCAACGACCGGCATTTCGAAACGAGCAGCCGCGTTGACCGTATCGGTAAGCCAACGAATGTAGTGACCCTCGGTATCGCCCCGCACCGGAATGGCGACCGCCAGCGCATCGGCACCATAGCGCACTGCATCTTCGGGCGTCGCGATCAACTGACTGATCCGATCGTCGGGCGTAAAGCATCCCGCCTGAATGACCAGCGCTGCCTTGCCGGCGTAAGCCGGCCACAAATGACGCGCCGCACCAGGTTGAATGCTGATGTAATCTGGCTCTCCGGCCATCACCCGCTTGAGCGCGCCGGGCAGATCCGCAAGGCCTCCCTCGCGGACGTTGCCGTACCCTACGAAATGGTCGACGGCACCACCGAACAGGTTCCCAGATCGATGCGAGAACAGCCGCGACAAGCGAATTTTAGTTCCAAGGCCCATATCAGTGCAGTCCCTTCGCAATTGTTGATCTGACGTTGAGGACCCTAACTCGAAAGCAAAACAATATTCAATATTTCGATTTCTTTCGTTTCGATATAGGTTGCAACTGCAACGGCTAGCGTTCGCTGCGGTGAGGCGGTATCCCTCGAATTCTCAAACGCAGGCCGGTTTCCTATTCGATTTTCGAAAGGTTGGCGTGCAGTTATCCAAACAGCAATTCGGGGTTACACATGCTTGCGGAACAACGGCGACATCAGATCATGCTCGCGCTTCAGCGGACCGGCCAGGCGCGTACCAGCCAACTGGCGGAAAACTTCGGCGTCTCCGAGGTGACCATCAGGTCCGACCTGGAAATTCTGGATGCAAAAAAGCAGTTGATCAAAACGCATGGCGGTGCGATCGCCTTGCCCGCTGATTCGCCAGCGGCGGCCTTCGAAGAGCGGATGTCTCGCAATTTCGATGCCAAACGGCGTATCGCGCAGATGGCGGCGCGCCAGATCATAGACAACCAGTCCGTGGTGTTCGACAGCGGCTCGACGTTGCTGCAGGTCGCAATGCAGATGCCCCCGGTCAACAATGTGGTAGTAGCCACAACCGCGATGAACATTGCACAGCATCTGATGTATCGCCCTGGGCTGGACGTGCATATGATAGGCGGTCGGGTCTATCCCTCGACGGTCAGCACGATCGTGTCGGATTTTGATAGGGCTGTGGGCGGCCTTGTGGCCCACCAAGCGTTCCTCAGCGCGCATGCGATCGATCAGTCATTCGATGTCGTCGATGTCTCAGAAGACATTGCGCGCACAAAACGCAATCTGGTTCGTATGGCCAGGCGCGTGATCCTTGTGGCGGATTCAAGCAAATGGGATATTGGCGCCTCATCTAAGGCATTTTCGTTGTCACGTGTCGATCTGATCATCACCGACACCGCTATGCCCTATGGGATTCGCAGTCGATTGGACAAGCTGGGAGTCGAAGTGCGCTATGTGTAGGTGCCTTCCGGATTGTGGTGCCCAGAATTGGCAGCGTGTCCCATTGGCAACCGACGTTTCGGAGTACGAAGACAAATTTAGCACATTAAGGATCTTCATATCGCGCTAGACTGGAAAGCGCGCTGTTGCTGCCCTCAGCATCTCGGTGCCGACGCTGCGTCAATCGCCGAAGCTCGATCTCGCCGGCTGAGACCAGCTTCTTCACCTCGCGGAACCTCCCGGCGTTTCTCCCCAGGGCCCGACTCGAACGACCCCTCTCAGTCGCGTGCAATTCTGCCTGGCGGCAACCGATATTCGGAGTCAATATGGCTTGTACTTTTCGCGTCAACTAATAAATTTACGCGTGAAAAAATTCAGCGATACGCGTTGAAACTGCTGAAGCTCTCTGTAAAATTTTGCCTTGCCGTTGCACGGCAGCGTATGCGGGTACCCTGGGGCAGCGCTAGGGCAACCCAGTGATTGGATGTCCAGAACGCGAGGCGTTTGAATTGCCGACGACGCACAAGACGATGGATGATTTTGCCCGCTCTTGCGGCGTCTCCAGGCCGACGCTGTCGAAATATTTCGACGATCCGACCAGCGTCAAGCCAGCGACACGGCAGCGTATCGAAGAGGCGCTGCGCTCGTCCGACTACCAGCCCAATCTGTTTGCACGCAACCTGAACCGCAAGCGGACCCGCAGCATCGGCATCATGGTGCCGACAGTGGCCGACCCCTTTTATTCGGAGATGGTCAGCCGCATCGAACTAAGGCTGCGCGACGAAGGCTACTGGCCGATCGTGATCTCCTCGCACGGCTCGCGCGAGCTCGAAGTGGAGGCAACGCGAACCATCCTGTCGCTGAAGGTCTCCGGTGCACTCATCGCGCCGCTCGGCCTGCGCTCGGACCACCGCACGCTGGAGAAGCTGACGCAGGCCATACCGGTGGTCTATTTCGACACCTATCTCGAAGGCGGAACGCCGTTCGTCGGCAACAACAATGCCCAGAGCGTCTCGACCATCGTCGAGTATCTGTGCCGGTCCGGCGACGCCCCGGTCTATTTCGATATCCCGCACGTCAACCACAACTCGCCAGAACGACTGAAAAGCTATATCGCTTCTATGAAGCGGCTCGGGCATGAGCCTGTCGTCATCGGCAACACCGACGAGTACACATGGGATTTCGAACGGATCGGCTACGAGCAAATGGAAAAAATGCTCGGCAATGGCGGCCTGTCGGGCAAGACCATTCTGTGCAACAACGACCGTCTCGCCTTCGGCGTGATGGCGGCCGCCTACGCGCAAGGCCTCAAGGTCGGTCGCAAGGCCGACTGCGACCTGCGTGTCGCAGCTCATGACGATCACCCGCTGAGCCGCTACACATGTCCAGGCCTCACCACCATGGCGCAGGACTTCGCCGCCATGGCGGGATATAGCGTCGAGACGCTGCTGGCCCTGCTGAACGAGGATGGAGCTGAGGTTGCCGCTAAGGTCAATCTCGACGCGACGCTGGTTATGCGTCAATCGGCCTGAGCTTTCCATCGAAGCCGCGCCACGCGGCAACCGCCGCGCCGACGGCTTGCCGCGAGGCCGGACCATGGCGGCCCATCGAGACAAAGCCGTGGATCTGGCCAGGCCAGCGCCTCAGCACGACAGGCACGCCGTCATCTTGCAGACGCTTTGCGTAAGCCTCACCCTCGTCAACGAGAATGTCATGACCGGCGATCGCGACAAAGGCTGGTGCTGCGCCGGCAAGGCTGGCGACCTTCAGCGGCGACACGCGCCAGTCGTCGATATCCCCGGCATGGTTGACATAGTGGTCGCGGAACCAGGCCATCGTTGCCGCGGTGAGACCATAGCCCTCAGCAAAACGGCGATAGCTGTCCGCTGTCTGCGAGGCATCCGTGTTCGGATAGAACAGCAATTGCACGGTCGGCGGATTCTTGCTCCTACGCACCATCAGGCACAGCACCGCAGCGAGATTGCCACCGGCGCTGTCGCCGGCGACAGCGATCCGCTCCGCGTCGATGCCGAGATCGTCGGCCGCACTTTGCATGAAGGCAAATGCTGCGCGACAATCCTCGATGGCGGCCGGGAATTTGTGTTCCGGCGCCAGCCGATAGTCGGGACAGACGACCACACAGGCCGCCATGTTGGCAAACCAGCGGCAGATCTCGTCATGGGAATCGAGATTGCCGATCACCCAGCCGCCGCCATGCAGATAAAGCAACGCTGGGGCACTGGCCAAGGCCGCCCGTCGCCCGTGATAGATCCTGAGCGTCAACGGGCCGCTAGGCCCGTCGATGAAGCGTTCGTTCAGTGAGGCGACCGGCTCGCGTTCACCCTGCAGTGTGGGAAAGCTCTCCTCATAGGCGCGCCGCGCCTCTTCAGGCGTGCCGGCGTCGAACGGCCGCGCAGGAGCCTGTCGGCCGAGGTCGAGCACATGCCGGGCTTCCGGATCGAGAAATGATGAAAGCAACGTAGCCATCGACTGATCCTACGCCTCAGGCAAGCAGGCTCGTCGCCTCGTCCTCGCCAAGAAGCGGCGGCTGGTCGACCGCCCCGTTGGCGGCGACGGACTCGCGGCTTTCTCCCGAAGCGAGGATCGCCTCCATGATCTCCAGCACATGCAAAGCGAGATCGCCGGAGGCGCGGGGTTTTCTGCCCGTCCTCAGCGCATGCGACAGATCGGCGACGCCAAGCATGCGGTAGTTGGCGCGGTCGGGCGCGGCGTAAGGCCAGTTGCGCCCCCCGTAGAGCTCGCTCTCGCTATGGAAGTCGGCCCAGTCGGCGCCGCGTTCCGAAAGCGATACGGTGCCGCCGAACGTGTCAGGATCGGGCAGGCGCAGTGAGCCTTCCGTGCCGTGCAGTTCGATAGGGTGATTGGAGTGTCTGAAGACATCCCAGGAGGCTCCGAAGGTGACGGTGGCGCCCGATCGGAACTCCAGCAGCGATAGGATGTTGGTCGGCGTGCCGACCTTGAAACTGGTGTTCCTGTAGGGACCTTCGGCAGTGATAAGGCGCACTTCCTGTCCCCGAGTCGCCATCGCCATCACGCGTGCCACCGGCCCAAGCAGGTTGACCAGCATGGTCAGGTAATAGGGGCCCATGTCGAAGATTGGGCCGGCGCCCGGCTGATAGTAAAATTGCGGATTGGGATGCCAGTGCTCCATGCCGCGCCCCATCATGAAGGCGGTGCCGGTGACGGCGCGGCCGATCGCGCCCTCGTCCATCAGGCGGCGCGCCCGCCGTCCGGCTGCGCCGAGAAAAGTGTCGGGGGCCGAGCCTAGGAGCAGATTGCGCTTCGCCGCCTCGGCGACAAGCCGGCGGCCGTCCCTAGCCGAGGTTGACAGCGGCTTTTCGGTGAAAACATGCTTGCCCGCCGAAAGCGCCGAAAACGAGATGTCGAAATGCGCCGCCGGGACGGTCAGGTTGAGGACAAGGTCGATGTCCGGATCGGCTAGAAGCGTGTCGACGCTGACTGCCCGGATGCCGTATTCGCTGCCGCGCAGTGCCGCCAGTTCGGTGGAAATGTCGGCGCATGCACGCAACTCGAGGCCGCCGAAGAGCGCCGCGTTGCGCAGATAAGTCATCGAGATGTTGCCGCATCCGACAATGCCGATACCGAGCTTAATCTGTGATTTTGCTTGCATTTTCGAGTCTGCCTCCCAACGCGATGACACTTCGGCGGGCCTGCTGAATCGGTCGCGAGCCGCAATCACAGCCCGCTATACAGCACTTTAAATATTGACGCGCGTAAAATTTTTGCAGAACATGCGAAAATGCTGGCGCAACATTGGAGGCCCCAGCCTTCAGGGGAGGAAATGACTGACATGAAAAACGGCCGACCGCCGCTACGAAGCCTGTGGGTCACGTCACCATCGCCGATCGCCGGCAATTTCTCATCGGCGCCGGCATGCTGGGCGCCGCAGCGCTCGACACGGGTCTCGGCATTCGACCGGCGCGGGCGCAATCACGTTCCGAAATCAGCTTGCCAGCGCCGCCTTCTTCGGCAAGGAAACCTTTGGCGACCTAATCAAGGCCTTCAACGAACGGCAGGACCGCAAGGCTAACGCGGGGCGGCATCAAGGAATGAAAGGACGATCGTGAAAGACCTGAAAGTCGGTTGCCAGACCTTTACCTGGGAAATGCTCGGAGAGGGCTTTGCCGGCGGCCCGGACGATCTCTTGAAGGCGATCGCCGATGGCGGCTATGCCGGCATCGAGATCACCGACACGATGATCGGCCGATATGCCGACAAGCCGGCGGAGTTCGCGACCGCGCTCAAGGCGTCAGGCCTGACGCTCGTCTCCTTCGCCTTCGGTTCCAAGAGCGGCTTCACGCTCAAGGAGAAGATCGGCAACGACCTCGAGACCGCGAAGCGATGGATCGACTTCGCTGCTGCCTTTCCGGACACGCTGGTGTCGATGGGCTCGGCGACAGTCGTCTCCGACGGCCCGCGCGACGACAAATTTGCCATCGCCGCGGAGGTCTACAACAAGGCGGGGGAGCTAGGGCGCAAGGCGGGCGTCCAGGTCGCGGTGCATCCGAGTTCGCACCACAACACGCTGCTCTTCGATCGCGCCGACTACGACCGGATCTTTGGGCTGGTCGATCCGTCGCTCGTCGGCTGGGTGCCGGATACCGGCCACATCTTGCGTGGCCATCGGAACATGGCCGATACGCTCACCACCTATCGCGACCGCATCCGCTACGTGCACCTGAAGGATGTCGATGCCAGCGGCACATGGGCGATGCTCGGCAAGGGCGTCTGCGATACCGCGGCGGTGATCGACATCGCCAGTGCAGCGCCACGCTTCAATGGCTGGCTGGTGCTGGAAGAGGAATCCGAGACCGCGGCCGCCCATCCGGCGGCCGCGGTCAAGACCAACCGCCAGACGATGCGCGGCTACGGCGCCTGAGGAAGAGACCATGATCCGCAAGCAAGACCGTCGCCTACGTGTCGGTGTGCTCGGCTGCGGGCCGATCGCGCAATTTGCCCATCTGGAATCCTGCGTGAAAGCCAGGAATGCCGACCTCTATGCGATCTGCGATGCCGCTCCCGACCTGCTGGCGCGCATGGGCGCGACTTATGAGCCCGAAAAAATGTATGGCGACTACGATGAGATGCTCGCCGACCCTGAGCTGGAAGCGGTGATCGTTGCGACCTCGGACGCCTATCACGTTGCGATGTCGATCAAGGCGCTCGAGGCCGGCAAGCACGTGCTGTGCGAGAAGCCGATCGGCGTCTCGGTCGAGGAAGGTGAGACGCTCGCCGATGCGGTTAAGCGCTCCGGCAAGGTGCTGCAGGTCGGACATATGAAGCGCTTCGACCCGGCACTGGAAGCGGCGCGCGATTTCGTCCGCGACGAGATGGGCGAAATCCTGGCGCTGAAGGCCTGGTATTGCGATTCCACGCATCGCTACACCAACACCGACGCGGTGCAGCCGCTGCCCGTCACCAGCAAGCTGGCAAAGAAGCCGGCCGGCAATCCGAAGGCCGACCTCAGGCAGTATTTCATGCTCGCGCACGGCTCGCACCTTGTCGATACAGCACGCTTCCTCTGCGGCGAGATTGTCGCGGTGCGCGCCCGCCTCAATGAGCGTTTCGGCGCCTATTGCTGGTTCGTCGAAACTGAATTCGCCAATGGCGCGCTCGGCCATCTCGACCTCACCGTCGCCGTCCGCATGGACTGGCACGAAGGCTTTCAACTCTATGGCGAGAACGGCTCCGTGATCGCAAAGACCTTCAATCCCTGGTATTTCCGAGCGAGCGAGGTCGACATCTTTCACGAGAAGGATGCGACGGCGCGAAAGCCGCTTGGCGCCGACGGCCATTTCTTCAGGCGGCAACTCGAAGGCCTCGCCAACACGGTCCTCGACGGCGCGCCGCTGCGCGGCGCCGATGTCGAGGACGGCCTCGCCTCGATCCGCGCCATGGTGGCGATCGCCCGCTCGGTGGAGAGCGGGCTGCGCGTCGAGATCGCTGCCGTCACGGGAGCGGTCTGATGCAGGTCGGGGTGTTCGCCAGGACCTTCCCGGGCAGCGAGCCGGCCGGCGTGCTGGCGGCGGTGCGCGACGCGGGATTTGCCGTCACCCAGTTCAATCTTGCCTGCGCCGGCCTGCCGTCGATGCCGGATGCGGTACCTGACGGTGCCATCAGCGCCATCGCGGCAGCATCCGGTGCCTCCGGCGTCGCCCTGGTGGCGCTGTCGGGCACCTACAATATGGCCCATTCGGACAAAGCGGTGCGCGACGACGGCATGCGCCGGCTTGGCGTGGTCATCAAGGCCGCGGCGTCCCTTGCTGTTCCGCTCGTCACCCTGTGCACGGGAACGCGCAACGCGGACGATCAATGGGCGTATCACCCCGACAACGCCGACCGTGAGGCATGGGACGACATGGCAGGCGAGATCGAAAAGGCGCTTCAACTCGCCGAGCGTCATGGCGTCGATCTCGGCATCGAGCCCGAACAGGCCAACATCGTAACCTCGGCGCAGGATGCGATGCGCCTCATCGCCGAGATGGGCTCGAAGCGGTTGCGCGTCGTGCTCGATCCGGCCAACCTGTTCGAACAGGCGAGCCCCGAGGAAGCAAGCGCCATCGTGGCCGCCGCCGTCGAACGCACTGCCGGCCACGTCGCCATGGCGCATGCCAAGGACCGCTTCGCCGACGGGCGCTTTGCCACCGCCGGCAGGGGCGTCGTCGATTTCCCGGATTTCGTCGCCAGGCTGAAGTCATCAGGCTTTGACGGGCCGCTGGTCACGCATGGCCTCTCGGCCGAAGAGGCACCAGGGGTTGCTCGCTTCCTGATGGGGCTGACCTGATGGCGCGCCTGGCCGCTCTGCTTCGCGACGACGCCACGCTTCGGATTTCTGATAATGGCAACGGGCTTGCCGTCGTCTTCCAGCATGGGCTGGGCGGCGGCGAGGCGCAAATCGCCCAGGCTTTCCCGGCCGGTGCCGACTTGCGGCGCATCACGCTGGAATGCCGCGGGCACGGCGCCTCCGGACTGGGCAGCCGCCGTCCGTTTTCCCTGAGCATGTTCGCGGACGATGTTGTTGCCGCCGCCGATCAAGCCGGTCTCGACCGTTTCGTCGCCGGCGGCGTTTCCATGGGCGCCGCCATTGCCTTGCGCCTTGCCTGTCGCCACCCGGACCGCATCGCGGGTCTGCTGCTTGTACGCCCGGCCTGGATTTTCGACAGCGCGCCGGTGAACCTGCGGCCGATCGCCGAGGTCGCCGGCCTCATCCTCGACCACGGCCCCGACAAGGCCAGGACGATCTTCGCGCAATCGGAAACCGCCGAGCGCCTGCAGCGCCACGCGCCCGACAATCTCGCCTCATTATTCGGCTATTTCGACCGGCCGGACGCCGCGCCATTCGCGCAGGTCCTCGCCGACATCGCCGCCGACGGACCGGGCGTTTCTGAAAGCAACGCCGCTGCCCTTGGCGTCCCCACGCTGGTCATCGGCAACGCCATGGATGCGGTGCATCCGCTGCCGGCTGCGCGCACGCTTGCCACGGCGATCCCCGGCGCAACCTTTGCGGAAATCTCTCCCAAGGCGCTCGACAGCGTCAGGCATTTCGCCGAGCTGCAGGCTGAGATCACGACCTTCCTTCGCGCTCACTTCAACATCCGGAGCCTTGTCCCGTTATGACGACCAAATCCCTGTCCGGCCCCGCTGCCATCGCCGCCCTTCCGCGCAACCGGCTGCTCGGCGAGTTTTCGCTGTGGTCGGCCGACCTCGCCAATATGGAGCGCGACCTGAAGCGCATAGATCCGTTTGTCGACCTCCACCACATCGACGTCGCGGACGCCCGCTTCACCCCCGGCTTCCTGTTCTTTCCGGACCTAGTGGCGCGGATTGCCATGCTGACGGCAAAGCCGATCCATGTGCATTTGATGGTTGAAGCGGAGATCGTCGAGGAGCAGACGCGCCAATTCATCGAGGCCGGCGCCGATCTTGTCAGCGTCCATGCGGAAAACGGCGAGGCCGGCCTACGCGCCGTGCGGCTGGCGCGTGAGCTCGGCGTCGAGGCCGGGGTGGTGCTGAGACTGGAAACGCCGGTGGCCGCGGTCAAACCTTTCCTGTCGCAAGTGGCTTTCGTGACGCTTCTCGGCACATCCATCGGCGTCAAGGGCCAGAGCCTGTCCGACCAGGCCGGCCCGCGCCTGATCGAGGCACGGGCGCTGATGCGAAAAGCAGGTCGAGAGAACGAAATCATCTTGGCTGCCGATGGCGGCATCCGCCACGAAACGGTGCCCCGCCTGCGCGCCGCCGGCGCCGAAACCGTGGTGCTCGGATCGCTGGCATTCGGCGACCCCGACCTTGCGCAGCGCATGGCCTGGCTGCATGGGCTGGAGATTGCCGCCTGATGACAAAGGTTGCGCTTGCCTTCGATCTCGGCGGAACGGAGCTGCGCGGCGCGCTGGTCGAGAGCGGCGGCCACGTGATCGCCCATGTTTCGGCCCCGACGATGGCGATCGCGGGATCGGAAGCGGTGATCGGCCAGATCATCGCGCTGGCCGGGGACCTTCTGACACAGCACCCACAGGCCAAGGTTGCCGGCATCGGCGTCGGCGCACCGGGGCCGCTCGACCCCAAGGCCGGGATCGTGATCGCACCGCCGACACTGGCTGGCTGGCACGACGTGCCGTTGATCGACATTCTCGGCAAGTATTTCGGTCTGCCGGTGCGGCTGGAGAACGACGCCAATGCCGCAGCGCTCGGCGAATGGCGCTTCGGCGCCGGGCGTGGCACCGGGTCGATGGTGTTCGTCACCGTGTCGACTGGCATTGGCGGTGGCGTCGTTGCCGAGGGTCACATCTATCATGGCCGGCGCGGGCTGGCGGCCGAGATCGGCCACATGACCATCACCGGCGAAGGCGACCGCTGCTTCTGCGGCGCCGTCGGCTGCTTCGAGGCGGTCGCCTCCGGAACCGCGCTCGGGCGGCGCGCCACGGCGCTGACGGCGCCGGGCGACGGCTCGCTGCTGCGTCGCCTTGCGGCCGACGGCGACGTCTCGGCCAGGCACGTGGTCGAGGCCGCGCGTGCAGGCGACGGGCGCGCGCGCACACTCATCGAGGCGGAGGCGAATTGGCTGGGCATCGGCTTCACCAATCTGCTTCATCTCTATTCGCCGGACCTGATCGTAATGGGTGGCGGTCTCGCCAACGGTTTCGACCTCTTGGCTCCAAGCATCAGGGCGGTCGTCGAGCAGCGGGCGATGCCCGCCTACCGGGACGTACCCATCGTGCCGGCGCAACTCGGCAATCAGGCCGGACTGATCGGCGCCGCCAGCCTGATCCTGTGGGAAGGCGAACCAGGCGCGCCGCTGGCGATGGCGCAAGATGACGAAAACAACAACGACACGACCAAACGTGCCGGTGCCCGGGAGGCAGGCCATGGCTGAGCTCAAGCTGAGCGGCGTGCGCAAATCCTACAGATCCGTCGAGGTCATTAGTCCACGAAAATTATGAAGGGGTAGCATTTCGTCCTATCCTCCCGATCTTGTAATTTGTTGGCTGCGACAACAAACAAATTCCATGACCTATATCAATGGGCATTAAGCCGACGGCGAGCCGTCTGATCGCCCGGTCTCCCTCGAATGAGTTAGAAGGCAGGCGACTCTGCTCGACTACACCGCTGGAGGTGCGCGCCATCGCAATGGGCGCATACAAGCCTTCTGGTAGTCGCGGCGAGACTGCGAACTGCCCAGCGGCGGCATGACCGTTCGAAGCAGGGCTCGGCCAGCGTCGCCCATGCGGAGGCGTCACTAATTTTGCTGAAGATTGCCGATCTACATTGGTCGGCGGTGCCTGGCGGGCGGCTCGACTGTTGGTTGGGGACAAGGATTTCGACGTGGTTCGCGCTGGCTGCGATCGGCGCCGAGGTTACCTAAGGCGATGTGCCGGCGGCCGAAGCCGCATCCACCTTCTCGAGCTCGAGCTTCGGTGAGAGAAGTGACCGCGAGGAAACTCTTGGCTGCTACCGTCCTACCAGCACGTAAATCCCCCATCGACGGGTACGACGGCTCCGGTCATCAAACTGGCCGCGTCGGAAGCGAGGAACAGGACAGCGCTGGCGACTTCGTGCGCCTGGCCCATGCGGCCCATTGGCGTGTCTCGCAACCACGCTTCTATACGCGGCGCGTTTTCCGGAATCGCCAGGACCATCGGCGTTTCGATGTAGGTTGGCGCCACCGCGTTAACCCGCACGCCATGAGGCGCCCACTCGGCGGCGATCGAGCGGGTCATGTGATGCACGGCCGCCTTGGAGACATTGTAAGGTGTTTGCGGCTGCGGCCGGTTGCAGATCGTGCCCGACATGGAACCCAGATTGACGATTGAGCCGCGGCCGGCCGCGATCATGTGGCGGCCGAAAGCGCGCGAGCACCAGAAGACGCCGTTGATGTTGACGTTCATCATCCACAGCCAGAGTTCATCACTGATATCTTCCGACGAAATGCCGCTGCTGCCGACGCCGGCATTGTTGACGAGAATCGAAGCCGGCGTGCCACGAGTGGCGAGCGTGTCAGCAATCTCGCTCATCCTTGTTGACGAAGTGACGTCACCGAGCATCAGCTCGGCCGAGTAGCCTTTCGCAGTCAGTGCATCCCTGCCAGCACTGCCGATCTGCTCGTCGGGCTCTATGATGACCACATGCGCTCCGGACTCGCCCAACGCTTCGGCACATGCGAGGCCAATACCTCTGCCTCCGCCGGTCACCACGGCGACCTCGTTGTCCACCCTGAAGCGCGCTTGGTACATGGCCTACCTCCCCGAATTTCGATGCCGAGACGCTACGTCTCAAATGTCGAAGTTGGTCGGCAGAATGACGATATCGCGAATTGTCACCGTTCTCGGCCGGGTCAGCATGAACAGCAGGACTTCGGCAATTTCCTTCGGCTCAAACAGATTTCCGGCCGCCATCGCCCGGTCGAGGTTCTCCTTCGGCCAGTCGGCGACGAGGGGCGTCAGGACCGGTCCGGGGGCGATCGCGCCGACACGGATGCCGTGCTTCGCCACCTGTCGCCTCAGCGCATGGACGAACGCTTGAACTGCGTGCTTGGAAGCGGTGTAGATCGGCTCCCATGGTATTGCGGTATGGCCGGCAACGGAACTGGTGACGACAATGTCTCCCGTGCCCCGCTCGATCATGTGCGGCAGGACCGCATGGACCGTTCGGAATACGGCATTGACGTTCAGCTTCAGCATCCCGTCAAAGGCGTCCGGATCACCATCAATGAAATCGCCGCCGATATAGGCGCCGGCATTGGCATGGAAGGCGTCGAGGTGACCGACCTTGTCCAGAATGCCGGGCATCATGCCTGCCACGCTTTCCGGATTGGTGAGATCCACCCTCAAAGGAATCGCGTTCTCGCCGAGATCAGCAGCCAGGCTGCGCAGTTTCTCATCCGCATAGTCGATCAGGACCACCCGCGCGCCAGCATCGAGACAACCACGGACACAAGCAAGGCCGATACCCGATGCCGCGCCCGTGATTGCAATGACCTTTCCAGAGAGTTGTTCGCTCATCTTCGTCCTCCAGCCGTCGGGTTGCTTTCGGTGTTGAGTGCCTCGCCCGTGCAGGCGAAGCGGTACTCGTCCAGGCTGCGCTGGATCGAGGCGATCAGTAACGAGGTAGGCTCGAGCGGTTTGCCTGCAAACGCCTCGAATGCGGGCAGATGCTGGCGAAACAGCGTGAGCGGCACCGTCTTGCCGTGCAGGGCCGCGGTCAGGCTCGCGACCGCTGCTTCCGCCTCCGGCTGGTTCCAGTAATACCGGATGCGGTCCGAGAACGAGTAGTGGCGCTGGATGCGCTGTTCGGCTTCCGAGCTGTGATAGTGGCCCTGCCAATTGCCGGGTTTGGCCAGCATCAATCGCTCCATGGCCTGATAGAGTGGACGGGCTCCGTATTCAGGCAAAAGATCGGTCGCGATAAGGTCCAGCGCGTAGAGCGCCTCACGCAGGACGAAGGTCAATTCCGGCCCCACTTTCAGGATCGGGAAGCCGTCCTCGACCAATTGGCGCAAATATGTTCGTCCCTGGTAGTCGGTTGAATGCGCCTCGTAGACCAGGCCAGGCTCCTGCTCGAGCAGCCGCGTCAGCCCGCGTGCCCTGGCGGAATCGTAAAGGACCACATTCTCATTGCCGAACTCCACACCGGGCTGGACCACCAGTGCGATGACGCGTGAGAACGCATCGGCCAAGCCTTGCTTCAGGAACAGGTCGCGATGAACATCGATCGTGTGCGTCGCCGCCGCTACGCTGGTCGGCTCAATGTCGCTGATTGCATGGTTGGCGCCGCCGGGCGTCGGCACCTCGGTGCCGATGATGTAGACCGGGGCCTCATCTCCTGCGGCGCGCGCCGCGCGCTCTGCCGCCAAGGCCAGCCGCGCTGCACGCTCCGCCGTTCTGGCGTCGTCGAGCGCGGCAGGCTCGCCGGCGCATCCCATCGAAGCATCGAGGTGGATCTTTCGAAAGCCGGCGGACACGTACGCCGTGACCATCTCTTCTGCCTTCGCCATCGCTGCGCCGGCATGTTCCCCGCGCCACGGATTTGGCCCAAGGTGATCCCCACCGAAGATGATCCTTTCCATCGGAAGCTTTTCTTCTGCCGATATGTGCTGGACGAGACGAACAAAATCGCTGGGCAGCATTCCGGTGTAGCCACCGAACTGGTTGACCTGGTTGCAGGTTGCTTCGATCACAAGCATGTCGGAGAAGCGTGCAGCATTGCGCGCTGCTGCCCGAATGACCAATGGATGCGCTGAGCAGACAGACGTGACGCCTATCGGCGAACCATTGCGCCGCGCCGCCGCCAGGCTTTTGAGGAGACCGGTCATCGAGCGTTTCTCGGGGTCACGGCGATGAATTCGTCAAGCTGCCGACGCGAGGCGGCACCTTCCATCGGACCTTGAATAGTAACGTTGCGGGCTCCCGCGGCATTGGCATACTCTAGGGCTTTGAACACAGGCATGCCGAGACGGCGGCAAGCGACGTAAGCGCCGCCGAAACAGTCGCCAGCGCCCGTCGGATCAATTTCCGCAACCCTGAACGCCGAGCAATCAATCCGCGAGCCGTCAGCACCGAAGAATGTTGATCCGTGTTCGCCGCGTTTAAGCGCAATCTCTGTCACACTGCGCCCAAAGAGCGCGATGACCGCGGCAGATTCACCATCAACTCCAGCTGCCATGAACAATTCGTCGCCGGAGGGCAGGATAAGGTCGGCGACATCGACGAGCTTGGCGAAGCGCTCCTGCGTCTGCCCGAGCCCGAGCAATTCCTTGCGCAAGTTCGGGTCAAGTGAAACGGAGCCGCCGCGCCGCTTGATGACGCCGATGGCATGATCCATCGTCTCCCAGATACCCGGGATGGCAAAAGCGCTACCCATGACGTGGAGGTGTCCAGCCCGCTCGAAGAGCGCCTTCGCTTCAACCGTCAGGCTCACCAGGGCCGCCGCCGATTTTCCGATGTTGAAGACAAAGTCGCGCGAGCCGTCATTGCGATAGCGAACAAACGCGCTTCCGGTCGGATAATCCTGGCTGACCGAGATGGCCGATACGTCCACGCCGTCAGACCGGAGCCGCTCGATGTTGATGCGGCCGAAATCGTCATCGCCGACCGAGGCGACAATTGCCGCCGACCCGCCGATCTTGGCGCATTGATCGATGAAAATCGCCGGCGCGCCGCTGGGAAAGGGGCCGATAAGCTCTATCGGCTCGAGAAAGCCGTCGCCGCGACTTTTAGCCATGATCTCCACCAGGATCTCGCCGATGACCACCGTCGGCCCTAGTGCGTCGGGTGCGAGCTTGGTCTGACTTAAAATCGCATCTGCGGGCATCATACAACTCGGCTAGCGCACATCTTTTGACTGGAGCACGCGCCTGGAGGTTGCGGCCGCTCGCTCCACAGCGAACGACAACCCGAGACGGCCACGATGGGAATGCGGGATGCTCCTCCAGAGGCTACATTAATTATGTTTGTCGCTTTATGCAACATATTAATCAATCGAGACGGACACGCCACAATGGCGTTCTAAATCGCGATCAGACGGGTAGCCCGAGCAGCAGCATCGGTTCGGCAGTGCCGAACCTGGACATTAGTCTTCGTCTTCCTCTGCCCCTTCGAGTTCCGCCGTACCGTCGGCGAAACGCTGGCTTTGCAGAGACAAGTATCGCTGATGTAACATGCAGGCCGCACCGAAGGCGGAACCGACAGTTCCTTCATCATTCATTGTGATCGATGGGAACGGGAAACTGGATTCCTGTATGGCATGGATGTGTGCAGCGACCCTGGCAGCCATCAAGGGATAGAGTGCGGCGACCGAACCGCCTAGCACGATCTTGTCGGCGTCGATGATTCGGCAAGTCTGCACCAGGCCTATTGCCAAAGCCCTTGCCCAGTCCTCGGCTGTTGAGACGGCGCTGGGCAACCGGTTTTGGACATCGGAAAGGAAGTTGCCGAATGTCGGATCACTGAGGGCGGAGGTCTTGCGATAATCGGCCATAATGTTTTCAAGGCCGATTAGTTGTTCGAGATTGCGGCGCGGGCCTGGCGCGTCGCTGATAATCAAGTGCCCAATCTCCCCCGCCAGCCCGTTGGCGCCGCGAAAAAGGCTGCCGTCAACGATAATGCCGCCGCCGACACCGCTCTCCATAACGAGAAAAAGCGTGACGCCGGAATGCACCTCGCTGCGCCCGTAAGTCGCGCCGATCGCGAATGCGTTGGCATCGTTCTCGGCAAGGACCGGAACACGAATCGGCAGGGCGTCTCTCACCAGCTTTGCAAGGTGAACATTTCGCCAGCCGAGAAGCGGCGCAAAGTGGACGAAGCCATTCTTATCCATTTGCGCCGGGGTTGATACGCCAACGCCTTCACATCGCTCCAGTTTTGACACAGGAATAGATTGGAGAGCCAGCCTCACGGCGCGGTCGACCGCGGCCTCTACGTTGATCGACGGACCATCAAACGGTTCCACATTCGTCGAAACGATATTGGTTCCAAGATCGATCTCTACCGTACTGATATGCTCGACACCGATCTCGACCCCAAGGAAGAAAATAGCATCCGGCACAAGCTCCAGCATGATGCCGGGACGGCCGGCTCGGGCACAGCCCGCTTGTTCAGGCAGATCCTCAATTGCTTCGCGCACCAGACCGTCAGCCGTCAGGCTCGCGATGATATGCCCCGACGAAGAGCGGTTAAGCCGTAACTTGCGCGCGAGTTCGGCTCGAGTGAGACGTCCAAATTGATGAAGGGCTCTTAGAGCCGCCACTTCATTGTTTTGTCGAATCCTGCGATTTGAACTGGCGGTCAGCGCCGGGTCATTCACTTAGGTCTCTCCAGGTTACCTGCGGTCCGCAAGCCGAACGCAACCACAACGCGCTCACTTGGTACACGCCGCGCAGGCGTGCAGCAACTGGCGCGATCTTATTGAACGCGCATCCCCCGAAGCTTCTGTCTCACGGATCCGAGGCTGCCGATGAACAGCGAAAAAACCGCAGCACTACAGCGCTGAAGACCGCGGAGCAGGGCGCCTTAGGCAGAGGGTCCGCACTGCCGCATAATCAGATTATCCTCGACTTATGGACGGGCATTCGTCGTTCGCCGACGAACCGCCTCTTGCATTTTCAGGTCGATGAAGGCCTTGGCGTGCTTTGCCAACGGCATGTTCTCGGTCCAGGTATCGCGCCATATGGCGCATGCGAGGGACAGACCCTCATCGACCACGGCGCTGGAGAACGATTCAAAGGTGATGTCGCGGTTATAGCCGATGTCTAGCAGCGCGTCGAAGATGCGATCGAAATCGATCACTCCATCGCCGAGGTAGCCGCGATTGCTTTCGCCGATGTGAAAATAGCCGATCTTGTCGCCGGCCAGACGAATGGCCGCCGCTGGATTGGCCTCTTCGATGTTCATATGAAACGTGTCGAGATGGAGCGTGACGTGATCGGAGCCGGTCGCCTTGATGAAGTCGAGGCCCTGAGCCGCCGTGTTCAAGAGATTCGTCTCGAACCGGTTGACGACCTCCAGGACCAGATCGACGCCGGCCTTCTTTGCTGCGTCAGCCGTCTTGGCAATGGCTGCAATGCTGTTCTTGCGGCCGCGATCACTCGGCATTGTCGAGTATTTCGTATGCGCGGAATAGAGAATGCCCCCGAGCTTGGTGCCGCCGATGTCCCGCACCGCCGCGACTGCATTCGCGAGTAATTCCTCACCTGCCTTCACGACAGCGCCGTCCTCGCTCGACACATCGGCGCCCAAGGGCAGGCCCATGGTGAGGGCGATTTCGAGATCTAACGACTGAGCCTTCTTGGCGAGGCGATGGATGTCGAACTTTTCGGGTTGAAGATACGCAAACTCGATCAGCCGGTAACCGCACGCAGCCGAATTCTCCATCGCTTCTTCAAGCATGGCCTGAGTGCCACCGCCGGTCCATACGAACGAATGAATGCCCAATCTGCGCATCGGCTGTTTCCTCCTGGGTACTGGCGACTCTATAAATGTTGACAATGACAACAAAAATGCCCCCATCGTGACAAATGTCAAGGTCCTCGACGGCGCAACCAATGCTTGTGCGCGCGGCAACTCCTAACCGGATCGAGCATCATTCACGCAAATATGCAGAGGATAATACGCGGAATCCCGGGGCCGTTGCCTCGGCGGGTTTTTTGGCTTGACAGAATTCCCGTACCGTTTAATTTGTGGCCAAGAACAACATATAACGCTGCCAACCAGCGAAACGTGGAGGAGGAAATTAACTTGCCCTGATCCAATTTCTCCGCTCTTCGCGACAGATGGGCTGATAGCGCTCTTCTGTGCTCGTTCGCATGAATATGGCCAACTCGGTCCGTGAGTTGAGACCAAGCCGGCAATTCGAAACAGCAGAAAATGTTGCCTCCCAAGGCCGGCACCTGAGGGGAGTTTTCTGCTCGGGTGCGGGCACGAAAAGCGATGAATCTTCATAGGGCCAGTGCCCGTGCGTTGGCGTCTTAAATTTGGATCAAGCCGGGAGGCGCCACCGGGCCGATTGGAGGAAATCGCGGAGGCGGGGCCCCCACAATGCCTTTGATGGCCAGGAGGTTTCCGGTCTGGCGAGAAGGAACATTGCCATGACTGCGAAATGACGGACTGACATTCAAGATTCTTTGGAGGAGTGAAAGATGAGACATGAACTCGGAATAGGCCTTGCCGCATTGGCAGTGGGGCTAACGACCAGCGTGATGCCTGCCATGACGTATCAAAGGTTACAATGAGCACATCATATTTTGACATAAAGATATGTTTATGTCACGGTGTATGATCTTGGAAGCCGAGGCTCACCGTGGTGCATTCTGAATCCTCCTTGGATTCCCTTTTCGGACCCGTTGTCGCCAAGGCGGATGGATCGGAGATTCGTTCTGCCTTGGAATCGGCCGCGCGCGAACGAATCCTCATCCTCGACGGCGCGATGGGCACGCAGATCCAGGGGCATGGCTTCAACGAGGAACAGTTCCGCGGCGACAAGTTCGTCGGCTGCGCCTGCCATCAACAGGGCAACAACGACCTGCTGATCCTGACGCAGCCGAAAGCGATCGAGGAAATCCACTACCAGTACGCGATTGCCGGCGCCGACATCATCGAGACCAACACCTTCTCCTCCACGTCGATCGCCCAGGCCGATTACGGCATGGAGGATGCGGTCTATGACCTGAACCGGGACGGTGCCCGTCTGGTGCGGCGGGCGTGCATTCGCGCCCAACAGGAAGACGGCAAGCGACGCTTCGTCGCCGGCGCGCTGGGACCGACCAACCGCACCGCCTCGATGTCGCCGGACGTCAACAACCCCGGCTATCGCGCCGTCAACTTCGACGATCTGCGCATCGCCTATGGCGAGCAGTTGCGCGGCCTGATCGACGGCGGCGCCGACATCATCCTGATCGAGACGATCTTCGACACGCTGAACGCCAAGGCGGCGATCTTCGCCTGCAACGAGATCTTCCTCGAAAAGGGCGTGCATCTTCCGGTCATGATCTCAGGCACGATCACTGACCTGTCGGGCCGCACGCTGTCGGGCCAGACACCGACGGCCTTCTGGCATTCGATCCGCCACGCCAGTCCGTTCACGGTCGGCCTCAACTGCGCGCTCGGCGCCAACGCCATGCGCGCACATGTCGCCGAGATTTCCGGCGTCGCCAACACCTTCACCTGTGCCTATCCCAATGCCGGCCTGCCCAACGAGTTCGGCCGCTACGACGAGAGCCCGGAATTCATGGCGGCGCAGATCGAGGGTTTTGCGCGCGAGGGACTGGTCAATGTCGTCGGCGGCTGCTGCGGCTCGACGCCGGATCACATCCGCGCCATCGCAGCGGCAGTGAGGAAATATCCGCCGCGCGCCATTCCGGAGATCGAGCGCAAAATGCGCCTGTCAGGTCTGGAACCCTTCACGCTCACCAAGGAAATTCCGTTCGTCAATGTCGGCGAGCGCACCAACGTCACCGGCTCGGCGAAATTCAGGAAACTGATCACCGCCGGCGACTACCCTGCCGCCCTCGACATCGCGCGCGATCAGGTCTCCAACGGTGCCCAGATCATCGACATCAACATGGACGAGGGCCTGATCGATTCGAAGAAGGCGATGGTCGAGTATTTCAACCTGATCGCCGCCGAGCCGGATATCGCCCGCGTGCCGGTGATGATCGACAGTTCGAAATGGGAGATCATCGAGGCTGGCTTGAAATGCGTGCAGGGCAAGCCGCTGGTCAATTCCATCTCGATGAAGGAAGGCGAGGAAGCTTTTCTCCACCATGCGAAACTCGTCCGCGCGTATGGCGCGGCGGTCGTCGTCATGGCGTTCGACGAGGAAGGCCAGGCGGACACGCAGGCGCGAAAAGTCGCCATCTGCACCCGCGCTTACAAGCTCCTGACCGAGCAGGCCGGCTTCCCGCCGGAAGACATCGTTTTCGACCCGAACATCTTCGCCATCGCCACCGGCATCGACGAGCACAACAATTACGGGGTCGACTTCATCGAGGCGACGCGGGAAATCATCCAGACCCTACCTCACGTCCACATTTCGGGTGGCGTCTCGAACCTGTCCTTCTCGTTTCGCGGCAACGAACCGGTGCGCGAGGCCATGCATGCCGTGTTCCTCTACCACGCCATCCAGGCCGGCATGGACATGGGCATCGTCAATGCCGGCCAACTTGCAGTCTACGAATCGATCGATCCGGAACTGCGCGAAGCCTGCGAGGACGTCGTCAACAACCGCCAGCCGGCGGGCGGCGGCAGCGCCACCGAGCGGATGCTGGAACTTGCCGAGCGCTTCAAGGGAACCGCCGGCAAGGAGGCCAAGGAACGCGATCTCGCCTGGCGGGAGTGGACTGTCGACAAGCGCATTTCGCATGCGCTGGTCAATGGCATCACCGAGTTCATCGACGCCGATACCGACGAGGCGCGGCTTGCCGCCGAGCGGCCGCTCCATGTCATCGAGGGCCCGCTGATGGCCGGCATGAACGTCGTCGGCGACCTGTTCGGTGCCGGAAAGATGTTCCTCCCGCAAGTGGTCAAGTCCGCGCGCGTGATGAAACAGGCGGTCGCCGGGCTGCTGCCGCACATGGAAGCCGAGAAGCTGGCCAACGCCGCCAACGGCATCGACACCGGCGAACGCCAGACCGCCGGAAAAATCCTGATGGCGACGGTCAAGGGCGACGTCCATGACATCGGCAAGAACATCGTCGGCGTCGTGCTCGCCTGCAACAACTACGAGATCATCGATCTAGGCGTCATGGTGCCAGCGACTAAGATTCTGCGGACGGCGCGCGAGCAAAACGTCGACATCATCGGCCTCTCCGGCCTGATCACGCCGTCGCTCGACGAGATGGCGCATGTCGCCTCCGAAATGGAGCGCGAAGGTTTCGACATTCCGTTGCTGATTGGCGGGGCGACGACCAGCCGCGTTCACACGGCGGTCAAGATCCACCCGCGCTATGAGCGCGGCCAGACGGTCTACGTCACAGATGCGAGCCGCGCCGTTGGCGTCGTCTCGTCATTGCTGTCCCACCAGGCAAAGGGCGACTATGTCGATATGGTACGCGCCGAGTACCGCAAGGTGGCGGACGCGCATGCGCGTAGTGAAGCCGACAAGCTGCGCCTTCCGCTCGCCAGGGCAAGGGCAAACGCCCACAAGATCGACTGGTCGGGCTATGTCCCGCAAAACCCCTCCTTCCTTGGGCTGAAGGTTTTCGAGACCTGGGACCTCGCCGAACTCGCCCGCTACATCGACTGGACGCCGTTCTTCCAGACCTGGGAGATGAGGGGGCGCTATCCGAAGATTCTCGAAGACGAGGCACAGGGGCCGGCGGCGCGCCAGCTGTTCGAGGATGCACAAGCGGTGCTGAAGCAGATCATCGCGGAACAATGGTTCGCACCGAAGGGCGTGATCGGCTTCTGGCCGGCCAATGCCGTCGGCGACGACATCAGGCTTTTCACCGACGACACGCGTTCGCAAGAGCTGGCGACCTTCTTCACGCTGCGCCAGCAACTGACCAAGCGCGACGGCAAGGCCAACGTCGCCCTGTCGGATTTCGTCGCGCCGCTCGAAAGTGGCAAGGCGGATTATCTCGGCGGCTTCATCGTGACCGCCGGCATCGAGGAAGTGGCGATCGCCGAGCGCTTCGAGCGGGCCAATGACGATTATTCCTCGATAATGGTGAAGGCGCTCGCCGACCGCTTCGCCGAAGCCTTCGCCGAGCGGCTGCACGAGCGTGTCCGAAAAGAGTTGTGGGGCTATGCGCCGGACGAGAACCTGGCCCCGGAGGATCTGATCGGCGAACCCTATTGCGGCATCAGGCCGGCGCCCGGCTATCCGGCGCAGCCCGACCATACCGAGAAGGCGACGCTGTTCAGGCTGCTCGACGGCGAACGCAACGCAGGGGTCACCTTGACCGAAAGCTATGCCATGTGGCCCGGCTCGTCGGTCTCCGGCATCTATCTCGCCCATCCGGAAAGCTATTATTTCGGGGTGGCCAAGATCGAGCGCGATCAGGTGGAGGACTATGCACGGCGCAAAGACATGTCAATTTCGGAGGTCGAGCAGTGGCTCGGGCCCATCCTGAATTACATCCCAGTGCAGGTCGCTGAGGCCGCTGAATAGATTGTCGGCGTACCAGCTTCAAAGTGGAATTCGTCCTGTATTCAAGCCTTGCCGGGCGCGCCAATGAAATCAATGTTTTTGGCGCATCCTCCGGGCCCACCATTGTCGTTATTTATCAATGACTTAGCATCATATTTTGGTTTGGTTGGCCAAGTCAATATTGGCGAACCACGGTGTATCGCGTTGATTTTATTGATTTATGGTAGGCTCCCGAGGACTGCCGATCGATTTGCTGCGCGAGCGTGGCGCATTCGTGCAGTCTTCCAGTCAACGGACGAACTTATGCAAATCCCTGCTCACACATCTGAACTTGGCTCGCACTTTCCGACCGTTGAGACTCACAACAACTGCGACCCTTCGGAGCCCGCTGTCGGCTTATTTTACCCCATTCCCTACACGCGCCATAGATAGGTCCATCCCAAAGCTGGCTCGATTGGCGGGCCGCGCCTCACGCCAGACGATCTATTAGGCTGCGCACGGCCTTCAGACCCACAAGGATGACAAAGGCGCTGCCGCAAGCTCGTCGCCGAAGGGCACGAGATCGGAAATTCAAGCGTGCATGCCGCCCACTGGCAACAAATGATGTGGTCGGACGTTTGGGCAAAAGCGGTGTCGGGCACCTGAAGGCGCACTAGCCAGGCGGAAGGTATTCCGAGGCCGGCGGACCTGAAGATTTCCCGCTTCTTAGCCGTCCAGGCGATTTGACACTGTATCGCCAAGGGAGAAGAAAATGGCTGAAGGTCATTCCAAATTAGAAGGGCCGGATCTGGTCCAGGGCGTCGCGTTCGCCGATCTTCCCGATGGCGGCAAGTTCGTCGGCCATTGTGGCAACGAGCAGGTACTGCTGGTGCGCCGCGGGGCTGAGGTCTTCGCCATCGGGGCGGCATGCACACATTACGGTGGGCCGCTCGTCGACGGTCTTGTGGTGGGGGATACTGTCCGGTGTCCGTGGCATCACGCGTGCTTCGATTTGCGCACTGGCGAGGCCTTGCATGCCCCCGCCTTCAATCCAATCGCATGCTGGTCGGTGGAACTACGCGATGAACGGATATTTGTGGGCGAGAAGCGCAAGCGGACGGCACCGAAGCAGCGCGATAGAGGCTCCGGCCAGGTTCCCGAGAATATCGTCATTGTCGGCGGCGGCGCGGCCGGTTTCGCAGCGGCCGAAAAACTGCGGCGCGAACACTATCATGGCAGCATCGTCATGCTCAGCAACGACGAAGCGCCACCCGTTGATCGGCCCAATCTTTCCAAAGATTACCTCGCCGGCAAAGCACCGGAGGATTGGATCCCGCTCCGCCGGGAGAGCTTCTACTCAAAGAACGATATCGATCTGCATCTCAATGCGGACGTCGTCAGCATCGATGCACGTTCTGGCGAGGTTGTACTCGCTGATGGCGCCCGGACCCCCTATGACAGGCTGCTGCTTGCGACCGGAGCCGAACCGGTCCGCCTCACTATCCCCGGCGCCGACCAGCCACAGGTTCACACGCTGCGCTCGCTCGCAGATTGCAAGGCGATCATCGAGCGAGCCACGACTGCGCGCCGCGCCGTCGTGCTTGGCGCCAGTTTCATTGGCCTGGAAGTTGCCGCGGCCCTGCGCTTGCGCGACATCGAAGTTCATGTCGTGGCACCGGAGAGACGGCCCATGGAGCGGGTCCTTGGTCCGCAAATGGGCGACTTCATCCGCGCCCTCCATGAGCAGAATGGTGTCTTATTCCGTCTCGAAGATACCGCGAGCAGCATCGACGGCACCAACGTGAAACTAAGTAGTGGCAATACGTTGACGGCAGATTTCGTCGTCGTCGGCATCGGCGTGCGACCGCGGACTGGGCTTGCCGAGAAGGCAGGGCTGACCGTTGACGACGGGGTCGTCGTGAACGCGTTTCTGGAGACGAGCGCGCCAGGGATCTTCGCCGCCGGTGACATTGCGCGGTGGCCCGATCCTCACACTGGCGAGAACATTCGGGTCGAGCATTGGGTGGTAGCAGAGAGGCAGGGGCAAACCGCAGCACTCAACATACTCGGCCATCGCGAGAAATTCGTCGCCGTGCCGTTCTTTTGGAGCCAGCATTACGATATTCCCATCAACTATGTCGGTCATGCCGGACAATGGGACGAGATCGCGGTCGATGGAGACATCATTGCCAAAGATTGCCTGCTGCGCTTCAAGCGCAAAGGGCGCACGCTGGCTGTCGCTTCGATCTCCCGCGACATCGAAAGTCTAGAGACAGAGGTGGAAATGGAGCGCCAATGACCTAGCGAAGTGCAAGCTGTTATCCGCCTTCCGTGGCGATCAACATCCAATTGCGCTTCCTCGAGGATATCACAGGCGAACGTCCACGCATCGATCACCTTAATGATCTCCTGGGGATCGCCAGCAACGATCGCATCATTGGGCCGAGCGTGTAACGCTGGCCAGGTCGGAAACGAAGCGAACAGCAATCTCAGCGGTATCATCTCCTTGAGAACGTTGACGACCCGTCGCTTCGCTCGTTCCGATGGACGTCAGCCGCAGCATCTCCTCCCGACCCCGGCGTTCTGCAATCGCTCGCGACCTAATCCGCGCGCTGCGTTCGCTCGGCTTCGCCACCTCTTCCTCTCTACCTAGGCGGAAATCAGAGTCGCCGCCGCTCCGGGCGGGAGAGTCGCAAGAGACCCTGTTGGTCTCCTCGACGGCAAATCGACGTCGGCATAGCGCGACGAGGGTGCGGGTGGTGGACAGTACGACAGCATCGGACGCTAAATCCGCAAGCGTTCCTTCGCACACCTTGCGCACGATTGTATACGAAAATGAAGAATAATGTTGACAATTTTCCAATCCAGGTTTCCCTTTAAGGCATCCGCGCAGCCGATGAGCAAAACACAAAGCGCGATAACCAGAAGGGGAATGCAGAATGATCAACCGACGCGCGACTCTCAAATCGATGGCGCTTGGCGCCGTCTCGACCCTGGCCATCGCCGCCATGGGTATCCCGTCCGTGCAGGCCCAGAACAAGGAACTGAAGATCGGATTCGTCGGTGTCACAAGCGGCTCCGCCGCCGCCTGGGGCACATCGAATGTGCGTTCAATGCAGACGCGTGCCGCCTGGCTCAACGAAACCGGCGGCGTCAAGATCGGTGACAGCACCTACAACGTCAACATCGTTACCTTCGACGATCAGAAAGACCCAAAGCGCGCCATCGCCGGCATGGAGAAGATGGCTCAGGAGGGCATCCACTATGTGGTCGGCCCGAATGTCGATGACGGTGCCGCCGCCGTGCGTCCGGTCGCCGAGGCCAACGGCATCATTTATTTCCCGTACGCTTTCCCGAAGGCGCTTTATCAGAAGCCTGCCTCGAATGCCGTGCTCGGCATGATCGCCAACTATCAATCGGGCCCGGCGATCTACAAATATCTCAAGGAAAAACAGGGGGTGAAGACGATCGCCTTCGTTGCCGCCAATGAATCGGATCCGCTGAGCCAGCGCGATGGTGGCGTCGAGGCAGCCAAGGCGTTGGGCCTCGAGATTGTCGCCCAGAACGACACCTATCAGAACGACACGCGCGACTTCACGCCGGTGCTCACGCCGATCGTTTCGCTGAAGCCCGACCTGCTGGTGCTATCCGGCGTCGCGCCCGCCAATGCGCCGCTGCTCATCCGCGCCGCCCGTGAGCTCGGTTTCGAGGGCCTGATCTCGACCGAAACGGCGCAGGACGCCAAGGTTCTGGAGGAGGGCGCTGGCGAGTACGCCAACGGCTTCATCTCCGTCGGTGGCGCCTCCACGCCGGAAATCGCCTCCGACACGATGAAGGAATTCGTCGACCGCTACACCAAGATGTTCGGCGAATACAATGACGAGTCCAATACCAAGGTCTATGCGCTCGAATACATCCTCGAAACGCTGAAGGCCAATCCGGCGGCAATCGACAATGTCGAGGAGTTCAAGAAGACCATCGACACCTTCTCGGCTCCCAACCCTTACCTGAAAGGCGACGCCAAGCTGAGCTATGTTGGGACGACCTCTTTCGGCCAGAAGCGTCAGCTCGCGGTGCCGATGGTTGTCAATGAGTACAAGGACGGCGCCTTCCAGACCCTGTTCGTCGGCTCGGTTGATTAGGGTTAGGTTCCTGCGGTTATTTCCTCCCGCGTTGCCGGGGGCCCGGAGCATGTTCCGGGTCCCTCGGAAGATCGAAGGCGTCAATGGAACAGGTCATCGCCAACGGATTCTACCTCGGTGCCCAATATGCACTGATCGCACTGGGGCTCACGCTTATCTTCGCCTTGATGAACGTGCTCAACTTCGCCCATGGGCAGATGTATGTGCTGGGCGGGTTCATCACCTACACAATCTACGGACAACTCGGGCTGCCTTTTGTTGTGGCGCTGCTGGCGTCCGGCGTGACGCTCGCTGTCGTCGGCGCGCTGATGGAGAAATTCCTCTTCCGAACTGTCATCAGGCGAAGTCTACGCGAAGAAAGCACAATGCTGCTCGCGGCGGCAACGGCATTCTTTTTTGACGCGGTCATCCTGCTGTTGTTCGGTGAAAAACAGCGCGGTGTCCCCAAGATCGTCAAGGGCGTGTTCAACGAGGGCGGCATCATCATGCCCTATGACCGTATGGTCGTCGGCGTGCTCGCACTGGTCTTCATCGCGGCCTTTGTCCTCTACATGCAGTACAGCAGGGTCGGGCGAGCCATGCGGGCGCTGGCCCAGGATCGGGTCGCCGCCCAATTGATGGGCGTTCAGGTCGACCGCTATTCGATGATCGGCTTCGCCATGGGCGCCATGCTGGCGGGCATCGTCGGCGGTCTTTTGGTCACCATCACTGGCGTCAATTCCGGCATCGGCGGGCCGATCTCGATCAAGGCCTTCATGATGGTGATGATCGGCGGCGCCGGCGTTGTCGGCGGTGCGATCGCCGGCGGCTTCATCCTTGGCATGATGGAGTCGGTCGGCCTCACCGTGCTGCGCCAATATGGCGACGTCACTTACCTCGTCATCTTCGCCGCGCTGATGGTGTTCCTGTCGATCCGCCCCAACGGGCTGATGGGCAAGCCGTGGGGTTGATGGTGCCATGACGCGTAGCGTGAAAATCGCCCCGGTTGCCGCCTTTCTGGCGATCGTCTTCATCGCCGTGCCGGTTCTGATCTCGGCCAGCGGCCGGATCGACCTCTATTACACGCTCACCTCGGTGGCGTTGCTTAGCATCGCCAGTGCCGGCGTGTGGCTCACTTTCTACATCGGCCGGATCAATATCGGCCAGGGCGCGTATGCGCTGATGGGTGGCTACGTCTCGGCCATACTTGTGGTGACCTATGGCTGGTCGTTCTGGCTGACGCTGCCGGTCGCCGGCCTGTTTTGCGCGGCCGCAAGCGTGCTTATCGGCCTGCCGATCCTGCGCCTGCGCGGCGTCTACTTCGCCATGGTGACGCTGGTGCTGACCGAGGTTGCGCGGCTTCTGGCGCTGGCGCTGCCGATCACCAACGGTGCCAAGGGCATGGTCAGCATCCCGCTGCCTGGGGCGCTCACGATTCTGGGCCTCACCATCATCCCGGATTTCGCCACGTTGCATAATTCTCGGCTGGCCTTCTACCTGCTGGCGGTCGCGCTTATGCTGGTCTGTTTCGCGGTGGTGTACCGGCTGGTTCATTCGCGCGTCGGCAAGCTCTGCCAGTCGCTCCAGCAGAACGAAGATCTGGCCTCGTCGATCGGCGTCAATATCGCCTATCTGCGCGTCATAGCCTATGCCGTCTCGTCCTTCTTCGGCGGCGTCGCCGGTGCGATCTTCGCCGCCATCTCGCAGTCGATCTATCCGTCGAGCTTCACGGTCACCGACTCTGTCAACTTCATGCTGAACTGCTTCCTCGGCGGGCTCGGCTACGTATTCGGGCCGATGCTCGGCACGCTGGTGCTTTATTTCGGCTGGGACCTCCTGTTCCAGACTGGCCGGTTCCAGCTTCTGATCTACTCGACCTTGATGATCGTGCTGATGCTGTTTCTGCCCAATGGGCTGCTCAGCCTTGCGGCCACGACCCGGAAGAAGGGTTGAGCCATGGCCGATCTGCTTGAGGTCTCGGCTCTGACGAAACGCTTCGGCGGTCTCGTCGCGGTCAACAACATCTCCTTTTCGGTGCGCGAGAACGAGATTCTGTCGGTCATCGGTCCCAACGGCGCCGGCAAGTCGACGCTATTCAAGCTGATCTCGTCGTTCCTCAGGCCGACATCGGGCGAAGTGCGCTTAAAGGGCGAGCGCATCTCCGATCTCGCGCCGCACATAGCCGCACGCAAAGGCGTCGTCCGGACGTTTCAGGAAACGACGATCTTCAAAAACATGAGCGTGCGCGACAACGTCATCATCGCTCACCATCTGCGCTCCACCGCGAGCCTGCTTGGCTTCTTCCTCGGTACTGGCACGGCTAAGGCTGACGAGGCAGCCTTTGGCACATCAGCCGACGAGATTCTGGCGTTGCTTGGCCTGTCGTCGCTCGCCGGCGAAATCGCCCGAAACTTGCCGCACGGTCACTTGCGGGCTCTCGGCATCGCCATCGGCCTCGCCACGAGCCCGTCGATCCTGCTGCTTGACGAGCCCTTCGCCGGGATGAACCACGACGAGACGATGAGAATGGTGGCGATGGTCAGACGGTTGCGCGAGCGCGGCCTCACCATCCTTCTCGTCGAGCACGACATGCCTGCCGTAATGAAGATTTCTGACCGCATCGTCGTCTTGAATTTCGGCCAGAAGATCGCCGAGGGAACGCCAGCGGAAATCCAGAACAATGACAAGGTGATCGAGGCTTATCTCGGCAGCGAAGACGAGGCCATCGGGCTATGAACCAGATCCTGAAATTTGCTGATGTCCAACTCTACTATGATCACGTCTACGCGCTGAAGGGCGTGTCGCTGGAAGTCAATGAGGGCGAGACCGTCGCGTTGGTCGGCGCCAATGGCGCCGGCAAGTCGTCGATCCTTCGCGCCATTACTGGGCTGCGCAAGATCAAGTCCGGCGAGATCCACTACAATGGCCGGCGCATCGACGCCGCCGCCCCCGATGCGATCGTCAAGATGGGCATCGCCATGGTGCCGGAGGGACGCCGTGTCTTCCCTTACATGTCGGTCAAGGACAATCTCCTTATGGGCGCCTTCACCCGATCCGACAAGGCCGAGATCGCAGGCTCGCTGGAAATGGTGCTTGGCCGCTTCCCCCGCCTCAAGGAGCGCTATTCGCAAGCCGCCGGCACGATGAGCGGCGGCGAGCAGCAGATGCTGGTCATCGGCCGCGCGCTGATGGCCAAGCCGCGTCTGCTGCTGCTCGACGAGCCGTCGCTGGGCGTCGCGCCCAAGCTCGTCCAGGACCTTGCCCGCTCGATCGTGGCGATCAATCGCGACGAGAAAGTCAGCGTTCTGCTGGTCGAGCAGAACTCACGCATGGCGCTGCGCATTTCCCAGAGAGCCTATGCGCTGACTACCGGCAGCGTTGCGCTGAGTGGGAACTCCGCTGATTTGCTGACCGACGAACGGGTCAAGCATCTTTATCTCGGCGGCGAGATTTGAGGCTGATCGGCATGCGCATACTCGTCATCAATCCCAACACGACCGCATCGATGACCGCCAAGATCGGCAAGGTCGCGGCGAGCGTCGCTTCTGCCGGGACGGAAATCGTTTCGGTGAATCCCGGCGATGGTCCGCCGAGCATCGAAGGCTATTACGACGAAGTCTTCGCTATTCCGGGTATCGTCGCCGAAATGAGCAAGGCGGCCGCTATCGATGCCTATGTCATCGCATGTTTCGACGATACCGGGCTGGACGCGGCACGTTGCGCCGCCGAGGCCCCGGTCATCGGCATCGGCGAGGCCGCCTTCCACCTCGCTAGTCTCGTCGCCGGCAAGTTCAGCGTCGTGACGACGCTCGCCCGCTCCGTCCCCGCGATCGAGCACAACCTGGCGAAATACGGCCTCGCGTCGCGCTGCGCGAAAGTCAGGTCGTCGGAAGTTGCCGTGCTCGATCTCGAACTGCCGGGCTCGGACGCCAGGGCCAGAATCTCGGACGAGATCGCGCGCGCCATCAACGAGGACAGGGCGGAGGCGATCGTTCTTGGCTGCGCAGGCATGGCCGATCTGGCAGGCAGCCTATCGGAGGAACACGGCGTTCCCGTACTCGACGGTGTCGCCTGCGCGGTCACCTTGGCAGAGAGCCTTTTCAGAGTCGGTCTGAGGACATCGAAGATTGGTGGCTACGCTGCTCCCCGCGGCAAACGGTTTTCGGGCATCTATGAATCGCTGTCTCCGGCGGGCGCTGCGGCAGCTATACCGCCGACCCAGAACGCGCCTGGCCCCACAAATTGAGATACTGTGTCCCGGGATTGACCGCCACGTAAGCGATACTAGATTGCATCGACCGTTGAGCTGTTTGGGATGAATCAGGCAGTATCGTGCCTGCGCGTTGAGAAGCATGTTGACAGTGCTCAGAGAAGAAGACCGCGACGAAAAACCGGCAGCCCGCTGGTCGCCGATTTACTACGGTCTGAGAGATGCCATCGTCAGCCACCGTCTCGCCCCTGGCACCAAGCTGCCGGAAGATGAGCTGGCGTCGATCTATTCGGTGAGCCGAACCGTCATTCGTGCCGCCCTGCAAGCTCTGGCTCATGACCGGTTGGCGCGGCTGGAGCCAAACCGCGGCGCCTTCGTGGCCCAGCCATCGACGGTGGAAGCGCGAGAGGTATTCGAGGCACGAGCGCTGATTGAACCAAAGGTGGCTTGGCTTGCCGCGAAGGCAGCAGTGCCATCCGACATTGGGCAGTTGCGGCAGCATCTCGAGAGGGAGCATGAAGCACTTCACGCCGGCCGGGACAGTGAGGCGATCATGCTGTCGGCACGTTTCCACGTAGGCGTCGCCGAAATCGCTGCACATTCGGTGTTCACCAAATTCGTTCGCGACCTTGTCTCTCATTCTTCTCTCATCATCGCACTCTACTGGAAACGGCGCGACGCGACCTGTGAGAAACACGCCCATCACGCTCTGGTCGATGCAATCGAAGCAGGGCGTAGTTCCCAAGCGGCCGACCTGATGACCAGCCATCTGGTCGACCTCCTGTCGGGGCTCGACCTCACAGACAAAATAGAAAAGTCAGACAACCTCTCGGATTTGCTTCGTCCGTAGAACAGGAGAGGACACAGCACTGCTGTACCCGAACAGCGCCAATTGCCGGCGCTGCCCGGATTATGGTCTCACGAGTTTTCGGCGCTTGATGCAGTGGGAGTGACGCCCAAGGAAACGGATCGAAAGAAGCGGATTGGCAAGCGCGCTCCGCGCTAGCATAGTCCAGGCTCGTGAGATGGCGGTAGTTCAGGTCGCCGACCAAGTCCAGTGCCCAGATGTATTCCGCCCCCAATTGCTTCATTGACTAAGCTTGGGAAGAGGGCACTTCAATGAAGGGAAAGGTTCGGTCCCTGCGCAGGCTTACCTCGATGTGACGCGATTACTCCAATTGAAGAGGCTAAATGACTGAAGTGGTGGACTTTTTTGCGGACAGAATGACCGAGAGTGAGCGGGCAGGATCGAAGCGGATCGTAGCGTAGGGAAACATCGGATGCCGGCGCGCAGCATCGTGTCATGGCGTAGAAAAGGCGGGGCTCGCCGGGCTGAACGAAACCGCGAACTTATGTGTTGCAGATTGCCCTCAAAGCTACGCCAGAGCCCTCCGTCAGGATGCGGAAGCGTGATCGCGACCGCGCCGAGCGGATCCGGCTTGCCGGTGGCCCAAAGCCGACATTGAGGGAACGCGCCGTCTCGCTCGCTCTTGAGAACGGCGAAGTCCGGACAAAAGACCTGACCGACATCGACGTTCCTCGCTGCTACCTCGCCCGCATGTGCAAGGAAAGCTTGCTCGTGAAGGTGGGCTATGGGAGCTACCGTGTGGCAGTTCCCAAACAGGGCCTCAAGCTAGTCCGCCATGCAGCTTAATTCGGGCTGCCGCATCTGCTATGTCGTTGACGATCGCTGCGCGCGCCTCGGCGCTGTCGCGCTTATCAAGTGCTGCAAGAAGCTTCTCATGATGCCTCACCGGGCGGCCGCGGAATACTGGCGCGCGCTGTGCCATTTGGTGCTGACGAAGCGGTTGTGACATGTTCGGCAGCCCGCGGGATAGGGCCGCGATGTTCGACTGTCTGGCTGTCGCGGTACCATACGGAACGATACGGGAAGATTTCCGACTTTGGCCCACGAAAAAGCCAATGAAATCAACAATCTTGGTACATCCTCCGGGCCCACCATATTATTACATATCAATATGTTACGCTTAATTCTTCGGGTTTGAATTGAGCGCTGTCGGGTAAATCCGTGACTTTTAGCGAAATGATTTTGGGCCTGTTCGTCGATTTTCTCCGTCTCGTTGATGGCACCCGTCACAGGTAGCTCAACACTCCCGGCTTCAAAAGACCCTTCAGCGATGCGTACGGCAATCGGCGGCAACGACGTGCAATTAGGCGGGTTCTGAACTCGGCCGTAGTCTCAAAATGCCCTTGTGCGGAGCAAAGTGTGGATCCATCCGCTTGCAGGTTCATGACCCTTCGCCAATCGCCGCTCCAGTCGCGAGCGGAATACCGGCACCAATTGCACCGGCCGCGGCGGTCCGTAGACCGCGGCTGCGGCCCGGTCATCCGCTGGCCGGGTAGTATCGCGTCTCCTGGAAGCTCCGATCTCCATTTGCCCGATGGCGCTCCCGATTGTGAAATCGGATGCAAGTGAAAAAAACTACCGGGCAATCAAAGCAGACATTTCTGGACTGTTTGCCGACTGGGGCGGAGTTTGGCGCGACGCTTGAACTTCAGCCGGAGCCCAAATGGCTTTACCATCCGATCCAGATTTCCACGCCCATGAAACACTTCGGCTGATCGGCCCTGATCCGCAGAACTGGGTGCCGGACCGCGAGGGCATCAACCACAATGTCTTCATCGTCGGCGGCGGGCAGACGGGCGCCACCTTTGCCTTCGCGTTGAGGCGCGCCGGCATCGGCAAGGTTACGGTCATCGATGCCGCGCCGGACGAGAGCAAGGCTGGCATCTGGCTCTCCCATGCGCGGATGAACCGGTTGCGAACGCCAAAGGGCTTGCCGGGGCCGGAACTCGGCTTGCCGGGCTTGAGTTTTCAGTCCTGGTACGAAGCCCGCCACGGTGCGGAAGCCTATGCCGGTTTCGACCGCATCGTACGGACGGATTGGGCGAACTACCTGAAATGGTATCGCGACTTTCTCGGCATCGGCATTCGTTACGGCACACGTCTCATTCGCATCGAGCCGGCTGGCGGGCATTTTCGCCTGCACCTCGAAGCCGACGGCACGCCATCGGTCGAAACGGCGCGCAAGATCATTCTGGCCAATGGATTTGGCGGCAGCGGCGGTCCAGTGATACCGGCGGTACTTGCCGCCTTGCCGCAGGGCCTTGTCGCACACAGTTCGGCGGCAATCGATTTTGCCTCGCTCAAGGGAAAGGCAATCGCTGTCGTCGGGTCGGCGGCTTCGGCATTCGATGCGGCCGGAGCTGCCCTTGAGGCCGGCGCGAAATCGGTGCGTCTGTTCGCCAGACGCACCAGCATCGCCAGCGTGCCGATCAACCGCGTGCGCGGCTATCCCGGGGCCTATGACAATTATCCGCTGCTGCCCGTTGCGGTGCGCTGGCGCCAGGCGCTGCGCTTCCGCGAGGCCGGTTCGACGCCACCGCTCGATGCGGTGGAGCGGGCGGTGCGGCACCAGAATTTTCATCTCCATCTCGGTGCCCCCTGGACAAATGCGGATGTCGAAGACGGCAAGGTCGTCACCGAGATCGCCGGCGAAACATTTGCCTTCGACTTCGTCATCGCCGGTACCGGCTATTTTGCCGACCCGACCCGCAAGCCGGAACTTGCCGATTTCGCCACCGCCATCCGGCTATGGCGCGACCAGTACGCGCCGTCGGAAGCAGAGCGGGATGAGTTTTTCGGCGCCCATCCTTATCTCGGCCTCGGCCATGAATTTCTCGAGAAGGCGCCGGGGGAGGCGCCATTCCTGAGGAATATCCATGTCTTCAATCCCGGCGGCTTTGTCAGTTTCGGCCTGCCGATCGGCGATGTGCCGTCGATCAGGCGCGATGTGCCGGCTGTGGTCGCGCGCATCAGCCGCGATCTCTTCCTCGCCGATCTCGACAGCCATGAGAGTCGCATAACCGGGAGCCATCCGGCCGAGTTCGGCGAAGACGCCTATGCCGCTTCCGTCTGGCGGCCGGCGCGGACCATCGCGGCGGAATAGACGCATTTCCATGGACAAACGCCGATGACCTTCAGCCCTGACCTTTCCGACCCGTTCGTCGCCACGGCGGTCGAACTGCGCGATATCTTCGATCGGGATGCCGTGGCGCGCGACAAGGCCGGCGGGCGGCCGGTCGAGCAAATCCGTCTGCTGAAGGAAAGCGGCCTGCCGTCGGCGCAGATTCCCAAGCGCTATGGCGGCAAGGGCGCACCCTGGCTGTCGGTGCTGCGCGTCGTGCGCGAATTCGCCCGCACCGACGGCTCGCTCGCCCATCTCTACGGCTACCATCATCTGCCGCTCAACGGCGTGCTGTTTCGCGGGACCGAGGCGCAGAAGGACCGACTGCTGAAACGCTCGGCAAGGGAGAACTGGGTCTGGGGCAATTCCGGCAACGCCATGTCGAAGACGTCGACGGCCAGGCGCAACGGCACGGGCTGGATCCTGAGCGGCTTTCGGCCCTTTTCTTCCGGTTCGCACATCGCTGACTATATCCAGGTCGCCTGGGAGGACGGTCAGGACCGGCTGGCAGCCGCAATCCCGGCTGACCGTGAGGGCATCGTCATTGAGGACGACTGGGACGGCGTCGGACAGCGCCAGACGGGTTCCGGCAAGGTCACCTTCAAGGACGTGCATGTCGGTGATGACGAACTGATTGGCTCGCCCGCGGTGCCGCTGACGCCATTCCAGACGCTGACGTCACTGTTCCAGCAGGCGGTCCTGCTCAACCTGTTCGTCGGCAGCGCGCAAGGAGCGCTGAGCGAAGGCCGCGACTATACGGTCTCGCAATCGCGCCCCTGGGTCTATTCCGGCTATGAGAAACATACCGACGATCCGTTCGTGCAACGCAAATATGGCGACCTCTATATCCGCACGCTCGCCGCGGCCGAACTGGCCGATATAGCGGCATGCAGCCTCGATGCCGCCTATGGCCAGGGCGAGGCGTTGACCCTGGAGCAGCGCGGGCAGACGGCGATCGATCTCGCCACCGCCAATGTCTACGCTGGACAAATCGGCCTCGATGCGTCGAGCGAGGTTTTCGAGGTGATGGGCGCCCGCTCAGCCACCAAGGCCAACGGCTACGACAGGTTCTGGCGCAACGTGCGCACGCACACGCTGCACAATCCGGCCGAATACAAGAAGCGCACGATCGGCACCTGGTTGCTGACCGGGGAATTCCCGGTCGGCGGATTGTATCGCTGAGGAGGCGCGGAACATGGCCAGCCGCAAGGACAAGGTCAAGCTTGGAGCCTTTCTTCTCTTCACCGGCCACCATGTCGCAGCCTGGCGCCACCCGGAGGCAGGAGAAGGGACCAGCCTCAACGACTATGTCGAGCTGGCCCGGCTGGCGGAAGCAGCCAAGTTCGACACGATCTTCTTCGCCGACGGCGTGGCGGCGCGGCTGAAGGATCTGGAGGCCGCCAGCCGCAAGGCGCATAGCGGCGTCTATCCGTTCGAGCCGATCACGCTGCTGTCGGCACTGTCGGCTGTGACCAGGAATATCGGCCTCATCGCCACGGCGTCGACCAGTTTTTCCGATCCCTACAATCTGGCCCGCCAGTTCGCGTCGCTCGACCATCTGAGCGGCGGGCGGGCCGGCTGGAATCTGGTCACTTCGTCCGATCCGGAGGCAGCGTTCAATTTCGGTCACGAGACGCATATCCAGCATGGCGAGCGCTACGACCGCGCCGAGGAATTCGCCGATGTCGTGCTCGGCCTGTGGGACAGCTGGGAAGATGACGCCTTCCCGCGCGACAGAGCAAGCGGGCGCTATTTCGACAAGGACAAACTGCATGTGCTGAACCACAAGGGCCAGCACTTCAAGGTGCGTGGTCCCCTGAACACGCCGCGAACGCCGCAAGGCCATCCGGTCGTGGTCCAGGCCGGGGCGTCGGGTCCGGGCAAAGAGCTGGCGGCTCGTACCGCGGAAGCGATTTTCGCGGCGCAGATCACGCTCGACGAAGCCACCGCCTTCTATGCCGACGTCAAGGGCAGGCTCGGCAAATATGGCCGCTCGGAGGATGACCTGAAAGTCCTGCCAGGCATTTTCCCGGTCGTCGGCCGCACCGAAGCCGAGGCGCGGGAGAAGTTCGAACAGCTGCAGGATCTCATCCAGCCGGAAGTCGGCCTCGGTCTGGTCTCGGCGCTGGCCGGCGGCTTCGACCTCAGCGCCTATCCGCTCGACGGGCCGGTGCCGGATTTGCCGGAGACCAATGCCGGCAAGAGCCGGCAGGCTCTGGTGATCGATCTGGCGCGACGCGAGAATCTGACGATCCGGCAGCTCTATCTGCGCATCGCCGGCGCCCGCGGCCACTGGCAAGTGGTCGGCACGCCGCAACAGATCGCCGACATCATGGAAGAGCGGTTCGAGAATTACGGTGCCGACGGCTTCAACATCATGGCGCCGATCATGCCCGGCGGCCTGAAGGATTTCATCGAGCTGGTGGTGCCGGAACTGCGCCGCCGTGGCCTGTTCCGCGATGAGTATGAGGGCAGCACCTTGCGCGACAATCTCGGCCTGAAGCGGCCGGCAAACCGCTTTTCGCGGCATGCCGCGGCGGCTGCGGAGTAGGCCGGCAATGGCGCGCGACACGCTCTTTCTCATCCAGCCGGGTTTCGCCGACCCAAAGCAGCCGGGCCAGACGTTCGTCTGCCCCTATTGCAACCAGGTTGAGGGATTGCTCGCTGCCTTTCCCGATCTCGCCAGCAGACTAGACGTCGAACGCGTCCCGTTCGCAAGGCCGAGGGGCAAGGTGATCGACGCGCTCGGCGAACGGCACCAGTCGCTGCCGGTGCTGATCATCGGCAGCGATCCGCCCGCCGACTTGCCGAGGGCCAAGGGCAAGGTCTTCGCCGATGACACCAGGCGCATTCTCGCACTGCTTGCCGAGCGCCACGGCTTCCCGCATCTGCATGAGTGAGACGATGACCTTCGATCCCGATACGTCCAATCCATGGATCGCCAAGGCGGTCGAGCTGCGCGACATCTTTGCCCGCGATGCGGTCGAGCGCGACCAGCTTGGCGGCAGGCCTACCGAACAGATCCGTCTGCTCAAGCAAAGCGGCCTGCTCACCATCGTGATCCCCAAGGAATTCGGCGGCGCCGGCGAACCCTATTCGACAGCGCTGAAGATCGGGCGCGAGTTCGCCAAGGTCGACGGCTCGATCGGCCATATCTACGGCTACCATTTCAGCGCGCTGATCGCCGCCAGGCTCAATTCGGACGAACCGCGCTCAGCCGATCTGCTACGGCGTTCGGCTGCCGGCGACTGGTTCTGGGGCAACACCGGCAACAGTTTTTCCAAAACGCTGTTCGGCCGCAAAGATGGCGAGTGGACGATCGTCAACGGCTTCAAACCCTTCGCCTCCGGCTCGCATGTCGCCGACTATCTTTCGACCTCGTGGGAAGACGAGGTCAGCGGCGAGAGGAAATTCGCGGCGATCCCGGCGAACCGCGAAGGCATCACCGTTCTCGACGACTGGGACGGCATCGGCCAGACGCAGACCGGCAGCGGCAAGGTCGCCTACAAGGACGTCAGGATCCACGACAGCGAGTTGGTGCGCGGTTGGGTCGACGCGTCGTTGCCAATCCGCACCATCGGCCCGCTGCAGCAGCAGAGCGTGTTGCTCAATGTCTTTGTCGGCACGGCCCAGGGCGCGCTGCTGGCGGCGCGAGATTATACGCTCAATAGTTCGCGGCCGTGGATGTATTCCGGCGTCGAGCGCCATATCGACGATCCATGGATCAAGCGGCAGTATGGCGAGCTCTGGGTCAAGACGCGGGCGGCGACGGCGCTGGCCGATCGCGCGGGGGCGGCGATCGATCATGCGATCGCGCGCGGCAAGGCGCTGACCGAGCAAGAACGCGGTGAGGCGGCGGTTGCCGTCGCCGCGGCCAATGTGCTGGCAGGCGATGTCGCGCTCGAAGTCACGACCGAGATATTCGAGGTGATGGGTGCCCGCTCCGCAGTGCGCAAATACGGCTTCGACCGCTTCTGGCGCAACGCACGCATTCACACCTTGCACAACCCTGCCGAATACAAGACCCGCACCGTCGGCACCTGGTATCTGACCGGCGCTTATCCCGAGCCCGGCGTCTTTCGATGAGCGGCCGGCAGCTCCATCTCAACGTCAACATCCTGCATGCCGGCTTCTCGCCGGCGGCATGGCGGATGGACGGCGTCGACCCCTATGCCGCCTTCACCGTCGACCACTATGTGCAGGTGGCGAAGATCGCAGAGCGCGCAAAGCTCGACGCCGTATTCCTTGCCGACCAGGCGGCGATATCGGACCGCATTGACTATCGTCCGATCACGTCGCTGGAGCCGACCATCGTGCTGGCGACGGTAGCCGCCGCAACCGAGCGCATCGGCCTGATCGCCACCGCTTCAACCAGCTTCAACGAGCCCTACAATATCGCCAGGCGCTTCGCGACGCTCGACCATGTCAGCGGCGGACGCATCGGCTGGAACATCGTCACCACGGCCGATCCCGCCTCGGCCCGCAATTTCGGCCTCAACGGTGCCATCGATCACGGCCGGCGCTACGAGCGGGCGGCGGAATTCGCTGACATCGTCAAGGCATTGTGGGACAGCTGGGAGGACGATGCCTTCATCGGTGATGTCGCCAGCGGGCGCTTCGTCGATGCCACCAAGGTTCACGCCATCGACCACAAGGGCGCACATTTCTCGGTGCACGGGCCGCACAATGTGCCGCGTTCGCCGCAAGGGCATCCGGTGGTCGTCCAGGCCGGCGGGTCCGATGACGGCAAGGACCTCGCCGCCCGCCACGCCGAAGCCGTGTTTTCCGCATCGCAATCTTTCGAGGAAGCGCTCGGCTATGCGCGGGAACTTAAGGCGCGTGCCGTCGCCTATGGCCGCACCGGCGGCGTGCCGCTCAACCTCGCCGGCCTAGCCACCATCATCGGCAGCACAGAGGCGGAAGCGGAGCGGCGGCAAGAAGAGCTGTGGGATCGCATTCCGCTCGACTACAGCCTTGGGCGGCTGTCCGGCGTGCTCGGCATCGACCGCGAGCGATTGAAGCTGGACGAGAAGTTGCCGGAAGGGACTCAACTGCCCCCCAACGGCGGCCACACCTTCTTCAAGGCCACGCTCGCGCTCGCCCGCAGCAATGATTTCACGGTTCGCCAGCTGATCCGGGCGCTGAACGGCAGCACTGGCCACCGCACCATCGTCGGCACGCCGGAGCAGATCGCCGACGATATCGAAAGATGGTTTGTCGCCGGCGCCGCCGACGGCCTCAACCTGATGCCGGACGTGCTGCCGACCGGACTGGAGGTCTTTGTCGATACGGTGGTGCCGATCCTGCGCCGGCGAGGGCTGTTCCGAACGGAATATGAAGGGCGCACGCTGCGCGACCATCTCGGCCTTGCCCGGCCCGAAAGCCGCTTTGCACCGCAGCCGAGCAAGGCGCCAGGGCTGCTAGGGGCAGCCCTTTGAGTGATCATCAAAATACAACGGAGCGGAAGGTCCTGCCATTGACCTCCATGCCCGGCCAAAATACAGGCCCGACAATGAGCGCTGATACCGAATTTCTTTGGTACATCCCGAACCAGGTCGATCCCGGTCACCGCGGCGAGCCGGCCGTCGAGGACCACAACAGCCTGGAGACGCTGACCAGCCACGCGAAGGCGCTTGAGGAGCATGGCTGGAAGGGCGCGCTGATCGGTACCGGCTGGGGTCGGCCCGACACTTTTACTGTCGCGGCCTCCCTCGCCGCGCGGACCACCTCCTTCGAGCCGCTCATCGCGATCCGCCCGGGGTACTGGCGGCCGGCGCACTTCGCATCCGCCGTAGCCACGCTCGACCAGCTGACCGCCGGTCGCGTGCGTATCAACATAGTGTCAGGCAAGGACAACCTCGCGGCATATGGAGATAGCGAAGGCGACCAGATACATCGCTATGCCCGCACCAGAGAGTTCATGCGGCTGGTTCGCAGACTTTGGACCGAAGAGAACGTGACCTTTGCGGGCGAGCACTTCCGGGTCACCGGGTCGACCGTCATGCCCCGCATCCATGTCTGTGGCGATCGTCGCCATCCCAAGCTCTACTTCGGCGGCGCGTCGGAGGCGGCCGAGTGGGTGTCGGCCAGCGAGGCGGATGTCCAGCTCTTCTGGGGAGAGCCGCTCGACGGCGTCCGGGAGCGGATCGAGCGGCTCAAAGCCTTGAGCAGGGAACTTGGCCGAGACCTCCCGCCTCTGGAATTCGGGTTGCGGGTCACCACGCTGGTCCGCGACACCACCGGGCAGGCCTGGGCGGACGCCGAGGCGAAGGTCGACGAGATAGCCAAGGGCAAGGGCGCCGGCTGGAACGATCACGGTCGGGCGGTAGCGGTGGGTCAGCAGCGGCTGCTCGATCTGCACGCGCGCGGCGAGGTGCTGGACGACAACCTCTATACGGCGCCGGGCAAGTACGGCGGCGGCGGCGCCGGCACCACCTGGCTGGTCGGCTCGGCCGCCGACGTCGCCCGCTCGCTCGGCAGGTACCGGGATCTGGGCATCACACACTTCGTGCTCTCGGACACGCCGTATCTTTCCGAGATCAAGCGGCAAGGCGATCAGTTGCTTCCGCTATTGCGCAATGGGGCCTAAGCCGCGCTTCTTGAATGACCTGGGGTCGTCAGAACACCGAATAAGCCAGATTGCCAAATAGGGAAGAAAATGTCACAGCCGGCCGCCTTCAGCATCCGCCCTTCCGACGCCGACCTACGTGGTGAAGCGGCGCTACGGCGGCGTTATCGAGCGCCGCAAAGCGCGCATACCGGCAACTGGAACGAAGCCCTCGAGGCGATCCTTTCGCATCGCTCGGTCCGCAACTATCTCGTCGAGCCGCTGCCGGATGGCACGCTCGAACTGATCGTCGCTGCCGCCCAGTCGGCCCCGACCTCTTCCAATCTCCAGGCGTGGAGCGTCATCGCAGTCGAGGATCCGGCGCGCAAGGCGCGGCTTGCCGGACTGGCGGCGGTCAATCGCCATATCGAGCAGGCGCCGCTGGTGCTGGTCTGGCTGGCGGACCTGTCGCGCCTGCGCGCTATTGCCGAGGCAAACGGACGGGTGGGCGAGGGCCTCGACTACCAAGAGAGTCTTCTGCTGGCCGTGATCGACGCCGCACTTGCCGCACAGAATGCGGTGGTGGCGATCGATGCGCTCGGGCTCGGCTCCTGCTACATCGGCGCGATGCGCAATCATCCGCAGGAGGTGGCGCGCGAACTCGGCCTCCCGCCGGAAACCGTGGCGGTGTTCGGCCTGACCGTCGGCTATCCCGATCTCCTGGCTGCGACTGACATCAAGCCCAGACTGCCCCAGGCTGTGGTGCTGCACCGCGAGCGCTATCAGTCAGACCTCGATCCGGACGATCTTGCAACCTACAACCGGACGCTTCGTTCATTCCAGCAGGAGCAGGCGATGCCTGTGGTCGACTGGACGGAGTTGATGTCGAACCGCATCGGCAGCAAAGCAGCGCTGAAAGGCCGTGATCGCCTGGGCGAAGCGCTTAAAGCGCTCGGCTTCAAACTCAAATAGGGGCGCGCGCCTGCTCGCGAGAGACCGAGGTGAGACTATTCCGCAGCGACGATGGCGATGCGAGCCGGCAGCGGCACCGGCGGCGTGAAGTCGAGCGCGCCAAGCCGACGCGCCTCGGCCTTCAGCCAGGCATGAAAGCGCTCGACCGTCGCCAGCTTCGCCTTGTGCGGCGTCGTCGCGAAATAATAGGAAAACTCGACCGGCTGCGGCGAGCCGAATGGGCTGACCAGACGCCCCGCGGCAAGGTCGGGTTCGGCCAGCCGAAATTTGCCAAGACCGATGCCCTTGCCGGCAGCAGCGGCGTCGAGAACCAGCGAGGACTGGCTAAGCCGTATGCCGCCCTCGACAAGCCGGCCGGACAGGCCGTTGGATCTCAGCCAGCCCTTCCAGTCGGGGCAGCTTGGATCGCGTTCCGGTCCGTCCTCATGCAGGATCGGCGCTTCACGCAGGCCCTCCGGCCCGCGATAGAGACCGTGCATGCGAGCAAATTCCGGGCTGCAGACGGGCAGCACCGCTTCCGAAAAAAGCCGTTCCGTCAGCAGGCCGCTATAGGCGCCCGACCCGTAGCGGATGACGCAGTCGACGTCTTCGCTGGCAAAGTCGGCAAGCCTGGTCGATGCGTTGACCAGCACTTCTAGGCCGGGTACCGCGTCGCGCAGTGCGTCGAGGCGCGGGATCAGCCATTTGCTGGCGAAGGAGGGCGCGACCGACACTTTGATCGGCGCATCCTCCTCGTCGCCGGAAATCCGCGCGACCGACTCGACAACGACGTCGAAAGCCTCGGTGAGGCCGGGCATCAGCGCCTGGCCGGCCGACGTCAGCAGAAGCTCGCCGCGGTTGCGATGGAACAGCGGTTGACCGAGGTGATCCTCGAGCAGGCGGATCTGCTGGCCGATGGCGGCAGGCGTCACATGGAGTTCTTCGGCCGCCCGCGTAAAGCTCAGGTGGCGGGCGGTTGCGACAAAAGCGCGAAGCGACGTCAGCGGCGGAAGCCTCGCCAACGTCGGCCGCAGCTTCCTTGATTTTGCGCGAATGAGATCGACCATAGAGCGCATTCAACACGTTCAGGCCGGGCGCGACGAGGGCGGGCTTTGCGCTAAAGTGCTCGGTGGAAAATTTCGTTTGCCGCAGCGTCGCGGCAGCGGGAACGGAAATCTAAAAAATCGTAATGTCTACAATTCTTGTAGAAATAAGATCGGAGCGCTGATTTGGGCGTCGAGCAGCGTTGCCAGATCCTGGAATGAAACGGTCGTGCGAAGCGGTGCTTTCGGCAGACGATAGAAAATCATTCTTCCGGTTTTGCGGCGTGGCAGAGATCATCGCGTCGAGGCGCCGGAGTGTGTTCGGCCGCCGGATGCCATCGAAGCCGTTTTCCGGAGCTCAAGGCCATGTCTGTCAATCGTCGTCATTTCAACCAGCTGCTGTTGCTTGGCGGTGCGAGCTTCGCATTGCCCGGGGTTTCCTTCGCTGCCGAAGGAACGCCGGTCCAGGGTGGCACGCTCAACTGGGCCTACTATCCCGACCCCACGTCGCTGATTGCAATCAACACCTCGTCGGGCACCGGCCAGGCGATCGGTCCCAAGGTGAATGAAGGTCTGCTTGATTTCGCCTATGACCTCAGCCCGAAACCGCTGCTGGCGACGGAGTGGTCGATCAGCGATGACGGCCTGCGCTACACCTTCAAACTGCGCGAGGGCGTCAAATGGCATGACGGCAAGGACTTCACGTCGGAAGACGTTGCCTTCACCATCTTCCGGCTGAAGGAGGCGCATCCGCGCGGCCGCATCACCTACCAAAACGTGACCGCGGTCGAGACGCCCGATCCGCACACCGCCATCATCGTGCTTTCAAAGCCGGCGCCCTATCTGATCACGGCACTGAGCAGCTCGGAATCACCGATTGTGCCGAAGCACGTCTACGAAACGTTCAAGCCGGCGGAACAGCCGAAGCTCGAACAGACGATCGGCACCGGTCCCTTCATTCTCAAGGAATGGGTGCCCGGCAGCCATCTGATCTTCGACCGCAATCCGGATTATTGGGACGCGCCTCGGCCCTACCTCGACCGCATCGTCCTGCACGTCATCCTCGACCCGGCCGCACGTTCGGCGGCTCTTGAAACCGGCGAGATCGATATCGGCGCCAATCCCGTGCCGCTGGCCGACATCGAACGGCTGAAGGCAAACCCCGCTCTGGTCGTCGACACCAACACCTACGCCTATTCCGGCCCACAGCAGCAATTGTTCTTCAACTACGAGAACGAAATCCTGACCAAGCGCGATGTGCGCCTTGCCATCGCCCACGCAATCGACCTGCAGAAGCTGGTCGACATCGCGCTCTACGGTTATGCGCAGGTATCGCCGAGCCCGATCAGCACGGCGCTGCCCAAATGGTATGACCGCAGCATCAAGGCGCGCGAGCCCGATACCAAACTGGCGGAGAAGCTGCTCGACGACGCCGGCTATCCGCGTGGCGCCGATGGCACGCGCTTCAAGCTCCGGCTTGCCTACAACGCGTTCCTGCCGGCGTCCTATGCCGATTTCATCAAGCAGTCGTTGGCGACGGTCGGCATCGATGCCGAGATCCTCAAGCTTGACCTGTCGACGTTCCTGAAGACCGTCTACACCGACCGCGCCTGGGACCTGGTGGTCGAGTCGCTGTCGAACACCTTCGATCCGACGCTCGGCGTCCAGCGCGCCTACTGGTCGAAGAACTTCAAGATCGGCCTCGTCTTCTCCAACGCTAGCCACTATGCAAACCCCAAGGTTGACCAGATCCTCGAAGCCGCGGCAATCGAGCCCGACGAGACCAAGCGGCGCGAGCTCTGGCACAAATTCCAGCACATCATCCATGACGACGTGGTGTCGGTCGATCTGGTCGCCGCCGGCGCCCAGATCGTCGCCAACAAGAAGGTCCGGGATTTTGCGCCCGGCGCTCAGGGGATCAACAACAGCTTCGCGCAGATATGGCTCGCGCCAAACGCCTAAGCGTTCTGCAAGCCCTCTGGTTGGGACCGGCGCGTGAAAACGACGATCCCGACTTTTCTCCATGAAAGATAAATCGCGCCAATTCGGAGTACCGACCATGACCATCAACCGACGCCTGTTCAATCAGTTCCTGCTGCTGGCCGGCGCGAGTGCAGCACTTCCCGCCGGGGCATTCGCAGAAGACGCAAAGCCGGTGGCCGGAGGCACGCTCAACTTCGTCTACTATCCCGAGCCCAACCAGATCGTTTCCATCAACACCAGCGCTGGCGGACCGGCCACCATCGGTCCGAAGATTTTCGACGGCCTGCTCGCCTACGACTACGATCTCAATCCGCGACCGCAACTGGCCACCGAATGGTCGATCAGCGACGACGGGCTCGAATACGTCTTCAAGCTGCGCCAGGGGGTGAAGTTTAGCGATGGCCATGATTTGACCTCCGAGGACGTGGCCTTTTCGATCTCCCGGCTGCGCGAAGCGCATCCGCGCGGGCGCATCACCTTCCAGAACGTCACCGACATCGACACGTCGGACCCGTATATCGTAAAGATCAAATTGTCGAAGCCGTCCGCCGCCCTGATTTCGGGGCTGGCCGCGACGGAATCGCCTGTCGTGCCCAAACACATTTACGAGAAGCTGAAGCCGGCTGACGATCCGTCCTTCGAGCAGATCATCGGCAGCGGGCCGTTCGTGCTGAAGGAATGGGTGAAGGGCAGCCACATCCTCGTCGAAAAGAACCCGACCTATTGGGATGCGCCTAAACCCTATCTCGACCGGATCATTTTCCGCTTCATCACCGATCCGGGCGCGCGCGCCGCGGCGCTCGAAACGGGCGAGGTCGACATCGGACCGAACCCTGTGGCCTTCGCCGATCTGGAGCGTTTCAACGCGCTGCCGCAATTCGTCGTCGACAGCACGGTCTTCACCTATAGCGGCCCGCTGCACCAACTGATCATCAACCTCGAAAACCCGATCCTGAAGGAGAAGAAGGTCCGTCAGGCAATCGCGCACGCGATCGACCTCGACGCGGTCAATGCAATCGTGTTTTACGGTTATGGCCAAGTCTCGCCGACGCCGATCAGCGTCGTCAACAAGAAGTATTTCGACCCCGACGTAAAGGCCGCGACCGTCGATACGGCATTGTCGGAAAAACTGCTCGACGAGGCCGGCTTCAAGCGGGGAGCGGACGGCATTCGCTTCAAGCTCAGGCTCACCAACAATCCCTACAACCCGTGGGGCTATGCTGACTTCCTCAAGCAGGCATTAGCCAAGATCGGCATCGATGCCGAGATCGAAAAATTCGATTTCGGCACCTATGTCAAAACCATCTACACCGACCGCACATGGGACCTGTCGACGGAATCCTGCGGCAACATCTTCGATCCGAGCGCCGGCGCGCAGCGGCTCTACTGGTCGAAGAACATCAAGAAAGGGCTGCCGTTCTCCAACGGCGCGCACTATGAGAACCCGGAGGTTGACCGGTTGCTGGAAGCCGCATCGGTCGAGCTCGACGAGGCCAAGCGCAAGCAGCTCTTCTTCAAGTTCCAGGAGATCATCGCCGATGAATTGCCGATCATCAATCTGATCGCGCCACCGACCATCATCATCGCCCGCAAAACCGTCAAGAACTACGCGCCTGGCGCCGAAGGCCTGTCAGCGAATTTCGCCGACGCCTATCTCGACCCGAACGCCTAAATCTGCCGGGCAATCATGAGAGAAGGGCCGCATCGAGCTGCGGCCTTTTCGTTTCTTCCATTTCGCAAAGCCGGTAACTTCAGGCCAAAGCACGCAGCCTTGGGCTGGCGCCGACCAGAAGGCCGGCAAGGGCTATGGCCTGCGCCAGTTGTTCGCCGATTGAGCTCGATTCCCAGGCGACACCGCGCAGCGGATGGCCGATGGCGAACAGATTGCCATGGGTCTCGCCATCACGGGAAATCACCTGGCCGTCATGCGTGGCGTCGATGCCGAAGCCGATCGCATGCGGCCTGACGATGCCGTTTTCGAGCAGGTTCTGGACGAATGGATCGGCGATCCGCCGCCAGTCATGCTCCTGATGGCCGCGGCAGTTGACGACGCCGTCGAAGCGCAGCCGTTCGACCGCGCCGGTATCGCGCCAGCGGATTTCAGCGACGATCCCATTTGCCTGCGGATGGAGTGCCAGCACCCGTCCCGCTCCACCCGTCCAACGGCCTTGGCTTCGCGCCAGTGCCACGCGCTCAAAGCTCGGTGGCGCCGCGCGGTGCGCGGTGACATCCCAGAAGGCGCGCAGATGGCGTGCGAACTTCAAGCGCTCCCTGTCGGTGGCGCCTTGCCACAAGGCCAGGATCCACGGCCGGATCGTCAGCGGCAGCCCTTGCCAGTCCAGGCCGGTGGTTTCGATTGCCCGGCGTTCGGCCTTGACCAGTGCGAGAAGCGCCCTGGTGGTTTTCGGCAGCGGCCGCCCGGCGAGGAAATCGCGCCACGCTTCCGTGTTGCGCCGAGGTTCGACGATCTGTCCGCGCCGCGACACGACGCGATAACCGCCCTTGAAGCCGCGCGCTTCCATGCTGGCGACGACGTCGACCATGCTCAGGCTGGAGCCGATCAGCAGCAGTTCCTTGCTGCCGGCGAGCCGATCGAGCGCCGCCGAATCCCAGGGATTGGCGACGTAACGGGGATCGCTGACGACGGCTGCTTCCGTGGTGGACGGCTGGCTCTGGAACACCCCGGTTGCCAGCACCGCCTCATCGGCCAGCAATTGCTGGCTATCGCTGGTGCCGACGCATACCCCTGACGGGCCGGTCAGCATGTCGACGGCGGATGCGTTGATGTGGCGCAGCGACGAACGCGGGTCTGCTTCTCTGATCGCTCTCGTCAGTTCCGACTGGACATAGCTGCCGAACAGCCAGCGCGGCGGGCTTGAGTCCGGGACATCCTCGGGCGGTGTCCAGCCGTGCTCCGGCCCATTCGCCATAAGCCAGCGAACGAGGTGATCGGGATCGTCCGGATGCAGCGAGAAGATGCGCGCCGCGCCGTTGACGAGATGGTTCGGATCGCAGGTGCTGTAGGCAACACCGCGGCCGAGTTGGGCCCGGCGCTCGATGATGGTGACCGCCAGCGGCTCGGTCGAATGGTCAAGCAATTTGATCGCTGTGACCGCACCGGCAAAGCCACCGCCGACAATGATGATTGAGCGAGGGGAGGAAGGGGTATGAAGCATCAAGAACCTTTGCGACGCCGGTGGTCGTGGCTCTAGCCCATCGCCCCGGCAACGATCATCGTGCTTTCCCGTAACCCGATGTCAAAAAACAATAATTGCCAGCTGGCGAAAGGCATTCTTTCACTCAGCGGGTTTGGCAGGCGCTAGATAGGAACGCCCTTTGCGACCAGCCCGAGAACCGCTGATGACTGAAAATCGAAAGATAAGGCTTGGAGCCTTTGTTCGCGGACCGGGCCATCATGTCGCTGCCTGGCGCCATCCCGATGTGCCTGCCAATCCGGGCCTGAGCTTTCAGCACTATGCGGACGCCGCGCGCACTGCCGAGCGTGGCCTGTTCGACATGGTGTTTCTGGCCGACAGTCTCAGCGCGCGCAATGGCGAGCAGCCGATCGAGACCTTCGAGCGCACCGGCCATGTCGTGCATTTCGAGCCGCTGACGCTTTTGTCGGCGCTCTCGACCATCACGCAAGGGATCGGGCTCGTTGCGACCGCCTCGACCACCTATTGGGAGCCGTTCCACTTGGCGCGGCTGTTCGCTTCGATCGATCATCTCAGCGGCGGCAGGACAGGCTGGAATGTCGTCACCTCAGCCGATGCGCCGGCGGCGGCGAATTTCAGCCTCGACCAGCATCCCGTTCATGCCGACCGTTACGCCCGCGCCGAGGAATTCGTCGCTGTCGCGCAGAAGCTTTGGGACAGCTGGGACGACGATGCCTTCGTCGCCGACAAGGCTTCGGGGATCGCCATCGACCGGCGCGGCATCCACGCCCCGAACCATGCCGGCCGGCATTTCCGCGTCAAGGGACCGCTCAACGTCGCTCGCCCACCGCAGGGCCATCCCGTCATCGTCCAGGCGGGCTCGTCCGATGCCGGCCAGCACTTGGCGGCGCGGACGGCGGAGGTGGTTTTCACCGCCCACCCGACCATCGAATCGGCGCGCGGCTTTTACGGCGAACTGAAAGGCCGGCTGGGCTCGTTTGGCCGCTCCGCCGACAGCTTGAAGATCATGCCCGGTGTCTTCCCGGTCGTCGCGCCGACACGCACGGAGGCCGAGGGCAAGTTCGATGCGATCCAGCGCCTGGTCGATCCTGTGGTTGGTGTGGCGCTGGTTTCAGGATTGCTCGGCGGTGTCGATCTTTCCGGCCATTCACTCGACGGACCGTTGCCGGAACTGGGCAGTTCCGATGCCGTGAAGAGCCGCCTGAAAGTCGTTTCCGAATTGGCCGCGAGCCGGAACCTGACCATCCGCCAATTGTATCTCGCCGTTGCCGGCGCGCGCGGCCATTTCCAGATCGTCGGCACGCCAAAGGATGTGGCCGACATGATGGAGGAGTGGTTCGCCGGTGGCGCGGCGGACGGCTTCAACGTCATGCCGCCGATCCTGCCGACGGGCCTCACCGATTTTGTCGACCTCGTCATTCCGGAGCTGCAGCGGCGGCGTCTGTTCCGGACTGCTTACGAAGGCGGGACGTTGCGCGAGAACCTCGGCCTTGCGCGTCCGATCCGTGGCGCCGCTGAACAGCAAGAGAGGAAAGCATCATGAGCGACAGGACGATCGATTCGAAAATGTTTCGCCAATGGCTGGCGGATGGCGAAGAACTGGCGGTGCTAGACATTCGCGACAGCGCGACTGTCGGATACGCATCGCCGCTGTTCGCCACCAACCTGCCCGCGGCTCAGGTCGAGGCCGAGATCGACCGCTTCATCCCGCGCAAATCGGTGCGCACCGTGCTGGCGGACGACGGCAGCGGCGTTGCCGAGCAACTTGTCGAACGACTGGTGGGGTATGGCCGTACCCAGCTGTTTTCGCTGAACGGTGGAATTCCGGAATGGACGCAAAGCGGCGTTGAAGGCCTGCCGACCTTCGATACGCCGGGCGTCGATTTTTCGCTGGCGATCCGCGACGAGAAGGGGACCCCGGTCGTCAGCGTTGAAGAGCTCGCGGTGCTCAGAGGCCGAGGCGCCGACGTGGTGGTGCTCGACAGCCGCACGGTGGCGGAGTTCGAAAAGGACCATGTGCCGGGCGCCATCAGCGTGCCGGGCGCCGAGCTGGTGCTGCGCTTCGCCGACCTAGTGCCGTCACCGGAGACGCAGGTTGTCGTCTCCTGCGCCGGCCTGCCGCGCGCCATCATCGGGGCGCAGACGCTGATCGATGCCGGCGTGCCCAACCGGGTCGCCTATCTGCACGACGGCACCAAGGCATGGCGCGAGGCCGGTCTTGCACTCGAAACCGGCAAGACCGCAATCTATGGTCCGGCAAGCGAGGATGCCAAGCGTTTCGCCGGGAAGCACATTGCAAAGCTTGCCGAAGGCGACAGCTTTCCCCGCATCGATGCGGCCACGGCCGCGAACTGGGCGAAGGACGAAAAGCGGACGACCTACCTGCTTGACGTGCGCACGCCCGACGAGTTCGCCGAAGCGCATATTCCGGGGTCGATCGCGTCTGAGGGCGGGCAGTTGCTCGGTATCGCCTATCGCACCATCGCCGTGCGCGGCGCGCGCGTCGTGCTGATCGACGATCTGCTCGGTGTCCGCGCGGCGACGACGGCGCATTGGCTGCAGCGGCGCGGCTTCGAGATCGCGATCCTCTTGTATGACTTCCAGTCGGCCAGCCTGGTGGAAGCGGCGTAGGGCAGGAGCACTGTCAGGCGATTTTTTCGGGGCCACTATTCGGCGGCTTCCGATTGGCGGCGACGGCCCGCCAGCACGTTCTTCTGCATCGCCGTCAGCGAAGACCGCACGGCTTTGGCGCCGTGCTCCAGCATCTTGGCCTCATACTCCGACAGCGCCTGGAGAAGCGGCTTGTCGCTGCGTTTGGCGGCCATCAGCTCCGGCACCAGCAGCCCGGCGTCGTAGATCGCGGTGTTGCCGCCAAGCGCGCGAAAATAGGTCATGGCGTGGATGGCATCGCCAAGCAACGTCACCGGTTTCGTCGGCCAGGGATCGACAGGTTCGGAGCTGTGGACATGAAGCAGCGCCACCGTCGATGGGTCGGTGTAGCGGATGAGGTTGAGGATTTCCGGGTGCCAGTGGGCGATCTTCGAGATCAGCAGGTCAATCAGTTCTGAACCGGAGAGCTTTGCCAGCGCGTCGTCCGTGGCAAGTTCGTCCTTTTCATAGGCGGTGTTCCACCAGACATAGCTGGTGGTGTTGTTGAAATGGAAACCGGAAAAATCCTTGTGGGTGGCGTCGTCCAGCCCGATCAGTCCATGCTTTCGGAATGCGTCGGCATTGACCCTGTGGCTGGTGACCATAAGCCCATGACCTTCGGTTGGCCTGACGCCGGCATTGTAGTCGAGTAGCAGCGGCGAGATCTGGTGAAGGGCTGCGGCATGCAGCGTCATCTTGCCGGCCAGGCGCCTGACGCCGGTGTCGAAGCTTCGCGCATGCGGCACCAGTTGCTGGCGCACGCGCGAGCGGGCGCCGTCGGCTCCGACCAGCACATCGGCATGGATTGCCGAACCGTCCTCGAAATGCGCGACGACCGAACCATCCGGCTGCTCGTCGTAGCGTGAAAAGACCTTGCCATAGCGCATGATGCCGTCGAGGCCAGAGAGCAGCACCTGGCGCAGCGTGATACGGCTTACCGATTTTTCGATATGCGTGTCGTCGGCCTCGCCCAGCGCGTTGCCGCCGCCCCAGGCATCCTCGCCCAGGATCTTGAAATTCTCGTCCAGCAGGATGTTGCGATCCGGCGCCTGGCCGAGCGTGGCGACCAAAGCGTCGTAGAGTTCCGGCGGCAAATTGGCGATCAGCGAATCGATGCCGCGCTGGCGGATGCGCAGACGAAAACCCTGGACATAGTCGGTGCGGGCGCGGTCCTTCTCGAAGACCGCGACACTGATGCCGTTCTTCTTCAGGCCTTGCGCCAGTGTCAGGCCGCCGGGGCCTCCGCCGATGATGGCGACTTCGACATGTTCTGTTGTCATGGCGCTCAACCGACCGCCGCGAGCTTGGGCTTGCCAGCGGCAATAGCCGGTGTCTCGGCCAGCTGCCGGGCGGTATGGCGGCTGAGCGTCGCCTTGGCGGCGATCGTGCGGATCATGTGGTTCTGCGGTGCGTGGGAACGGGCGGTCAGCGCATCACGGTGGTGGCGCTCAAGCTGGAAATCTCTGTTAAGGCCTGGATTGCCGGCAAGCTCCAGCGCCAGCGAGGTGACGGCAACGGCATTGTCGATGACGACATGCCTGACCGTCATGCCGTCGGTGCCCACAGGCCGGCCGGCGTCGACATCTTCGGCGAGCGAACGCAGCAGCCGCGTGCTGCTCGCAAGCCTGACCTCGATCTCACCGAGCCCTGCCTGGATGTGCGGCACGGTCGACAGCGGCGCACCAAGACTTGCCGGCGCGTGCGTGCTGACAAAGGAGACAAGCCGGTCACGGGCAGCACGGGCGGCACCGTGGTAGACAGCGCCGATCAGCGAAAAGAAGAACGCCGTCGCGCCTTCCTCGCGCCTCAGCGGCTCGGATGCCGGCTGCGCCTCGGTGATGTCTTCGGCAGGAACCGCAACATTATCCAGAATGATGTCGTCGCTGGCCGTCGCCCGCATGCCGGCGGCGTTCCATGTCTTTTCGACGCGCAATCCGGGCGCGTCGGTCGGCACCAGGAATGAAGCCAGACGCGGCTGCGGCTCGTCGGTCAGCGCCAGCAAGTTCACCCATTTCAGAATAGGAATGCCGGTGACGTAGTTCTTGTGGCCGGATATCCGCCAGACATTGCCGTCGCGCCGGGCAATGGTTTCGGGCGGCTTGCCATGGGCGGGCGAGCCAATCCGCGGCTCGGCTTGCGCGGCGTTGATCAAAGCAGGGCCAAGACGGCCGGCCTCGACAATCCGCTGAACCAGATGGCGCGGCCATTTTCCGGATTTCCGCATCGCATACTGGCTGTTGTAGTGCATGGCCAGCACCAGCGCCGTCGACGGCTCGCCACGGCCAATCTCGGCGATCACCGCCTGTGCTTCCGTCAGCCCGCCACCGAAGCCGCCATGTTCGCGCGCCGTGACCAGGCCAAGCAGCGCCGCCTGGTGAAGCCGGTCGAAATTGGCGAATGGGAATTCCCTGGTCGCGTCGTGATGCGCGGCGGTCAGCGCGAGATTGTCGGCAAGGCTGGCCACTCTGTCGAGGAGTTCCGGAAATCCTGAAATCGTGGAGGTCATGATGCTGGCTTTCCTGTCAGGCGGCGGCGCGCGTATCGACCAGATCGAAGGGTCGTCGATCGACCCAGGCCTCGACGTCGAAGTCGCCGGCGAGGAAGCCCCAGTCGCGCAGGAAATCCTTGTAGTGGGAAATCGCGCCGACCAGCTCAGGCTGCAGTCCGAGGCCGAGATGTTTGTGGACATCCGGGCCGTTGGCGGCCAGCACCTGCTCCTCGGTGGCACCGGCTTCGCGGGCGACGAAGCGCCTCGTCTCTTCCGGATGCGCCTCGGCCCAGGCGCTGGCGCGCAGGATGGTCTCGATCAGTCGCGCGACCAGATCGGGGCGTTTCTCGGCCAGCAGGTCATCGACGGTCAACACCCGCGGCGAACCGGAATTGATGCGGATGTTCGGGTCGGGGTGGAAGCCGAATTCGGCGACCTGGATGGCGCCGATCAGATTGGCGACGTTGATGCCGGCCGTGCCCTTCACATAGATGGCGTCGACCTCGCCCCGGATCAGGGCTGCGGCTTCCTCGCCATAGGCCTGCTTGCGCTTGAGGCCGAACAGCGACGGTCCTTCCTGGCTGTCGAGAACGCTGTCGGCCAACGCTATGTCGACGATCTCGACGTCGCCATGGCTGAGGGCTTCGAGCGAGAGGGCCGAGACCAGGCCCTTCAGCGCCGTCGCCCGCATGAAGTCGACGATGCCTTCGGGGCGCCGGGCGATGCCGAAGCGGCGGCCTTTCAGGTCCTGGGTTGTCCTGATGCCGCAACCGGGCAGGGCGATAATTGCCTGGAATTCGTCGGTCCAAGTGATGCCGACGAGACGCGTCTTGCGCCCTTCGGACCGCGCGCGGATCGGCGGCACGTTGCCGCCGTGGCGGAACGACCAGTCGAGCGTGTGGTTGAAATGGCTCTGGCGGATGTCGCGATTGGGCGAATCGATGATCGACTTCAATTCGATCCCCTCCTTGCGAAAGGTCTCGTCGAGAAGCCCGAGCTGTGCGGCGAGCCCGACAGGCGTCGGCACCGGGCAGCGTGTGTACCAGATTTCGGAGATCCCAGTCGCGGTCATGATGGCTCCTTAGGTGTTGCGCAGGCCAGCCTGCTTCATCAGCGGCAGGATGTTCTCGCCGAAGAATTCGAGGTCAGGCTTGAAATCGAAGAAGGACAGCTGCAGGCCGTCAATGCCGGCGTCCTTCAACTTGACGAACTGGTCGACGATCTGTTCGGGCGTGCCGATGAGGTAGATGTTGCCGCCGACCTTGGCGTAGGGGTCGTCGCGGCCTTCGCGTCCTTTCCAGGCCTGGGCGTCGCTGTTGAAGGTCTGGAAGCCTTTCGGCGTGCGGCTGTCGGCATGGGCGACGATCTCATCGGCGACCGCCCAGGCTTCCTTCTCGGTCGGCCGGCTGATGATCAGCGGATTGAGCAGAGTGCGCACGGTGCGGCCGACACCAAGGGCCGCGTCCTTCACTTTCTCCGTATGCGCCGGCAGCGCCTCCAGCGCGCTGGCGATGTCGGAGCCGGCCGGGCTGGTGACGAAGACGATGTCGGAATAGCGGCCGGCAAAGGAAATGCCGGCATCGGAGCCAGTGGCGTTGACCAGGATCGGCCTGCCGTAATTCGGCTTCGGCGTGACGAAGCCGCCATTGAGCTTCCAGCTCGATTCTCCGGAGAAGGAGAAATTCTCATCATCCTGCCACAGCCGCTGCAGCACTTCGACGAATTCGGCGGCGAGTTCATAGCGGCGGTCATGCTCGATGCGGTTCCAGCCGAACATTTCATGTTCGACAGCGCGATGACCGGTGACCACGTTGATGCCCCAGCGGCCGCCGGAGATGTGGTCGAGCGTGGCGCCGAACTTCGCCAGATGCAGCGGATGCCACGGGCCGTAGAGAACATGCATGGTCGAAATCAGCATGATCTTCTTGGTGATCGCGGCCATGGCCGCCACGGACACAAAACTGTCCAGCGCCTGGCCGTTGAAAACGCCGCCATAGCCGCCCTTGGGCAGCCATTGACTGAGCGCGAAGACGAGGTCGAAGCCAAGCTCCTCGGCCTTCAACGTCAGATCGCGATTGTAGTCGAAGCGCCAGTCGGTCGAGCGCGGCAGCGTCGAGTTGGTCCAGCCACCGGCCTGGATCGGCAGGAACAGCCCGAGCAGCACCGGCTGCTGAAGTGCTTTCGACAGCGGGCTGTCCGGATAGTCGGTCGGCGCCTTGAAGAAGGGCGTGCCGACGATGGAACCAGGCTTGTGGGCGAGCGTCATGGCGAACTTTCTCGGGTGGAGGAAGGGAACCCGTGCGAAGGACCGCGCACGGGTCAGGCTCAGGCGACGATATGGGCGGTTGCGAGGGAGCCGGCATTGCCCTCGGCGCCCACCGTGTGACCGGCTATGCGCCTGTTGTAGAGGGTGATTTCCGGTTGGCTGACGATGCCGATGTCGGGCAGGTCCTCGACAAGGATCTGCTGGATCGCGGCCCATTGCTCGAAGCGCTTTTCGTGGTCGACCTCGACGGCGGCCGCTTCAAGAAGTTCGTCGACCTTGGCATTGCTGTATTTCGAACCGTTGGAGAACGGCACGCCGGGCTTGAAATTCTTCGACCAGTAGAGCCGCTGTACGCCTACCGTCGGGTCGAACAGATTGCTCATGCCGTTGAAGGTGAAGTCGAAATCGCGGTCGGTGTAGATGCGCTTGGTGTAGGTGGCAAAATCCTGGCTGCGCACGGTGACCTCGATCCCGACCGCGGCCAATGCCTGCTTGATGTAGTCGGCGCCGCGCTTGTAGGTTTCGCCGCTCGGGACATAGTCGTGGACAAGCTTGAGCCGGGTACCGTTGGCGTCGCGCGGCAAGCCTGCTTCGTCGAGCAGTTTCTCGGCAGTGGCAATGTCGACCGGATAGGTCTTCAGGTCGGCGACGTACCACTTCTTCAGATTGGGGTTGATCGGGCCTGGAATGGTCGCGCCATAGCCATAGTTGATCGTCTCGCGGATGACGTTGCGGTCGATAACATGGGCGAAGGCACGGCGGACGCGAACATCCTGGAAATAGGGTTTCTCCAGGTTGAACTCGACCCGGCTGATGCCATTGGAATACTGATAACCCTGCTTCTCGAAGCCGATATGCGGCAGCGTTTCGAAGCGCTGCAAATCGCTGTACGGAATCGGCGTGGCCGGCGCCAGATCGATCTCGCCTGTCTCCAGCGCCAATGCGCGCGCCGAAGCGTCAGGGATGAAACGGACAATCAGCCGGTCAAGGTAGGGGCGCGGCGCGTCCCAATAGTCGGGATTACGTTCGTAGACGATGTGGCTGCCGCGGACCCATTCCTTGAAGACGAAAGGGCCGGTGCCGACCGGCGCGACGTTGACCGGATTTTCGGCTGCCTTTGTGCCGTCATAGAGGTGCTTCGGCACGATCGGCGTTTCGGCCGCGGCCAAGGCCGTGATCAGGTAAGGCGCCGGCCTCGACAGAACCAGCGTCACGGTCAGCGGATCCGGCGTCTGGATGTCTACAAGGTTGAGGAAGGTGTTGCGGCCGCGCGGATGAACCTCTCTGATCGTGGTGATCGAATAGGCGACGTCGGCGGCGGTGAACGGCTGGCCATCATGCCACTTCACGCCTTCGCGCAGCTTGAAGGTGTATTGCAGCCCATCGTCACTGACCGACCATTGTCTGGCCAGGGATGGGCGCGGCGTGAGATCGAAATAATAGGTCAGCAGGCCCTCGGTGGTCTTTGCCGAGACGTAGACCGAATTGAATGCCGTGTGGGCGATGGTCGTCAGCACAGGCGGCTCAGCCGAGAGCACCAGCGTCGCCATTCCACCCTGTTTCGGCTCGGCGGCGTAGGCGCTGCGCGATGCAGGCAACAGGGTCGCTCCGAGCGCGGCTGCCGAGATGCCGAGGAACCTGCGGCGGTTCGGAATGAGGAAATGAGACATCGCGCCCTAGTCCTTTTTTTGCTGCCGGCCCCGATCGGCCGATCGTCGGCCACCGAGTTGAAAATCCGTTGTTCCAAGAGCGGGCCCGTTTGCGAAAAGATTTGGCCAACCAGCTCCCGCGCTTAAGATTTCATACTTCAAACAGCTAACTTTGTAGCATGAAATAAAATTCTATTCTGCAATGTAACCGTTTGCAGGATAAAATTTCTTAAATCAGGTTTGACAATGTCTATAAATCTTGTCAACTAAAAAGCACGGAACTTTCCGGGAAACAGCAAACCCGCATCGTCAGCCACAGCCGGGACAGCGAAAACGATGTCGACCCTGACGCGCATTGGCAGAACCTTCCGGCGCACCGCCATCCAGGCGGTGCCGACCGTTCTGGGCATCGTCATCCTGAACTTCTTCCTGCTGCAGCTCGCGCCCGGCGATGCCGCCGATGTCATGGCCGGCGAGGCTGGCTCGGCCACTGTTGAAACGATGGCGGCGCTTCGCCAGCGCTTCGGGCTCGACAATCCGCTTCTCGTCCAGCTGTTCAACTATCTCTACAATCTGGCGCATTTCAGCCTCGGCTTTTCGCCACGCTACGGCATGCCGGTCGCCGACCTGATCGGCCAGCGGCTGCCCGGCACGCTGGTGCTGATGGCGGTGACTCTGGCCGTCGCCATTGTGCTCGGCCTCGCCCTTGGATCGGTGATGGCGGTGTTTGCCGGGCGCCTGCCGGATCGTGTGCTCTCCGTTATTTCGCTGCTGTTCTATTCAATCCCGGGTTTCTGGATAGGCTTGATGCTGATCGTGCTGTTTTCGGTCAAGCTCGGCTGGCTGCCGAGCGGCGGCTCGGGAACCATCGGCAGCAACCTGACCGGCCTTGCCGGGCTCTGGGACAGGGCGCGCTACATGATCCTGCCGGCACTGTCGCTGGCGCTGTTCTACGTGGCGATCTATGCGCGGCTGACACGAGCGGCGATGCTGGAGGTCCAGTCGCAGGACTACGTGCGCACCGCCGCAGCCAAGGGCCTGCCGCCGGCCATCATCACCATTCGCCATGTCCTGCGCAACGCGCTGATCCCCATTACCACCATGGCCGGCATGCATGTTGGCGGCATGCTCGGCGGCGCCGTGGTTGTCGAGACCGTCTATTCCTGGCCCGGCCTCGGGCGTCTCGCCTTCGAAGCGGTCATGGGCCGCGATTTCACCGTGCTGCTCGGCATCCTTCTGTTGTCGTCGCTGCTGGTCATCATCGCCAACGCGACCGTCGATCTTCTGCACGCCTGGCTCGATCCCCGCATCGGAGTACGCTGATGGCTTCCACCGATTTCGCCGCGGGCGATGCCCGTTCCCGCCGTCTCCATGCCGATGCCCGCGGGCCCGCGGCACCGCCTGAACCCGAGGCAAAGAGCTGGAGCAATCTCCACGCGCCCGACGCACGCTCCGCTTCGGCAGCGTCGGTGCCGATAGCCGTTGGAGGGCGTGCGCTGAAGGTTTTCCTGCGCAATCCCAACGCCATGTTCGGCGTGGTGTTCCTGTCGTTGGTCGTGCTGGCCGCACTGCTAGCTCCAGTCCTCTATCCGGCCGATCCGCTATCGATGGTGGCGCGGCCCTTCCTGTGGCCGGGCCAGAACCCAGCCTTCCCACTGGGCACGGACTCCATGGGCCGCGATGTGCTTTCCGGCATTCTGCATGGCGCGCGGATTTCGCTGTTCGTCGGCCTGGTGGCGACCGCGCTCGGCCTCAGCTTCGGCATCCTGGTCGGCGCCGCCGCCGGCTACTTCGGCGGCTGGATCGACGACCTGCTGGTGCGCCTGATCGAGATCTTTCAGACCATACCGAGCTTCGTGCTGCTGGTCGTCCTGGTGGCGATCGCGCAGCCGACCGCGCCTGTCGTGACAATGGCGATCGCCGTCATCACCTGGCCGACGGTGGCGCGGTTGACCCGCGCCGAATTCCGGGCCATCCGCGAGAAGGATTTCGTCATGGCCGCCCGCAGCCTCGGCTACGGCCATGCCCGCATTATCTTCCGCGAGATCCTGCCCAATGCGCTGCCGCCGTTGATCGTGACCTCGTCGGTGATGGTGGCGACCGCGATCCTGATGGAATCGGCGCTGTCCTTCATGGGCCTCGGCGATCCCAACGTCGTCAGCTGGGGCTCGATGATCGGAGCGGGCAGGGAATTGATCCGCACCGCTTGGTATCTGACAGCGCTTCCGGGACTGGCGATCGTCTTTACCGTGCTGGCGCTGAACCTGATCGGTGACGGCCTCAACGACGCGCTCAACCCGCGCTTCTCACAGGAGCGATAGAGATGGCGGCTCCTTTGCTCAGGATCGACAATCTGACGGTTCGCTTCCCGAACACTGAGCCGGTCAGCCGGCTGAGCTTCGAGGTCGGTGAGGGCGAGACGCTGGCGATCGTTGGTGAATCAGGCTCCGGCAAGTCGCTGACCGCGCTCGCCCTGATGCAGCTTCTGCCGCGCTCGGCGAAAATACCCAATGGCAGGATCGAATTCGCCGGCAAGGACCTGCTCGGTCTCGACCAGAAGGCTATGCGGAACCTGCGCGGACGCGAGATCGCCATGATCTTCCAGGAGCCGATGACCTCGCTCAATCCGGTGCTGACCATCGGCCGGCAGATCACCGAGGTGCTGACGCTGCACGAAGGCATACGCGGCAAGGCAGCGCGGAGCCGTGCCATCGAGCTTCTCAATCTGGTGCGTATTCCCGATCCGCAGCGGCGCATCGACGACTATCCGCATCAGCTTTCCGGCGGCATGCGCCAGCGCGTCATGATTGCCATCGCCGTTGCCTGCCGACCACGCCTGCTGATTGCCGACGAACCGACGACGGCGCTCGACGTGACCATCCAGGCGCAGGTGCTCGACCTGCTCGATACGCTGCGCCGCGAACTGTCGATGGCTGTCGTGCTCATCACCCACGATCTTGGTGTCGTCGCACAATGGGCCGACAAGGTCGTCGTCATGTATGCCGGCCGCAAGGTTGAACAGGCGCTGCCCGGCGTGCTGTTCAGAACACCCCTTCACCCCTATACGCGCGGCCTGCTGTCGGCGTCGCCGCGGCTGAAGACCAATCTCCACTACCGCGACGCCAGGCTGACGGAGATTCCCGGCAGTATCGTCTCGGCCGCCGGCGAAAAGGGCTGCCCGTTCCGCCCGCGCTGCGCGGTGGCGCGCGACAGCTGCGCCCATTTCGTACCCGCCCTCGTCGAAGTGAGCGAGGATCGTCTAGTCGCCTGCCCCTACAGCTTCATTCCGGAGGTTGCGCATGGCACTGCTCTCGGTCTCTGACCTTTCCACCCATTTCCACGCCCAGGGCGGCACGCTGCGCGCCGTCGATGGTGTATCCCTCGAAGTCGGACGCGGCGAGACGGTTGGTCTCGTCGGCGAAAGCGGTTGCGGAAAATCGACGCTAGGCAAGACCATCATGCGGCTGGTCGACCCGACTAGCGGCAGGATCGAGTTCAACGGCACCGACATCACCGTTCTCGACGCGCGCCGGCTGAAGGCGGCGCGCCGTAATATCCAGATGATCTTCCAGGATCCGTTCGCATCGCTCAATCCGCGCCACATGATCGGCGACATCCTGACAGCACCCCTGAAGGTCCATGGCATTGGCAACAAGGCCGAGCGGCGGAAAATTGTCGAGGACATAGTCCAGCGTGTAGGATTGCCTGTAGATGCTCTCGGCCGCTACCCGCATGAATTTTCCGGCGGGCAACGCCAGCGCATCGGCATCGCCCGGGCGCTGATCCTCAATCCGGAACTGGTCGTCTGCGACGAGCCGGTGTCGGCGCTCGACCTTTCGATCCAGGCGCAGATCCTCAACCTGTTGGTCGACATGAAACGTCAGCTCGGGCTGTCCTATCTCTTCATTTCGCACGATCTGTCAGTCGTCCGCTATTTCGCCGACCGGGTGCTGGTCATGTATCTCGGCCGCATCGTCGAAAGCGCCGACAATTCGACGCTGTGGACCTCGCCCCAGCATCCCTACACGCGCGCGCTGATGGATGCCGTGCCGGACCCGTCGCGGCGCCGCCAGGCCGCGCCGATCCATGGCGATCTGCCGAGCCCGCAGAACATCCCGAACGGTTGCCGCTTTCACACGCGCTGCCCGCTGGCGACGGATCTATGCCGTTCGCAGGAGCCGGCATTCCGGGCGATCTCGCCCGGACACCACGTCGCCTGCCACTACGCCGAACCAACCCTCAATTGAAAGTTCAACGGAGCAGAAAAATGTCCGATTACCGTTATCTTGGCCGCAGCGCCCTGAAGGTTTCGCCGCTCAGCCTGGGCACGATGATGTTCGGCGGGCCGACCGAGGAGACGGTCGCGCATCGCATCATCGACAAGGCGCGCGAGCAAGGCATCAACTTCATTGACACCGCCGACGTCTACCACAACGGCAAGTCCGAGGAAGTCGTCGGTCGCGGCATCAAGGCGACGCGCGATCATTGGGTCGTGGCGACCAAATTCGTCAACTCCCACGACAAAGGTCCCAATCTCGGCGGCCATTCGCGCAAATGGGTGATCCAGACCGTCGAGAACAGCCTGCGCCGCCTTGGAACAGACTATATCGACCTGTTCTACTTCCATCGTGCCGTCTTCGATGCGCCGCTGGAGGAGCCGGTGCGGGCGATCGCCGACCTGATCCGCCAGGGTAAGCTACGCTATTTCGGCGTGTCCAACTTTCGTGGCTGGCGCATCGCCGAAGTCGCGCATCTGGCCGATGAACTTGGCATCGACCGGCCGGTGGCCAGCCAGCCGCTCTACAACATCGTCAACCGCACCGCCGAGGCCGAACAGCTGCCGGCGGCCGCCTATTACGGTCTTGGCGTCGTCTCCTACAGCCCGCTGGCGCGCGGCGTGCTGACCGGCAAATACGAGCCGAACCAGGCGCCTGCCGCCGACACGCGGGCCGGCCGTGGCGACAAGCGCATCGCCGAGACCGAGTGGCGCCCGGAATCGATTGAGATCGCCAGGCAGATCGCGGCGCACGCAAAGTCACGCGGCGTCTCGGCCGCCGATTTCGCGCTGGCCTGGGTGTTGAACAACCGGCTGATCACGGCGGCGATCGCCGGCCCGCGCACCGAGGAACAGTGGGACAGCTATGCGAAGGCGCTGGACTTCAGGCTGAGCGCCGAGGACGAGGCCTTTGTCGACCGCCTCGTCACCGCCGGCCATGCCTCAACGCATGGGTTCAATGATCCGAGCCATCCGGTCGAAGGCCGCGTGCCGCGTTCGGAGCCGGCCGCGCCGATCCCGCTGACACGGCCTCTGCGCGCCGCCTGACGGTCGCCGACGAAATGGCGGGGCCGGCGCCCCGCCCCCGTTTCCAATTGCTTTGGACAGATGAGAGAGCCCATGAATTTCCACGTCGAACGGCTGCGCCAGAACATCGTCGTGCTTTCGGGCAACACCCACAGGCCGTCGAAGTCCCGGACGCTGGCGCATCATCTCGGCGAGGCGCTGCGCGAAAGATTGTCTGTCACAGTAAATTTCCTCGATCTTGTCGATGCCGGCCGTGGTCTGGGTGCTGCGTTTACTCGAAAGGAATTGACGCCGGAGGCGCTGGATGTGGTGGAGGCTGTCGAGCATGCCGACGCGCTGATCGTCACGACGCCGGTCTACAACGGGTCCTATGTCGGCCTCTTCAAGCATCTGTTCGATCTCATCGATCCGCTGGCACTCGTCGATCGGCCGGTCCTGATCGGCGCGACGGGTGGTGGCCAGCGCCATGCATTGGTGGTCGAACACCAGCTCCGCCCGCTGTTCGGCTTCTACTCGGCGCTGACCGTGCCAAGCGCCGTGTACGGCAGCGACAGCGATTTTTCCGATGGCAAGCTTGTGGATCCGCTGGTCCTGGCGCGGGCCGGGCAGGCCGTGGATCAATTCGTTGCCCTGCTTTCAGCGCGCCAGCCGAAGAGCCAACCGGTCCGGGCGGCTTCGGGCTGACGGATATCGGGTTCGAGCAGGTGCCGGATGCCTTGGACGGCCAAATAAGCAGAACGTTCGGTGTTTTGGCCGACATCGGCGACGGAACCATACGGAACGATACGGGAAGATTTCTGATTTTGGCCCACGAAAAAGTCAATGAAATCAATGCTTTTGATGCATCCTCCGGGCCCACCATTGTTATTATTTATCAATGACTTAGCGGTGTGTTTTGGTTCGGGTAGCCAAGTAATAACTGGCGAACCGCCGTCCATAGCGTTTGATTTTATTGACTTATGGTGGGCCTCCGGAGGCCGCAGATGTGTTGCCAACCGCCGGTGGAGTGTCAGGATCGTTTATCAAGTGCTTGAACGACGCCGGCACGGTGTTCGGAATAGAAATCCGCGCATAGTCCCGTCGCAATCAACCTCGAACTACTGTCTGGATGCTACATCGGCCATCGCCGCCCCCACCCTGCGGCAATCTCCTAGCCCATGCGTGAGAAGCCGAATTCGCGATCGAATGTGTTCGGCGCTTTGACACGCCAGTTCTTCATGACCTCGCCCGGGAGGCCGCCAGCAGCGGTGCCGTCCAAGTCACGCTCGCCGGCGCGGAGTTCACGACGGCGATCATTTGGCGTAGCTGGGAACAGGCCGGCGACGTCAGGCAAGACCGTCCGGCTGCAGCTAGGAAGTTAGTCGCGACCCACGGCGGACCGCTCCGTACGCGCGCGCGGCGTACGGCAAGCTGCTAGCCTCAATCTCCGGATGAGATCAGAGTCGCTCAGACCGGGTCTTCAGGATCTGGTACAGCACGTTTCGGATGCGCTGCCAAACGGTTAGCCGGTTGATCACGCCTTCGCCTCCTGTTCATCGCAGATGAATGGGCTGCGGTTCAGATGATCTGTGCCGCCAGCGCCACGCCGACCAACGACGTGCCGACCCCTGCCGTGCGGATGGCTCGCGGCCAGCGCCGAAGTGTTAGGGCGGCTAACGCGCCGGTCGCGTGAAGAGCCGAAGTAGCGACCACGAAGCCGACCGCATAAGCGATGCCGCTGGCCGTCTCGGGAATTTCGAGGCCATGGGCATTGCCGTGGAAGAGGGCGAAGAGAGCCGTCAGCGAGGCGGCCACAGCGAGCGGAAGCGGCTTGGCAAGCGCCATCATGGCGCCGAAGACCAACAGCGATAGCGTTATGCCGGTTTCCAGTGAGGGCAGGCCGATGCCGGCGATACCGAGCAGGGCGCCAGCGACCATCGCCGAGACAAAGCACGACGGCACGATGATGATCCCCTTGCCGCCGGCGCGAGCGGCAATGATGCCGACAGCCATCATCGCCAATAGATGATCGATGCCGGCCAGCGGGTGCTGAACGCCGTCTACAAACCCGTGGGCATGAAAACCGCCGCTATGGGCGAAGGCCAACGAGGGGATGAGGGTTGTGGGGGCTGCCAGGGCGAGTCTGCCGAAGAATGAAAGCGTTCTGTTCATGGTTCTTGACCTGTTTGATAGAGGTGCGATCGGTTCAAGGCCGGTGCTCATTGTCCGGCCCCTGGCATGGTGAATTGTGCGGCGCCGGACCTGTCGGCCAGAAGCCGCGCCTCGCCGAAGTCGAGGAGTCTTTGTCCCCTGACGTCATGGTAGACGAAGGCCAGGCGGCGCCGGCGCGACGTCAGTTTCGCGGGCAGCGGGTGATAGGTGACGCCGGCGCCACCAATCAGCGGCATGACGGCGCCGACATCGACCATGTCCTGCGTCTCGACGCGCAGAAGATGCAGCCGCACGCCGTCGGCGGTCTCGCCGACGAACGGAATCCCGGCGAGGCGCAGGAAACTGGACGGGTCGGGCGCCCGCGAAAACCCTTCGAGAAACGCGATCTCGACGAGATCGAGATCCGTCGCCCGCGCGTCGGCGGGTTCGGGCGCATGGTCGTGCGGTAGATGCGGTGTCTGCCATTGCAACGGCTTGCCGGCCGGCCCGTTGTGGCCGACGGGGTGGGGATGGTGATGATGACCGTTCGGCCCGTGATGGTGACCGTCGCCATGGTCATGGCTGTGGTGGTGATGATCATCGTGCATGGTCAAAAGCTCGTCGGCTTGTCGATGATGGATTTGTGTTTGCCGAGATTGCCGTGCGCGACCATCGAGCCGAGCGCCTCGACGACAACCCGCACGCCAAACAGCGCCGTGATGTCTGACGTGTCGTAGGGCGGCGACACCTCGACCACTTCCAGTCCGCAGATGCCGGGCGCCGACACTAGCCCGAGCAGCTTCAGTGCCTCGCGCGGCAGGAAGCCACCGGGCTCCGGCCAGCCCGTACCCGGCACGAAACCGCAATCGATGCTGTCGACATCGAAGGAGATGTATACGGCGTCGGTGTCCTTCCATGCGAGCTCAAGCGCGATCTCGGCCGCCTTCTCCAGCCCCATCTGTTCGATATCGGAGATCGTCAGCACGTTGGTGCCGCGCTTTCTCGCCTCGGCCACGCCGTAGCGCGGCACCTGCCAGCCGCCGATACCGAGCTGCACCAGATTGGTGGCCGAGACGTTCGGCAGGTTGGTCGCCCAGTACCAGGGCGTCGTGTGCATACGTTCGTCGAGATCCTTTTCCTGGATGTCGATGTGGCGGTCGAAATGGATGATGCCGATGCGCTTGGAGGTCACGTCGGCGATGCCGCGCACGCACGGAAATCCGATCGAATGGTCGCCGCCCAGCATGATCGGCAGCGCCCCGGACGAGGCGACATGGCTGACGCCCTTGGTGATCTGGTCGAAGCTCTTTTCGAGATTGGCGGGGATGGTGAAGACGTCGCCGGCGTCGCAAAGCGTCATCTGCTCGCGCAGGTCGACACCGAGCTCGTAATTGTAAGGCGTGTAAAGCGCCGAGATGCGGCGCATGCCTTGCGGCCCGAAGCGGGTTCCGGGCCGGTAAGTGGTGCCGCTGTCGAAAGGAATGCCCATGACGGCAGCGTCATATCTGCCGACATCGCGGACGTTCTCGACATAGGGCGCCTTGAGGAAGGTGTTGATGCCGGCGAAATGCGGCAACTCGCCTCGCGCGAATGTCGGGATCGACTTGTCGATGATCGAATCCGATCCGGGCAGGCCCATGTCGAGTGCCCATTTCTGTTCCTTGCGCCAGCCATCCTCGGGCAGCTTTCCTTCCGCCTCGATCGACTTCCAGCCCTGCATGTCGCGGATCTCGAAGTTCGGATGGTGGAAGCGTTGGCGTGGCTGGTGGTCGGTGAGCCCGGCGCGACGATGCCGGCGTTCTGGACTATCTCTGTGCATGAAACCTCCTTCACGACGCCGTCGTCGCGATTGCGCTATCCAGTCGGGTCGTCCCGACCATCGCGGCCACTTCGGCCACGTCTCGTGCGGAAGCCCGGTGCTTGCGGTCGAGCTTCAGATCGTAGGTGATCGTCGCGCCATAGGCGGACGGGAACTGGGGGTCGTGGCGCACCTTGTCGAAGACCAGCACGCGGGTGCCGAGCTTGAATGCCTCGCCGATATCGTGGGTGACCATGACCACGGTCATGCCGTGCTCGGTCCAGAGCTCGGTGAGCAGCTCATGCATCTCGATGCGAATACCGGGATCGAGTGCGCCGAACGGCTCGTCGAGAAGCAGGATCTGCGGCCGGCCGAGCAAGGTCTGCGCGATCGCCAGCCGCTGCTGCATGCCGCCAGAAAGCGTGGCCGGATAGAGATCGCGCGCATGGCCAAGCCCGACCCGTTCCAGCATGGTTTCGGCTTCTTGCCTGGCGCTTTTGCGCCTGGCGCCGAAGACGCGGCCGAACGGTCCGCCCGAACGGAAGTCCTCGACCAGCAGCAAGTTCTGCAGCGCGGTCAGATGCGGAAACACGGAATAGCGCTGGAAGACGATGCCGCGCTGCGGCGTCGGTTCCGGCACGATCGGCTGGTCGCCGACGACGACCACGCCGCCACTTTGCTGTTCCTGGCCAAGCAGGATGCGCAGGAATGTCGATTTTCCACAACCGCTGGCGCCAACCAGCGACAGGAATTCACCCGCTTCGGCGGAGACGTTGACCCGTTCCAGCACGCGGGCGTCGCCGTAGCTCTTCTCCAGCCCATGGACGAGGATCCGGCTCATCTGGCCCGCACCGGATGCGCCCAGGGCGAGATGATGTGAGAGAGCCGCACGAGCAGCCAGTCGGTCATCACCGCAAGCAGCGTGATCCAGGCGACGTAAGGCAGGATGACGTCCATCGATAGGTAGCGACGAACGAGGAAGATGCGGTAGCCGAGCCCCTCGGTGGAGGCGATGGCTTCTGCCGCGATCAGGAACAGCCAGGCCGGCCCAAGCGCCAGCCGTACGCAAGTGATGAGGCGCGGCATGACCTGTGGCAGCACCAGCCTGAGCACCATGGTCCAGCTGTTGCCGCCGAGCGTCTGTGCCTTGGCGACGAGCTCCGGCGGCAATTCCATCACCCGGTTGGCGATGTCGCGCACCATGACCGGTGCGACGCCGAGAGCGATCAAGGTGATCTTGGCCGTTTCGCCGAGGCCGAGCGCAATGAACAGGATCGGCAGCAGCGCCAGTGGCGGGATGACGCAGACAACTGTGACCAAGGGCAGCAGAAAGGCCCTGACGCGCGGGATGAAACCTATGGCGACGCCGAGGCTGAGCGCCACCAGCGTGGCCATGCCGACTCCGGCGAACAGCCTGATCAGGCTGGCATAGGTGTCGGCCCACAGGATCAGGTCGCCGGAGCGCTTGTCCGGCACTGTCGCCAGGTCTGAAAAGGCCGACCACATCTGTGCAGGGGAGGGCAGCAGCTTGTCGCTGGGATTGACCGCCAGCCTTTGCGACGAAGCGAAGAGATAGGCAATCGCCACGGCGGCAAACGGCAGCGTCCCAAGCAGCAACGCTCCGCCGCGCGAGACCGTCGCGTTGATGAGGCGAAGCCGCGCTTTCGGCCTGCTAAGTTGCAGGCGCGCGACTTCGGGGCCTGCTGCGGCCTGCATGATGCCGGTTCCTCTGGCTAGCATGTCGCGCTCCCGCGTCAGAGCGTTCCGCCCGCCGCCTCTGCCATAAAGGCCTGATCGAAGCGCAGCTTGACATTGTTGACGTCGCCCAGCGTCGAGCCGTCGGGGAAGCTCATGCCGATCACGTCGACGCTCGGCGCGTTGGTACCAAGAATGCCGTGGCTGAACAGGAAGTTGCGCACCAGATCCATGGTCTTCGGCAGTTCGGCGCCGTTGGTGAATGCGACCGCCTTGGCCGGCTCGAAGAACATCGCCGTTGATGCAAGCTGAGCGTCGAAACCGGCAAGATCCGTCCCCGACGCCTTGGCCATCTCTTCCTTGGCCGCCTTGCCTTCGGGCGTACCCGACGTCATCAGCGCCATGGCTTCATACCATGCACCGACAAGCGCCTTGCCCAAGGCCGGATTGTCCTTCAGCGTCGCGGTGTTGACGACCATCATGTCGATGATCTCGCCGGGGATCTCAGTCGAATCGAATACCTTGTGGGCGCCCGGCATGGCAGCGATTTCCGAGACCAGCGGATTCCAGGTGACGACGGAGGTGACGTCGCTGGTGCCGTAGGCAGCGACCATGTCGGCATCGGAGGTGTTCACCACCGTAATGTCCTTTTCGGCCAACTCCACCGTCTCCAGCGCGCGCGCAAGTAGGTAATGTGAGACGGAGAGCTCGACGAGATTGACCTTCTGGCCGGCAATATCCTTGAGCGCGGTCTTGTTCTTGAGGATGACCGCGTCGTTGCCGTTGGAGAAATCGCCGACGATCAAGGCCGTCGTGTCGACACCGCCGCCGGCCGGGATCGAAAGCGCATCCATGTTGGTCATCGAACAGCCGTCAAAGCCGCCGGCCGTGTACTGGTTGATGCTCTCGACATAGTCGTTGATGCGGGTGATCTCGACATTGATGCCGTATTTGTCGGCCCACTTCTTCATGATGCCGCTGTCGGAAAGATAGCCCCACGGCATCCAGCCGACATAGATCGACCAGCAAATCTTGAAGTCTTTCTTGGGCGCCGCTTGCGCGGCTGAGATGAAGGGGAGGCTGAGTGATGCGGCTAGGATGATTGTGGCCAGTTTGCGAAACATTACATACCCCTGTTTGCGATCCGGATTGCGTCCGAACGTCTGTTGGGGGGTTCACGGAGCGCGCATCCGGGAGAGGTTCGCGCCAGCAAACCCGTGCAGGGTTCTCCCGGGATTTTGGCCCGCCGTGTTCCGCCAGATGCCTCAATGCATCTCAAGCGGTCGCGTCTCTTGGACCAGCACCGTGATCGACACGGCCGGAACCCTAGACGCTCTGCACATGAATAACGAAGCAAGGGGCGTGCCAGTCCGGAAAGCCGTCCTGAGGCGGCCTTTCCCCGGATTTGCAGGCAATCGCGTTATGCTGATGCCACAAAAGTCATCGCAACGCCGACGGATTAGGCAAGGAAAATCTAGCGTCAACCAATATGAGCAAGCTTGTGCCCTGGGGACCTCCGCTGATCGCACCCTGCTCTATGGTCGCCCACACATACATGCCCAATAGGGACACGTTCGGGAAGGGCGTGAGCGCGCGGCGGATCCGGATGCCAATTGGCGCCGACCCATGTGACGAGTGCGCCCGATCGTGCAAGGGCAATTCGTGAAATAAGCGCGACTGCAATGATGCTAGGCAAGCCCGATCGCGTGTCGGGAGGCAGTTGTGAAAGTTGCGATCATCGGACCAGGCTCGCTCGGGAAGGCCTTGGCGAAATGTCTTGGCCTCGCCGGGCACGAAATTCGCCTCAGCTTCAGTCGTGACGAAGGCAAGTTGCGCGCAATCGCGGCAACCCTCCGTGTTGGCTTCGGTGCCCCTGACGAAGTAGCGAGATGGGCCGACGTAATTGCCCTGGCGACGCCATGGCCGGCTCTCGAGCTGGCGATGGACGCGCTTGGCGATTTGTCGGGCAAGATCGTCTGGGACAATACCAATGCAGTCGCACCTGACCTTTCCACGATGCTGCTAGGCACTACTACGTCTGTAGGCGAGGAGGTTCAGAGGCGCGCGCGGGGCGCCCTTGTCGTCAAGTGCATTCCGACCTTTGCCGAATTGCTTGACAGGGATGATCCGCGTCTCAACGGCGATCCGGTGACGAGCTATGTCGCCGGCAATGACGCAGATGCCAAGGCGGCGGTTTGCCGGCTTCTCGCCGATCTGCCGACAATACCGGTCGATGTCGGCGATCTCACGGCCTCGCGCCTGATCGAGCCGATGATGCTGCTATTGGTCCAGCTCGCCTATCGGCGCGGGATGGGGCCGACAATTTCCTTCAATCTCATTCGACAGGACGGACGGACTCATGACTGATTATCTACCCGCGCGGCGCAAGGCGATTCCAGTAGGACGTCTGCTGATCGATGGCCAATGGCGCGATGCCGTCAGTGGCGAGACTTCGACGACTTTTGATCCGACCACGGAGGCGGCGATCACCGATATTGCGAAGGCGGACGTCACCGACACGAGCGATGCCGTCGCGGCCGCGCAGCGGGCTTTCGAGCAAGGACCCTGGGCGCGGATGCATCATGAGGAGCGCGCCAAGATCCTGTTTCGCATCGCCGATCTAATGGACGAGCGGGCCGAGGATTTCGCGGTGCGCGAGGCGATGGATATGGGTATGCCCTATCGCGATTTCCGCGATATCATCATGCCGCACTGCTCAGGACTGTTCCGCTTTCATGGCGGGCTCGCCATGAGCGCGATGGACGGCGCCTATCGTACCAGCTACGAACCAAATATCAGGATCCTGACGCGGCGCGAGCCGCTCGGTGTGATCGCTGCGATCACCCCGTTCAATTTTCCCCTCGCGCTGTCCTGTTCGAAAATCGCGCCGGCACTCGCGGCGGGTAACACGGTCGTTCACAAGCCTGCGACCGACACGCCCCTGACGGCCCTCGCCTTGGCGCAAGTGATCCTCGACGCGGGCGTGCCGCCAGGCGTCTACAATCTCGTCACCGGCCCGGGCGGCACCATCGGCGACGCGTTGGTCAACGATGCCCGCGTCGGCAAGATCGCCTTTACCGGGTCGACCACCGTCGGCCAGGGCATCATGCGCAACGGTGCCGGGACGATGAAACACCTGACCATGGAGCTCGGCGGCAAGAGTCCCAATATCGTTTTCGCCGATGCCGATATCGATGTCGCGATACAGGCAGCCTTCTGGGGCATCTTCTGGAACAAGGGCGAAGTCTGCGTCGCCGGATCGCGCCTGCTGGTTGAACGCGCCTGCTATGACGAGGTCGTCGAGAAGCTGAGCGCCATGGCGAAGTCGGCGACGCTCGGCGATCCGCTGGACCCTGCGACGATGATCGGGCCGATCGCATCGCGGGGCGAGTATGACAAGGTCTTGAGCTATGTCGAAGAGGGCAAGCGCACCGCGCGACTGGCCGCGGGCGGCGGCACCCGCCAGGTCAACGGCAAGGGCCTCTTCATCGAGCCGACCATCTTCGCCGATGCGACCAACGACCTAAGGATATCGCGCGAAGAGATTTTCGGCCCTGTCCTGCCGGTGATTCCATTCGACAGCGAGGAGGACGCGATCCGGATCGCCAACGATACGAGCTACGGGCTCGCCTCGGGCATCCAGACCAGCGATCTCGGCCGCGCCTTGCGGCTCGCCGACCGGATCAAGGCAGGCACGGTCTGGCTGAACTGCTGGCACAAGTACCATCCTAATGCGCCGTTCGGAGGTTTCAAGATGAGCGGCTATGGCCGCGAGCAGGGCCGCGAGGCGTGGGAAAGCTACACCCAATACAAGACGATTTGGGCGAATCTTGGCGAACCAGTCGAGATGGCGCGATGAGCGTGCGCGATTCCAACCCACTCGACCCGCGGCATCCTAAACGCGTCGCGATGGTCCTTTCAAACCCGGCTGTGTCAACCACCACAGGCTGGCCGGTCGGGTTTTGGTGGAGCGAGTTAACTCATCCCTGGCTCGCCTTCACCGAGCGCGGATATGGAGTCGCGATCTTCTCGCCTGAGGGCGGCAAATGCGAGGCGGATGCGTTGAGCGACCCGCGCGATCCGTCCGGCTATTCGGATACGGATCTGATCTCGCTCGGTTTCCTGTCGACGCCGAAACTGGCGGCGCTGGTGGAGACGACCCGGCCCATCGCAGAGCTGTCGGTCGACGCGTTCGACGCTATCGTCGTCGCTGGCGGCCAAGCGCCGATGTTCACCTTCGAAGGCGCAACTGAGTTGCAGCGGCTGTTCATCAACTTTTTCGCGGCCGGCAAGGTCGCGGCCGCCTTGTGTCATGGCGTCGCGCTGCTGCGCTACGCTCGCCTCTCAACCGGCGAGCTGCTGGCCAAAGGGCGCACTGTTACGGGTTTCGCCAATGTCGAGGAAGACTTCGCCGACAATGCCGTCTGGGAGATGGGCGCGCTGCCACACGGTACGCATCTGATGCCATGGCGGATCGAGGATGAGATGCGTGCGCTCGGCGCGAATTATGTTCAGGCCGGGCTGTGGCGCGATTTTGCCGTGCGCGACGGCAATTTGATCACCGGCCAGCAGAACTTCTCCGGAGCGGCGACCGCCCGTCTTGTCATCGAGGCGCTCGGTGGCTGAGGACCAAAGACCGCTCCTGTCGGTGAAGTTCGGGAGACAAACTCGCCGTCAGGGCGGGCGATGCCAAACGACATCGGCCCAATAGGATCCGGGTCCGTCCAAGAACTCCACCTCAAACAACCACTATCAGCAGCGAGGATGAACCATGGCCGTAGTGACGACACTTGATATTGCCGGCCTGACGGCCGAAGATTATAGCCGCATCCTCGATCGGATCGGCGTGGAGAAACGGCCCGCTGGCGGCATCTACCAGCACATCGCGCATGCCACAGACGATGGTTATCGCATCATCGAGATATGGGACGACAAGGCAGGCCTGGAGCTCTTCTTGCAGGACACATTGTTTCCCGCCGCACAGGAACTGCAAGTTCAGCGTGAAATGACCATTATGACCCAGACACTGCACAACATCTTTGTGCCCCGGATTGGTGAACTGACTGCCCTGGCAAATGATGCGCCTGGTGGACCAGTCAAACGGGCAAAAGTGTAGGCATCAAGGATCGAGGATGCGGCGATCGATCATCGAAGTCCTGGAGGAACTTGCGTCCGGACGCCCGGTACAACGATGGTGACCGCGGCAAGTGCAAAGAGGTTGTTCTTTCCTGCCGGCGACTATCGCCATGCGCCGGCCGGAGTCGTTCAGCTGCGTGTGATTCGCAGCGGTTCATCCTATGCAGAGATCGATCTTGGCCGCGGGCTGCGGCGCGTCTTCACCCGCCCCGGCGACCTGCTGCTCAGTCTTCCCGAGCGTGCCACGCGGTTCAAGATCGAGGAGCCGCGAGAGCTGACGATGATCACCGTTGACTCCGCGCTGGCGTCAAGGCTCCTGGTATCCGCAGGCGGGACCCCCGAGGACCTGGCAATCCTGACCGATCGACCGATACGCGATTCGCTGGTGGCCGAGTTGTGCCGACGCCTCGAAGGCGACCCGCCAGCCAACCCGATCGTCCGCGAATGGACGCTGGGCCTGGTTTTCGCGAACCTGCTCCGTCTCGGGCATGCACGCCAGCGGCAGCAGAAGTCTCCGGTCCTAACCTCGCAGCGGTTCGACCGGGTCCTCGCTGCGATTGACGGCGATCTGGAAAAGGGGGTGTCGATCGACCATCTTGCCGGAATCGCGGGAATACCACGACGCGCCTTCACCGCCGCCTTTCGCGAGGCGACGCAATTGCCGGTACATCAATTCATTTTACGCCGCCGCGTTGATCGCGCGGTCGAGCTTTTGGAAAATAGCGATCTGCCGCTGGCCGAGATTGCTCAGCACGCGGGTTTCACTCACCAGGCCCATATGAATCGCGTCGTGACCCGATTGAAAGGGCTGTCGCCAGGCCGGCTGCGGTCTCGCAGGCGCGACGGCTGACTTGTGATCTATTCCAGCATCAGGATTCGAATGGCGGAGATGTGAGTTGCTGAAACGTCCGTTGGCTAAGATGCCCGACAGTTTGCGTGCAGAGCTCGAGGCCGCAAATCTGATGACTGCTTTCGAGCAATGGCCTCCCTATCAGCGCAATGATTACTTGCATTGGATCGAGCGCGCCCGTCACCCGGAAACACGCCGAAAGCGCATAAATCAGATGATTGACGAGCTTACGAAGGGAGGAATCTACATGGGAATGCAATAAGAGCTGGCATCGCCGCGAAGCTAGCAGATCCCTCAACGATCATCTTCCGATCCGTGGCCTATCGAGATCGGGTGCTTTCCGCATTGATCTTCATCGGTTTCCCCACGCTTTTGCGCAGATTATGCAGGGAGCCAATAGTGACAATCGAACCTATCCTCCATTTTCGTTTGCGGCAGGTGGCCATATGATCGTGACATCGCAAACCAATAACGTGCTCGGCAGCACGTCAGGGAGGTGGCGCGTCTGGTCGCTCTCGGACGGTTACATCGAGATGCCGGCGGACCTTCTGCGGGACCCGCAGGATAATCCGGTGCCGCAAGCTGCGTTGGCAGGGGCGCTTCGCCTGTCTGTCAATTGCTTCGCGCTCGCAGGTCCAGGCGTTGACGGCGTTCTGATCGACAGCGGAGGAGGGGGCTGGGCTCCGACAGTGGGGCGTCTTGAGCAGGCCATGGCGGAAGCCAAGATCGACCCGGCTTCGATCACGGTCTTGGCGCTCACCCACGCCCATCAGGATCATGTGCACGGACTTTTGACCCCCGACGGCCGAGTGCTCTTTCCAAACTTGAAGGCGATCGCTATTCCCGAGGCGGCTGTGGGGAGCTTTTTCGCTTACGCGCACCTTGCGCAGTTCCGGCCCCTGCTGAAGCCTGTCCAGAATGGCGACCAGGTGGGTGAGCGATTGAGGGCGGTCGCCCTGCCCGGTCATGCTGCCGGTCATACCGGCTACGCGTTCGACTCGGACGAGGACCGTTTCCTATTCTTCGGGGACGTCGTTCATGTGCCGGCCTTGCAGTTCGGCAATCCCGCGTTCAGTTGGGGCTATGACGACGATCAGCTGACCGCGCGCGCAACCCGCCTAAAGGTTTTCAGTGACGCGGCCGAGGCGGGGACGTGGATCGCCGGCGCGCACCTTGGCTGGCCGGGCATCGGCCGCGTGCTGCGTAAGGGCGAAGCATACGGCTATGAGCCGGCAGGAGGACGAGTGACCGGATAGGCGGCCCGGTGCTGATCGGTTTATACCGCTCTCTTCGCCCAAGGCAAGGATCTCGACGAGCAGCGCGTCGCACTCCGGCGTCCTCAACGGCGGCGCTACCATCGTCCGGCCCACCAAAATATCTGATTTTGATCCACTGGCGGCCGATCGATGCCTGAGGCTTACCGGATCGGCGTCTCGCCGCGAAACAGCGGCTGGTGCGCCCGCATCAAGGCGGCCATCCGGTCGGCGACTTTCCGTACCGGCGGGGAATGACGTTCCTCGTGATGGGTGACGATCCATTGGTCGGTTTCAAGTTCGGGGATAGGCTGAGCAACGCGAACCAGCCGCGGATCGCCGTCACCGACGAAGCACGGAAAGACCGAAAGGCCGGCGCCGGCGGCCACCAGTTCGCGCACCGAATGGGTGTTGTTGCCGCGTACGGCGATGCGGTCGCCGTGATGGGCTTGCAGCCAGCGCGCCGAGGCAATGTTTGCGCCTTCGCCGGTGACGCCGACGAACAATCCGGCGGCGATGCCGTTGATCAGGTGACGTCCGGAATAAATGGCGTGGGCGACCTTGCCGCTCTGACGGCCGGCCAGCCACTGCTCGGTCGGGCGCTCGCTGCGGATGCCGATGTCGGCGGCACGGCGGCCGATGTCGACCCGGTCGGTGGTGGTGACAAGCTCTACCCTTATGCCGTCATCGACCGTCCAGATCTCGCCGATATGAGCGGAAACGAAGGCCGAGGTCCATGGCCCGGCCGAGACGCGGACAATGCGGTCGGGCAGGTTTCCCTCGCGCCAGCGGGTCAGCGACTGCATTGCCGCCTCGACGTCTTCGGCGCGCCGCAGCAGTTCCTCGCCGACCGGGGTCAGCCGGTAGCCGGTCTGCTGGCGCACGAATAGAGGTTCGCCGATCTGCTTTTCGAGCGCGGTGACGCGTCGTCCAAGGGTGGCTGCGCTGCGGCGCGTGGTTCCCGTCGCTGCGCTCAAGCCACCCAGCCGCGCAACGTCGAGAAACAACCTCAGATCGTCCCAGCCGATATCCATTTTGCAGAAATGAAAAACTCCTTGCGACCGTGGCTGTAGCGCAAAGCGGGCATCGTGCGCAAGTATGCAGGCATTGGAGGCGTTGGACAATCCTGCCTGGCGGGACAGAGACAAGCGCCTCGGCCGGCCAAGAAGCGAGCGCAGCCCTTTCGATCGCGCATGCGATTCGCGCAGAGGCTTTGCGCTTTCGACCAACCCAGGCGGGCATTCTGCGTGCCAAAGGAGACGATCATGTTGGATGAACTTCGATACCGTTTCGCCCGCTGGATTGCCTATCGCCAGACGCTTGCGAGCTTGAGGCAGGCCCGGGACAGCACACTGGCGGATGCCGGCATTTCTCGCGAAGAGATCCGCGAGCGTGCCCGCCACGCCAGCTTGCGTCGTTGAGGAGCCGGGCATGCAGATGATGATGCTTTGGGGTGGCCGCTCGGTACCGCGCATCGGCATCGGCACCTGGGCGGCGGGTGGCCCCGCGCGTTGGCGTGACACGGCGACAATCTATGGCGAGGTCGACGATATCAGGTCGCAAGCCGCGCTGGCGATGGCTTATGAGATCGGCGCGCGGGTGTTCGACACGGCTGCCGCCTACGGCGCCGGCAATGCCGAACTGATCCTCGGGCGGGCGTTGAGGGGTAAGGACGAAGCCGTCATCGTCACCAAGGTCGGCTATTTCGGCGATCCCGAAACGCGTAAGATCGCACCCGAGGATGCCTCTGCTGCGGCAATCCGGACATCGATCGACAATTCGCGGCAGCGCCTGCAGCGGGATTGTATCGACGTCGTGCTGCTACATATCAACGAGTATCCGATCGAGCGCGCCGGCGAGGTGTTCGATACGCTCGGCCTGTTGCGCCAGGAGGGCAAGATCGGCGGCTTCGGCTGGAGCACCGATCACCGCGAACGGCTTGCCGCCTACGCGCCGCGCGAGGGGTTCGTCGCCGTAGAGAACGACTTCAATGTGTTTACCCCGGCGAACGAGCTGATGGCCGTTGCGGCGCGCGAGAACCTCGTCTCGTTCAGCCGGCTGCCGCTGGCAATGGGGCTGCTCACCGGCAAATACACGCCGGCCATGCGGCTGCCCACCAACGATGTGCGCGGCGGGAATGCCGAATGGATGGTGTTTTTCAGGGATGGCGCCGCCAACCCGCACTATCTGTCAAGGCTCTCGGCAATCCGCGACCTGCTCACCTCGGGCGGACGCACGCTTGCGCAAGGCGCGCTCGGCTGGATACTCGCCAAGTCGGCAATCGCCCTGCCGGTTCCCGGCTTCACGCGGCCCGAGCAGGTCGAGGACAATCTCGGTGCGCTGGAGAAAGGGCCGCTGCCGGCAGCGGTGATGGCCGAGATCGACGCAGTGCTGAAAATTGCCGAGACTGCGTAGGGTGTGGTGAATCCGGAATTCGCATTGGCGATAATGCGACCAACTTCGATCTCTCTGATGTCTGCCGATATCGCATTTTTCTTAGTCAAGCTTCCGTGGCGCAATTGAACACGGACGGAGCGGCGGACACGCTCGAGTTGAAGGTCCGCCGCTCCGGTTTTCAGATCAAAGAGTGATGCTGCAACGGGAGATGGGTAGCGAGCTGCGCTTGAGCTGCGCTGCCGACCGCGTCGCTGTCGAGAGAGAGCGACCCGGTTGAGCTGTCAAAGATGATGTGGTGGGAACCATCATCGGCAGCCGTACCAGCAGGGGACGTATGCAATGAAAGCCCGCCCGACTTAAGCTCGGTAAGAGCGGCTTGATCGAGGTGGAGCTTGTCCTGAAGCTTGCTGAAGTCGAAGGCATCGTTGTTGCCTCCGTGGCCAGACATGATCTCGGCGGCGGCGCCGTTTTTTGCCTGGGCGCCGACACTTTCATCGGGCTGGACGGTTTGCGCGAACCCGTGGCGGATCAGGCTGGTTGCCGTCTTGTCGGATGGATCGTTGGTCGGGAGAAGTTCCGAGCCAGCCGAAAGAGAATGGCTCAACGAGGCCAATATGCGGTCAACGCTGCTGCCCTCGCTTACCTTGTCGCCGGCATTATCGTGGGTGGTGTCAGTCGAACTGCCATCACTGGCGAGGAGGTGAGAAAGCGCGGTCTTGTCATGACTGCCATCGCTGGTGGTGGCACCGGAGGCGGCGGTAGCAGTCGAACTGCCGTCGCTAGCGAGGAGGGGCGACAGCGCGGTCTTGCCATGACTGCCATCGCTGGTGGTAGCGCCGGAGGCGGCGGTAGTAGTCGAACTGCCGTCGCTGGCGAGGAGGGGCGACAGCGCGGTCTTACCATGACTGCCATCGCTGGCGGTAGCGCCGGAGGCGGCGGTAGTAATCGAACCGCCGTTGCCGGCGAGGAGATGCGAAAGCGTGGTCTTGCCATGATTGCTATCGCCGGTGGTGGCTTCGGAAGGGGCGGTGGCAGTCGAGGTGCTGCCGCCGGTGATGGTCTCGGCCGGGGCTGTGGCGGTCGAGGTGCCGCCGCTGGAGGTGGCTTCGGAAGGGGCGGTGGCGGTCGAGGTGCTGCCGCCGGTGGTGGCTTCGGAAGGAGCGGTGACAGTCGCGGTGCTATCGCCGGTGGTGGCCTCGGAAGGGACCGTCGCCGTAGAAATGGGATCGGTGGCCGCAGCTTCGGAAGGAGCAGTCCCGGCGGTGCTGAGATTGTGTTGCCGGAAAACGGCCTGCAGTTCCGGGGAGCTCTCAAGCGCGGTGTCGCCTCGCTGTGAACCCCAGGCGTACGCGTACTCGAAGGCGGGTGACGGAACCAGCTTGGCCCAGTGGTCCATCATGGTTTCCATCTCGGCGGCGGTGGGCACGACATATTTGCCACCCATGTCGGTGTTATAGTCGCCACCGCCAAACGTCTGGTAGCCTGGAATGATCTTGCTCGTCGGGATGCCCGATGCCTGAGCGGCGGCAACGAATTTATCGATCATGTTATAGTCGACCGCGCCATCCGTGCGGACAGGATAGACATCCACGCCGTAGTAATCGATACCGGTATTGGCGGGATTGTACGTGTTCGAAAAATCCGGATTCGCGGACGTCCCCAAGCTCATCATCGTGATGTAGGTCTTGGCGTCCGGCACATTGGCGTGAATCCAGTCGGATTCTGCCTTCAGATTCGCGGCGGAGGCGTAGGTGCCCCATTGGCCGGTGGGATCCGGCTCGTCGACAAGGAAGAATCCGAACAGCTTCGGATTGCCGATGAAAGGCGTGATCTTGTCGATAAAGGACGACGTCGCTCCGTCGGTTTCGTTGAGGTAGACCAAGCCCTTCATACCGTCCGGCAGCGCATTGAGTTGGTCAACAGATGAAACGTCGGCCAGATTGAATCCGGCTTGCGAAATTTCCGTGCCCGATCCACCTGACGTGTAATGCAGAGTTGTCATCCAATATTCCTTTTTCTGTTTCGACCGTGCCTACTTACAGACGGCGTATATTAGCGCCAAATCACATACCGACACCCTCTGACAGAAATATTGAGGTTTGAAGTAGGATTGAGCGTTGGAGGGGCGCTCCCTTCGAACTCGTTTCCGCAACGGTATCGACGACCAGCCAAGGATGGTTCTATTCGGGATAAGACTCGGCTAACTTGATCCGACCGTGTGGAGCTTGGCTCGAATGGCGCGGTCGAGAAGCCGTCCGACGCAGGACGGCCGGGAAATCTGAAAACCAGACCAAAAACAAAACCCGCCTAGCGGCGGGTCGTCAGTGCGAATCTGCACCGTACCCAAATTACTAGCATAGCTGCCGGCACAAAGCAAGAACAAAATGTGACACAATCGACGAAGCTGCCGATCTAGACGGCGCTTCTCCGAAATGCGAATGCGCCTCGCAGCCGGCATTGCCGCAACAGCGGTGCCGTGCAACATCGGCGGCTTGGAAGGAACCCCGGTGCTGTCTCGCCTGATCGCCGGCCTGCTGCTCGCCTGCGGATTGACCCACAGATCATGTATTCGCTTGTGCAGGCGTCGTGGGGCTACCCAGTTGCCTTTTCCGCGAGGCGACGGTTGGACTCAAACATCTTCTGCGGCATCCGCCGAAAGCTCCTGATCATGACGTTCGCGCGGAAGAGGTTGGCCGGATTGGCCGCGAGGCTGGTGCAAGGCGATATATCCCAGACACCAGGGCGCGGACGAGCGGCTTGCGTACCGGCGTCTCGATGAAGCGCCAGACGATAAAAGAGGCAAGGAGGACCCCGGCCAACACGACGAAGAATGCGGCGTTCTTGCCGACATGAGGCGCCAGCGCGTTAAGCGAAATGTAGCCGATATACTGGTGCAAAAGATACAGCGGATAAGTCAACCCTCCGAGCATCATGATAGCCTTGGATGGAGCAATCACGGAGCGGAGCAATATCGCGCCAGCGAAGACTCCGTAGACCACCATGTTGGCGGTGAAGAGAGCAGGATACGAAATGGCTGCGCCAAAGTGCTCCTGCATCCAGTTATGAGAGAACATTGCGGTCTGGCAAGACACCAGGAACGCGACGGCAAGAAACAGAAACGCAGCCGGTGAACGGCCCCTTGCAACGATGTCTTCCGCGAGGATGCCGGCGGCAAACAAAGGCGCATAGTTTGTAATGAAGAGAATGCGTATCACCGGGTTCCCAAAGAAGAACTCGTTGGTTGCCGAAATTGCGAGCCAGATGGCCGCGATGGGTATTTTCCAGCGCTGAAAGGCGCCGGCAAAGATCAGCACTGCAACCCAGCCGTAAAACAGGATCTCGAGCATGATCGACCAGTAGACGCCATCCATGGACGGCCTGCCGAAGAGGCGGGCGAACATGGAAAGATTGGCTACATAGGTTGGAACATCGGTCGGAAAACGCTGATCTTTGGCGACGACGAGAACAACAAACGTCGCGGTCATGCAGACGAGGAATCCGGGATAAAGCCGGGCGAAGCGGGCGACCGCGAATTCCTGCCAGGTTCGACCTTCGGCCGACCACGCGATGACGAAACCGCTGATCAGGAAAAACAGATTGACGCCGAGATAGCCGTAGATGGCGTAAGGTGCTGCGGCAGGATATTCCACGTCGAGATTGCCCGCGATCGCGCCGCCAAAAAGATAGTGAAAGAGCACGACCGCGAGGGCTGCAGCTAGGCGCAGCAGGTCGAGTGATGCCATGCGCGCCGGAATGGCCTTGCCTGCCGGTTCCACAGCTACCTCCCGCAGCCGTTTCAGCTTTTGACAACCATCAGCGGCCTGATCCGCAATACCAGTGCTAACGCGAAGACTGCAAACCGGCGGCAGGTCAAGCCTTTACCTTCTCAAGTACGAACAGCTGCTCGCAGGACAGGAACCGCAGGACGCTAAAAGAGCGTACCAGCTTGAGCCCCGCCGCCGCGAAATCCTGTCGTGCAACGGTGAGATTGACGGGATGAGGCGCCGACATCCTTCCGGTGATCAACTTCCGCAGCCTTAGCCGTATTCTCTGGAGGCGGGTGCCAAGGCCGTAGGATACGATCAGGCGACGGCTGGCAACGCGCGCGAGCTCAATGATAATGTCGCGCCTGAGATGTGGCGGGATAAGGTGAATGAGGCGAAGGCAGACCACCGTATCAAAGCTTTCGTCGGCGAACGGCAGCTGCGTCACGTCACATCGGATGAATCCCCGAAATCCGGATTGACCTTCATATGCTGATTTAGCCAAGGCCATCATTTCCATTGAAATGTCTGCAGCCAGCACCCGACAATTATGCTGGCCCAGCACGCCGGCCAGCTTCCCGGTTCCGCATGGGATATCGAGCACCTGAGATGGAGGCGGGCTGCACCTCTCCAGCGCCTTGGCGATGCAGCGTTGCTCCCGTCGCGCAATGACGTATGACGCAACGGTGGACAGCTTCAACCGGCCTGCATAGCCGTTCAGGTACCAGCTCGCAAAACTCGGATCTTGATATCTCTGTTTTGTCGGGAGCTCATAGGCCGCGACTGCCGCGACCTTGGCGTTGTAATTGGCAGGTATAGCCGTATTTGCCGCTGCCGTCTGATGTGGCTCGAGGTTCTCGCTCATATGCCTGCTTTCATACGATTTCTCCTGCAGATGAGATCGAAGATTTTTGTCCGACACGTTCATTGGATAGCCGACCAAGCTGCCCTATTGGCGATAGAGGGGATAAACGGCCAGTTGGCTGCGTCCATCACAGAGAAGGTTTCCAGAAGGCTGGGTGTCTCGCATCCCTCGAACGGATGAGACATGCCGAACTCATGACTGCCGCGCCCGCGCGGAAGTGTGCTGGGGAATAGGGCTACTGCACATCCCTTTCGGAGACGGAACGGTAAACGGACGGTAGGCAATCCGGAAGGATAGTCACCGAAACGCACTCCTTCCGTTCACGATTTTGGCGTCCGTCGATATCCTAACGTGACCACACCGTCATTCATACGGATGGCGCGGATTCCTGGCTCGTCGGCTAGACATCCCAGGAAGAGATGGGCGTTCGCTTCAGCAAATGGACATGACGTCACTGCCAGTAGGCTTCCCTCAGTCTGGATTGAAAGATGATCTTGGAGCTATTTGGGCCGTCCGGTGCTGGTAAGACGACGTTAGCGTCCGAGCTGGTGCACGTTTTGCGAGCTCAGGGCTACTGTGTTGTTTTGCAGACCGGTGACCGCCGACATCCGGTTAGAAGGGCCGCCTTCAAACTGGTCTCCGGCTTGCATTCAAAGTGGATCGGACAGCGTTCTCTCGGTGCAGAAGTGCTTAAGATTCTTCCACCCAAGAATGAGCTGTGGGCGGCTCGCCTGAACTGGCATCTTGAAGCTCTTCTTCAAGCTTGGCGCGCGGCAATAGCGTCCAATGACACGATCTCAATTTTTGACCAGGGTATGGTGCAATTCGTATGTTCACTGGTTTTGTTCAGCGGCGTAACGGATCGTGAAAGGGTGTCGCGCGCGCTCGAGCTTCTACCCAAACCGGATCTGCTTGTCCGATTGCAGGCGCCAAGGGAAATTCTAGAGGTCCGTCTGAAGGAACGCCGGCGTAACCTCGGTATCATTCAGAAGTTCCTCGAAGTCGATCTGCAGAGCAGTCTTGATCATATTGACCACGTTAATCTCATTGGGGAACAACTTGGATCGTTTCCCGTGCCAACAACTTGCGTCGAAAGTTTAGATTCGAACGGGCTCACAGCTGCCACAGAAATGATAGCGCGTGGAGTAATCGACAAGTTCGGCGCGGCGCGGGCGAAATTTAAAAGAGTTGAAGCTTAGAGAGATGCGGTTTTGAAGCGTCGACAAGAAGATATCCAATAATATGGAAAATCGAATTATTGAAAAGAAACCGCGCGAGTTGACATGACATGCGCTTTTCTCGCTACCAGACTGCCTTGGCGTTGACGTTAGCTGCTGTCAGCGCGATATCCATAGTTATCCACGGGGCGGTGAGTGGAGAGGACGTCGCATCGACAAAGTTCGTCGCGCCGGTAGCCATGGACCTGCCGGATTACCTGCACGCCGCGAAGGATGCGGCATTTGGCACAACTTTCACCCGAATAACCAAACCCGGAATCCTCGGCGCCGGCATCGCATGCGGGAGCAAATATTGCAGCCACCGCTATTCGAGCGCCCAGGCCTGGAATTCGGATCAGAGCCTTCTTGTCATCAGCAACGGCTGCGGCGGCTTATGCTTCCTGGATGGGCGCACCTACGCCCCGCTTTTTCGCCGTGATCGATCGACCGAATGCGAATGGCATCCTCACGATCCCGACCTGATGATCTGCGTCGGTGGTCGGAAAATCTCGACCTGGGCGCCACGCACCAATCATGAGGAGGTCCTGTTTGTTTCGACTGACAGTAGCAATCTCCAGTTCGGGCCATACAAAGGTAATCCAAGCCGTGATGGCAGCCGTATTGCCGTACGCGCGGTTCGCCGGGACGGCAAAGCGGTCGTCTTTGCCTACGATCTCAGACAGCGGCGGAAATTTCCGGAAATCGATCTCGCACAGCTTGTCGGAGCCAACGGCGCCTGCTCAATCTCGCCGCTGGGCGTCAACATCTTATGCATTCAGAACCTGAAAGACGACACTGAACAGACGCTCATCTTTTCTGTTGACGGCGTTCTGCGCCAGAAATGGACTGAGCATCATCGGCCTGGCCATGGCGACATGACCGTCGATGCCGACGGCAGCGAAATCTATGTGGGGATCAGTAAGTCCGATCCAGACATATACCAGGTGATCAAGCGAAGGCTGTCAGATGGGAAAGTCACCTCGCTCATGAGATATGGTGAAGCACAGCATGCATCGCTCAGGTCGCTGGACAGGCCCGGTTGGGTGTTCCTTACCTATTCGGGCAATCCGGACGAAGTATCGAAATATCCGGCTTGGGCGCCGTATGCGCGGGAAGTCATCGCGTTGCGCATCGACGGCAGCGGAGAGGTCCGGCGCATTGTGCAGACGAAGAACGTTCCATTCGACTACTGGAGTGAGACCCACGCCTCGCCGTCCCCGGACGGTTCACAGGTGATCTGGTCAAGCAATTGGGGAGTACCCGGCGGCCCGGTTTACGATTTCGTCGCCCGTATTGACTGGCCGGAAGGATCAGACACCGGCTCGAGAGCATTAGCCGCGAGCGGTCTTCAATAACAAAACCTTCCGGTCGCCTATGGCGATATGGCCGATCGTGCTTGCTCCATTCACGCTTTTAACGCCTCACGTTCAACTTCGCCGCCATACGGCTCCGTTCGATGTCGATTCATTCAAACGGACGACGACAGTGGCCAAGCCTGCACCTAGCGTGATTGTGCAGTTTGCAAGGCTTATGACACTTGCCGGAATCCTACGAATTACAGCGATGACGTCGGGTGACGGCTTGTATCGCCAAGGGCGCTCGCGCCGGAGCTCACTGTTGATGTCACGGCCGAGAAAGGAATAGCAGATGGATACGGATAAGCGAGCCGAAGAGAATGCCTCTTTCAACCCTGAGTTGTTAGAATGGTTGGTATGCCCAATGACCAAGGGCTCACTTGCCTGGGATTCGGATCGCGATGAACTCGTTTCGAAGAGCGCAGGACTTGCCTATCCGGTTCGCGACGGCATTCCAATCCTGCTAGCCTCGGAGGCACGGACGATCACCTCCCGCGTGGTCAAACTTCGCGCATCCAGACGATGATGGGAGCCGCGCTAAAGTAGGCGGCTTTCCGACGACAGCCAGCAATGACAGGAAAGTGTGCCGCGGAGCGCGAGCCGTTTGTCTGCGGACCACTCTGCGCTCGGCACCCGGGCAGTGCCGACCTCTTTGATGCAACGCGCGGCGACCTGAACCGGCTGGGTACGGCGGCCCGCTGCCGGGACAGGGTTTGCGTCATTTAAACAGACGAGGACAGTGGCAAGACCTGCCCCTACCGTGACCTGGGCGAGATGGGTAGCGAAACCAACACCATGAAAGCAAATTCAAGGGCCGGCCACTTCGCGCGATCGGGCTACAGCGAACGGTCAGGAGACGCAGGATGAATCCGCATCTGGTGTGTGTCGGAGGCGAGGATCATGCCCTGCGAATTCCGTTCTTGATGTCGCTGCGAGAGAAGGGATTCCGTGTTACTGCGGTGTCGAGCGGCGGTGAAGCCGCATTCCTGCGGCATGGCATTCCGCATCGCAGCTACGGTTTCGACCGATTTTCCAGCAGCAGCGGAGAATGGGCCGCCATCAGAACCATTCGAAAGCTGATGGCGGAACTCCGGCCGGACATTATCCAAAGCTTCGACACCAAGCCCAACCTGGTGACGCCACTTGCGGTGCGCGGAAGCGTTCCAGTCGTGCGCACTATCAACGGTCTGGGCTGGACGTTCTCGTCCCTGGAACCGCGCGCCCTTGCCCTGCGCCCAATCTTTTGCGGACTGCAATGGCTTTCGTCGTTATGGACGGCGGCTACGGTGTTCCAGAATCGGGACGATCAGGCATTCTTTGAACGCTACCGACTGATCGGACGCGGCAGCGGACGAGTGATCCGCAGTTCTGGAATCGACGTCGATGCGTTCGCCATGGCAAGGCATCTTGCCCCGTCGGCGATGAAAATGCGCGAAGAGCTTGGGCTCCAATCCGCCGAGATCGTAATTTTTGTCGGCCGGCTAACGCGCCAGAAAGGCATCCCGACACTCCTCAAGGCAGTCCCTCGCATCCTGTCGGAAAGGCCCAATGCCCGTTTCGTGCTTGTCGGCCCATTGGAATCCGAGGGCCCATTTGCAGTGGACAAGGCTGAGATCGATCGACATGTGCCGCATGTCATCGCCTTGGGTCCACGACGCGACGTTCCTGCCCTTCTTGGCATGGCCGATCTGTTCGCCTTTCCAACACAATACCGAGAAGGGATTCCGCGCGTCCTGCTGGAGGCAGGGCTCGCGGGATTGCCTATCGTCGCCTCGATGATGCCTGGTTGCAATGAGGTGGTCGAGGACGGATGGAACGGCCATCTCGTCCCCCCGCACGATGCGAACGGCCTTGCCTCTCGAATTATAGAGGTCCTGTCCGACCGCCGGAAAGGACGGACCATGGGCGCTCGCTCTGTCGAGCTCGTCCGGACGCAGTTCTCGCTGCCCTGGGTGGTCGAGCAATATTGCGATCTCTACGACAATGTCCTTAGTGCCAAATCCCAGGGCGGCTTCGCTCGACCGGCATCGCCGGTGTTGCTTGAAGAGCCTGCTGCAAACCGCGGATCGGGTGGAGCGCGCCGATGATCCGGGACGCGATCCTGGCCTGCGGCGTGGCCATGTCGTATGCGGCGCAGCTCTCAGTTCCGGGCTTGCCCTTCGGCTATGGCGAATTGTTTCTCGCGCTTTGGATCATGCTGTCGATCGGGCGGGTGCTCGCCGGCGGTCACTTGGTAGTCAGGCCCGCCCTGATCCGTGTTGCGGGCTTCTGGCTGATCATCACGCTCGCTCTGGGTATTGGCACCATCGTTGGCTACCTGACCACGGTACTGTATCTGTCGGTGGTGATGCACGATGGGGTAGCCTACCTGCTGCTGATCTGCGTCACCTGCCTGGCCGCCGCGGAGCCCGACGCGGATCGCCGTCTGCGCAGTGCTGCCTGGTGGGTGGTCGCGATTGCGAATGCATGCTTTATTGTTCAGCTGGCACTTGGATGGGGTTGGATCCACCAATCCGGCGTCGATCCCTGGTACTGGGATCGCTTCCGAGGCTGGTCCGAGAACCCCAACCAGCTCGCGCTCTATTGCGCACTCCTTGGTCCGCTCGCCTTGCATCTTGCGACGACTACAAGCAAGCCGTGGGCGAGGTTGGCCGGGCTCAGCAGCCTTATCCTGATCATCTATGTCGGAAGGCTGACGAAGAGTGATACCTATCTTTACACGACGGTCCTGGTCGGCCTGATATTTCTTGGGCTGCGGGTTCGGACATGGCTCGCAGCCGGTGACGGCAAGGTCAGCCTGTCCCGGCAAGTTACCCTCCTGCTGATGATTGGCTTCCTTCCGTTGGCCATGTCGATGACGCCTTACATCGTCACGGAGGTGGGCAGCGTCGAACAGTTCGCCTTGAGTCTTACCAAGGACAAGGGCGGCGAAGCGACCGCCGAAACCGCTGCACTTCGAATCCATCTCTGGGGAGATGCATTGGGCAAGGGCCTAACGTCAGGATCCCTGGGCCTTGGTCCTGGCCCGCATCTGGAGCGCCCGCCCATTTCCTACAGCCAATTTCTGCCCCGGCCTTTCGAGGCTCACAACACGATTCTCGATCTGTACACTCAAGGTGGTTTGGTTGCGGTCCTGGCCCTGGCCTGGATTGTCGGCGCGGCGGCTTTATGCGCATGGCGTGCGAAGCTCGATGCCCTGTTCGTGCTGGTGGTGTCGATCGTCATCTTCGGAATGCCACATCTGATCATCCGCCATCCAATCGTGTGGTTTGCGCTTACCATTTGCCTTGTTGCCGGAACGCCGCGAACGATTTCGGCAACCTCTAGCGACCTGAGGTGATGGCATGTGTGGGATTACCGGAATTCTCCTTGCACCCGATGCCGCCAACATCAAACCGCTCAGGGCAATTGGCCAGATGACGACGGCCCTTCGTCATCGTGGGCCTGATGGCGAAGGCTTCTGGATCAATCGCGAAGCCGGCATTGCCTTCGGCCACCGACGTTTGGCTATAGTCGACCTATCGGAAGCAGGACGCCAGCCGATGCATTCGGCAAGTGGCCGATATGCCATTACCTTCAACGGCGAGATCTACAATTTCCGCGATCTGCGCCGCGAGCTTGAAGACGCTGGCCATCGGTTCCGTGGCGCCAGCGATACCGAAGTGATGCTGTGCGCAATCGAGAGCTGGGGTCTCGACACCGCACTCACGCGCTTCGCTGGCATGTTCGCATTTGGATTGTGGGATCTAAAGACCAGGACCCTCCATCTCGCCCGCGACCGAATGGGCAAGAAGCCGCTCTATGTTGCTGCAACGCGCGATGCGCTCGTTTTTGCCTCCGAGTTGAAGGCAATCCATCGTTTTCCAGGTTTCTGTCAGGAGCTCGATCTCGACGCGGCCGCGACAATGCTTTCGAAAGGATGGGTACCGGGAAACTGTTGCATCTGGCGAGGCGTGTTCAAGCTACCTCCGGGCTCGGTCCTGTCTGTGACGGCGGCGGATTTTGCCGAGGCGCGCAGCGCCGCATCCCTTTCGCAACGCGCCCGACACTGGTGGTCGCTGTCTGAAATCGCCGCGAACGGTCGACAGAATCCAATCGCCGGTACCGACGAAGAACTGACCGATGGACTCGACGATCTGCTTCGACTTGCCGTCCGGGAACGCATGATAGCCGATGTGCCGCTGGGTGCCTTTCTGTCTGGTGGCCTCGACAGCTCCACGGTTGTGGCGCTGATGCAGGCCCAATCGCCAAAACCGGTGCGCACATTCACGATCGCTTTCGGAGAAGGCGGGTTTGATGAGGCTCCCCACGCGGCGGAGGTCGCGCGGCACCTGGGCACCGATCATACTGAACTCCACCTTTCAGCAGCCGCTGCGCGTGAAGTCATTCCGGAACTGCCGCGGATCTGGGATGAGCCGTTCGCCGATGAATCGCAGATACCGACTTTGCTCGTGGCGCGGCTCGCTCGCCAGCACGTTACGGTGGCGCTATCAGGCGACGGTGGCGATGAATGCTTCGCCGGTTACGCTCGTCATTTCATGGCTGCGCGGTTGAAACGACAGCATGCGCTGCCGTCGCCGCTGCGTCACGCGCTTGCTGCAGGGGTCGGATTGCTGGCCCGTGCGGCGCGTCACGATTTCGTCGGCAAGCTGCCGCTTTCGGCGAGTGGACGGCACGCGCTGCGGAGCGACCGGCTGCATCGCCTCGCTCGGCTGCTCGCTGCGCCAGATGAGGACGAATTGCATCGACGGCTGACCGGAGCATCGACCGGGAGCCTCGCACTCCACACGCCGCCCACATCAATTCAAGGGTCCCCCCGGCTTGATGGCCTGCTGTCCCGTCTCTTGTACGACGACATGGCCGGTTACCTGCCCGACGATATATTGGTGAAGTTGGACCGCGCCAGCATGGCCAATAGCCTCGAAGGCCGGTGCCCGCTTCTCGACCATCGGGTTGTCGAATTCGCCTGGCGGCTGCCGGCACATGCGAAGGTCCGCAATGGCAAAGGCAAGTGGCTTCTTCGTCAGCTGCTTAGCCGCTATGTTCCGCAACGGCTGATCGACCGGCCGAAGCAGGGTTTCGATGTTCCCATAGCAGTCTGGCTGAGCGGCCCGTTGCGCATCTGGGCCAGCGATCTAGTCGCCGATATACGCCTCTCCGGAGATGGGATCTTCGACTTTGCGAAGGTCGAAACCTGCTGGCGCGACCATCTTGACGGAAGACAGGATCATTCTCGCGATTTGTGGCCCGCGTTGATGTTCCAGGCCTGGCGCAACGAGGCCGGGCGGTCCGCCGGGCCGGCAACGGGCATGTCCACAGCGCTCGAACTGACAGGAGTATGAGATGGAAGGTTCCATAGTCAGCCGAATTCACCTTCCGCGCGCCACTGAAATGCACGTGCCGACGCGCGAGATCAATCCGCGCATGAGGCCATTCCTGCGCGAACAGGTCGACGCGCAGACCCCCTTCCATCAACTCCTCATTACCATCGCGAGGAGAAAATGGTTCCTGCTTGCAATGGTGATTTTGGGCGGAGTGTTGGCTGGGCTTGCGGGTTTTGTGCGTCCTGTCCTGTTCGAGGCGACCGCACAGGTGATTGTCGATGCTCCTGGCAGGAACGCGGCTCCCGGAGGTGCGGATTCTGCTCAGGAGATGCTGGATGCGAGCATTGATGACCACTTAACCATGCTCTCTTCGCAGGGGCATCTGCGTCGCCTGGTGGCAGCCCTACGCGAGACAAAGATCGGCAACATTGCTGAGCAAGGTGATGTCGGAAATTCCCGCGCCGCCCCGGTAGGCGGCAACCTGCAGAACATACGCACCTTCGCAGCTGGTCTGCTAGAAAGGATTTGGCCGCAGGGCGGGCCGGAGGCGGCCGATGCAGCCGAACTCAAGGCATTGCGGAAGGGCATGAGGGTTGGACAGGAACTGAGATCAAGGGTGATCACCGTCGGCTTCACCGACGACGATCCGGCGCGAGCCGCCCTGGTGGCCAATACGTTCGTCCAAGTATACATCGACGATCTCGCACAGAAGCGCAGGGCGTCAGACAGGCTGGAACTCGCCTCGATCGTCGCCAGCCTGCCGGTCGTACAAAGCAACCTGGCGAAAGCGACCGACCGCCTGGAAAAGTATCGACTGAGCCACGGCGCGGTCGATCAAGGTGCGGCGGATAACGCTGCCAAGGAGACAGCCGAACTTAGTCAGCAGATATCCTTGTCGAAAGCGGATCTCTCAGCGACGGAATCTCGCCTTCAGCACATCGAGGCTTTGCGAGAGGGAGGAGCATCGGTGGCGGCGCTCGCCGAAGCGATCGGGTCTCCGGTATTGGCCGACATGGCGGCCCGCCAAGCCAACGACAATGCGGATGCGGGCCTTAGCACTGCGATCAACGGCGAGATCGAACAAGGCACTGCTCGCATTGCGGCGGAGGGGAACATCTACCGTGCCCAGATCGCTGCTCTGGAGGGCCGTAAGAATGTGCTCGATGCGGTGGTGGCCGACACAGCCGGCCGGCTTTCCGGCTTGCGTGCGCTCGAGCCGCAGGTCAGCATCCTGACGCAGCGATACAACCAGCTTCTCACCCAACAACAGGATCTGGTGCAGCGCATCGCAACTCCCTTGCCCGGGGTCTCGATCCTTTCAGCGGCATGGCCGCCAACGAATCCAAAAACACTGCCGCCCATCTTTCTTATTCCGCCCGGCATGATCGTGTTTGGCCTCATTGGCGGGGTCTTCGTCTTGGTCCGCAGCCGTCTCAATCAGACCTTGCGCGGCGGGGCCGAAGCTGAAGCCGCGCTCAGGGTTCCGTGCCTGGGGCTGATACCGGAAGCGCCCACGATACACGCGAAACGACTACAGCAGCTGGTTCTCGGCCAGCAAAACTGCAGCTACAGCCGAGCCGTCACTTCTCTCCTTGTCACCGTGGCTCTCAACAAAGCGAGAGGCCGTGCGTCGCACGTCATCCTCGTCACGTCCAGCGTCCGGCATGATGGCAAGACCGAGCTCGCATGGAGCCTCGCCTTGGCAGCTACCCGACTTGGGGGACGAGTGCTTTTTCTCGATCTTGACGGCACGGGCGCCCGCCTCACGAACGAGTTTCTGAACGAATTCGGTGCGTTCAAGCCGCATAAATCCTTTGGAGACTATATGAGCGACCGTTGTCCGCTGCACGACGCGGTCACGGGAATGCCTGAAATTGGAATCGACTTCATGGCACTCGCACCATCCGAGGATCTGCTGCCGCAACTGTCCATGATCGACGGGTCCCTGGTCACAGATGAGCTGCGCTCGATGTACAGCATCGTCATCATAAATGGACCGCTGGGACTTGGAGGACCTGAGGCCAGGCTACTGACGGGCTGGGCTGACGCGGTTCTTTTCGCTGTTCGCTGGGCCAGGACGCGTCGCAGCATCGCGCGTGGTGTTCTGCAGTTGCTGACGGAGGACGAGACGGCTCAGGTCCCCGTAGGCAGCGTTCTCACGCAGGTCAATCTTAGGAAACACGCCGGCTACCGGTTTGGGGACAGCGCGGATCTCTTGCTCGAGAGAACATCATGAGTGTCACATGCGGGATTCCGCGTAACGACCGCCACGGCATTCGGCCTGTCGAGCGGAAGATAATGTCGACGATCTCGCAGTCCGGAGCAGGGTCCGCGGCCAAAGGCGATCAAGGCGATGAAATGCGCGACGCCGGCGCAAAAGACATCGACGATTTCAGCGATCCGAAGCTCGCCCGCTTCCCTGCGGCCTCCGTTGCTCCAACGAATATGGTTTTGCCGCACAAGGAGGACACGGGCCGGGGTCTCGGCTATGCCAGCATCTTCGCTCTTTTGGTCTATATCGGGGGTGCGGGCTTGACCAGCTTGGCGCAGTTATTGATTGCGCGCATCGTTGGCTCCACCAGCTATGGCATCTACTCCTATGTTCTGGCCTGGACCTCGGTGCTTGCCTATCTTGCAACGCTTGGTTTCCATGTATCCTTGTTGCGTTTCGTCTCCGCCTACAGTGCCAAAGGGCGGCTTGACCTGGTACACGGCGTAATCAGGTTTGCTCTGCAGAGGTCGCTGGCGGCGGCGACACTATTCGGCATCGTTGGCGCCGCCTTGATCTTTTTCTTTTCAGATCCTTCTCACAAGGAGCTTCAAATCAGCCAGCTGCTAGGCATGGCAGCAGTGCCTTTGGTCACCGCCTACGCTTTGGGCGCAACACTTGTTCGTGCTTTCGGCGGCGGTGTCTCGGCCCTCCTGCCGGAACGCATAGTGCGCGACGGCCTCTTGTTGACGTTGCTGGGAATGGCGGGCTTATCCGGATCATGGACCCCCAACGCACCCTTGGTGATGCAGGCGGTGCTGGCAAGTTCAGCCATCACGGTCGGCCTGGTGTTCGTCATGGCGACAAAATTTCAGCCGCCTGGCTTGCGGCAGGTTCAGCCAGGCGACGAGTCGCGGGAATGGTGGTCCGCGGTTCCGCCAATGATGCTCATGGCTGGGCTCGATGTTTTCATCAGCCGGGCCGGAGTCATGGTGCTGGGCTGGACGCATCACATTCGCGAAGCAGGCATTTTCGCATTGGGATTGAACGTCGCCTTGCTTGTGAGCCTTTCCCTGGTTGCCGTCTCTACGATGTTTGCGCCGACAGCGGCTGCCCTTCATGCCCGAGGCGATCGGCTGGCTCTGCAGCAGCTGTTTTCACGGGCCGCCCTACTTTCCTCTGGTGGGGCTCTAACGATGGCCATCCCGATGCTTGCGATTATTGAACCTCTGTTGAACTGGTTCGGCGGGGATTTCAGTACCGCGGCACCCGTCGCGCGGATACTCATTCTCGGATATGTCTTTGTCGCGCTGTGCGGACCCCAGATGCTCCTCTTGATGATGACCGGAAACGAATGGGCGGCAGCCGCAACCATGATCGTCGGCGCTGCGGCCAGTATCACAGGCTGTGCCACAGGAATTGCGCTCTACGGCGCGCCGGGCGCCGCAGTGGGCCTCGCGCTTGCGTTGGCGATTTGGAATGTGGCGATGTCGATCTACATCAGCAAACGGCTGAAAATTATCCCTGGGCTGATCTTTGCGCTAACATCGTTCAGAACACACGCAGTCGAAGGCCAGCGGCGACATTGGTTCCTGCGCTGATTTGAGACCGTCGCGCCCCGATACGCGACGGCATCAGCGTTCAGGAATTTCGAGTCCAGGGTTGTGTCGGATAGAGGCTGGCGAGTGCGGCTTTGTGGCCGACGCGTTACGCGCCGAGAGGCAGATCATCGCCCGACAGGGCCCGCGGCCTACACGGTGGCCTCATTCACCAACGTCTGTTGCCGTACGCTGGCCGCGGCATCCGTTCCATGAAAGTCCCGGTACCATTCGACAAAGCGTCGCACTCCGTCCTCTAGCGGTGTTGCCGGGGCGAAGCCGACGGCCTGGCGAAGATCGCTGACGTCGGCGCGCGTCTCCAGAACGTCGCCAGGCGGCAACGGCACATCCACGCGAACTGCCCGGCTGCCAAGAGCGGTCTCGATGATCGAAATCAGCCGGTTGATCTCCTCGGGCCGGTCGTTGCCGATATTGTAGACGCGATACGGCGCGGAACTTGTGGCAGGGTCGGCGGTGCAAGGGTCCCAATTCGGATCCGGCTGCGGCGGTGTAGCAAGTGCTCGAACCACGCCCTCAGCGATATCGTCGATATAGGTGAAATCTCGCCACACGCGGCCGGCATTGGCTACTTCAATTGGTTTGCTCTCGACGATCGCGCGCGTGAACAAGTAGACGGCCATGTCGGGCCTGCCCCAAGGGCCATAAACGGTGAAGAAGCGCAGTCCGGTCACGGGCAGGCCGAACAAATGGCTGTATGAATGCGCCATGAATTCATTCGAACGCTTGGTGGCGGCGTAGAAGCTGACGGGATGATCGGCGCCGTGATTTTCGGAAAACGGTATGGTTCGATTCAAGCCGTAGACGGAGCTCGAAGAGGCGTAGACGAGATGACCGACGCCATGATGCCGGCAGCCCTCAAGGACGTTGAGAAACGCCACTATATTCGATTGCACATAGGCGTGCGGGTCAACAAGTGAATGACGCACGCCGGCCTGAGCCGCGAGATGGACAAGGTGTGAGGGGCGAACGTTTGAAAACAGCAACTGAACGCGCGCGGCATCCGCCAGATCCATTCGTACCGGCGTGAACTTCGCCTCGCTACAGAGGCGTGCAAACCGCGCTTCCTTGAGCCGCAGATCGTAATAGGGCGTGAAATTGTCGACGCCCACGACTTTGACACCAAGACGCAAAAGCCGTGAGGCCACGTGAAAACCAATGAAGCCTGCGGCGCCGGTGACGACGATCGGTCCTGTCCGTGCAAGTTTCTTCACCGCGCGGTCCGAACGGGATCGAGCGATTTCCATCTTCTCCGCTGCGGCAAGGACAGAATCGCTGCATAGATCGTTGTCCACTTGTCGCCTTTCGAAATCCGTTCGACAGTACCGAATAGCCGGTCCGGGATTGCGGCTTCCGATATTTACGCTGGCGCATCGAACCTAGTGGAGTGCGCAATGCGGTGCACGACCTGCCAAGTCATGACACACCAGCTTGCGCAGTTTGAATCCCGGGCGGCTGCCGACGTCCGGCGATTGGATCTAAGTGGCCGGCCTTACGGCAGGACCGAAATACGCCCAAGAAGGGCCACCAGTTCCGCCTGGCGTTTTGTTTCGGTCTTGGCGAACAGCGAGGCAAGCTGGGAACGGATCGTGGTGCGGCTGAGACGCCAGCTGCGAGCGATCTCCAAAGGTGCGTCGCCCTGGGCCAAGCGCAAGGCGAGGTGCGTTTCTGCGCTCGTCAAGCCAAACATTCTTTGCAGCGTCCGAGGATTTGGCCCCGACCTGTTGTCGCGATCCAGCAGCGCCACAATGCTCGTTCCGTCGGGAGCGATAACGCCGTTCTCGTTCAGTATCACCGGTCGGTCGCCCCTGCTGCGGATCACCACCCAAGACAACGAGCCCGGCAGGAATTGGCCCGGAACATTCGCGATCAGCCGCCTTAGGGCGGCCGTAAGTCCGCTCGCCGTGTCGGCCGCTTCGCCCTGGCGCTCAAGCGTGGTTTGGGCGGCTGCGTTCCACTCGACTACTTTTCTTTCGCGATTCAGCACGAGATAGCCACAGCCAATGCGATCAAGCACGCCGGTTATGGATTCCAGACTGCGGCCTTTTGGTTCGGCGAACCTTGCGTCCAATGGATCCGATGCGCGATCGGGAAGGTGACCAGAAGAGGGCCGCGTATTCCGCGCTTCAAAATCATACTTGGTCCTCGTAACAATGTACCGATTGCTCGAAGAAGCATCGACCTGTCTATCGATCAGATTCATTTTCTACCCCTAACCCAAAGTTTCACACGCCCGAAATAAGTATTCGGGATTCATGTAGTCTTCTATGTGTAGCTGGATTCTAGTCTTCTATGCGCTGACGGATAATACGTTCATCACCACCTTGAAAACTTAATATGATCCGACAGTTCTAAGGCAGCTCTTAGGCCCCGCTGCGTCCGATAAAATGCGCGCTATGATAGCGGTATGGCAATCCGGCAGTGGTACTAAGCTGTACGTTTTTTGCTCTAGTCTCGACGGGCTAGTCAGAAGGTTGTAGTCTGTGTCCATGAGCTCGCAGTCGCGCAGGTCGAATTCGAACCCGTCGGGCAGATTGCTAACTCATATTGCCTCTGCATCGGTGTTAGCTGCCACACTGATATTTGAAATAAAATCGTCAGCCTATATTGGGCAAGGCGCCAGTTTTCTGGAATTTATTCCGGCTATTATTATTATCGCCTATCTCGAAGACCGCGTACCGGCGCTCGCTGCGACCATTCTGATGGTGGCTGTCGGGCTGTGGGCACGAGGACACGATCAGATTTCAAGTGGAGATTGGGCACGCGCAATCCTGCTTCTGGTTTCGGGTGGCGTGATTGCCATGACCTTCCATCGTCTGCGGCAGGACTTGCGTGAGTTGCTGGAAGTCGCGGAGGCCAGGCTCGCTGCCGTCGAGGCGACCGAAAGCCGCTATCGTTGGGCCTTCGAACGTGCTGCCATGGGATTCGCGAACACCAACAAGAAAGGTGAGTTGCTGCAGTCCAACAGACGCCTTTGTGAGATGACCGGGTACAAGGAGGAGGAGCTTGCCCAACTGCAGCTCGATACGCTCGCCCATCCGAACGACCGGGATACCTTGGCGCAATTGCTGGCGAGGCTGGGCAATGACATTTCTTCGTTCGTTTCGGAGGTGCGTCTGTCACGAAAGGACGGTACGGCATTCTGGGCCAGGCTAACGCTTTCTTCGTCCGTGCCCGAGGGTGGCCTCTCGGAGAGCATCTTCGTGGTGGTCGACGATATTTCGGAACGACGCGCTGTTCACGAAGCGCTTCGGGCCCAGAAGGAATGGCTGGACCTCGCTCTGTCTGCTGGACGCTTGGCCACGTGGCGCATAGACCTTAAAGGCGGGATAGTCACGGGCTCGGACACGTTCTGGGACATTCTCGGCCTGGCCCAGGCCAATAGCCGCAGTTTGGAGGAGCTGTCAGCTGTCGTTCATCCGGCGGACTGGCCAAAGCTGGCGGCATCGAGAAAGGCCGCACCATCGGTCACGAATTACGATGTTGAGATACGCGTCCGCCGACCGGACGGACATATCCGCTGGGTTGCGCTGCGCGGAAGGGAGGAAAGACATGATGATGGTGGACAGCGGCTTGGAGTGGCTGCCGACCTGAGCGAGAGACGACAAACCACGCTGCTGCGCGCCGCGGCAAAGAAGCGGGAGCGCATCATGCTCGAACAGCGTCACAGATTCGGCAACGTTTTCGCGGTGATCACGGCGCTCGTGAAAATGGTCGATGTTCCCGGAAACAACGTCGCCAAATACAAGGAAATGCTGATCGACCGGATACGCGCGCTCGAGGCAACCCATCTGCTTCTTTCACGCAACGGCAGCGTATCGGGGGCGATAAACGATCTCGTTGCGCAAGAATTGCACCCATATATTGGAACACGTGCGATATCGGTCAGCGGTCCTTCCGTGGCGATGTCGGGAGGCGCCGCCGAGAGTTTTGCAATGATCGTTCACGAGCTTGCCACCAATTCCATGAAATATGGAGCGCTTGCCGATCCAAAAGGCCGGATCGACGTAAGCTGGACGTTCGCACCTGAAGAAACAGGCAGCGATATCGTGTTCGAGTGGGTGGAATCGGGGCGGCGTAGGACCTCAAGCGTAGTCCGTCATGGCTTCGGTTCCATGATAATCGGAGTGGATGGAGCGCCGCTTGTCGGTCACTCTCCCAGGCTGGAAATATCGGACCAAGGGTTGCGGTATTCGCTGCGGCTGTCACGCAAGGAAATCGGATTGTAGTGCAGTGCTCCAATCGGAAAGCAGATATCTAAAGGCGGGTCGCGCTGAGCGGCCTTTGAGATGCGCAGGGTTCCTTCCAAGAATGTCGTCGGCCCAAAGCTGCGCCGCGGCTTTGGGATATGCAGTAAAATGCATGAGGAGTCTTGGGACGCCGTTTGCACGTCCAAAAGGACGCGCGGCGCTCTAGCTGGCATGTCTCGAAAGCCAAGTCTTCAGCATAACGGCAGCCTCGGTCCGATTGCGTACCCCCAATTCACGCAGAACGGCAGCAGCGTGGATTTTCGTGGTCGCCTCTGCGATTTCCAGATCGCGCGCAATTTCCTTGTTTGAATAGCCTTCCGCCATCAGCTTGAGGACTTCCTTTTGCCTCGAAGTCAGCCTGCCAAGGTTGACGCCAGCGGTACGCCTCTGTGGGCCTTTGTCGTCGGAATGGGTATGCGCGTGGGTTGTTTGCGTCGCTCCCGGGCGTGACAGAAGTGCAGGAACATAGATGCGGCCGGAGAGGATTTCATTGACGGCCAAAACAACCTCTTCGTCCGTCTGCGATTTTACGATGTAGCCGTGAAGCCCGATCGACAGAGCCGTGAGTATTTCCGAGCGTGAATCGTTTCCGGAAACGATCGCAAATCGCGTGTCCGGATAGGCAGACAGGATCCCGCCGAGCACTTCTTGATTGAACAGGCCCGGCATATTCAGATCCAGGATCGCAAGATCCACGAACGACTGCTCTGCCAGCAAACTGAGCACCGCGTCGAAACAGGACGCTTCAAAGATCTCCACACCTGGAATGCCTGCGGTCAGTGCCAATCGCAAGCCGCGACGATACAAGCCGTGATCGTCGGCGATGACGATTCGATACATTGAACTACCCCAACGCCTATCTGAATGGATTGAACGGTAATGGCCTGAAAGTCGTGGCCATCATCTCGTCGATTCATCCAGCCGACGCTGCGGCACCCCCAACACCGCAAACGCCAGATTTCTAATATAATCTTAAATGACGGGAAACGCTCCTCTTTTTTTGCCCCTTGTGAGCGAAACCCGCCGAACGTCGTCGAACATACGTTCTGACCTTTTGGACAGCTGACAGACCGGCCGGTCGTTCAGCAGTGCTATAGGTCTAAAGATATAGAACAGCAAAACGGCTGAATTGTTACCATTCGAATGCACGACGACATCCACCCTGACGGCCACATACCATCCAGATGCAATGTCCGGATCAGGGGACAGTGGAGAAATCTCACCGGTCTTCTACGGGAAATCTCACCGGTTCTTCTGAGGGGACAAGAACGCGTTTCCCGGGTGCTGACCAGGGCAGGATAGCCGGCCCGTGACGATAGCGTTCAGGCCGAATGAACAAGGGAGGACCAGGATGAAAGCGGTTATTCAATGTGGAGGAATGGGAACACGCCTCCGCCCCTTCACTTCGGTCTTGCCGAAGCCGCTCATGCCGATCGGCGCACGGCCGGTTCTCGAGATGCTTCTGAAATGGTTGCGACGCAACGGCATTCAGGAAGTTTATATTACAACCGGATATCTCGGCCACTTGATCCGCACCGTGTGTGGAGATGGCTCGCAGTGGAACCTGAAAATTCGATATACGCAGGAGATGGAGCCGCTTGGCACCATCGGGCCACTGTCTTTGATCAGGGATGAACTGACGGAGCCATTCATCGTTCTCAATGGCGATGTCCTCACGGATCTAAGCCTTAGTCGATTTGTAGCAGCGCACCGTAAGCACACCGATCCAGTGACGATCGCAACAGCCTGTCGCCTGATCAAGATGGATTTCGGCGTCATCGACGAAGTCGACAATACCGTGCAGGTCTTTCGCGAGAAGCCGACGCTTTCGCATCTGGTCAGCATGGGAATTTACTGCATGAACCCGGATGTTCTGCAGTTTATCCCATCCGGCATACCCTTTGGGTTCGACGACCTGATGCTGCAGATGATGCAGAACGGCACAACGGTGCACGTGTACAAACATGAGGGTCTCTGGCTCGATATCGGGCGCGTCGACGATTTTCAGAACGCACAGACCATTTCCTGGGAAGACCAGTCGGCCTCGATCGAGGTCACTGCGACGGCTGCATGATGAAGTCACGAGCCCGGTTCCCACAGTTATCAGTCTAGGAGGTTGTGATGCTCTTGGTCAGTGCCCCGATCTTGGGTGTGCCGGAGAAGACTGCTTTGACCAAGGTCATCGACAGCGGCTGGCTGACCATGGGGGAGCAGGTACGAGCCTTCGAACAAGCTTTTGCCGACGTTCATGATGCGGAGGATTGCGTCGCGGTCAGTTCTTGCACCGCAGCGCTTCATCTCATTTTGCACGCACTTGGCATCGGACCGGGCGACGAGGTGCTGGTGCCATCCTTGACGTTCGTGGCGACCGCAAATGCGGTCCTCTATGTCGGTGCGACGCCGGTTTTCGTCGACATCGAGTCAGCCGACGTGCCGCTGATGTCGATCGTGGAAGCCGAAGCGAAATGCACGGCCCGCACCAAGGCAATCATTCTCGTTCATTTCGCCGGCTACCTCGCCGATCGGGAACAATGGCAGAGGCTCGCCCGTGCCCGGGGGCTGCACATCGTCGAGGACGCGGCGCATGCGCCGGGCTTGAAGGAGGTGGGGACATTTGGTGCCGCAGCCGCCTTCAGCTTCTACGGCAACAAGAACATGACCACGGCGGAAGGCGGGGCTGTGATCGCCAGGGATGCCGGTCTGCTCGAGACAATCCGCCAGGCGCGTGGACATGGGATGACCACCGGGACACGTCAAAGGCTGAACAGCCGCACCCCTCAGTATGATGTCACCATGCTCGGATTCAACTATCGCATGGATGAATTGCGGGCTGCGATCGGACTGGTCCAGCTGCAAAATCTGCAGGAGTGGAATGAGATCAGGCGTATCCTGGTCATGCTGTATCGCCGTCTCATAGCGAAGCATTGCCCGGCCGTGACCATCCCGTTCCACGAGCCGCGGACGTCGGCCTACCACATCATGCCTATCCTTTTGCCACGTTACGCCGACAGGCAAGACGTCATCGACGCACTGCGCGGGCAAGGGATACAAACCACTATCCACTACCCGCCGGTGCACCAGATGACGCTCTATCGTGAGCTCATTCCCGGTACTCACTTACCGCGCACTGAAGATTTCGCGCAGCGCGAACTGACTGTACCGCTGCATCCGCAGATCACCGCGCCATTGGTCGAATCGGTAGTCGTCGCTCTTGCCGCGGCGGTCAATAATTGCGCTCAGACAGGAACAGCCGCATGAATGCCCTGGACCTAGCCATTCACCGGTCTAACGTCTCGAGCGCCGCCCATGGGTCTGCGAGACGAGCAATCGATCTCGTCATTGCTGCAGCCGCGGCGATCGTCTTCGCCCCGCTGATGCTGCTGATTGCCGTGGCGCTGCTGCTGGAAGGCGGGCGGCCCATCTTCTTCACACAGACCCGCGTCGGGGCCGGTGCTCGCCCATTCCGCATGTACAAGTTCCGCAAGTTCAGCGTTCAATGCGACCCCGGTGGCTTGGCTCTGACCATGGCCGATGACAGCCGCATGACGCCGATAGGACGGTTCCTCGCCGTCACCAAGTTCGACGAACTGCCACAGCTTTGGAACGTCTTCAGAGGCGAGATGGCAATCATCGGGCCACGCCCGGAGAGCCTTGCCTTCGCCGATTGTTTTCGCGGGGGCTTCGAAGACGTTTTACAATACAAGCCAGGCTTGCTGGGTCCAGCCCAGGTTCTCTTCCGGCATGAAGCCCGTTTCTATCCGCGATCGGTGGACCCGCTACTGTTCTATCGCCAGGTTCTGTTTCCTGCCAAAGCCAGGCTCGACCTTTCCTATTATCCGCAGCGCACGATCGGCTCCGATGTTGTGTGGATGGTGCGCGGCTTGCTGGCGGTGCTTGGCGTGGTTTCGCCGCCGCCGATTGGACCTTGAGAGCAGGTGGGACATCCGCGCTCTCGTGGATTTGCAAAGTCAGTGCCTCACGTCATAGGGGGAACGCTTGGGTCATGGCATACAAGGGCAGGAAAGTTCTGGTTACGGGTGCCGACGGGTTCATCGGTTCTCATCTCACCGAAGCACTCGTCCGCGGCGGCGCCGACGTCACCGCGCTGGCACTCTACAATTCCTTCGACAGCCACGGCTGGCTGGACGATTTGCCCGACACCATACGACGCCAGTTGAATCTCGTCCGCGGCGATGTTCGCGACAGCGCGTTCCTTAACCGGATCGTGCGTGGCCAGGCGGTCGTGTTTCATCTCGCCGCACTGATAGCTATCCCGTATTCGTATGCCGCTGCCCAGTCCTATGTGGAGACCAACATCCTGGGCACGGTCAACGTTCTCGAAGCGGCGCGCCAATGGGAGACGGAGCGTGTAGTGCACACTTCGACAAGCGAGGTTTACGGCACCGCGCTGACAATGCCTATCAGCGAATCCCACCCGTTGCAGGGACAGTCACCATATTCGGCATCCAAGATCGGCGCGGACATGATGGCGGAGTCCTACGCCAGATCGTTCGACATCCCCGTGGTCATCATGCGGCCCTTCAATACGTACGGCCCGCGCCAGAGTGAGCGGGCCATCGTACCGACCATTATACGCCAGGCTCTCGACAAAAAATGCCCGGCGATCATGGTGGGAGACACAAGCCCGATCCGCGATCTTACTTTCGTGGAAGACACCGCGGCGGCGTTTTTGACCGCAGGTTCGGCCGAGCTCGAATTTGGCCATGCCTACAACGCCGGAAGCCAGCGCGCTGTGACGATCTCGGACATATTGGATCTGGTGATCGAGTTGAGTGGCTGCAAGAAACCAATTCACCGCGACGAGCGCCGCCTGCGGCCGCAGAATTCCGAGGTGCGTGCCTTGCTGGCCGATTCTTCGCTCCTCGAAAGCAAGACTGGATGGCGTGCCCAGACCAGCCTGCGCGAAGGCTTGGAGCGGACCATCGGATGGTGGCAAGGGCGCCTCAGCGAAGGCCGGGTGCGACACGAAATGGGTTACATGACATGAGCTTTCGCCCGGGAGGATTGGCTCCGCTGTTGATTGCGGCCGCGGTATCGCCGGATTCGAGCCAGAAGGAGATTGTCGCCCATGGTCCTCGTTGATCGAATCCTTATTGTCGTGCTCGGCATGCTGGCTGCCATGGATACGGCTGCTGCAGCGGAACCGCGGGTCGCCTATCGACTTTCTGCCGGCGACACCGTCGAGATTGGAATTGCCTCCATCCCGGAGCGAACGCAACGTGCGGTGGTCCAGATGGACGGCACGATCGCGCTTCCCGAAGTCGGTATGGTTTCGGTGGGCGGCTTAACTCCGGCTGAACTGCAAACGCGCATGCAGACGATCTTGCCGACCAAGATATTCCACCAGCGTCTGCCTGATGGGCGGGAGCAAATGATCGTCATCAAGCCGACAGACGTGACCGCTGTGGTTGCGGAGTACAGACCGATCTATGTGACCGGCGACGTGCTCACTCCCGGACAGCAGGCCTACCGCCCGCTGATGACCGTGCGGCAGGCGATTGCGGTGTCAGGCGGTTTCAGCCTTTTGCGGTCCCGGGCAAACCAGGTTGGCCCAGATCCGGTGGATCTGCGGCGCGATTACGAGTCGCTTTGGGGGGAATATACGAGAGATTATTTTCATAGCGCCCGCATCCGCGCCGAACTTCAGGACAAACCGACTTTCGACATGCAGCCACCACAAGGATCTCCCTTGCCGGCAAGTTTTGCGTCGGCGATCGCGCAGGCTGAAGCGGAAGGGCTGAAGCTCTCGTTGGACAACTTCCAGCAAGAGCAGGGCTTTCTGGATAAAAGCGGCAAGGATGCCGCCGCACAAACCGAGACCTTGCTCAAACGCGAGCAGGCCGAAGCGGATGGGGTGAAGGCGGACGAAGACGATCTGGCGCGCGTAAGGAAAGCGTTTGAGTCCGGAAATCTCACCAACAACCGGCTCGCCGACGTTCGGCGCGCTTTGGTTCTCTCTTCCAGCCGGGCACTCGAAACGTCGGTTGAGCTTATGAGAGCACGACGTCAGCAGGACGATTTTGCCAGACAGCACGAACGCAATGACAACCAAAGAAGGATGGGTCTGCTGATCGAGTTGAAGGATACCAACGTGCGCCTTGCCGACGTTAGCGCAAGGCTTCGCGCCGCCAGCCAAAAGTTGCAGCCCACGGGAGCTGCCGCACTGCCGTTGCCGGTTGCCGGCGAAAAGGTCCAGGCCGAGGTCACGATCATTCGCAAGGTCGGCGAAGAATGGCGAAAACAGCTTGCCCAAGAAGACACCGAGGTCATGCCGGGAGACACGATCGAGGTCAGATTCAGCAGCGCTCTCGAAAATGCGGCGACCCGATAGATCGGGGCGCGTTTCGCAACCGCTTTACTGCCTGAAGGCCCTGGAAAACTGGTCGGTAAGGGGCTTCATCAAGTAGGACCAGACACTGCGCTCGTCGGTTCTTATGTGGACTTCGGCGGGCATGCCCGGTTTGAGTATTTTCTCTCCTGTCAGGCACGTCGCTTCATTCTCGACGTCGATGCGCGCCGAAAAAAAGGAAAGCTGGCGTTGCTGATCCTTGATCAGATCCGCTGAGACGCGCTTGACCGAGCCTTCGCAAGCAGGTGTGGTGCCGGCGTCGAACGCTGGAAAGCGGATCGACACCTGCTGTCCGGGATGAATCTCATCGATACGCGACGGAGGAATGGAAGCGTCGACGACAAGGTTGTCGGAATCGGGCACAATCATCATGAGCACCTCTCCTGCGCCAATCACGCCTCCTACGGTATGGACCGAGGATTCTTGTACTGTGCCCGATTGCGGGGCACGAATGTCTGTCCTGCTGAGTTCGTCTTCGGCCACCACCTTGCGCTCACTGAGCTCGGTCTGCTTGGCTTCCGTTTCGCGAAGTTCGTTGGTCACGTCGCTCCGCATTTGTTCGTCGAGCTGAAGCACCTGCAGGTCCGTTTCACTGATGTGAGCTTGTACCTCTGCTATCGCTGCGACAAGGCGTCCCGATTCGCCGCGAGCCCGGGTCTTGTCCAGGCTGACATTGCTCAACCTCTCCTTGGACACCAACTTCTTTGCGTAGAGAGATGCGACATCCGCAAGGTTCTTGGTCAGCAGATCCAGAGACTCGTCCGTTGCAGACTGCTGCGATTTGAGGCCATCGATCTGACGTTCCAGCTGCTTCGCGCGGCTTTGTAATTGTGCCTTCTGGCCAGCCAGCGCCGCAGCACGGCTTTCAAACAAGGCACGCTCGCCACTGACAAGTGCCACCACTTGCGGGTCGCCCATTTGAGCGCGAAGGTCGGGCGGGATCTGCATTTCCGGCAGACCCTGGCGCTCGGCCTCCAGTCGGGCCAGACGAATGGTGGCGCGATTGAGGTCCTCGGTGATTATCTGCAGGTTTGCTCGGGTCAATGTGTTGTCCAGCCTGACCAACACATCGCCGGCCTTCACATGATCGCCGTCCTGCGCGAAGATTCCGCCGATGGTGCCGCCGGTTTGATGCTGGACTTTTTTAATGTTGCTTTCGACCACCACGGTTGCGGGCGCAATCACCGCGCCGGCAATCTTGGTCAATCCCAACCAGAGCCCTCCGCCAAAGATCAACAGCAAGCTGGTTGCCAGGCCCAAGAGCAGATTGGCCCGGATGCCATCCGGCTCTGGCTTCGTCTCCAACGAACGGCTTTCGCCACCGGCTGCGACGTATGACGACACGGCAACAGCAGAGCGATACCTCGCATATGTCCGGCTGCACCTTTGTGCGGCGGAACGACAATGTGCTGCTAGGCTCCGGACCAGAGTACCCCAGGGTAGATTGGCTCGAATCCCATCCGGCTCCGGCTTCTCCCCGGTCGGCTGGCCTTCGCCGCCAACCGCAGCATATGACGACATGGTCACGTTAGACACTAAGCAATACCTCACGCATGCCCGCTTGCACCGTGCTGCAGCGGAACGACAATGTTTGGCTTGTCCGGGCGCGGGAAGGGCCGGATCACATTTGCCAGAACGTCTTCGCGCGAGCCGAACGAATGGAGCATCCCGTTCGACAGGACGAGTACCTGATCGATGTTGACGAGAGCGGAGGGGCGATGCGCAACGACGATCACGATACCGCCGCGCTGACGCACTGCCAGGATTGCGCCGGCCAAAGCAGCATCACCGTCTGCATCCAGATTGGAATTTGGTTCGTCAAGAACGACGAGGAATGGATCGCCGTAAAGTGCCCTGGCAAGCCCGACGAGCTGCCTCTGCCCAGCCGAAAGGGCCGCGCCGCCTTCTCCGATGCGTGTTTGAAAACCCTGCGGAAGACGCATGATCATCTTGTCCACGCCCGCAGCCTTGGCAGCTGCCAGCACGCCTTTTGCGTCGCGCTTGCCGCCGAACCTCGAAATGTTGTCGGCGATCGTCCCGTCGAACAGCTCAACGTCCTGCGGAAGGTAGCCAATATGAATGCCGAGCAGTTCTGAATTCCACTGATCGAGCGAGGCGCCGTCCAATCTTACCGTGCCACGAAGCGGCTTCCATGCCCCGACCAAAGCGCGCACGAGCGTGGTCTTGCCGGAGCCGCTCGGGCCGACGACCGCCAACCCTGCGCCTCTCGCCAAGCGGAAGCTTACATTGAAGATGGTGGGCTTCTGCAGGCTTGGTGGCGCGACGGTCAATTCCTCGACCGCAAGCTCAGCCTTCGGGCCGGGCAGTTCCATTGGCTCTTGCTGGCTATCAAAAGCATCCAGGGCTGCCGACAGTTCGGTATAGCTTTTGCGGGTTGCCAGAAACCCTCTCCAGTTTGCGATCGCCACATCGACCGGCGCCAGCGAGCGGCCCAGCAATATGGACGATGCAATGATCACGCCAGGCGAGGCCTCGCCGCCGATCACAAGATAGGCACCAAGCCCTAGCACACATGATTGCAGGGCCATTCGGAGCGTCTTCGACAGTGAGCTTGCTGCGCCGACGACGTCGGAGAGCCGTTCCTGGTTCTTCAGATAAAGATGACTGATCTCGTTCCAGCGCCGGCTAAGCGGGGCGGAAAGGCCCATCGCCTGAACAACCTCTGCGTTGCGGCGGCCGGAGTCGGCCAGAAGCCGCTGCGCTACGAGTGTCTCAGATGCACGAGCCGCAGGTTTGCGGCCGATGATCTCGGCAACCACCGTCAAAAACACAACGGCACATGCGCCGAGCGTTGCCAGCACGCCAAGCGCGGGGTGCAGCAGATAGATGACCACCATATAAAATGGTATCCAGGGAGCGTCGAATAAGACTGTCGGCCCGAGCCCGGAAAGAAAGCCACGTAGCTGGTCCAGATCACGAAGCGGGTGTACCCGGTTCGCATCCGGCCCGGCGACGAGGGGCAGGGAAAGCGAGGCTGCGAACGCTTTTTGCTGCAGATTTCTATGCAGGCGGCTGCCGATGCGGACCAACAGGCGAAGCCTCACGAAATCGAGGAGCCCATAGGCCGCGTAAAGTCCCAGCATCCCGACTGTAAATCCGACAAGAGTCGGCACGCTCTGCGAAGGCAGCACGCGGTCATAGACCTGGAGCATGTAGACGGAGCCGGTCAAGGCGAGGATATTTATCAATGCCGAGAAAATGCCTACGCCGACGAGGCCGTGCACACAGCCGAACATTGCGGAGCGGAGATCGAGCGAGCGCCCTTTGGTCGACTTCATGATGTGCGCTCGTTGACGCGAAATTGCCGCGCAATCTCGTCGATTCTTTCGATGAGGGACAAACTTTAACCTTCCGGGAAGCAGCAGCCCCGCCCCGCTGCTGAACATTACGAATTGCTTACATACGTGCCTTCTTTGATTAAAATGTAGCAAAATCGTGACGCCAGGCTGAGAATTCGGCAACTGGCTCGCCAGGCTGGGGATAACCGGGTCGGGTAAGGAGATATTCCTAATCATGACACGGCGCAGAAGCTTATGGTCATCTTTGTAGCATCAAGGCTTCAAAGCGTCTGGGGAGGGATCGGTTTTGATTTTGTCGATCGAGAGTTAAACGGTTTTGAGATACACTTCATCGGTACGCAATTGTCGGCCACCAACGCCGGCTAAATCGGGAGGCGAGTGTCGTGAGCGAAGAGATCAACGTTGCCGATGCCTACGGCAGGGGGCGCAGCACCTTCATGGGATTGCAGTTGCTGGTCTCGCCCGGTGCGCTTGTTCCTCGGCCGGAAACGGAACTGCTCGGCAAGGCCGCTCTCGATGTCCTGAGCCAACTGAACCTGCCGGTGCCTCGCGTTGTCGACATGTGCTGTGGGGCGGGCAATCTGGCGTGCGCCATCGCGCACCACGCTCCCACCGCGCGCGTGTGGGCAAGCGATCTTACCGACGGATGCGTGGAGGTCGCGCGCCGCAACGTCACCCATCTTGAAATCGAGGACCGGGTAACGGTGCTTCAGGGCGACTTGTTCAGCGCCTTCTCAGGCTTGGAGCTCGATGGCACGATCGACGTGATCGTTTGCAACCCGCCCTACATTTCGGAAAAACGGCTCGAGGGCGACCGTTCGCATCTGGTCGAGCTCGAGCCGCGTGAAGCATTCGCAGCCGGCCCCTACGGCCTGAGCATCCACATGCGGGTGCTCAAGGAGGCGCCGCGCTATTTGCGGCGCGGAGGCATCCTGCTTTTCGAGGTGGGGCTTGGCCAGGACCGGCAGGTCATGAGTTTGCTCGAGCGTTCCAAGGCCTATTCGAGTATCCGGGCAGTCACCAACCAGGCCGGTGAGGGCAGGGTGGTTGTGGGACATACGAGGGCGCAGGCGTAAGCATCGCAGCCGCGGCAGGTAGACGCGCTGTCGCGGCTAGAAACGGCCGGGAAGTTGAAACAGAGTTGCGCGAGATTTCGGCGATCAGTTTCTCTTGCGTCAGTTTCTCTTGCGCATGACGTATTGCGCAATTCCCTCGATGGAATCGAGATTCTCCGGCAGCAGCTCGCTGTCTTCGACCGTGATGCCGAAGGTCTCCTCGATGAAGCCGATAACCTCGAGCACACCCGTCGAGTCCACGATGCCCTGGTCGAGTAGCGAGGTGTCGCTCTCCAGGCTCTCGGGATCGGCTATATAGAAATTCGAAGCCAGGAAAGCGCGAATTTGTTCGCTGCAGGTATCGGTTCTATCCTTGGTAGATAACATTGATTTCGCCTCCGGTACAAAAGATGAATGCTGATCAACTTCGCCCTGGTACCGACTCATGACAGGGCCGTTTTTTTGAGCTTACCCGTGTCGGTCATCGGCAGACTGGGTACGATGACGATGGACTTCGGAACCATGAAGTTTTCCAGCCGTCTCTGGCACTCTTTCTGCAACTGCTTTTCACCGATCATGCTTCCCTGCTCCATCACGACAAATGCCTTCACTGCTTGCCCGAGCAGCTCGTCCGGAACGCCGATGACCGCGGCTTCCCGTACGCCCGCAATGTTCATCAACACGTTTTCCACCTCCTTCGGCGCTATCTTCTCTCCGCGCGATTTTATGATCTCGTCGCCGCGACCGACGAAGTAGAGATAGCCCTCGGCGTCCATCCGGCAGTAGTCGCCGGTGTATAGGACCTGCTCACCCGGCAGCGGGCCAGGCTTGAGCTTCCTGGCTGTCGCCTCCGGCTTGCCCCAATAGCCCTTCATCACCGTCGCTCCGCGGATGACGAGCTGACCAACGATGCCGGGGCCGACCCGCCTGTCATGCTCGTCGACAATCCACATTTCCGTATTGGGGATGGCGATCCCGACGCTCGACGGCTTTCGCTCCAGATCCTCCGGCGGCAGGTAGGTGCAGCGCTTGCATTCGGTAAGGCCGTACATCGAATAGATGCGGGCGCCAGAAAACAGCTCCTGCAGCAGGAGAATGTGCTTGAGCGGCAGGGCGGCCGCAGTGTTCGTGACGTAGCGAATACTCGAAAAATCCTGATCCCTGAGAGACCTGAGCTCCCCGAGTGCGGCGAAGATGGTCGGTACGCCGGGAAAACCCGTCACCCTTTCTTGCTTGATCAGCCCAAGGATCTGCGCCGGGAAGGCGAACGAGCGCTCAAGCACCAGCCGGGCGCCCGCGCCGAATGCCATGATCATCTGGTAAAGACCGTAGTCGAAGGCGAGCGGCAGGACATTGAGGATCACCTCGTCTTCGGCAAGCGCCAGGTATGAGGAAATCGAGGCGCACGCGGCGATCATGTTTCGATGCGTCAGCATCACCCCCTTGGGCTCGCCCGTCGAGCCGGATGTATAAATGATCGCAGCGAGATCGATGTCGATGCAGCGGCGCGAGGGCGGCGTGCTGCGGGCTGCCGCGACCGCGGCGTCCCAGCGCACAGCATGCGGCAATTCTTGCAGGTCGCTGTGTTCGATCGGCCCGGAGACGATCATGCGGCGCAACGATGGGCAATTCCGCGCCGGCTCCCTGAAAATCGAGTGCAGGTGTTTGTCGGTGATCAGTGCCGTCGGGCGGCAATCGTTGAGCAGATAATCAAGCTTGTCGCTTTTGGTGAGCGGATTGACGATGCACACCACGGCGTTGGCCTTGAGCACCGCCCAGAACGCAATGACGGCCTCGACAGTGTTGTCGGCGAAGACCACCACGCGATCGCCACGCGCAATTCCGGCATCGGTCAAATGGTGCGCTATGGCGTTCGAACGCATATCGAGATCGCCATAAGTGACACGTTGATTGCCGCACACCAGGGCCACCTTCTCGCCGAGCCGGCTGGCAGAGTGGGTGAGATAGTCATGCAGGAGCGGTACGGCGCCATGCATCATGCGAGCACCTCTTCGCGGTGTTCGCGGTCGATATCGATGCTGAGCTTGAGCGTGCGAGCCCCACTTGGAAGGCTCGCGATAAATTGCCGATGAAGAAGCTGCGTCGACAGCACCCCGACAAGCGCCATATTGTCGGAGTTGGACAGGTCGCCGTCGCCGGCGCTGGCCTGGCACTTGTTCAGGAGCCGGGTAACCGACTTGGGATCGAAGACGTTCGCTTCGCGCAGCGCCGCCTCCGAAAGTGCTTCGCGAATGTAGGCCGGAGCGCCATCTGCGACAAAGCAGAGCGCGTTGGGGGCCCGGTAAGGCTGCTTCTTGCGGGTGACGATTTCCGACGGCACGATCGGTTGCGCTACGCGCTTCAGCACATGCTTTTCATCGAGCACGCGCAGCTTGTAGGCGGCAGGAAGCGAATTCGCGAGTCTCACGAGTTCATGATCGAGGAACGGGAAGCGCCCCTCGACGGAATGAGCCATCAGCATTCTGTCCCCTTGTGAGGAAAGCAGGTATCCCGACATCAGCGTCTGAATCTCTATATACTGGTCCTGCGCAAGAGAGCCCCATCGCGAAAACTCCGGCGGCAGGCGGGCAAGCAGCTCGGACACGGCGTTGCGGCGCTCCGTTTGGGCGCGCATGTCTGCCGAAAACAGCCGCTTGATGGCGCTTGTGGTACGCCAGCGCGTGCCATGCGCAAAACCAGGCGCGTCACAGGCGTGGATGTCGCGCCCGAAGAACTGGCGTGCCATCGCCTGCTGCTGCACCGGCGAGCGGCTGAGATAGGGATAGAGGCGCTCCAGCAGCCGCGAGCGTCGCGTCGAGGCGGGCTGGCGTCCCCAGAAGCGGCGGACCTTGCCCTCGCGGAACAAATCGTAGCCGGCGAACATTTCGTCGGCCCCTTCGCCGGTCAGCACGACCTTGATGCCGTGCTGGCGCACCAGTCTCGAGAGCAGGAACAGCGGCGCCGGCGCGGTCCTGAGGATTGGCCGCTCGGTGTGGTAGATCACCTCAGGGAAGATGCCAGCGATATCGCTGCGCGAAACAACCACCTCATGATGGTCACTGCCGGCCACGCCGGCAACCAGGCGCTGGAAATGCGTCTCATCATACTCGGCGTCGGCAAAACGCAGCGAGAAAGTCTGGAAGCGCTCGCCCGCGAAGCGTCTCCCCAGCGTGGCGACCAGCGAGCTGTCGAGCCCGCCGGACAAATAGCAGCCGACCGGCACGTCGGCGCGTACTATCCTGAGCGCCGTCGCGGCTTCCAGGGCGCTGCGCACTTCCTCCACCGCGTCATCAAGCGAGCCGGTGAATTCATCATCGCCGGGTCCGTCAACCTCTGGATAGTCAGGCTTCCAAAAAGCCCGCTCCCGGACGACGCCGCTGTCATAAATGCGGACATGCCCCGGCGTGAGTTCGCTTACTCCTCCAAACACGCCTTGTGGCGGCGCGACAGTCCAGAGTGTGAAAGTCTGATCGATGCCGGCTGGATCGAAGGCGCGGGGTATATCCGCATCGGCCGCGAAAATGGCCTTCACCTCGCTGGCGAAATAAAGCCGTCCGCCATGCTCGCAAAAGTGCAGCGGGCAGATGCCGAACCGATCCCGCGACAAGACGAGACGACCTGCCACGGAGTCCCAGATGGCGACTGCCCACTGCCCATTCATTCGCTCGAAGGCGGCCTCGCCCCAGGCATGATAGGCATGGACGATGACCTCGGTGTCGCTGCGTGTGCGAAAGCGATAACCGAGCGCGACCAGGTCTTGTCGCAGCTCGACGTAATTGAAGATTTCGCCGTTGAAGACGATCCACATTGTGTCGCCCGCGCCGGCGAGTGGCTGCTGGCCGCTTGCGAGATCGATGACGGACAGGCGGGCATGCGCCAATCCCGCACGTCTGTCCCGGTAAAGGCCGCGTTCGTCCGGGCCGCGATGCGCCAGCGCGCCCGCCATGCGTATCAGCGCATCGCGGGAAGGGGGCGCCGCTGCGGCGCTCAGCGACACAATTCCGGCGATGCCGCACATCGCCTAGCCCTCGCCCATTGAAGAGGACACCAACGGCCGCGCGTGAAGATAACGTGCGGCGCGCCGCTTGCTGTCGATATCCTTGAAAACCTTCTGGACCTGCATCACGGTGAGGCCGGTTGCCTCGGCGACGTCTTCGTCGGCGATCCCATGGTTCAAGCCGTAGAGGCACAGATCCATCAGATAATAAGGAAGCGCGAAGTAGAACTCCTCCTGACTCTGCGCCATCGAGAAGGTGTCTGTGGTGGGCGGTCTGCGCCGGACCTCTTCCTCCACCCCAAGATATTCGGCCAACTGGTAGACCTGGGTCTTGTAGAGGTGGACGATTGGCATCAGGTCGGCAATTCCGTCGCCCTGCTTGACGAAGAAGCCCTGGTCGTACTCCAGGCGGTTCGGCGTGCCCGCTACCGCGTAGTTGAGGCGGTCGGCATGGTAGTATTCGGTCATCTTGCGCAGGCGCTGCTTGTAGTTGGTTGCAGCGACGATCTGCAGATAGGCTGCCGACGGCAGGCGCACCGTGTCGGTCCTGCCCTCGGGGTCCTGAACCGTGAGGCGCGTGATGTTGAGACCGTTGCTCTCGAGAACCGAGGCGAGCACCAGCTTGCATTTCCAGCTGTCCCCATATTCGGGAACGACGGTCTGGATTGCTTCGGTCTGCCGTCTATAGGCGCCGACCGCTTCCAGGGCCGGCGTTATATCCTCCAGGATCGTTTCGATACCAAGGTGTGCGGCGACAATGCGGCCGAGCCTCAGTGAGTCGCCGGAGGAATGGCGCTCCGGCATGAATATCCCGAGGACCTTGCCTTTCCCAAAGGCGCGAACACACAACGCCGCAACGACGGAGCTGTCGATGCCGCCTGAGAGGCCGACAACCACCCCTCGACGTCGCAGCGTGCCGAAGACCTGCTGGCGCAAGATCTGGACGATGCGATCGACTTCCGCGCCAGCGTCGAGCACCAGGGCGTCTTTGCCGAATGTTGAGATCAGGTCGATGGCTTGTACTCCAGTTTGCGAGACTCGATTGGCGAATAGGTTTTCGCCACCGCTTTCTCGATAAGGGGACGATTGGTGGTAAGGTGAGGCTCTACAACCAGATCGATGTGGCTGCCGACGATCGGAATCACGTCCAGATGGGCGAAGACGCTATCCCAGCCGATTGCCAGAGGCATTCCGGGTCGAGCACAGCGGAACAGGGTGCCTGTGATCGGCAGAGCCGGCTTTGGCTCGGCCACCCACTGGAAGAAGGCTTGCGCGCGCAAAACCTCTTGCAGTTCCAGTTTGGTTCTAAAGCTCGTCGCGTTGAACTGTCCTTGAGCGAAGCGGTCGAGAAACTGGACCAGTTGTGCCTCGCGCTTCATTGCCACGGCGACTTTCGCGAGGGCGCGGCATGCCATCCGGTAAGCGGACACGCGGTTGGTTCGGATTCGATTGAATGTGCGCGTAAACGTCTCCCAGCGGGCGCTTCGCTCCCCGACGAGGCTGGTGTCGAGGATGCCGAGGAACTTTACGGTTCGCCCCGCTGCCAGCAGCCGCGCCGCAACTTCGAAGGCAACAGCGCCGCCGAGCGAATGGCCGAGAAGTCGTACATGGCCCGAGGGTTGGGCGCGGCGGATCTGGTCGACGGCGGCGTCGGCCATATCGGCGAGGCTGTCTTGTCCGCGCAGTATCATAGCCAGGGCCGGATACCTGATCGGGGCAACGCGGGTCACCTTGCCCATCGCTGCTGCAAAGGCTGCAAGGCTCGGGCCATAGCCGACGGACCCCGGGAACAGAAAAAGAATGGGAGGGTCGTGCTTCTGGGCGCGCGCGCTTTGATCGCCTGCCTGGGCGGACACGACCGCCTTGACCATTTGCTCCAGGCTCATCCCGACGGTGAAGGCCTCAAGGCCGAGTTCCTGCCCGATGGCGCTTTCGATTTCCATGACGCAGTGCAGCAGCTTCAGCGAATCTCCTCCGGCGTCATCCCAGCGTCCTGCCGCCACGCGCGTATTGAGAATGCTGGTCCATGCCCGCTGGACAACCTGCTGCGCGGTCAGCTTGCCTCGCGGCTCGAGCGGACGCGCGGTCGCCGCTGTCTCTCTGGCTGAAAGATCCATCTCTGCAAGTGTCGTGATGTCGACTTTGCCGCTCGGCAGACGCGGAATCTCGGCGATCGTGTGCAACCGCAAGGGACGCAGCGGCGGCGGCAGATTGGTCCTGACAAGCTGGCGAAGCTCGTCCGAAAAGGTCGCTTCGGCCGAGCGCCGAGGAACAGCAAAGGCGACAAGCTCATTCGCGGCCGTCACGATTGCCACGGCATCCGCGACAGAGGGTGCACAACGCAGCACCCGTTCGAGTTCGGCTGGCTCGACGCGTCGACCGTTGATTTTTACCTGGCGCCCCTTGCGACCGACGATGTGCAGTAGGCCTTGATCATCAAGTCGAACGAGGTCACCTGTCGCGAAAATCCGAAGGCCTGGATCGTGCGGGTCTGATGTTGCCGGCACAACCGCCCCGTCCTCCCAATGGCCAAGCAAGACATACGGGCTCCTGATCAGAAGCTCTCCGCTGCGGCCCGGTTGAACGCGGCGGCCCGCTTCGTCGACAATTGCGAAGGTGATTCCAGGCAGCAGCCAGCCAACTGGAACCGAATCTCCATGCTCTGGCCAGTCTCGCGGCAGGAACCATTGCGAGCCGGTGGTCTCGGTTGACGAGTAACCGATCTGGATAAGGCACGTATCGGAGACGGCCTTGCGCAGCAGGGCGATGTCGGTCCAGGGCACCTTCTCGCCACCGATCCGGGCGACTCTGAGTGAATGGAACGCTTCTGCAGGTCCGTCTGCCATAAGCGCGCGAAGCAGTGCCGGCACCAGATAGGTGATTGTCACGTCTTCGGATCGCACCAGGCGTTGAACGGCGCGCAGGCCGACCGCTTCGACTTCGACCAGATGCAAGGTGGCGCCGGTGAGAAGAGCAGCAAGAATCTCCCGGCACCCGGCGATTGTGGCGGGTCCGGTCAATGGCAGGAAAACATCATCCGAGTTGATGTGGCACGCATCGACATATTGCTGGACCCGGCACAGCAAGCTGCGCTGGCTGTTAACGATGCCTTTGGGCCGGCCCGTACTCCCTGACGTATAAAGCACGATGGCGGGCGCATCGACCGAGACGGAATAAGAACGAGGCACTTGCCCAGCCTGCGAGGCCGCACTGGTCGACACATCGATCCAACTGACCAGGTGGGGCAATCCATCGGGTCGGACATTGCCCTCGCCCAGGACAGCTGAGAGCCGCGCCCCGGCCACGATTTCAAGGATACGCGAGCTAGGATCTCGCGCGTTGAGTGGCACCGAAGGCCGCCCAGCCGTCATGCTTGCCAGCATGGCAATGGGATACCAGGCCGAGTTGGCCTGAAGAATCCCTATCGCCTGTCCGTCTGGGACGGTCGCCGCGATCTGGTGGGACAGCGTCTCGACTGACCGGAGGAGCTGGGAATAGGTCAGACGATTGGCGCCGTCGCTGATTGCAAGCTTGTCGGGGTACTGGCGGACGACATTTCTCAGGTGATCGAAGGCCGCAATGTTGGTAAAATCGACGCCCAATCTTTGAAATGGGCGCAGTACGGGACCACCCTGATCCAGTGCGTATTGTGGGACACTGGACCAATTATCGGAGGTCGTTGTCTGACAATCCACCGCTAGATCCTGATCCGCGACTTCTGATCCCAAATATGCCGAAGACATGAGTTGCCTACGCTAAGATTAGGGTCACTTATCGCCCCCCGCCCCAATCTTTTCATCGATCATTCTGATGATGCCCTGATCTTCCCTCAAGGGCGCTTGGTTAGTCACTTCGCCTGTTTCGCAAGCCGCCGGCCGAGCCAATCATGCCGGGCTCGCTGGCTGTTGTGGTGCGCATGACACGGACACATGCCAAGGCGGGCTCGAAGACCAAGGTGGGGTCGAAGATGGAATTGCCGCTATTCAGGCATATTGCCTATTCGGTGGTTCTTCCGGACGACACCGGCGATGCTTCGGTGTCGGAATAGCTGCCGGGGACGAAACAATAGGCATAGATCTGTCCCCGATTTTCGTCGGTCACGCGGATCCAATCCTTTTCCCACGTTCGGAAGGTAATACGCCCGCCCGTCATCATAGCTGCGGCTCTGAACGGACTCGGCGCGTTGACAACGCGCACCGAGATAACATCGTCGCCGTCCATACGCTCGACGAGATACGTCTGCATGAAAGCCTCCCCATGCCCCGCTAGATCACCCGCACTTTAACGCCGGCTAATGAATTCGGTTGCAACTGCTTGGCGAAACTTTGGGTCCGATACTTTCCGTACCCACCGGCAACTTGGTCCTCCGTATCCGTCAGGTTTTTCAGCGACGGGATGCCAGTTCAGGGGAGGGCAGGCTGATTGCGGCCATGCCGGCGACATGCCAATCTGCGCCGCAACGTTAGGCCCCTGCCTCCGCGGGCAATGGAAAAGGCGCTCGAATGGGCTCCTTTATGCTGTCCGTGATCTGGCATTCTGCCCGTGATTTGGCCTCATCGGACGACCCTGCAGGCCTTTGCGGGACATCCACATAGCGTGGCGTCGCCATCACCGAGGCATAGCAATGTGCGTCGGCAGAGAAATGGGACGGTTCGAGGTTTTCTGAACCTGCCTCACGCGACTGCGTCGTGTCGACGATCCGTTGGAACAGAAGACCTGGCGCTGGAACGTCAATCGTATTTGGCCAGGAAGCGCCCGACGGCGCTGAGGCAGTCGTACTTTTCCTCCACATGCGGCATGTGGCTGGAATTCGGGAAGACCAGGCCTTCAACGTACGGGATAAGATCCAGAAAGGGCTGGACGCAGGCCTCGGTCGCTTCGTCGTAGAAGCCGCGGAAAACCAGGGTCGGCGCCTCGATCCGATGCAGGCGGTCGACGATGGTCCAATTCCGCATCGTGCCGATGACGTGGAACTCATTGGGACCGTTCATGGTGTGATAGACGGTCGGATCTTCCTCGATTGCCGCAAATGTCCGGGCGACCTCTGGCGGCATCGGAACGACGCGACAGACATGACGGTCGTAGAAAGCCTTCGTCGCCGCAACATATTCGGGGTGATCGGTGGTTCCCGCCGCTTCGTGCCGGTCGAGCGCACTTTGCACATCGGCTGGCAACTCGGTGCGCAATTGCCGGGCTCCTTCCACCCACAGCGCCATCGAGGCCAGCGAATTGGCCAGGATCAATGCCTTGAGCCCCTCAGGGCGGCGCACGGCGTGCTCGGCCGAGAGTATGCCGCCCCAGGACTGGCCGAGCAGGGCATAATGGCCGGCAATGCTGAGATGGGCGAGCAACGCATCGAGTTCGCCCAGGAAGAAATCGACGGTCCAGAAGTCGCCGCCCTTGTCCGGCAGATGGGTCGATTTGCCGTTGCCGATCTGATCGTAGTGGATGACGGCTCGCCCGGTTCCGGCAAGCTCCTTGAATGAGTCCACATAGTCGTGGGTGCAGCCCGGTCCACCATGAGCGACGACCAGGGGCAGCTTGCCCGACCCGAGGTCCCCGGTCACACGGTACCAGGTGCGATAGCCCTTGTAGTCGCTAAATCCTTCGGTGATCGCATGTGCCGTCACAGTCCAAGCTCCGCATCATGGCGCGGCAGGAGCCACTTTGGTGCACCCCTCCCAAGCCTTGTTTGCGGCCGACGGTACTAAGCGGCCCAGCGCATTTACAGCTAGCACTTTTTATAGGTTCGCCGGTTATGGGTTTGCCCGAGGCAAGGCCGATCCCCCGCAGGTCGCGAGCCTCAATGCTCCGGTTCGAGCAGCCGGTAATGGGCGGCGAGCGCGATGGCATGGAAGCGGTTGCGCGCGCCAAGCTTTCGCGTCGCCGCGTTGAGGTGCAGCGTTGCGGTAGGCACCGCGCGGCCAATCTCACGCGCGACCTGCTTGGCCGTCAGTCCGGCAGCGGCCAGGCGCAGGCACTGACGTTCGCGCGACGTCAGATGGACATGTTGGCAGGTGCGGATTCCGGCGTCGAAACCGGCGTAGGCGGAGTCATGCAGCAGATGACCCAGATCTCCGATCTCGGCGATCAAGGGTCTGGCTTCGAGCTCGAACCCGGCCTCCGGATCGGCACGGATCGCGGTGAAGGTGGCGAGATCGCCGCCGGCAAGGCGAATGGGTACGGTGACGCCGCAGGTCATCCTGGTGTCAAGCAAATAGCTGACCACAGGATCGTGCTTGGACTGGAGCACGCGCTGCATGACGGTGCTCTGAACGCCGCTGTGCGACCAGAGAAACGGTCTCGATACGGTGAGCGCGGCCTCCTGCACCGGGTCAAGCTGATAATATCCGCCCTTGCACCAGAGATCCTGCATGTCGCGCGGCACGTTGCGCAGAGCCATCAACGAGGGCGTGATAAGCTCGCCCTTGTGACTGACCGGCACGGGCGTATAGTCGTAGATGAACGCGGTGAAACCGATGGGCTCCAGCACCTCCGTTGCCACCGCCATGGCAGCGTCGATGCTCATTCCGGTTTGGAACCGGCTCTCTAGATCGCCTGGAAGGCTTTGCATCGGGCAAGCTTACCCGCTGATGATTGCTTGTCAAATAGCCATGTCGGCCGGCTGCTCAACAAATAGGCGGGGGTAAGCCTGTCCGACCCTATCTATCTTAATAGCTATCCCGTCCGGCTTCGCTCGCCGTAGTCTTTTGTGATTGGGCCAAGTAGCGGACACCGTTCGCAAACCCAGACTGTTTCAGCCGCGCAATGGTCGATCGATCGGGTTCAGCGCGGCAAAAGCCGACACGCCTCCATGAGGGAATAAATATGCGACCCCAAAAAGCATTTGCAGCGTTGATACCCTGCCTGGCTCTGCTCGGCGTGACCATGATGTCGCCGGCAAGCAGTGCCTTGGCCACCGAGGGCAAGCCAGGCGGCACACTCCGACTGCTGGCCAATGCCGCGGCAGGCACCGCCGATCCGCACATCAACTACACGCTGCAGTATTTCCAGATCAATTATGTCCTCTACGATGGCCTGGTGACCTACAAGAAGGCCGGGGACAAGACCGGCTTCGAAGTCGTCGCGGACCTGGCGGAAAGCCTCCCTCAGGTCGAGAACGGCGGCAAGACCTACGTCTTCAAGCTGCGCAAGGGCATCAAATTCGCGGATGGCTCGGATGTCACCACGAAGGACGTGGTGGCTTCGTTCCAACGCATCTTCAAGATCAGCGGGCCGACGGCCGGGACCTTCTACAAAGGCATCGTCGGCGCGGATGCCTGCTTGAAGGCCCCCGCTGCATGCACCCTCGAAGGTGGCCTGTCGGTCGACGATGCGGCCGGAAGCATTACCTTCAACCTGGTCCAGCCGGATGCCGAGTTCCTGCAGAAGCTGGCCGTTCCACACGCGTCGATCCTGCCGGCAAGCGCGCCGCTGAAGGACGCCGGCACCGATCCGATCCCGGGTACCGGACCGTACATGATCGCCAGCTACGACCCCAACAAGCTAATGAAGATTGTGCGCAATCCTCACTTCAAGGAATGGAGCAAGGAAGCGCAGCCGGCCGGATATCCGGACGAGATCGACTATGAATTCGGCCTTACCGACGAGGCGGCGGTGACGGCGGTCGAGAATCGCCAGGCGGACTGGATGTTCGACCCACCGCCGTCCGACCGTCTCGCCGAACTCGGCACCAAATATGCCGCGCAGGTCACGGTTCACCCGCTGACGGCAATGTGGTATGCGCCGATGAACACCAATCTGGCGCCGTTCAACGACATCCGCGTTCGCCAAGCCGTGAACTTCGCGATCGACCGCGCCGCGATCGTCAAGCTGTTCGGCGGCAGCAATCTGGCGCAGCCGGCCTGTCAGATCCTGCCGCCGGGCTTCCCGTCATTCGCAGCCTATTGCCCGTTCACCGCCAATCCAGGTGAGAAGTGGTCGGCGCCGGATATGGACAAGGCCAAGCAATTGGTCGCGGAATCGGGAACCGCAGGTCAGGAGGTGACGATCATCACCGAGGACACCACGGTCTCCAAGGCGATCGGCGTCTACCTGCAGGATGTGCTCAACCAGCTTGGCTACAAGACGTCGGTCAAGCCGATCTCGCAGAACATACAGTTCACCTACATCCAGAACACCAATAACAAGGTGCAGATTTCGATCTCGCAATGGTTCCAGGATTACCCGGCGCCATCGAATTTCCTGCAGGTCTTGTTCAGCTGTGCCTCGTTCACGCCGGGCTCCGACGCCTCGGTCAATATTTCGGGGTTCTGCGACAAGTCGATCGACGCCTCGATGGACGAGGCAGAGGCAGCCACCATCGCCGATCCGGCCAAGGGCGCGACACTCTGGACCGCCATCGACAAGGCTGTGACGGACAAGGCTCCGGTCGCTGTCCTGTTCACGCCAAAGCGCGTCGATGTGATCTCTTCCAGGCTGAAGAACTTCACCTTCAGCCCGCAATTCTACTGGATTGTCAGCCAGTCCTGGGTGGAATAGCCGACCGGAGCCAATGCGACGGAGTGCCGCTGGCTCTCCGTCGCATTTCCTTTTCCGGCGGATCAGCGCATCTTCCAGGCCGCGATTTTTCCCAGGCAATCCTGTTCATGGTCAATGTCATTGCGGACCAGCCTGCCATCCCGGTTCGCCGGGCCACCGATGGCCCGTGGCGCACCGCTTGGCGCAAGCTGAAAGGCGATCGTTCGGCAATATCTGCCTTCGCCGTGCTCGTCGTCATCGTGATCGCCTCGCTCGCGGCGCCGCTTTATGCGCGATACGTCTCCGGCACCGATCCATTTGTGACCAATCTCAATGGCGAGATCGTCGTCGATGGGGTGACCCAGCCGGTGCTGCAGCCCTCCACCGAAGGCCTTGGCCTCGGCATGACGCCGGTCGGGCCGACCTGGCGCATCGGCCCCTATATGCTCGGTGCCGACAACCAGGGCCGTGACGTCGCGGCGCGGCTGCTTTACGGCGGACGGGATTCGCTGTTGATCTCGGGTGCTGCAGCCGTGCTGTGCCTTGTCCTCGCGACATTCCTGGGGGTCGTTTCCGGCTTCTTCGGCGGCATCGTCGACATCGGCCTGTCGCGCATTCTCGACGTGCTCTGGGCTTTTCCGATTTTCCTGTTGGCGATTTCGTTGTCGATCGTGCTGATTGCGCAGAGTATCCAGATCGGTCCGTTCGAAATCCGCTCCGGCAGCCTGTGGCTACCGGTCTTCATCATCGGCATCGTCTATGTGCCCTATGTGGCGCGGCCGATCCGCGGCCATGTCCTGACCTTAATGCATGCCGAATTCGTCACCGCTGCGATCGGCCTTGGCGCATCGCCCTGGCGCATCCTTTTGCGCGACATCATGCCCAATGTGGTGACCCGCATCATCGTTTTCGTGCCGTTGATCCTGGCGCTCAACATGATGACGGAATCCTCGCTGTCGTTCCTGTCGATCGGCGTGCAGCCGCCGGATGCCAGCTGGGGCACGATCATCCAGGACGGCCAGGGCCTGCTCTATTCGCGGCCGGTCGTGGCACTGGCGCCGGGGCTAGCCATTGTGATCACGGTGCTGGCCCTAAACATTCTGGGCGACGGCGTGCGCGACGCGCTCGATCCGAAATCCTCGCCGAGGGGCGTCTAGTGGTTGCCGCGCTCGGCTTCCGGCTTGGCCAGATGGTGCTGGTTATGTTCGGTATCAGCGTCGTCGCTTTCCTGATCTTCTTTGCGACGCCTGGCGCTGATCCATCGGCGCGCATTGCCGGCCGCAATGCTTCGCAAGAGACGCTGATCCAGGTGCGCCACGATTTCGGTCTCGACCGGCCATTGCCGGTGCAATATGGGCTGATGATGAACCGGCTTTTCGTCAGCCGCGATCTCACCTCCTTCGTCAATCGCGGGCAGCGCGTCATTCCGACCGTGATAAGCGCCATTCCCGTGACGCTGTCGCTGGTCGGCGGCGCGGCAGTGCTGTGGGTGCTCGGCGGATTGATCGTCGGTGTGATCGCAGGCGCAACGCGCGGTACATTCATTGATCGCGCGCTGATGATCCTGAGCCTGGTAGGCGTGTCGATCCCGGTCTTCTGGCTGGGCGAGGTCGCCAACCTGCTGACGCAAAGCCGCTGGCACGACAGCTGGCTGTTTTCCTGGGTTCCTCCGCTCGGCTACATCCCCCTGACCGAGAATCCCTGGGGCTGGTTCAAGGCGCTCGTCATTCCGTGGTTCACGCTGGCAACCCTTTATGTCGGCCTCTACGGCCGGGTGCTGCGGGCAAGCCTGATCGAGATGATGCAGGAGGATTTCATCCGCACCGCCCGAGCCAAGGGGATCGGCGAGCGGCGGGTGGTGCTGCATCATGGCCTCAGGACCTCGCTGGTCGCATTTGTTACCATGTTCGGCCTCGACTTCGGTGCCCTGGTCGGTGGCGGCGCGCTGCTGACCGAAGTGGTCTTCGGACTGCAGGGCGTCGGAAAACTGACCTACGAGGCGCTGCAGACGCTCGATCTGCCGATGATCCTTGCCACGGTGATCTACGCCGCCTTCTTCGTGGTGATGGCAAACTTCGTCGTCGACGTGGTCTTCGTCTTCATCGACCCGAGGGCTCGCGATGTCGGCTGATGCTCCTCTTCTGGTGGTCAAGGACCTCACCGTCTCCTTCCGCAGCGACGAGGGCCTGGTGCGCGCGGTGGGAGGTGTTTCGTTCTCCGTCGAGCAGCGCGAGATCGTCGGTGTGGTCGGCGAATCCGGTTCGGGCAAAAGCCAGACCTTGCTCGCCATTATGGGGTTGATCGACAGCCCCAACGCTATCGTCTCCGGTTCCATCCGTTTCATGGGACAGGAGCTGATCGGGCTCAAGCGGCGTGCGCTCGATGCCATTCGCGGCCGCCAGATCGCGATGATCTTCCAGGATCCGATGTCTGCGCTCACCCCGGTGCATACGATCGGCAACCAGATCGGCGAGCAGGTCCGCGCGCATGAAAAAGTGTCGGCGAAAGCGGCACGGGCGAGGGCCGTGCAATTGCTGGATGCGGTCGGCATCGCAAATCCGGATCGGGTCATCGACAGCTACCCGCACCAGCTTTCCGGCGGTATGCGCCAGCGCGCGGTGATTGCCATGGCGCTCTCGTGCAACCCGGCGCTGCTCGTCGCGGATGAACCGACTACAGCCCTCGATGTTACCGTGCAGGCGCAGATCCTCGAACTGATCGGACGATTGCGCGACCAGTTCGGTTCCGCTGTGATCGTGGTCACGCACGATCTTGGCGTCGTCGCCGAAGTCGCGGACCGGGTACTGGTGATGTATGGCGGACGCTTTGTCGAGGAGGGCGGCAAGAGCAGCGTGTTCCGGGCGCCGCTGCATCCCTACACATGGGGCTTGTTCGGCTCGATCCCGCCGATGGAGGGACCACGTCCAGCCCGGCTCGCTGCCATTCCGGGAATTCCGCCGTCGCTCTCCAACCTGCCGAAGGGCTGCGCCTTCAGCCCCCGCTGCGCCTTTCGCCACGACGCCTGTCTGGTTCAACTGCCGATCATGCAAGGCGAGAGCCATCGCGCCGCGTGCCTGTTGCCGGAGCCTACGCGCAGACAATTCGCTGCCCAGAGGCCTGGCGGCGTGGTGGAGATGCAACGATGAATGCCATGCCACGCGAACGTCCGCTGCTTCGTGCCGGCGACCTGTCGAAGCGCTATAGCGTCGGCCGCTCGATCTTCCCGGCGCAGCGCCGGACCGTGCATGCGGTTGATACGGTGTCGCTCGACATCTGGCCTGGGGAGACCCTCGGCATCGTCGGCGAGTCCGGTTGCGGCAAATCCACGCTTGGCCGGTGTCTGGTGCGTCTGACCGAAATCAGCTCGGGGTCGCTGGAATTCGAGGGCCGCGACATCAGCGACGCCTCCCAGCGCCAGCTTCGTCCGTTGCGGCGGCAGATGCAGATGGTCTTTCAGGATCCCAGCGCTTCGCTCAATCCGCGCCGGCGGGTCGGCGATCTGCTGGCCGATCCGTTCCGCATCCATGAACGCCTCTCGGCATCGGAAATGGCGGACCGCGTGGCCGAGCTCCTGCGCCGGGTCGACTTGTCGCCCCAGCACGCATCGCGCTACCCGCACGAATTCTCCGGCGGCCAGCGCCAGCGTATCGGCATCGCCCGCGCGCTGGCGCTGCGGCCACGGCTGATCGTGGCCGACGAGCCGGTCTCGGCGCTCGACGTGTCGATCCAGGCGCAGATCGTCAATCTGCTCGCCGACCTACGCGAGGAGTACAACCTGACTTATGTGTTCATCGCTCACGACCTTTCGGTGGTGCGTCAGATCTCGAGCCGTGTGGCGGTGATGTATCTGGGATCGATCGTGGAGAGCGGGCCGACCGACGAGGTCTTTGCGGCGCCCAGACATCATTACACCGCGGCGCTGCGTTCCGCCGTGCCGATACCCAGCATCGACCGGGCGCGGCGCGGCCGGCTGGTGCTCAAGGGTGACCTGCCCAGCCCGATGAGCCCACCCTCAGGGTGCCGGTTCCACACCCGTTGCCCAGCTGCCACCCCGATCTGCCGCAGCGAGCGTCCGCTTCTCCAAAGCATTGGCGAGGGCCGCCTGGTTGCTTGCCATCATCCAGCCGGCGGTTGACGACGGGAATTCTCGTTCAGCGATATCGGATCAGGACCGTTCAGCCGTAATCGTCCTTTCGGCGAGGATAGCGGCCGATCTGGACGCCGCACGATCCGACGCTATGTTGCGATGATCTTCGGAATACCCGTTCAGGCATTCCTCGGCCAATTGCTGGTCGGCCTCATCAACGGCTCGTTCTACGCAATGTTGAGCCTGGGCTTGGCTGTCATATTCGGCCTGTTGCGCGTCATCAATTTTGCCCACGGCGCGCTCTATATGCTCGGCGCCTTCGTCGGGTACCTGCTTCTCACCCGGTTTGGCATCGGCTACTGGCCGGCTCTGATCCTGTCGCCGCTGATCGTCGGCGGCTTCGGCGTCGTGGTCGAGCGCCTGGCGCTGTCGAGGCTTTACGACATCGACCCGCTCTACGGGTTGCTTTTCACCTTTGGCCTCGCGCTCGTGCTCGAAGGAGTGTTCCGTTACTACTATGGCGTATCAGGAAGCCCTTGTTCCGTGCCGCCGCTGCTCTCGGGGGGAACCAATCTCGGCTTCATGTTCCTGCCTAATTACCGCGGCTGGGTGGTGGTCGCCTCGATGATCGTCTGTTTTGGCACCTGGGCGCTGATCGAGAAGACCAGGCTGGGCTCCTATCTGCGCGCGGCAACGGAGAACCCCGGGCTGGTGCAGGCTTTCGGCGTCAACGTGCCGTTGCTGCTGACCCTCACCTACGGCCTCGGCGCCGCTCTTGCCGGGCTTGCGGGGGTTCTCGCCGCGCCGATCTATCAGGTGAGCCCGCTGATGGGATCTGACCTCATCATCGTCGTCTTCGCCGTCGTCGTGGTCGGCGGCATGGGATCGATCCTCGTGGCGATCGTCACCGGTTACATGCTTGGCCTCGCCGAAGGCCTGACCAAGGTCTTCTATCCCGAAGTCTCCAATCTGGTGGTCTTCGTCATCATGGCGATCGTGCTTCTGGTCCGGCCAGCCGGCCTGTTCGGAAGGGATGCCTGAGATGGCCGAACTGACACTTCGCGAGACGCGCGCCAAAAGTTCGGTATGGCTTGAATGGACGCTGGTGGGACTCGGCATCGTGGCGCTGCTGGTGGCGCCTTTCTTCGTCTATCCGATCTTCCTGATGAAGATGCTGTGCTTTGCGCTGTTTGCCTGCGCGTTCAACCTTCTGCTCGGCTACACCGGGCTGTTGTCCTTCGGCCATGCGACATTCTTCGGCGGGGCGGCCTATTTCACCGCATACGCGGTCAAGGTCTGGGGCTGGCCGCCGGAAGCGGGCATCCTGCTCGGTGTCCTGGGAGCTGCGCTGCTCGGCCTTGTGATGGGCTTTTTTGCCATCCGCCGGCAAGGCATCTATTTCGCCATGATCACGCTGGCGCTGTCGCAGATGTTCTTCTTCTTCTGCGTGCAGGCGCCGTTCACCGGAGGTGAGGACGGCATCCAGGGCGTGCCGCGCGGCAGGCTGCTTGGAATGCTCGACCTGAACGTCTCGATGAACATCTATTATTTTGTGCTGGCGGTCTTCCTGATCGGCGTGTTCGCCATCTGGCGCATCATCAACTCGCCTTTCGGCATGATCCTGCGTTCCATCCGGGAAAACGAGAGCCGGGCCATTTCGCTGGGCTATTCCGTCGCCAACTACAAGCTGGCGGCTTTCGTCATGTCGGCAACATTGGCCGGGCTGGCCGGCGCGCTCAAGGCGATCGTTTTTCAGTTTGCCACGCTCACCGACGTCACCTGGCAGATGTCGGGCGAGGTGATCCTGATGACGCTCCTCGGCGGCATCGGCACCATGGTCGGGCCGATCATCGGCGCCAGTCTGGTGGTCGGCCTGGAAAACACGCTCGCTACCTCGAGTTTTCCGGTGACCATCGCCACCGGCCTGACCTTCATGGTCTGCGTGCTGGTTTTCCGGCGCGGTATTGTCGGTGAGGTCTATGCGCGGTTTCTCGGGCCAAAGGGTGACGCGAAAGACTGAAACGGCTCAGTTCCGCCTCGCTAGGCGATGCGTAAGCCTTGCGCGTCGAGAAGCACGCAGCCCAGCGGGTCGAAGCAGACATCGACCGCCTCGCCTTCACGCAGCGGCTGGCCGTCGATCAACGTGTTGGCGCGCACCAGCGTGCCGGCGCCGATGTCGATCTCGTAGACCGCATTGCCGCCGAGATAGGAGGTCGAGACGATCCGTCCCGCCAGCCTGTTGGCAGCACCGGCGGTACCGACGGTAAGCTTCTGCGGGCGAACGACAACGGTGACCGCGCTGCCGGTCGCGAGCGCCTTCGGCGCGGCCGCCTTTACGACATGGCCGGTGGCCAGCGCGATCGTCGCCATCTTGCCGTCCATCACTGTCACGCTGCCGGGCAGCATGTTGGCCTTGCCCAGGAAATTGGCGACGAATGCGGTGGCCGGCTGGTCATAGACCTGCGCGGGGGAGCCGATCTGCTCGATCAGGCCGGCGTTCATCACGACGATGTGGTCGGACATCGACAAGGCTTCTTCCTGGTCGTGCGTCACGAAGATAGCGGTGATGCCCGTCTCCCTCTGGATTTTCTTGATCTCGACGCGCATGTCCTCGCGCATATTGGCGTCGAGCGCCGACAAGGGCTCGTCCAGCAGCAGCACTTCCGGCTCGAAGACGATGGCGCGGGCCAGTGCGATGCGTTGCTGCTGGCCGCCCGAGAGCTGCGACGGCAGCTTTGTCTCACTGCCGGGCAGCCGCACCATATCCAGCGCCTTCTTGACCCGGCGCACGATTTCCGGTTTCGGCACGTTTCGGTATTTCAGGCCGAATGCAACGTTGTCGAAGACGTTCTTGTGCGGAAAGAGCGCGTAGTTCTGGAACACCAGACCAATGTTGCGCTTATAGATCGGGATGTCGTCGACCCGCTTTCCGCCGATCGAGATCTGGCCACTGGAGATGTCGACCAGGCCCGCGATCGAGCGCAGGATCGTCGTTTTGCCGCACCCGGACGGCCCCAGCAAGGTGACGAAACTACCTTTGCGGATTGCCAGTGAAAAATCGCGCACAGCGGCGAACTTGCCGTAGAAAATATCGATGTCGCGAAACTCGACCGCAGGCTTTCCTATCGGCTGCCGCTCGCTCTGAGCGAGCGGGTCGCCATCAGCCCCGGCCGAAGCCGGCCGGGGCTGCTGGTCGTGGCTGTTGTCGTCATGCACCTTTCGACACCCTGTCCCATTGCTTGGTCCAGGCGTCTTCGTTCTTCGCCCAGTAGAGCGGATCGGCGAAGGTCAGCGATTTCATCGATCCAGTCGGGTCGAAGGCCGGAAGCGCCGCGATCTTGTCGGTCAGCTTCACCTTGGTCGGGTCAAGCGATGGCGGATAGTTCTGGCCCTCGGCGACGGCGATCGACGTGGCCGGATCCAGCATGAAATTGATCAGCTCCTCGCATTCGGCCATCGGCGATCCCTTGAGCACCAGCATGTCCTCCATCCATGCGTATGAGCCGGCAGGGTCGAGATAGCCGATCGGCTGGCCCTGCTGCTGCAGGGCGGCGACACGTCCTGACCAGGCGTCAGTGACGACGATCTCGTTTCGCGACAGGAGGTCCATGAGTTCCGCGCCGGAACTCCAGAACTTCTTGGCCAGGTCGCGGGTCTCGCGAACCTTGGCCCAGACCGCATCCATGTCCTGGATGTTGTTGGGGTCCTGTTTCGTCTGCAGTGCCGCATACCAGACGCGCGTCGTCATATCGGCGTAGCCGCCGATCTTGCCGGCATATTTCGTGTCGGTAAGCAGGTTGGCGCCCTTTTCCTTGGCTTCTTCCGGCGAGATGACCTTGTTGTTGTAGGCGATGCCGGTGGTGCCGTAATCATATGGCACCGCCGACAGCTTCGGCGTGATCTTACGGAACGGCTCGATCATGGCGGTCAGCACATTCGCCATGTTCGGAATGTTCGCCTCGTTGATCTCGGAATTGAAACCGCCATTGACGTATTTGATATAGTAGTTGACGCCGGAAGAATGGACGATCTGGAAGTCGCCTGGTTTCGACGTCTTGATCTTGGTGATGATCTCGTTCTCGTCGCCAAAGGTGCCCTGGACGACCTTGACCTTGGACTTGGCGGTGTAAGGCTGGAACGCGTACTTATCGATCGCCTCCTGCACCACGCCGCCCCATCCGTCGAAGCGCACTTCCGAAACCGCGGCGAGCGCCCGTCCCATCCAGGGCATGGAAAGCCCGGTGGCGGCGGCAGCGGCGGCCGTCAGCGTCAGGAACGATCGCCGGCTGATGTCGCCATTGGCATAGCGTTCGTTGAGCCGTTCCAGTCGTTTGGTGGTTGTCAGTTTCATTTCCATTCTCCCATTTTCATCTTCACTTGCCTGCCTTGAACCAGGTGAGGCTTTGCAGGACGAGCCCGCCAGCCAAGGGAATGCCGACCGTCAAAAGGATCATGACGGTTCCGAGCGCGTTCACCTCGGGGCTGATCGAGATCTTCAGCATCGAAAGGATTTGCGTCGGCATGGTCTCGACGCCCGCCGGCCGCCAGAACAGGCTGGCCGAGGTGTTGTCGAACGAAATGGTGAAAGCGAGCAGAACACTGGCAAGCACTGCGGGAATGAGCAGCGGCAGCGTGATTTCGCGGAATGTCGACACACGCGGCGCCCCGAGCGAAAGCGCCGCCTCCTCATAGGAACGTTTTATGCCGACCATGCGCGCCTGGACGATCAGCACCACGTAGGGGAGCGTGAGCAGAATGTGGCCGAGCACCAGCAGCGTCATGCTGCGCGGCTGGTCGACGGCTTTGATCATGACCAGCAGGCCGACGCCGAGTATCGTTTCGGGGACCAGCGCGGGAAGAATGACAAGCGTGTTGATCGCCTGCTTGCCACGGAACTCGAAGCGCACCAGCGCCAATGCCGCCATGATGCCGAGCAGCGTCGTCACCGTTGCCGTCACCAGGGCAATCCACATCGATGTCCGGAAGGCGTCGAGAACCGGCTCGTTGGTGAGCAGCTTTTCGTACCATCGCAGGCTGAAGCCGGTGAGGGGAAAGCCGCCGAACATCGAGGCGTTGAAGGAAAGCACGACCGTGGCGAGGATCGGCGCAAACATGAAGATGTAGACGCACACCGTGATCGCGCCGGTCAGCCGCCACGCCCATCTGCCTTCGCGATTGGGATGATCCGCTCTCATGCACTGAGGCCCTTCATGATCTGCGATAGGCCCATATAGCGGCTGTAGGCGGCCGCGGCCGCGCCGAGCAGGACGAACAGGACGATGGAAAGCGTGGCGCCCATCGGCCAATTGAGCTGCCCCATGATGGTGTCGTAGATCAAGTTGCCGAACAGCGCATCGCGGCTGCCGCCGAGCAGCTGCGGCGTCACATAGGAGCCGGCCGCCAGCACGAAGCAGAGCAGCAGCCCGGCGCCCAGCCCCGGCATCGATAGCGGCAGGGTCACTTCGCGAAACGCCTGCGCGCTGGTACAGCCCATCGAGCGGGCGGCGGCGATCAGCGTGCGGTCGATGCTTTCCAGGCTGACATAGACGTTCAGGATCATATAGGGCAGCAGAAAATGCAGCAGCCCCATGATGACGGCGCCCTCGGTGTAGAGCATCGGCAACGGCTCGTTGATAACCCCCAGCCTGATGAGCACGACGTTGATCAGCCCCTGTTCGCCGAGAATATGGATCCACGAGAATGTCCGGATGGTGAAGCTGATCCAGAACGGCACGATGAGCAGCAGCAACAGCAGCCATTTGTGCCTGAAGGTCGTGGCCCAGATGAAATAGGCGGGGAAATAGCCAAGGATCGCGCAGATCACAGCGGTGATGGCGCCGACGCGAACGGTCTTCCAAAGAAAACCGTGATAGTAGCTGTCGGTGAGGAATTCCTTCCAGTTGTCGAAGGTCAGCACCGCCGATTCCACCCCCGCGGTGACGAAGGTGAAAAACGTGTAGACCGTCATCATCGCGATCGGCAGCAGCAGAAGCAGGGTAAGCAGTAAAAGCACAGGCGCGACGAGGACCCAGGCCAGTCGCTGATCGTATAATTTCCACCCTTTGGTCACGACCCGTCCAACCACTCTATGTGCAAGCCGCCATCACCGGGCTCGGCTCCGGACTAGATTGGGCGATCGGCGTTCAGGTGTCCACTCTGCATATGGCTCCTGCACAAATTCTGTGCAGGGCCACCGCGCGACCCTCGCCCTGCCGGATTCAACAAATTGCCCGGCGTTCCGCCTGCACATTGATTAAATCAGATATCCCGATATACAGGGTAATTTCGGATATAGATTTTACATGGGCCGGGCAATTTCATGAGTCGCAATTTTCTGGTGATTGAACCTGAGGAAGGCATTGCCGTGCTCAAGGGGCTTGCCTCCTCGGCGCGGATCTCGATGCTGAAACTGCTGCATGAGAAGGGGCCGATGAATGTCAACGAAATCGCCGCCGTGCTGTCGCTTCCGCAGTCGACCGTCTCGACCAACATCCAGGTGCTGGAGGATGCGGGGCTGATCCGCACCGAGAACCTGAAAGCGAAGAAAGGCAGTCAAAAAATCTGTTATCCGACGGCCGAAGAAGTGCTCGTCGTGTTCAAGAGCGAATATCGTGCGGTCAAGAACGACGCGATCGAAGTGTCGATGCCGATCGGGCTTTATACCGGCTTCGAGGTTACCGCGCCCTGCGGCCTTTGTTCGCCGGACGGCATCATCGGCCTGCTCGATGTGCCGAACACTTTCCTTGATCCGGACCGCATGAAAGCCGGTCTGCTATGGTTCACGCGCGGTTTTGTCGAATACCAGTTCCCCAACAATGCCAAGCTCGCCAATGCCGAGATCACCGGACTCGAAGTTGCGATAGAGCTGTCTTCGGAAGTGCCGGGCACCAGCGCCGATTGGCCCTCGGACATCACGCTGACGATCAATGGCGTCGATGTCGGCACCTGGACGTCGCCGGGGGATTTCGGCGACAAGCGCGGCGTCTTCACGCCCTCCTGGTGGAAGCTCAAGGGCTCGCAATACGGTAAGCTGAAGAACTGGCGAATTGCCAATGACGGCACCTATGTCGACGGCCTCAGGATTTCCGAAACCGGCCTCGCCGCACTCGATCTGAAGAGCCATCATTCAATCCGCGTCCGTATCGGCGTCAAGGACGACGCCAAGCGCCCCGGCGGGATCAATATTTTCGGCAAGGGCTTTGGAAATTACGATCAGGACATCCTGCTCAGGATCAAAACTGGTTGATATCATGAAACCGGGTTCTGAGGATAACGCAGCAATTTCAACTATCTGGCTTTCTGCTGTGCCAAGGCGTTCGTCTAATTGTCCTACATTTGGGTATTTTGGCTTGACGAAGGGCTGCCAATTCCTCTTTGATATCGGGCAAGATGATTTAAATCATCGTTTGTGATATCGATGGGAGGAATGCATGAAGGCAGCCGTTACGGCTCATCCGCATTATGTTGTCTCGGAAATCGATCCGAGGCTCTACGGATCCTTCATCGAGCATCTGGGGCGGGCAGTTTACACCGGCATCTATGAGCCCGGCCATCCGACAGCGGATGCCAGCGGCATGCGTCAGGACGTCATCGATCTCGTCAGGGAACTCAATGTTCCGATCGTCCGCTATCCCGGCGGCAATTTCGTCTCGGCCTACAATTGGGAAGACGGCATTGGCCCCAAGGAACAGCGCCCAGTGCGCCTCGACCTCGCCTGGCACACATCGGAAAGCAACGAAGTCGGCCTGCATGAATTTGCCGATTGGTGCACCTCCGCCAACACCGAGATGATGCTTGCCGTCAATCTCGGCTCGCGCGGCCTCGATGAAGCCCGCAACCTGCTGGAGTACGCCAACCATCCCGGCGGCAGCAAATGGAGCGACAGGCGCATCGCCAACGGCCGCAAGGAGCCCTTCGACGTCAAGCTCTGGTGCCTCGGCAATGAAATGGATGGCCCCTGGCAGATCGGTCACAAGACCGCGGACGAGTATGGCCGGCTGGCGCATGAGACGGCCAAGGCCATGCGCGCCTTCTCCAAGTCACTCGAGCTGGTGGTCTGCGGCTCTTCGAATGCCAAGATGCCGACCTACCCTGAATGGGAAGCGACGGTTCTCGACCATACCTACAACGAGGTCGACTACATCTCACTGCACATGTATTTCGACAACGACGCCAACGACGCTCCGAACTATCTCGCCATGAGCGAAAAGCTCGACGACTACATTGTCTCGGTCGCCGGCGTCATCGAGTATATCAAGGCCAAGAAGCGCTCCAACAAGCAGGTCTACATCTCGTTCGACGAATGGAACGTCTGGTACCATTCCAAGGAGCAGGACAGGAAGATACTCGGCGGCAGCAACGGCTGGCCGTTCGCCCCGCCGTTGCTCGAAGACATCTATAATTTCGAGGATGTGCTGCAGGTCGGCCTGATCCTCAACACCTTCATCCGCCGTTCCGATGTCGTCAAGATCGCCTGCCTGGCACAACTGGTCAATGTCATCGCGCCGATCATGACCGTTCCGAATGGCCCGGCATGGCGGCAGACGATTTTTTATCCCTATCTGTTTGCTTCTAACTATGGTCGCGGCAATGCGCTGGATCTCAAGGTGGAAAGCCCGACCTACAAATCCAGCGTTGCGGGCGACGTCGCCTATGTCGATGTTGCCGGCGTGCACGACAGGCAAACCGGCCACGTCACCTTCTTCGCCGTCAACCGCCATTCGAGCGAGGCAATCGAAACAGTGGTCGACCTCACCGGCTTCGGCGCGGCGGAGATCGTCGATCACCAGGTGATGGCACACGCCGATCTGAAAGCCGTCAATTCGGCCGAAAACCCTGGCAATGTCGGCCCCAGGAAGGGTGAGGGCGCCTCGCTCGCCGGCGGCAAGCTGAGCCTGTCACTGCCGGCCTATTCCTACCAGGTCATACGCCTGAGGCTCTGAGTTCAGGCGGATCATCGAGAAAGCGCAAACGCTGAGGAGGAGCGTCGACGTGACGGCCGATATCGAGATCAGGAACGTGAGCAAGCAGTTCGGTGCCATGACGGTGCTGGATCATCTGTCGCTCTCCATAAGGGCACGCGAATTCATCGTGTTCCTGGGCCCGTCCGGCTGCGGAAAATCGACGCTTCTTCGAATGATTGCCGGGCTCGAAGCTGTCGACAGCGGCGAGATTGCCATCAACAACGAGCGCATCGATCATCTGCCACCGGGCAAGCGCGGCATTGCCATGGTGTTCCAGTCCTATGCGCTTTATCCGCATATGACGGTGCGCGACAACATGGCCTTCGGCCTTGCGAATATCGGCGTACCAGGCAAGGTCATCGAGGCGCGCATCAATGAAGCCGCCCGCATGCTGGAAATGCCGCATCTGCTCGATCGCAAGCCGGGCCAGCTCTCCGGCGGTCAGCGCCAGCGCGTCGCCATCGGCCGTGCGATCGTCAAGGAGCCGAAGGCCTTTCTGTTCGACGAGCCGCTCTCCAATCTCGATGCCGCGTTGCGCACCCGCACCCGCATCGAGCTTGCCCAGCTTCACCAGCGGCTGCAATCGACGATGATCTTCGTCACCCATGATCAGGTCGAGGCAATGACGCTGGCCGACCGCATCGTCGTCATGAACAATCGCAAGATCGACCAGATAGGTACCCCGATGGAGATCTACGAGCGCCCGGCGACCAAATTCGTCGCGGGTTTCGTCGGCGCGCCGGCGATGAACTTCGTCGATGCGACGCTTGACAGATACGGCAAGAACGCCACGGCCAGGTTTGCGGACGGCGTCTCGGTGCAGACCGAGATCGCCTCCAGCCAACTGACCGATGGCAAGTACACTTTCGGCATCCGTTCTGAAGACGTGCGCATCGTTGCCGCCGGACAGGGCAATGCCGGCGGCGTGGTCGATGTGCTCGAGCGGCTCGGCGAACGCACCCTGATCTACGCGCGGCTGGGCGATGGCCAGCAGATCGTCGGCTCGGATGCCGGCAACAGCCGCGTCGCCGTCGGCGACAGAATCGGGCTCGCCTTTGATGGCCAGAAATCGCATCTGTTCAACGAGACCGGCCGCGCCTGGCATGCGAGGGAGGCCTGAGATGGCTGACCGGCTGGCGATGTCCCCGACCGCGACGCTTGCTGTCGGCGTCAGAGCCCCTACCGCCGACATCTATGCGCCGCAATGGCGAAACGTCATTTTCGTTGCGCCATTCTTGTTCTTCTTCACCACGCTGCTGCTCTTCCCGCTGCTCTGGGGGATGTGGCTGAGTTTCCACAAGGCCGACACGTTTTCGTCCGGAAATTTTGTCGGTCTCGGCAATTACGCCAGGCTGTATCACGACAAGGTCTTCCTGCAATCGATCTGGAACACCTTCTATTTCGTGCTTCTGACGGTGCCGACGCTGGCGCTGATCGGCCTTTTCCTGGCGCTTTGCCTCAACCGCCGCACGCGCACTGCCGCGGTTTTGCGGACGCTGTTCTTTTCCTCGTCGGTGCTATCGGTCACCATCGTCACGCTGATCTGGCGCATCGTCTTCATTCCGAATGTCGGCCTGTTGTCGACGATCTACGGATGGTTCGGCGCAACGGCTCCGGCCTTCATTTCCGATCCCAGCCTGGCGATGGTCGGCATCGCCATTGCCACCATCTGGTGGTGTATCGGCCTGCCGATGATGCTCTTTCTCTCGGCGCTCCAGCAGATTCCACAGGATATTTACGAGGCGGCAGCGCTGGACAATGCCAATCGCTGGCAGACGCTACGCTCGATCACGCTGCCGTCGATCAAGCGGACCTTCATCCTGGTGATCATCATCCAGATCGTGCTGCAATTCCAGCTGTTCGGCCAGGCCTGGCTGATGACGCGCGGCGGTCCGAACAACCTGACCAAGCCGATCGTGCTCTACATCTACGATACCGCATTCCGTCGCTGGGATCTCGGCCTGGGCGCCGCTGCATCGGAAATCCTGTTCATCCTCATCCTGGTCGCGGCCATGGCCCAGTACCTGGTGACACGCAGCAGGGGAGACCAGGCATGAGCGCCACAGCAGCTTCCATCAAGGGCCGGGCATTTGGCGACCATTTGTTATTGGCCCTGGTCATCCTGCTTTCGATCGTCATGATCGCGCCGGTTCTGTGGGTCATCGGCCTGTCACTCAAGGACAATACGGAGCTGATGGCCGATCCGAATTCGGTGTTTCACGCGCCCTATACGCTGAAGAACTACATCAACACCGTCGGCACCTCGTCGGTGTTCATCTGGGTGCGCAACAGCATCATCGTCTCGGGCGGATTGACGCTCGGCACGTTGATCCTGTCGTCGCTCGCCGGCTACGGTTTTGCACGGCTGAATTTCCCCGGCCGAGACGTGCTGTTCGTGATCGTGCTGTTCGGTCTGGCGGTCCCGGAACAGGCCGTGCTTGTCGCCCGTCACCAGATCTTCAGCATGCTGAAGTTCCACAACACCTATCAAGGGCTCATTCTGCCGGGCCTTTCGGCTCCGTTCGGTGTCTTCCTGATGACCCAGTATTTCAAGGCCATCCCGAAGGAGCTGGACGAAGCCGCCATGCTCGATAACGCCAGCCGGCTCAGAATTTTCTGGAAGGTGCTTCTGCCGCTCACGCTGCCTGCGCAGGCGACGCTCGGCATCTTCACCTTTCTCGGCGCCTGGAACGACTACTTCTGGCCGCTGATTTCGGCGACGAAGAAGGACATGTTCACGCTGACGGTCGGCATGGCCTCGACCCAGACCAACTTCGCCCAGTCCGAAGGCATCGGCTTCCTGATGGCGCAGGCGGTGTTCGCCGGTGCACCGATCCTGATCGTCTACCTGTTCTTCCAGAAATACATCGTCACGGCGGTCTCCGGCGCTGCGGTGAGATAACGAAGATTGCCTGACGGCCGGGGGAATGCGCAGCGATTGAAGCACGAAAGCCAATCCAGGGTGGAGCGGCGGAAACTCAGTAGGAGGAACTGATATGAAACTGAAGAAAATACTGTTTGCAGCAGTCTCTGCGGGCGCAATGATGCTCGCAAGTCCAAGCTTCGCGGCCACGGAGCTGAGCGTGCAGCGCTTTTTCGGCGCCTGCGATGCCGATTTCGGCACCAACACCGATGCCACCAAGGCCGTTGGCGAATGCGGCATCATCACCTCGCTAATCAACAAGTTCAACGCCGACAATCCCGATGTCCATGTCAACGTCACCACCGTGGAATGGCCCGGCTATGATCAGCTGACCGCGCAGTTCGCTTCAGGCGACGCTCCGGACATCGTCACGATCCATGAATCCGTACTGTCGGATTATCAGTCGAAGGGCCTGTTGATGCCGCTCGACGATCTCTTGAAGTCGGTCGGCGTGACACCCGACGCCTTCACCGACGCGGCACGCAATGGCGCCACCAAAGACGGCAAGGTCTATGGCCTGCCGATCGACAGCTGGACGATGCTCTATCACGTCAACATGGATCTTTTCAAACAAGCCGGCCTGGTCAATGCCGACGGCACGCCGATTTTTCCAAAGTCGCCCGAGGAACTGCTCGCCCAGGCCGAACAGTTCAAGCAGAAGACGGGCAAGCCTTATTTCGTCCAGAACCTGACCAATGAGACTGCACTCTACACACGCAACCTCTACACCTATCTTTTCCAGCAGGATTCCGATTTCTTCGCCGATCCGAAGCATGTGAAGTTGAATACGCCGGAAGCCAAGAAGGTCGTCGAGATGTACAAGGCGATCTTCGAGAAGGGCTACACCACCAAGGATCTCGATTATGGCGGCTCGATCAACGCCTTCCTTGCCGGCGAGGGTGGCGTCCACCTTAACGGCACCTGGGTGGTCGGCGATTACAACGCCCAGTCCGAGACCAAGGGTACGGCGCTCAACAAGGGCGGCTATGCGGTCTATCCGTATCCGCAGCTGTTTGGCGGCGCCCACGCGCAATATGCCGACGGCCACACCTGGGCCGTTTCGCAGAAAGACCGCACGCCTGAACAGATCGCGGCCATCGGTAAATTCCTGAAGTTCTTCGCCGACAACGACTTCGAATGGTCACGCACCGGTCACCTGCCGGCCTATAAGGCCGTCATCACCTCGGACGCGTTCAAGGCCCTGCCGCATCGCAACACGATCTCTGCGGTCGCTGATCTCGGCAAGCCGCTGCCGTCCGCCGTACAGCGTCAGTTTGCGATCCAGGACATTATCGGCGAAGAGATGAGTGCAGCAATCAGTGGCCAGAAGGACGTCGACACCGCCCTTGCCGACATGGAAAGCCGCGTCAACGAATTGCTCGCCAACATCTGACCACGGTTTCGAAAGGCCCTCCCAAGGCCCCCGCGGCTGGAAACGGCCGCGGGGTTTTGGTGAGGGAGTGGTTATTGTCCTCGAATTGCGAGAACTTGCCGGTGGCGACCGGGTCAAACACGCCAACCACGGCGCCGCAACCTCGGCAGCAGCCGACGCAAGCCCTGGCCGGAGGATTCCGTTAGAACGCCGCGGCCATGGGCATTGCGACCTTGTTGGGGATCTGGATGTCGATCTCCAATCTCGACGTCGTTTCGCCGTGATCCATGCTCACCTGCAGGAAATCCTGGTCGACCTGAACATGCCGGGCGATCACCGCCATGATCTCCTCGCGCAACACCGAGACGAGATCGGGCTGGTTGCGGCTTCGACGCTCGTAAGCCAACAGCAGTTGCAAGCGTTCGCGCGCCACCGGCGCGCTGCCGCGGCGCTTGAAGATATCGAGCAGGTTCATGCTGCCCTCCTTCCCAACAGCCGGTCGAGGAGGCCCCTCCGCTCGAAAGGCAGAATGACCGGCAGGTCCTCGCCCTCGAGTCTTCTTGCCGCGTCGATATAGGCGCGTGCGGCGGGGTTGGTGTTTTCGCTGAGCGTAACCGGCGCGCCCACATTGGATGCGCGCAGCACGTCCTGGCTCTCGGGAATTATTCCCAGCAAGGGCGTCGACAGGATCTCGAGCACGTCATCGATGCTCAGCATCTCGCCGCGGGCAGCGCGCGCAGCATCGTAGCGCGTGACGAGGACGTGTTTGACAATCGATTCACCTTGCTCGGCTTTCATCGTTCTGGAGTCGAGCAGGCCGATGATGCGATCGGAATCGCGGACCGAGCTCACTTCCGGGTTGGTGACGATTACCGCCTCGTCGGCAAAGCGCATGGCAAGTTGCGCGCCCCGCTCTATGCCGGCTGGGCTGTCGCAGAAGACGTAGTCGAAAACCGATCGCAGCTTGTCGATGACATCGGCGACGCCTTCCTCGGTGAGAGCATCCTTGTCGCGCGTTTGCGAGGCCGGCAGCAGGAACAGCGTTTCGAGTCGCTTGTCACGGATCAGCGCCTGCGAAAGCTTGGCGGTTCCCTGAATGACGTTGACGATATCGAAAACAACGCGCCGCTCGGCACCCATGATCAGATCGAGGTTGCGCAGGCCGACGTCGAAATCGACGAGAGCCACCCGCTTGCCGGTTTTCGCGACCGCGGCGCCGAGAGCGGCCGTCGAGGTCGTCTTGCCGACACCCCCTTTGCCGGATGTGACAACCACTACCTTGCCCATATTTGTGCCTCCAATGTTGTTAGTTGAGCGGTGCGACGCAAAGTGCGCCGTCCTCGAGAAAGGCCTGTACCGGCCTTCCTCGCGAGGAGGCGTCCATCTCCTCGGCAGTGCGGTACCAGCCGTCCACCGCCAGAAGTTCGGCTTCGTTTTTCCGGCAAAAGATGCGAGCCGCGGAATTTCCCGTGGCGCCGGCGAACGCACGTCCACGCAGCGTGCCGTAGACGTGGATCGATCCTCCGGCGATGATCTCGGAACCGGAACTGACGGAGCCGACAATGACCACATCGCCATCGGGATGAAAGATCGACTGGCCGGAGCGGATCGGTGCCTTGATCATCAATGAGTTCGGCGCCTGCGGCTCTTCCGTCTTGGCCTCAGCTGCGGCCTTCGGGTGCGGCTGCACGTAAAGCGCGTCGGCGGTGGCCTCCTTGGCGCCAACGAGGAGCGGCGGCAGATCGGCATCGAGAGCTACATTGCCATCGGCCTCGATCGCGTAGATGCGAATCCCGCGCTCCGCGAGTTGTAAGACCAGATCCCGCATCTCGCCCACCTCGGGCTTGAGTATATTCAGATCGAGCACGACCGGGCGGCCGGCAAAGAAGCCGGGAGAGTTTTCGGTCCAGTGATCGAGGCTTTGCAGCCATTCCCCTAGCGGGGCCTCAGGGGTGAGGGTGAAGGCTACAAACGAGCGCGCTCGAAAGCGTATGGACTTGTTTTGGATGGGAGAGACGCAGGTCACAGAGGCGAGTCCTTACTGATTGGTTAAGGCTAGCCCGGCATGGTTAACGAAAAGTTAATGGCGGCTTCCCGAGGCGTTGGCGGAGGCATTCTTTTTGCCCCTGATCGCCCCGCCGGCGCCCTGCTTCCGATGCACGACGAGGTCCTCCTCGCGGCTGCCTGGAGGCGCCTCCAGTTCACGAGGTCGGCCGACCGGTATATTGTTGCCGGAATGCCGGGCCTATTAAGGAGTTATCGATTTGACAAGCGTTGCCAAGGGGCCTGTCGCGGATCGCGGTCGCGCTACCTATGACCTTGGCGCGACCGCCATCTTTGCTTCCAAATCAGACCCGCGCTTTCACTATTGCCTGTATGTGCCTCCCGCGGTTGGGGAAGGGGCCAAAGTCGATCTGATGGTCGCTGTCCATGGCACCGGCCGCACCTCTTTTCTTGGATTCCGCGATGCGTTTTCCGAGTTCGGACGCTGGAACGGCTGCGCCGTTTTGTGTCCGCTGTTCCCAATCGGCGTTCTCGGGGATGATGCCCGCAGCGGATACAAATATTTGCTCGAGGGCAACATACGCTACGATCAGGTGCTGCTCGCCATGGTTGAGGAGGTCAGCGCCAAATACAGTCAGGATTGGAGCCGCTTTGCCATGTTCGGATTTTCCGGCGGCGGGCATTTCACGCATCGTTTTGCTATCCTGCATCCCGACAGGCTCTGGGCGGCCTCAATCGGCGCGCCAGGCTCGGTGACCTTGCTCGATCCGACGCGTGACTGGTGGGTGGGCATTCGCGATCTGCCGGAGAAGTTCGGCATCACCTTCGATGCCGCAGCGCTGGCAAAAGTGCCTTTCCAGATGATCGTCGGCGACGCTGACCTGGAGACTTGGGAGATCACTCATGTCCAAGGCAGCACCCATTGGATGCCGGGCGCCAACGATGCGGGGCGAACACGGCCGGAACGCCTCATGGCATTGTGTCGATCGTTCGAGGAGGCGGGGGCGCGCGTGCGCTTCGATTTGCTGCCAGGCGTATCTCATGAACGGGATGCGGTTCTCGATTCGGTCAAGGATTTCCTCGCCCAACAACTCAAGGAACGAGGGAATGCCTCACGATAAATTCGTTGCGCCCCAGCCCGTGAAGAGATTATCGCAATCAAAGCCCGACCACGTCGACCGCATCCAACCGCGATCTGCTGGCAGTGCGTAACGACTAGAGCAACGCTTCGTATTGATCGCCAATCTTGTCGACTGTGAAATCCGCCGCCCTGTTTTTCAGCACGGCAGCAGGGGTGGGGTGGTCCAGCATCTCGGCCATCGCCTTCGCCAGGGCCGCGGCGTCACCGACCGGCACCAAGGTGCCGAAACGGCCGTCAGCGAGTATTTCGCGCGGGCCATGCGGAGCATCGGTGGAGATTACGGGGACACCGGCGGCCATGGCCTCGACCAAGACGTTGCCAAAGCCTTCGCTGGTCGATGACAGAACGAACAGATCGGCCGCGGCATAGCAAGCCGCGGGATCGTTGACATAGCCGGCAAAGAGCACGTCCCCGCCTATGCCTGTCTCTTCGGCATAGGCGTGCAATTCGGCAGCCAGCGGACCTTCGCCGAAGATAACAAGCCGGGCGGGGCGGCCGGCGCGCAGGGCAGCGAAGGCCCGCAGCAAAGTCCGGTGGTCCTTGACCGGCACCAGGCGCCCGGCGGTGGCAATGACCGGCGCATCGCCCATCGCCGCCAACGCTGCCTGCCAGGCATAGGAAGTCCCCGGCGGTGCTTCAGCCGGCGGCAGCGGGTTATTGATGACGACGACCTTGGATTCGGGGAAGCCGCGGGCGATGATGTCACGGCCGACACCCGCTGAAACGGCGATGGCTTTGGTTGCGCGCGCTGCAACCAGCGCGGAAAGCCAGATCGCCAGCCTCGCGCCGAGGCCGCTGGCAGGCAGCGAGGCGGCGGCATGGAAGCTTGGAAAGAATTTTGCCCGGCTTCTGGCCAACATGAGTGACAGCGCCATCACCAGATTGGCGAATTCCGGGGCGCTATAGACCGCATCAGGATCAAGGCGGCGGAACAAATTTGCGCTTCGCACGATGCCTTTCAGCGTCGCCGACTTGGCGTAACCCTCGCCGCGCAAGAGAAGGCCGAAGTCGACCAGATGCACGGCAGCTGAACGCAGCGCGGCGTTAGGGCCTTCCGCGTTCCAGGTAAAAAGCGTGACCTCGTGGCCACGCGACGCCAGTTCATTTGCCATCAGGACGAAAACACGTTCGGCGCCGCCGCCCCTCAGGCTGGCGATGTGGAAAACGATGCGCTTCACCATACCTTGCTTCAGGCTCGGCTGGCGGCAAGGCCTGATCGGTTCGGCGGCCGGCGCATGTCGCGGATGATGCCCATGCCGATGGCCAGCAGCATGCCCAGGGCAAAGCCTGCGAACGCTCCTGCGCCTGCCACCAGGGCAGTGCGCGGGGGCCATGAGCGCGCTGGCGGGGGCACCGCGGTCGAAATCACCTGTACGTTTGTGGTGTCGATCTGCTCGCGCTCGCTGATTTGGCGCGCACGTGACAGGAAGCTCTCATAGACCGCTCTCTTCGAGGCGGCATCGCGTTCAAGTTCACGCAGGGCGACTTCGGATTCGCTGTCGGTGAATACATTGCTCTTCAGATCGTTCATCCTGGCGTTGAGAGAAGCCAACGAGGCCCCGGCCTTGTCCAGGCTGGCCTTTGCCGTGCCGATGGTGCGGGAGAACTCGGCCCGGAGTTGCGAGTTGACGGTCTCGAGTTCCGTCCTGAGCCTGACAATCGTCGGGTGGCGCGGACCGAAGGTCATCGACTGTGAATCGATCTGCTGCCGCAGGCTGTTTGACCTGTCGCGCAGCGCCGCGAGCGCTTCCGAAACCGTGGGGTCGGGATTGGCCCCGTTGATACCGGAGGCAACCAGGGCGTCGTAGCTTGCCTGCGCGGCGATGACACGCGATTGCGCATCGACGATTTCGCCATTGAGCTGCGTCAGCGTCTGCGAACTGACGAGCTGGCCATTGCTGGACGACAGGTTGTGGCTGCGCCTGTAGCTCTCGACCTTCTCTTCGGCTGCCTGCACGTCGCTCTTGAGTTGGCCAAGCCGGCTGTCAAGGGCAGCCGCGGCACGGCTGGCGCCGGCAGCTTCCGCCTTAGCCAGTTCTTCCTGGAAGTTTTTGACTATGGCCTGCGAGATCAGGATCGCCTTGGCGGTGGTTTCCGCAGATACCGAGAGGGTTGTGACAAACGAGGTCGGATCCGCGATGGCGTCTACCCGGTCCGCCAGGTTCTTCAAGGCGATGAGCCCCGGGTCGGGCTTCGCCACGGCGCCGGACGAGGATGTGCTCCGGTCCGGATCGAAAAACTCCGGATCGTGAGTCAGATTCAGTTCGTCCACCACACGGGAAAGCACGTTGCCCGAGGTCAGGATGCGCTGCTTGCTGCGCGTGCTGAGCAGCTGGCTATCGACCTGGCCCGGTTGCGAGTAGAGGTCGTTTTCCACAACCTGCAAATTGGATGGGTTGATGAGGACCTCGGTCGTGACGGTGTAACGCTGCTTGCTCAGCAATGCATAGGCGCCGCCGACAATGCCGCCGATTACCGCCAGCATGAAGGCCAGGGCGAGGCCGGCCCGCAGCCAGACGAACAGGCGTCGAAAATCGAGCTCGAGGAAATCGCCGATCTTGTCCAGGGTCACCGTTGCGACAGGCTCTGGAGGTTGCGGCGTCACCGGCGCGGAGCTTAGCGCCGCGACTGGGCCATGCTGTTGCAGCAATGCCCTGCGCCGTGCATTGGCGATACGCTCGAATGCACTGTTATTGGAAGCCGTCGCGGAGATAGGGGGTGTGCCGGAACCGGCAGACATGGTGACAACCCTTGTTAAATCATTACGCTTGGCCTGCTCTACAGAAACATCGTTAACATCTTATTTTCCAAGTTGGCCCATTTTACCGCTCACGCTGTCCGTCCGGCGGACGTTGAAGGGATTTCGTTGCCCAGAATGCCGTTCGAATATCGCCATTTGGATGGGCCATGAGCTATCCCGCTGCCGCTTCGGAACGATTATCGTCCAGCCGAGCGCGCCGTCAGAACGCGCTGTCGCTGCTGTTTTTCCTATGCGCAGCGTTCGCGCTCCTGCTTCGCTTTACGGTATCACCGCAGGTGATGAACATGGTCGTCGACTATACGGCCCAGGGAGGCTCGTTCTACGAGAAGCTGCATTTCGGCACCTATGCGATCATCCTGCTGCTTCCTATCGTTCTTTTCAGCCGGCCGTTTCTGCTGCACGGCGACGAAATTGGAATATTCAAGGCGTTGATCCGCTATTCGGTGCTGATGTTCGCGCTGGTGCCCTATCTGTTCGTTACCGGCCGTGCGGGCTCCTCCGGGTTCATCATCGATACCTATCTGGTGGCCGGCGCCACAGGCCTGTTGATGCTGGCATTGAATGCAGAGGTGCGGCGGGCGCTGGGGGACGTCGTGCTTGGAATGGCGATCCTGAGCGCTGTCATCGGCACCATCGAGGCGGTGAGTCAACATCGGCTGTTGCCCTATGGGTTGAACGAACTGCAATTCAGGCCAACTGGCCTGTCGGCCCATCCGCTGGCACTGGGCGCGCTCTGCGCCACAACCATCGGATTCGTGCCGCTGACGCACTGGCGCATATGGGCGCGGGTGATGGCGATCTTCCTGTTGTTCATCGGTTGCGCTGCATCGGGCGCTCGCGCCGCGCTGATGCTCGCCACCGGCGAAATCCTCATTCTGCTGCTGTTCGTGCCTTGGCCGGGCCTGTCGCTCAAATATGAGCGGCAGGCCAAATTTGTCGTGCTGATGTTCACCGTGACGGGTGGCGCGGTGCTCGTAGCGGTACTGTTTGCGGGCGGTCTGCTGAATCGGTTCAGCAACACCATCTTCGACGAAAACTTCATGGCCCGGGTGACCATTTATCAGGTGTTCGGACTGGTCAGCTGGAACGACATCCTGTTCGGCATGAACGTTGACGACCTGCTGGCGATCGTCCGGCAGAAGCTGCATCTGCCCTACATCGAAAGCGCGCCGGTGGTAATTATCTTGCTCTTCGGCCTGCCCATAGCCCTGCTGTTTACAGCGCTGATATTCTGGTTCGTCTTCCGGCTGCTGCGCGGGGCGCCGCTGCCGGCATGGATCGGCACCATAACGTTCTTGCTTGCCGCGCTGTCAAACAACGCGCTTTCGTCAAAAACGCCGGACATGACGATCATCGTGGTGTTGCTGCTTGCCTACAGGAAGCAGCCCCATGGAGGCTCGCTCGAGAGCATGCCTTCGGCCGCTGCATCCAGCCCAAACCCGGCTGGATCTCGTTAAGCACGGACCTCGGATCCGGTCAGCCGGCGCTGTCCACGACCTCGACACCGCCCGCGCGATTGAGCGTGTGAATGCCGGACCGAGCCCATGCCGGCCCGGGATCGATTGAGCGGGGCAGTTCAAAACGGACGTCGAAATCATCAAGCCGATCCAGCCGCATCAATCCCAGGCCGCCGCCATAGGCTCTAGACCCGTTTTGCACCGGCAGCAGCAAAGCGTCGCCCTGGCGGATAAAGGCGCCGCCCGGCCGAGTGGCGGAGTGGTCGACTGCGACGGGATTGAGCGCGTGCGCAGCCCACGGCCCACGCAGCGCCGGGGCGGAATAGACGGCCATCGTGTCGGACGCGCTGCCGTGACCGAACCGCTCAGTCCCCAACAGCCAGAAGCGACCGTCGGATTCGAGCAGCGTGGCGTCGTTGAAATCCCTGTCCGTCATCAGCACCGTATCGCGTACCCAGCGATCAGGAAACTGCTCGGCACGGTAGAGCACCAGTTCTCGCGCCGTAGCGCTTTCAGGGATCATGAAAATCTCGCCGGAGTGAGCAAACACCTGCGGATATGACAGGTGATGCGCTTCCTCCAGCACCACTTTCGGCACGCCGAAAGTGCCGTCGGTGCCAAGTTCAGCGACAGAAATCACCCCGCGGCCGGTGGAGTAGGGAAACTCCTCGACAAACAGAAAATGACGGCCGTCGCGCTCGAGAACGAACGGATCGGCGTAGAAGCGCTGCCCGTCATCGGCAAGCACGGTGAACGGCTTACCATCCAGCTGTCCGGTTTCGGCGACGCCTGGACCGTCGATCAGCCGATAAGCAACCTGCCAATAGAAGGGGCGCCGACCACGTCGCAGTTTTTGCACGGCGCGGTCGACCAACCCCCTGCCGAAAAAGGGCAGATAGCGCCCGATAAATCCGCCTTTCTGCAGGGGCGGCGCCGGGCTCTCGGCAATCGGCGCAAGTTTGCCCGCGGAAAAGCGGGCGACACATTGGGCAATCAGGGAGATGGCGCCGGCGAGCAGGTCGTTGCTGGTTCGAGACAGCCACAACCTGTCGCTGATCATCGGCCGCGCTCTGGCGACGGCAACGCCGTCGAGCCGAGCGGTGAGTTCGGGCAGCCGCCCGCTCGCCAGCATCTCGGTCATGCCCGCGGCAAAGCTGCTTTGGCCGCAAAATTCGAGCGTCAGGACAGGCGTGCCCCGTCGTGCGGCGGTAGCGGTGAGATCGACCATAAGATCGACTGGGCCGGTGTCGCCGGACGGCAACGGCCGGGAACGGCTTGCCAGTGAGGGGCCGAAGCGCCGGCCCTCGAGCGCCAGCACGTTATCCATCGTGCGCGCATTGGGTTCAGGCGTCGGCGCGCGGCAACTCGAAACCGCATGTCCAGCTGCACTCAACCGCGCCAGAAGCTCATTTTCCCAGCGCCGGGATGTGTCGGCGTGGCCGATGATTAAAATATTAGTCAATCCAATATATTCTTTTTCAAGACTACTGTCATAGACTACTTGTCAGCCCAACCTTTCACAAGAGTTAAACCGGGAGAACGCGGCCTTGGTTGTTAATCATATATTAAGAATTGAGATCACGAAGGCGCTTTCCGGCGCTATTATGGCTCTTGCGGGCAATAGTCGGCATGTCCCGAAGGCTGCAGGCGACCAGGATCAGCGATGAACGTCCTTTCACGTCCAAAACTGCCATCCAGGCAGAAACTGCTGATCGTGTTCGGCACTAGGCCGGAGGCACTCAAATGCTTTCCAGTGGCGCGTGCCGCCCTTGCTCATCCAGGCTTCATCACCGAAATATGCATCACCGCCCAGCATCGTGAAATGGTCGACCAGGTTGTCGAGCTGACCGGCCTGCCGGTGCATCACGATCTCAACATCATGCAACCCGGCCAGTCGCTGTTCGACGTGACCTCGCGCGTGCTCCTGGGCATGGCCGAGGTGCTGGAAAAGTCGCAGCCCGATATCGTCATGGTACAGGGCGACACCACCACGGCGATGGCCGCGGCTCTGGCTGCCTTCTACAAACGCATCCCGGTCGCTCATGTCGAAGCAGGATTGCGCAGCCACAACATCAACTCGCCGTTTCCTGAAGAACTGAATCGCAAGATTGCCGGCGACATCGCCACCTGGCATTTTGCGCCGACCGTTCAGGCGCGCGACAACCTCATCGCCGAAGGAAAGGCCGAAAGCACCATCTTCGTGACCGGCAACACGGTGATCGACACGCTGTTGCATTTTTCAAGCGCGATCGATGCCGACAGGCTGATGAACGCGAAGCTCGCTGCCAGCTTCCCCTTCCTCGACCCTTCCAAGAAGATGATCCTCGTCACCGGACATCGCCGCGAGAATTTCGACGGCGGCATCCAGCGCATCTGTACGGCGTTGAAGGGATTGGCGGCGCGCGGAGACGTGCAGATCGTCTACCCTGTCCATCCAAACCCCAATGTGCGCTCGGTGGTCAACGCAGAGCTGGAAGGCGTGCCGAACATCCATCTGGTCGAGCCGCAGGACTATCTGCCGTTCCTGTACCTGCAGAAGCAGAGCTATCTGGTGCTTACTGATAGCGGCGGCGTGCAGGAAGAAGCGCCTTCGCTCGGCAAGCCGGTGCTGGTGATGCGCGAAAATACCGAGCGACCGGAGGGGATCGTGGCCGGCACCGCCCGTCTTGTCGGCACCGATGTCGAGAAAATCCTGTTCAACGCCAATCGCCTGCTCGACGATCAGGCTGCCTATCGCGGCATGGCGGAACGACACAACCCATATGGCGATGGCCGGGCCAGTAACCGGATTGTTGAGGAACTGCTGCATCATGGCTGAAATCAAAACCGTTTCCGTAATCGGCATGGGCTATATCGGCCTGCCGACCTGCGCCATTTTCGCCAGCCGCGGGCTCAACGTCATTGGCGTCGATGTCAACGGAGCGGTGGTCGAGAAGGTCAACCGCGGCGAAATCCACATCGTCGAGCCGGACCTTGACGGTCTAATCCAGAAGGTCGTGGCGAACGGCAAGCTCATGGCCTACAGCACGCCGCAGCCGGCGGACGCCTATATCATCGCCGTGCCGACCCCGATGACCCACGATCATAAGCCGGACGTGACCTACGTGCTCGCGGCGGCACGAAGCATCGCCCCCGTGCTGAAGCGGGGAGACCTTGTGGTATTGGAATCGACATCGCCGGTTGGAACCACGCGTATCATGACCGGGCTGCTTGCCGAGTTGCGGCCTGATCTCAAATTTCCTGTCCAGCATGGCGAAGACGCCGATGTGCTGGTCGCCTATTCGCCCGAGCGTGTGTTGCCGGGAAAGGTGCTGACCGAGCTGATCAACAACGATCGCTCGATCGGCGGATTGTCCCGCAAATCGTCGGAGCGGACCGCGGCACTCTATTCGACCTTCGTCACCGGCGACCTGTTCATGACAACGGCCGAAAGTGCTGAGCTGGTGAAACTGACCGAGAACGCGTTCCGCGACGTCAACATCGCCTTTGCCAACGAGCTTGCCGCCGTGTGTCAGGATCTGTCGCTCAATGTATGGGAAGTGATCGATCTCGCCAATCGACACCCTCGCGTGAACATCCTCCAGCCGAGCCCGGGCGTTGGCGGTCACTGCATTGCGGTCGATCCATATTTTATCATCGACGCCGCACCCAACAGCACGCGGCTGATGGCTTCGGCACGCCGGATCAATTCCGAACGGCCGATGTCGGTGGTCAGGGATATCGAGGCCTTGCTCGACCCCTCCCGCAAACAGACGATCGCCTGTCTTGGCCTCAGCTTCAAAGCCAACATCGACGATTTGCGCGAGAGCCCGGCCGTCAAGGTGGTGAAACTTCTGTCCGATATCCCCAATGTGAAGATCATTGCGGCTGAACCCAACACAAATGCGCTGCCGCATGAGCTCGAGGGCAGGGGCATCGTGTTCACCGACGCACTTTCGGCCATCGACAAGTCCGATATCGTCGTCCTCCTGGTCGACCATCGGCAGTTCAATCTGGTCGACCCCGAAGCGCTCAAGGACAAGAAGCTCGTCGATACGAGGGGTCTGTGGACGTGGCGCAAGGCACGCAAGCCCGACGCCCGCATCGAAGGCAAGAAACCAGAGGTCGCACAAGTGACGCTTGCAAGGGAGCAGGCCGCATGAACGCGCACGCCCCGGCATGGGCGCAGCATTCCCTGTTGGCATCACGGCGCCGGGAGTTCCTTGGTGCACCGATCCATGCGCTGACCATGGCCGAGACACTGGCCATCGCCGACGAGGCGATGACCCTGGGGCGGCCGCTGCATCATGTGGTCGTGAACGTCGCCAAGCTGGTGACCATGCGCCAGAATGCCGAGCTGCGCGAGGACGTGGCCGGGGCGGACGTGGTCAATGTCGACGGCATCGGCGTGCTTTGGGGTGCACGTCTGTGCGGCGTCGCGCTGCCCGAGCGGGTGGCGGGCGTCGACATCATGATCAATCTGCTGAGCCTCTGCGCGAAGCGTGGATTCAGGCCGTATCTGCTGGGGGCCGAACAGCACGTTCTCGACGCGGTTGTAGTGAGACTTGCCAAGGACCATCCGAGCCTCGTCATAGCGGGAATGCGCAACGGCTATTTCAAGCCGGAGGACGAGGCCGGGATCGTCGCGGCGATCAACGCCTCGGGCGCCGACTGCCTGCTGGTGGCCATGCCGACACCGCGCAAGGAACGCTTTCTCAAACGCTACCGCGATGAACTCGCCTCAAGCTTCGTGATGGGCGTGGGCGGCAGTTTCGACGTCTATGGGGGCAAGGTTGCCCGTGCGCCGAAGCTGATACAAGCGGCCGGCCTGGAGTGGCTGTTCCGCGTCGTCCAGGAGCCGCGACGCTTGTGGCGCCGCTACTACGACACCAACACTGCCTATGCGGGACTGCTGTGCCGGGAGTTCTGGGAGCGTCGCTGGCGCCGAAACGCCGGTTTATAGTTTCGCGTTCCCCCACAAAACAGGCGTTGACCCTGGACTTCGCTTTACGCGATCCGTAGCCGCGCCCGCAGCTGGGCGACGAATTGCGTCGCTGCCACAGGGTGGAACAACGAGGTCAGCCCGAAGAAAACCGCAGCACCGGCAGTGCCGCCGGCGACAAGCGAGAAGATTGCCGGCACGTCGCCGGGCACCATGCTGGCAAGCTTGGCGGCCACCCCCGTGCTGAGCGAGATGACCACCGAGACACCGATGTCGCGCCATGGCACCGGCACCGGTGTGAGCCGCTCGCTGATGATGATGCAGGTTATGGAGCCCACCACCGAGCCGCCCGCCAGCGCCAAAGCGGCGCCGATCTCCGCCATCGGGGGGATCAACAGCAGGGACAATGCGATTGTTGCCACCGAGCCGAAGAGATTGGCGATGATCAGCAGCCACGGCCGCTTGTGCGCGTGCACCACGACGCCATAGACGAAGCTGGTGAGGTTGGCGCACAGCACGCTGAAGGCAATGATCGGAAACAGCAGGCCGAAGCGGCCGTGATATTGCGAGGGCAGCATAAGCTCGGTGATATCGCTGCTGAGCGCGACCAGCATCGCTGCAATAGGCAGGCAAAGCCGCATCGTCAGCGCCATCAGTTGCGACAGCAGCCGGCCCGACGCCGCGGGCCCATCCTCGTCGAACCGGCTGACCACCTCGGGAAAGGCGCCCATGTTGATGGCGTTGGCGACCATGTCGATCGGCTGGCGGGCCAGCGCATAGGCTGCGGCGAAGATCGCCACAGCGCTGGCATCGTAATAGATCTTGAGGAACAGACGCTCCGCGCTGTTGAGCCCGAAGCCTACCAGCGCCATGATGATCAGCGGCACACCGAGCGCAAAGAAGTCCCTGTGGGTGAAGCGCGGCGGACCGGCAACGAGCCGTCGCGATGCCATGATGCCCGCCACGATGCCGGCAATCAAGGCGCCGAAGCTCGAGCCGAGCGATACCGTCAGAAAGCTATCCTGGAAGATAAGGATAGCGCCGATCGGCAGCGCGAGTTGCAGCAGGGCACGCAGGGCTTCGAGCATCGAATAGACCGAATGGCGCTGCTGCATCTGCAGCACCGTCAACGCGAAGCGGCTGATGGACCCGGCGACCAGATAGCCGCAGACTGCGATCGCGAACTCGACCCAGCGTTCAGGCACGATCACCGCCGACGCGCCTACCGATATGACCAGCGCCAGTGCCGTGGTGGCAAGCAACACCTGCCCGGCCAGCATCAGGCTGCCGCGGCTGACTTCGCCCTTGCCGCCAAGCCTGAGCAAGGCGATGCGCAGCCAGTTGGTGACGGCAATGTCGGTCATTTCGCCGACGGTCACCACCAGGGTGAGCAGGCCATACTCGGTCTGGTCGATCAAACGCGTCACGACGACCAGCAGGAGCAGCGCCGAAATTCGCGTCAGCAGGATCGCCGGAGCATAAATGAGCGTGGAACGGAGCAGCAAGGGCGTGTCCCTGGAAAACTCACCTTCGACTAGCCGCCGACTGGCGGAAAATCCAGCCCGATGACGCCGAAGGGTGAACAGATTCAGTTTGAACTAAAAGATTTGCCGTAAACCTTATCGGGAACGTTTGCTTTGCAGTTACCCGGTCTGTGTTATTTAGAGTACCATCATGTTGCAGCGCCTCATATCCGATCGAAAAATACATGTCCTGGTCGCGACGCCCTCGGGCGTTTCGGGGCAGGGCGGCATCGACCGCATCATGGGGGCGCTGAAGCAGGAGTTCGAACGGCAAGAAATCGCCGACATCGATGTGTGCTTCCTTGCCAGTCGTGGCCCGGGGCATGTCGGACTTTCGATCTTCTATATGCTCGGTTTTTGCTTACGGATGCTTAAAGCGCGTCTGGCTGGACGCGCCGATGTCATTCATATCAACATCTCAGTTTCCGGCAGCACCTACCGCAAGATGGTGATCGCCGCCTGCGCACGGCTGCTGTCGATACCCTATGTCCTGCATTTGCACGGGGCGCAGTATCAGACATTCTGGAAAGCCGACCGCGGTTTCATAAGCCGCCTTATCAAAGCTCTGTTCGAGCATGCCGATCGGGTGATCGTTTTGGGCAGGCTTTGGCGCGATTTCGTCGCCAGCCGGGCGCCGGGCGCAGCCGGCAATATCGTGATCGTGCCCAATGCGACCGAAGTCCCGTCGCTGGCGCATGTCGGCGGCGGCGACCATGTGCATATCCTGTTCCTGGGCCGCATCGGCGACCGCAAGGGCGTACCGCAATTGCTCGAGGCACTGCACCGCATGAGCCCTGTCAAGAATTGGCGCGCCACGATTGCCGGCGATGGCGAAGTCGAGGCGGCACGGGCAAAATCGGCCGCGCTGGGGATTGCAGACCGGATCGCCTTTCCGGGTTGGGTGGGACCGGACGATGTCGCATCGCTGATTTCTTCGGCCGATATTCTGGTTCTTCCATCCTTCGCCGAAAATCTGCCGATGTCGGTGATCGAAGGCATGGCAGCCGGTTTGGCGGTGGTGGCGACCCCGGTTGGCGCCGTCGAAGACATAATCACCGACGGGCAATCCGGGCTGCTGGTGCCGCCAGGCGATGTTACAGCGTTGACCGAGGCGCTGAGCCGCCTCGTGGAGAACCCGGCACTGCGGGCAAAGCTTGGTGCCGGTGCCATGGCCGTGCATCGGGAACGGCTTGAGCTCGCCCCGTTTGTCGGCGCAATCTGCGATGTCTGGCGGTCGGCGGCGTCAAGCCGTCAACCGGTCAAGCGCTGACGCCGATGATGACGGCGGCGCTTCAAGCCTGAATTCGCGGTGGAATATCTCCAAATTCAACAGCGCCCATATCAGCTTTTCGTGATCTGCAGCACGCGTGGTGTGTTCCGAGACGATTTGATTTAGCTGTTTCGGACTCAGATAGCTGCGAATGACGGAGTGAGGCGAGCAAAGATGGTCATGCACGTAGTTCCTCATCGATCCGCGAAACCATTCGGCGACCGGTACCTTGAACCCGACCTTGCGGCGGCTGAGAATTTCCTCTGGGAGGATATTGGCCATGCTGTCGCGCAGGATCTGCTTGCTGTGCAACCAACCCAGCCTGTAGCGATCGGGCAATTTGCTGACGAATGAAACCAGGTCTCGATCGAGGAACGGCATTCTTCCTTCGATTGAACCGGCCATCATCATGTGGTCGCCTCGTTCCAGTAGATTGTCAGGCAGCCACGATGTCTGATCGAAAAACAGCACGCGGCGAAGATGGGAAGCCGCAGCGCTTGACGAGAACGGAAAGTCGTTGCGCTCATAACGGCGATTTGCGGACGCGCCGATCAGGCAAGCGCGCTGCTGCGCCGAAACGGCTCCAAACCAGGAGACCATCCGGGCGGCAAAGTCCCTTTCGCCGGCGGTGCGGGCAAACGTATCGACCTTGGCCGACGCGCCCGGCATGGCGCGTACCAAAGGGGAAAGGACGTTATCGTGCAGCGAGGCTGGAACAAGCGACTGGTAGATCCCGGCCAGTGATTCCGCGCGATGCTTGGGATAGCCGCCGAGAATCTCGTCGGCTCCTTCTCCGGTGAGCACCATCTTGACGTCCTGCGAGGCGCGCTCCGACATCAGGTAAATTGGAATATCGCTGCTTTGCGAAACAGGTCCCCCGCGTTGGCGAACCATCGCGGGCAGGTGATCCATCAGATCGCCTGGCTGAATGACAAGTTCGCAATGATCGGTCTTGAAATGATCGGCAACGCGCCGGGCGAATCCAAGTTCGCTATAGGCTGCGTCGTCGAACCCGACGGAAAACGTGCGAATGGGCGTGGCGCTATGCCTGGCCATCAGGGCGACGATAGCCGAGGAGTCGAGTCCTCCGGAGAGAAAGGCCCCAAAAGGTGCATCGCTGCGCATCCTGATCTCGACGGAATGGTCGAGCAGTTCCAGAAATCGCTTCTTGGCGGTTTTTCCGTCGATCCGCTCGGTCAGGGCCGCCTGATCCGGAGGCGTATAGTAGCGCGTTTCCTTGACCACCCCTTGCGACCAGACAGCATAGCTTCCGGGATTGAGCTTGCGGATCTGTTTAAAAAGCGTGCGTGGTCCCGGCACATAACGCCAGTTCAGATACTCGTCCACCGCATCCAGATCGAGTTGCTGCGCATCTTGCTGCGCCGACAACAATGCGTTGATCTCCGAGGCAAACAGCAGCAATCTTTCGCTTTGCATGAGGTAAAGCGGCTTTTCCCCGAAGGGATCCCGGCCGAGGATCAATTCCTGCCTCTGAGCATCCCAGAGTGCAAAGGCGAACATGCCGCTCAGCCGGTCGAACATGGACAAGCGCCATTGATCGTAGGCTCGGAGCAGCACCTCGGTATCGGAGCGCGTTCGAAAATGATGGCCAAGGCCGATCAGTTCCTGGCGCAACTCGATGTAGTTATATATCTCTCCGTTGAAAATTATTTTGAGACGGCCGTCCTCAATCTGCATCGGCTGATTTGACTCAGGCGCCAAGTCAATGATCGCCAGGCGGCGATGGACCAATGCCAATTGTTGCTCGCCGGTATTCAGGTCCAATATCTCGGTGCCTTCGGCATCGGGACCGCGATGCCGCAATGCGTTTGACATTCTGGCGGCCCGCTCTTGTGGATTTTTAGCCCTTCGACCGATCCATCCGGCAATTCCACACATTGTTCCCCCTAGGCGCGCGCATTCCTCAATTCAGTACAACAAATGTGTTAAACACTTCGTGCCAATACAACCCAACCGGGAGAAAGCTGCCACGGGCCGTTCCTCGATCGAGCCTGGCGGTCAGGGGTTGCCACCGGTTGTTCGCTGGTGAGGGCGAGTGACGGCACCTATGGCAGGCCCAATGCCTGCAGCATCTCCGGGTCGGGAACCGGGGGACCATCGGGCGGGATGAGGCTCATCCCATAGGGATTGGAGAATTCCCAGACAGACCATGGGATAGCGAAGCGTTCGGCCTCTCGGCGCACTGCCTTGAGATAGCGCGAACGGTCGGCCTCAAAGGCGCCCATGCGGCCGTCCGCGGACATGAGGATAGCGCCGAATTCGCCCATGAAGAGCCGCCGGCTGGGAATGCCATGGCCTTCAGCCCAGTCGACAGCCTGGCGAAAGCTCGCCTCCAGTTGGCTCTGGCCCCAGTTCTGCTCGAAATAGTTCGCGATTGCTTGGCGCGCGGTGGCCATGTTCATGACCTGCTCGACCCTGCTCAAGCCGGCAGCTTCCATCCGTGCTCTAAGGGTTTCGGTCACCACTTCGGGTGTACTGCTGTCGGCCGGCCAGGGAAGTCCCGAAGCAAAGCTGATCGTGTCATCGGGCCGCTGGTGGGTGAAGCTGTGCGGCTCATACATATGGAAGCTGTAATAGAGGTTTGGGTCATCAAAGCTGGGGCTGAGGTTGACCAATCCGGCAATGCTGCCGCCGCAGGCGCCGGTTGCAACGATGGTAAGTTCGCTGCTGACCGCTCGAATGTCGTGGACGGTCCCTGCCATGATCCGCTGCCAGTGATCGCTGCCGCTCGCATCGCAAGGGTAGTACGCGGGCTCGTTGTAAGGTTCGAGGGCGACTTTGTCGGTGCCTATCTTGACCAGCGTGGCGGCGACCGCCACAACCATTTGACGATAGCGGGCAACGCCCTCGCTGTCGGCGCCGCCATAGATCATCTCCATGCTGTAGTCGGGAATCTGAGTGACGCCATGCAGGTCGAAAACCACCTTGAGGCCGGTCGACGTGATCCGCTCGACGGCGGCGGCAAGTATGTCCAGCGCCTGCTGCCGCTTGGCGTCCCCGCTGGCAAGCAGCGGGCCGGGATCGACGCTCAGCCGGACGAAGTCGAAGCCCATCGATCGGATGTGGGCAAACACCTCCCCGGCCGGCCGGTCAGTGAGCGGCCTGCTTTCCGCAAGCCACTCCTTTTCGCTGCGATAGGGCGGCCAAACGTAGGTTCCGTCTTTCTCCACCGGCGACCAGTTGAGCCACTGATGCACGCCAACGCCGCGCTTGAGAGGGACGGGCTCTGCCTCGGCCGCCACAAGCAAGACGAGCACCCAGGCAACAACATACACCGCTTTTCGCATCGCTACCTCCGCATGCTCGCGGGAGATATTAACCGCAACGAACGGGAAAGAAGATTGCCGGCCCGCAGCTTTTCGACGGCATGGTATACAAGGACCGAAACGTTGACGGGGCGTGCATGAGAATCGGCTGGTACATCAACCGATTGCGCAGCATGGGACCGGCCGAGGTGTTGCACCGGCTGGGCGAGCAACGTCGAAGGATCGCGTCGCGCCGCCGCGATGATGGGTGGGAGCGCTATCCATCGCCGCAGTTGCACCCAGTGCTGCCTGGATTTCGCCATGCTGCGCTGGCAGCGACCGACGCTCAACGGCAGTCCATAGCGGCGGCCGCGCAAGAGATGCTGCATGGCCGGTTTTCGGCACTCGGGCGGACATGGCCAAAGCGTGAGCCCGATCTTTTGTTTCCTGCTGAGCTTTGGCGTCTTGATCCGGTAACCGGCAGGCTTTGGCCTGGCGCCGAGGCTCATACGTTCGATATCGATTTTCGCGATGGCGGCGACCTTGGCGATATAAAATATGTCTGGGAGGTCAACCGGCTGCAGCAATTGCCAGTACTGGCTGCACACCTGCTCCTCAGCGAGGACAATCGATCCCGGAGTGCCATTGAGGCGGCAATCGGCAGTTGGCATTCCGCCAATCCGCCGTTCCGAGGCATTGGCTGGGCTTCCGGCATCGAAGTAGCGCTGCGAGCCATCAGCCTGATCGTCACCCTGGACCTTATCGGTGACCGGCTTGACCCGGCGACGCTGCGGAAAGCTGGTGAGATACTCGCGGCAAGCGCCTATTGGCTGCCGCGGTTTCCGTCGCGATATTCCTCCGCCAACAACCATCTCGTCGCAGAGTTGGCTGGCGAATATCTGGTTGGCCTGGCGCTCGGGGCCGAATCCGAAATTGCCCGCAGCGCCCTCTTAAATGAGACGCACAAGCAGATTCTTGCCGACGGCGCCGGTGCCGAGCAAACGCCGACCTATGCAGCCTTCAGCGCCGAACTCATCTTGCTGTGCGCCGCCGCGGCACGCCAGGCGGGAACGCCGTTTCCCTCGGCCGTCGAAGCGCGTCTGGGCGCCTTCGCCAATTTCGTCGGCTGGCTGCCACAGAAAGCCGCCCGCTTCGGCGACGACGATGAGGGCCATGTGCTGAAGCTGGGCGACGAGCCGAACTATATCCGATCCGTCGCGGCCGCCATCCACGGCTTACTGGGGACGCCGGGCAACGCGCCGGAGCCTGACGATTTTCGTTCGCTTTTCTTTGGTGCGCCGTCAGGCCCGGCGCCCGCGGTGCATGGCTTGCAGACATTCACGCAAGGCGGGCTCTCCGTCTGGCGCGGAGCAATGAATGGCCGCAATGTCGAACTGACGTTCGACCATGGACCGCTCGGCTATCTCTCGATAGCGGCGCACGGCCATGCCGACGCGCTGTCGCTCACCCTGTGCATCGACGATGAGCCGGTGCTGGTCGATCCCGGCACCTGGCTCTACGGTTCGGGAGGCGCATGGCGCGACTGGTTCCGCTCCACACCGGCGCACAACACGCTCAACATCGAGGGCAAGAGCCAAAGCACCATCGCTGGAAATTTCAACTGGTCGCACAAGGCAGTCGCAGCGCTGGTGGAGAGCGAGCCGGGACCGCACTGGAGGCTGAGCGCCCGGCATGACGGCTATAGAAGCCGCCTCGGCGTCGTGCATCAGCGCACTTTGGCGCGCCAGGCCGATGGCATCCTCATCACCGACCAACTGCTCGGCGGCAGGCGCCAGTCCGAGATCGTCTTCCAACTGGCCGCCGGCCTCCATGCCGACCGGCACGAAGATACGGTCACGGTATTGCGCGGCGACGAGGTACTGTTGGCCATCCGCTTTCCTGATGCTGCGCTCGATATCGGCGCCGGCGGTGACATGCCGGGCCAAGGCGGTTGGGTTTCACTGCGTTTTGGCACCAGGCAGCAAGCCGAACGCCTCGCCTGGCACGGTGAAGTGGGCGAAGCCGGGATCGATATCCATCTTGCCCCAATTCACCCGCCGCAACAGCAAAAACCGGTGCCAACGTAGAGTTGCCGGGCGAGTTCCAGCCGTATTCGACATTAATTACGTTTGGACATTTAGCGGTTTCGTTACCGTTGATCTGCTAGTCTCGCACCATCCAGCCTGCTTTGCCCGCTGCGCCCGCAACAGCCACTGGTTGCAGGCGGCGTAGCGAGTTTGGCGGGAATTTTGTGCTTTGCTATTCGCCAGATCGCCTTCTTACGACTTACGACCAGGAGCCGCTGCATCAATGTTTTCCGAATTTGCCAGAGCGATTGTGGAAAAGCTTTCGAACGTCAATCTGACCACGCTCGGCCTGCTTCTCCTCACCGCACTGGGCAGCGCGGTGATCGCCTACTGGCGAACTGCCGAACATAAGTCCCTCAGGGACTTTTTCGACTTCGCCTTCCCACAGGAAGTCATCCTGCACCCGTCGGCGCGAGCCGACGCCCTGTTCTGGATCACGAAACGGGCGATGATGCCTTTCCTGCTTATTCCTGCCGGCGTCACCTTCGTCGTCGCGGTGGGCTATGGCACACGTGAGGCAATTGGCTGGCTCCTTAACATCCACGCGCCGCTTCTCGGCGGCCCGGCGGGACCGGTGACGATCGTCATCTTCACCGCAACCATGCTGGTCGCCTATGATATTTCATACTACCTCTACCACGTCGCCCAGCACCGTTTCCCGTTCCTGTGGGAATTGCACAAGGTACATCATTCGGCCGAAGTGATGGTGGGGATCACCAAGGACCGGGTTCATCCGCTGGACGATCTGATGAACCGTATGTGGGATGGCGTCATCCCGGGCATCTGCTTCGGTGTCTGGAGCCTGATCGCACTCGATCCGGTAGAGGTCGCTATCTTCGGCATCAACGTCTACGTCATCCGCAACATCCTGATGATGGACTTTGTTCGCCATACGCATCTCAAGATATCGTTCGGCCCGTTGAACAACATCATCCTGTGTCCGCACTGGCACCAGGTGCATCACAGCATCGACCCGCGTCACTACGATAAGAATTTCGGCCTGCTTTTTTCGTTCTGGGATCGTCTGTTCGGAACGCAATTTGTCCCGGAGCCGGATGAAGACCTGAAATTTGGCCTGGTCGATCGCGATGTGCGCGATTACCAGTCGCTCTTTGGGCTCTACATCCTGCCGCTCAAGAAGATGGCAAGGCATGTCATGCGACTGTTTCACAGACGGCCCAATGTGGTCGCGCAGCCACAGGACAGTTCTCCTTCATGAACACCGCTGTTTCCATCGACGTCCTAGGCGCGGAGCGCCTGGAAATCGTCCGTTCGGCGGATCGCCTGGCTGCGATCGAAGCCGCTTGGATGGAGCTTTGGCATCGTACCGACGGGCTGATCTTTCAAAGCCATGCCTGGATTTCGGCATGGTGGAGTACCGTACAACGCCGTGACCAGCGCGCGTTGCGGATCGGCCTGGTCTGGAAGGGCGAGAGACTCGTTGCTGTCGTTCCGCTGGCGATCGGCAGGCGCAGGGGGCTGCGGTTTCTCGAATGGGCGGCCGGCAGCTATACCGACTATGGGGATATTCTCGTCGCTCCGGAATGCTCGTTATCGGCGCTGCAGGAGCTATGGACCCAACTCTGCGATGCAGGTGGCTTCGATCTTGCCTTGATCAGTCGTCTCTCGCCGGATGCGGCGGCCCGCAAAATTTTCACGCCGGGAGCTTCCGACGGCATCAGGCTTCGTCACTTTCACCGAACGGAAGTCAGCTATCGCGTTGCCGGACAATGGGAAAGCGGAGCGGCATGGTTGGCGGACCAGTCGAAAAAGACGCGCCAGAACTATCGGCGCGGCATCAAGGCGCTGGAAGAAACCGGAGAGGTGAGATTTCGCCTGCTTGCGCCCGACGAGCCGCTGCAACCGGTACTGGAGCGCCTCGCGGCCTTGAAGCGGAAATGGCTGACCGAGCGCATGCGTGAATCAGACCTCTTCGAAGAGGGCGTGCCGGTACTCGCCGCGCTCGTCGATGCGTTGGCGCGCGCCGGCGTGCTGCATATCTTCGTCCTCGAATGCAATGGCGTGATGGTCGCGGTGTCGATCAACTTCGTCCAGCACGACATGATGATGGCCTTCGTGACGACGTTCGATCCGGATTTCGGCCGGGCGTCGCCAGGTGTGATCCTGTTGATGGATTACGTGCAGTGGTCGATCGATCACGGCTTGAGCATGGTCGATTTCCTCTGTGGCGCAGAGTCGTTCAAACACAAATTCTCAACGCAGTCGGTTACGCTGGAATCCGTCATCGGGACGCGCACGGCACAGGGTGCGCTTGCATCTCTTGCCGATCGTGTCCTCCAGACCGTCAGGCATATGCGCGAGCGGTCATCGGCACCACCAGAGGGACGCGATACGCCCGCTCAAGCCGAAGCAGCCTTGGACTAAAGCGCGTCGCGTTCGATCGGCCTCATGCGACGCGCTTTAGATTCTTGTTTTATACATGTCGTTATCGCAAAACCGCTGCACTTTTGCGCGACATGCTTTAGAATGGTTCATCGTTTCACGGAAACGCCGAACAGCTCCATCTTTTGTTTTGACGCAATTCCGGATGAAAACCGTTCACACTTTTCCTGGAATTGCTGTAGCGGCCCGCTCGCAAAAAGCTCAAATGAAGCGCGGTATCGGACCGTTTTGCGGCGTGGTGCGGTCGCCGAGGTCGAGGAAGATTTCGTCGATGTAGCACCATCCCCAACCTTCCGGCGGATCGTAGCCTTCGATGACAGGATGGCCGGTTGCCCGAAAATGCTTGGTGGCATGACGGTTGGGCGAGTCGTCGCAGCAGCCGACATGGCCGCATGTGCGGCAGAGCCGCAGATGCACCCACTGCGAACCGCTCTTCAGGCATTCCTCGCAGCCGAGCGCGCTCGGTGTCACGTCGCGAATGTCCCCGGCGTGCCTGCATTCGTCTGCCATCATACGCTCCTGACCAGTTGTGGCGCCACGGCGAGACTGCCGTTTCGCGCGAGATATGCATGCAGCGCTGCAACCACCTGGGCGCCTTCGCCGACGGCAGCGGCGACGCGCTTGATCGAGCCGGAGCGCACGTCGCCGATGGCGAACACCCCGCCGCGGTTCGTCTCCAGTGCACCACGTTCCTGGCCAATGTCAGGCCCGGTGCGAACGAAGCCCTTCGCGTCCAACGCCACGCCGCATTGCGCCAGCCAGTCGGTGTTCGGATCGGCGCCGATGAACAGGAAGAGGTGGCGGATCGGACGTGCTGTCTCGGTGTCGCGGTTGCGCCAGCGCACTTTGCCAAGATTGCCGTCGTCGCCTTCCAGTGCCGCAATCTGCGTCTCAGCCAGCACTTCGATGTTCGGCTGTGCCCTGACGCGCTCCACCAGATAGCGCGACATGCTCGCATCGAGGCTGCTGCCGCGCGCCAGCAGCCATACCTTCTTCACATGCGCCGCCAGGTAGACGGCAGCCTGACCAGCCGAATTGCCGGCGCCGACAAGGGCTACCTCTTGCCCGGCGCAAAGCCGCGCTTCGATCGGCGAAGCCCAGTAATGCACGGAGGTTCCCTCGAATTGCGCCAGGTTTGCCATGTCGAGGCGGCGATAGCGCGCTCCGCTGGCGATCACCACCGACCGTGCCCGCACGGTCTCCCCGCCGCCGACGGCGAGCGTGTAGTGGGCACCGGACGTGTCGCTTGCGCTGCCCAGCAGCTTCGCCTCGTCCGGTATCACCATCTCGACGCCGAATTTCTGCGCCTGGTTGTAAGCGCGCGCCATCAGCGCCATTCCCGAAATGCCGGTCGGAAAACCGAGGTAGTTCTCGATGCGCGAGGAGGCACCCGCCTGTCCGCCGAAGGCACGGCAATCGAGCACGATCGTCGACAACCCTTCGGAAGCCGCGTAGACGGCCGCCGCGAGGCCGGCCGGTCCGGCGCCGACAATGGCCACGTCGTACAGCTTGCCGGCGTCGATCGGCCTCACCAGGCCGATGCAGCGGGCAAGCTCGTTCTCTCCGGGATTGAGCAGCAGCTTGCCGTTCGGACAGAGCACGATCGGCAAATGGTGGATATCGACATGGAAGCGTTCGATCAGGGTCCTGGCGCAGGGATCGGCAGCCGAATCGAGAACGCGATGCGGCTGACCGCTGCGAGCCAGAAAACCTTGCAGCCTCAAAACGTCGCCGCTGTCGACCGGTCCGACAATGATCGGGCCGGCTGTGCCGCTCTCGAGCAGGCCGACACGGCGCAGGATCAGCGCCCGCATGATGCGCTCGCCGAGGTTTGCTTCCTGCACCATCAGGTCCCTCAGCTTTTGCGAGGGGATGACGAGCGCCTCGACCGGCTCGACCGCCTCCACATCCACCAGTGAGGGTCGGGCTGAAAGCTGCGCCAACTCGCCGACGAAATTGCCTGCACCGTGCGTGACGATTGTTTCGCGCCGGCCGAAGCTGCCGCCCTGGATGATATCCACCTTGCCGGACAGGACCACGATCAGACCGGGCGCCAGCTCGCCGGCTTTGACGATCTGTTCGCCTGCAGCATAGGACACAGCTTCGCCGAAACGGCCCATGCGGTCCAGGTCCGCCTCAGCCAGCACTGGAAACATCTGATCGCGACGGGCAATGGAGATCGGATTGGCGGGTTGAGACATGGTTCGAACCTATCGCCGGTTTCCGACAGTTTGAAGCGGTTTTTGCGGCTTGCGGCCGGTAGGAACTAGCCCGCCTGTCGGCAAACGCTGTGTCCTGCGCTTCGCAGTTAACTGACGGCGGCGGTGCGAAGGTGTCGTCGCGACGTGCCTCACAATCCGTTGCATCTCCTTGATTTGTTTGATTTGCGCATCCCGGCAAACCCGGCGCATGCTGCTTCAGCCGGCACCTGCCTAAGCCGGCCAGGCCCGGCGGGCCGTCCTGTGTCAAACTCTCGGCCGCCGGGCTTCTGGACAGCAGAAAACGGCCTGTGTCCGAGCACTCCGCAAACTGGCCTGCGGCCTGTTGTTCGGCGAGTGCTCAGGCAGCTACCTGAAGCACAATCTTGCCGCGCGTATGCTGCTTCTCGAGCTGTTCCTCGGCCCTGGCGACTTCCTCAAGAGGATAGATTGCCTGCACGAATGGCCTGACCTTCCCGGCGTCGATGAGGCGGCTGATCTCGGCAAGCTGCGCCGCGTTCGGCTTGGTCAAATAGGAAACGCCGCGAGCCCGATGCAGGCGGGCCTTCTCCGCCGACGGTTCGGAAAGCGTTGAGACGAGCGTCCCGCCGGGCTTGAGCACGTCCCACGAGCGGTCCTGTGTTTCACCCGCTACCAGGTCGAAAACGAGGTCGACGTCCTCGACAAGCTCCTCGAAGCGCTGGTTCTTGTAATCGACCGCCTGGTCGGCGCCAAGCGCGCGGACGAAATCGAAATCCTGCGCGGAAACGGTCGTCGCGACAAACGCGCCCGCGGCCTTTGCGAACTGCACCGCCAGATGACCGACGCCGCCGGCGCCGCCATGGATAAGGACCCGCTGCCCGGATTTGAGGCCGCCGTGATCGAAAAGGCCTTGCCACGCGGTAAGGCCCGCAAGTGGCACGGCGGCGGCTTCGGCGTGGCTTAAGCGTTGCGGTTTCGCTGCCGCCTCCGTTGCCTTGACGACGACATATTCGGCGTTGCCGCCGCGGTCGTTGCCGAGCATGGCATATAGTGGATCGCCCTTCTTCAGCATATGGGCCCGCGTGCCGCACAGTTCCACCACGCCGGATACGTCGCGGCCGAGCGTGACGGGCAGATCCGCGCCCGAAGAGCCCTCGCGAACCTTGTAGTCGACGGGATTGACGCTTGCCGCGTAGACCTTGAGCGTGACCTCGTCGTCATGCGGCTGAGGCAACGGAACCGCGTCCAGCGAAAGAAACCTCGGGTCCACCAAAATCGTGGATACGGACGGCCTTCATCGTAATCATGGCTTGCTCCTCGTCGGGTTGCAGTCCAGTTCGCTCTGAACAGTTTCGCCGGCAGGCCGGCGTCTATCCAGCCGGCGGTTCGATCGTAGCAAAGGCCGGCCGGTGGTGCGCCGTCAGTGTATCGTTTGCGAGTGCTCGCCGCCGGGTTGCGAGATGCCGCTCAGCGCTTCACCTGCTGTCGCCGTTTCGCTGTTGGTGGCGAGGTCGCCCAGCGAAACGATGCCGACCAGGCGCTTGTCGCGGTTCAGCACCGGCAAGCGGCGCACTTTCAGGTCAGCCATGTTACGCAGAACATCCTCCGCGTCTTCGTCTTCGAAGCAATACCTGACCTCGGTGCTCATCACTTCCCGTACCTTGGCGTCAGGTGTCTTGCCTTGGGCGACGCCGCGGATTGCGATGTCGCGATCCGTTACCATGCCGACAAGCCGATCGTTCTCGCCCACCGGCATTGCGCCGGCGTCGAGGCGACCCATCATTTCTGCCGCATCGCGCAGGGTTTGCTGCGGACTGGCGATCTCGACGTCCTTTGTCATGCAGTTGCTAACTTTCATTTTAACCTCCGTTGGTTGCAGGACCCGCCGCGGGTTTCCATGATGGAAGGGTGAATGAGCGCCAGCGCAAAACGTTCCATGGCAAGACCCGTTTCGAGCGCTTCGCCGAAATCACCCTTGCCATCCTCCACCCGACCGCCCTTCAGGCGGTCGGCCCGGGAAAGGTCGGTTCCGAAGGAATTTCGGAAGGCGTGCCGGGAGGAACTCCGATCGGCTCCTGGTCCGGCGTCGGAATTGGATCCGGCGAGGGCGGGGGTACGCCTGGAGGTTCTCCCGGCGGAGTCTCCGGCGGGGCAGGCGGCCGGGCCGGCTCCGGATTGGGATTGTCCGGCAGTGGATTCGGGTTATTCGGATCGGGATTGTTCATCGATCACTCCCCTGACAACTGTGACCTGATCTCCGCCAAGAGCGGGTTGCCGCAGCGGCGAGCAGGCTCTCTTGTCCTAAACCAAGGGGAAGCAAAAGCGTTCCCGCTTCCGACGCCACGCGCGGTGCCAATCTATCGGGCGGTTCCCAGGCTGGCATACATTCCGTTGGTGCGGAATTGCGTCGGGTTGATGCCGTAGAGGCGGCGGAAGACCTTCGAAAAGTAATTGGCATCCTCAAAGCCGCACATGATGGCGACTTCCTTGACCGGCAGGAAATCGGTCTTCGTCAGCAACTTCGCCGCGCGCTGCAGTCGCTGCTGCAGCACAAATTCGGCGGGCGGAAGTCCCTCGCTCTCGGCGAAGCAGCGCGAGAAATGCGCGCGGCTCAGGCCGCTGATCTCAGCGAGATCGGCAACGCGGAGCGGCCTGTCGAGATTGGCCCTGATGTGATCGATGACCGGCTGCATGGCGCTCTTGTCGTCGGTGACGGCATGCGAGCCGAAGACATCGTCGTAGAGCGCCATGGCTGCTTCATAGGCGACGGCCGAGGCGGCTCCCGGCGAGACCGCGCCCGTGATCAGGCGCACACTGCAATCAGCCAGATGATCGATCGTCGAGGGCTGCAGCCGCAGCACCGGACCGACGGCGGCAAGGATCGACTTGTGGATGCGCAGTGCCTCCTCGCCGTTCATCGATATCCAGAAGAACTCCCAGCGTTCGCCCTTGGCCAGCCAGTAACGGTGGTTGTGCGGCACGAGAACCAGCAAAGTGTCGCCCTTTTGCAGGCGGTAGTTCCGGTTCTCGTAGCGCAATCGGCCGGTGCCGCTGATCGTATGCTGGAGCACGGTAAACGGCGTCAGGCCGCGCTTGCGCCCATCCCAGTCGTAGACCTCGTTCTCGCGCACTTCATAGCCGGTGCTTGTCGGCATGGTGTGTAGGCGCTGGCGCCCGCGCGGCAGCGATACCGTCCTGCCCGCCGGCCCGATGTCGATCAAGTTCCGCAGCACAAAATTACCCCTAAAAGCATAATCCTTCTCTGGTCGCGTGCCGAATAAGGCGCATAATCCCTCGAGAAAAGCAAAAGAAACCGCGGTCAAAGAGCGGATGGGAGGAAGTGCCGGATTCCAGCCTGCATAGCGTGGCAGGCGGGCCAGGCCTCTTTTCTCCGCCTTTGCCCTAGCATTCGATCAGGTCGAGGTGAGGCTGATGAGTTTCAAGATCGCTATCATCGGTGCGGGAAGCGTCGGGTTCACCAAGAAGCTCTTCACCGACATTTTGTGCGTTCCTGAATTCAGGGATGTCGAATTCGCATTGACCGATCTCAGCGAGCGCAACCTCCAGATGATCAAGTCGATCCTCGACAGGGTCGTCGAATTCAACAGGCTGCCGACCAAGGTTACGGCAACGACAGACCGCCGTGCTGCCCTCGAGGGCGCCCGCTACATTATCAGCTGCGTTCGCGTCGGCGGTCTCGAAGCCTATGCGGACGATATCCGCATTCCCTTGAAGTATGGCATCGACCAGTGCGTCGGCGACACGATCTGCGCCGGCGGCATCCTCTATGGCCAGCGCAACATTCCGGTAATCCTCGATTTCTGCAAGGATATCCTCGAAGTTGCCGAGCCTGGGGCGAAATTCCTGAACTACGCCAATCCGATGGCTATGAACACCTGGGCGGCGATCGAATATGGCAGGGTCGATACCGTCGGCCTCTGCCACGGCGTCCAGCATGGCGCCGACCAGATCGCCGAAGTGCTCGGCGCCAAGTCGCGCACCGAGCTCGACTACGTCTGCTCCGGCATCAATCACCAGACCTGGTTCATCGACCTGCGTCTCAACGGCCGCAAGATCGGTAAGGACGAGCTGGTTGCCGCCTTCGAGGCGCATCCGGTCTATTCGCAGCAGGAAAAGCTGCGCATCGATGTCCTGAAGCGCTTCGGCGTCTATTCGACCGAAAGCAACGGCCATCTTTCCGAATACCTGCCCTGGTATCGCAAGCGGCCGGACGAAATCACCCGCTGGATCGACATGTCCGACTGGATCCACGGCGAGACCGGCGGCTACCTTCGTTATTCGACCGAAACACGCAACTGGTTCGAAACGGAGTTCCCGCAATTTCTGGAATCCGCCGCCAGGCCGATAGACCCCGCCAAGCGCTCCAACGAGCATGCCAGCCACATTCTCGAGGCGCTGGAGACGAACCGCGTTTATCGCGGCCATTTCAATGTCAAGAACAATGGCATCATCACCAACCTGCCGCAGGATGCGATCGTCGAGTCGCCCGGCTTTGTCGACCGCTTCGGCATCAACATGGCCGCCGGCATCGCGCTGCCGGAGGCCTGCGCCGCCACTTGCATTTCCTCGATCAACGTCCAGCGCATGTCGGTTCATGCGGCGATCTCCGGCGATATCGACCTGCTGAAGCTCGCCGTCCTGCACGATCCGCTGGTCGGCGCGGTTTCGACGCCGGAAGAGGTTTGGCAGATGGTGGACGAAATGGTCGTCGCCCAGGCCCGCTGGCTGCCTCAATATGCCGATGCGGTGCCGGCCGCGAGGGAGCGGCTTTCGAAATCCAGGGTCAAGACCCGCGAATGGGCCGGTGCGGCAAGGCGCGACGTCCGTTCGATCGAGGAATTGCGTGCGGAAAAAACGGCTCTCAAGCAGGCCGTCTGAATTTCGCCAGGACGGATCGCGGCGAGCTTTCGGAGGATTTTCCGCACCCGTCTGTACATTCGTTCGAGGAGAAATGGAGCGGCGTCAACGCGCTCCTGAACAACAGGGAGGAGAGACGATGAGGAATTTTCGAAACATTGGCATTCTCGCCGGGCTGGCGCTTAGCGTCTCGGCCTCGGCGCTGAACGCGTATGCATCCGAGCCGACCGTGCCGCCGGTGCCCGCGCAATTTCCCGCCGAGGGAAAGATCAAATACGTCGCGCGCGACTCCATCCTGGAGTTCAAGGCACTTCCGGAATACCACGAACCCGATTGGGTCACCGACAAATACGTCAAGGCAGGCAAGCTGCCGCCGGTCAAGGACCGGCTGCCGAAGGAGCCGCTGGTCTTCAAGACCGGCAATATGCCGGACGGCGTCGGTGTCTACGGTGATACGATGCGTCATGTCATCGGCGGCCGGCCGGAGGGCTGGAACTACGGCGCCGGCCAGACGCAAGGCTGGGGCGGTATCGACATCGGCCTTTCCGAATGCCTGACGCGCACCGCGCCGCTGTTCCAGGTCGAGGCCAAGGACACGGAGCCGCTGCCGAACCTCGCCAGGAGCTGGGACTGGTCCAAGGACGGCCACACGCTGACGATGCATCTGGTCGAGGGCGCGAAATGGTCGGACGGCGTTCCGTTCAACGCCGACGATGTGATGTTCTACTGGGACGACGAGGTGATCGACCCCAATGTGTCGCCGCTGAACGGCGCGACGCAGGAGACCTTCGGCGTCGGCACGACGTTGAAGAAAATCGACGACTACACCGTCGAGTGGACGTTCAAGGGCGCCTTTCCGAAACAATACCTTTACGCCATGGCTTACGGCACCTTCTGTCCGGGCCCGTCGCATATCCTCAAGCCGCAGCATCCGAAATATTCGAAGAACACCTACGAGCAGTTCAAGAACGCGTTCCCGCCGGAATATATGAACATGCCGGTGATGGGCGCCTGGGTGCCAGTGGCATACCGCCCCGACGACATCATCGTCATGCGTCGCAATCCGTACTATTGGAAGGTCGACGAGAAGGGCAACCAACTGCCGTATCTCAATGAACTGCACTACAAATTGTCGACCTGGGCCGACCGCGACGTTCAGGCCGTCGCGGGAGCCGGCGACTTCTCCAATCTGGAGCAGCCGGAGAACTTCGTCGCCTCGCTGAAGCGCGCGGCGCAAAAGGACGCACCGGCACGGCTTGCGTTCGGCGCGCGGCTGATCGGCTATAATCTGCGCATGAATTTCTCAGCCAATGGCTGGGGCAACCCCGACGAGCGCGGACAGGCGATACGCGAGCTGAACCGCAACGAGGACTTCCGCAAGGGCGTCACCATGGCGCTCAACCGCAAGGCGCTCGGCGACTCGCTGGTCAAGGGTCCGTTCACTGCCGTCTATCCGGGCGGCTTATCCTCGGGCACGAGCTTCTACGACCGGAAGTCGACGGTCTACTACCCCTTCGATCTCGAAGGCGCCAAGGCGGAACTCGCCAAGGCAGGCCTGAAGGACACGGACGGCGACGGCTTCGTCAATTTTCCTGCCGGTACCGCCGGCGGCAAGAATGTCGAGATCGTGATGCTCGTCAACAACGACTACACCACCGACAAGAGCCTTGCCGAAGGTGTCGTCGCCCAGATGGAAAAGCTAGGGCTGCGGATCGTGCTCAACGGACTCAACGGCACCCAGCGCGATGCCTCGCAATACTCCGGCCGCTTCGACTGGCTGGTCCGGCGCAACGATCAGGAGCTGACTTCCGTCGTCCAGAATACCGATCAACTGGCCCCGGTCGGTCCACGAACCAGCTGGGACCATCGTGCGCCGGAAAACGGCGAGGTCGATATGATGCCTTTCGAGAAGGACCTCGTCGACATCGTCAACAAATTTGTCTCGTCCGCGGACAATGACGAGCGCGCCAGCCTGATGAGAGAGTTCCAGAAGATCTCGACCGAGCACGTCTACAATGTCGGCCTGACGGAATATCCCGGCGCGCTGATCATCAACAAACGCTTCTCCAACATCCCGCAGGGCACGCCGATCTTCATGTTCAACTGGGCCGAGGATTCGATCGTCCGCGAGCGGGTCTTTGTCGCTGCCGACAAGCAGGCCAAATACGAGCTATTCCCCGAAGAGCTTCCCGGCAAGCCCGGAGACAAGGGCCCGATGAACTAGGTTTACCTCCCCTGACTGAGAACTCCGGCCGCGCCAGTTGGCGCGGCCGGACAAAGCAAACCTCCGTACGCTCAAAGAGAGCGACCGGCCAGACAAGGAAGCGGACCGACCGATGTTGCGATTCCTGCTCACGCGCATAGCGTCGGCGATCCCGGTCCTCGCCATTCTGAGCCTGGTCACCTTCGCCATCATCCAGGCGCCGCCGGGCGACTATGCCGACTACATCCGCTCGCAGTTGATCAATCAGGGCGGGGCCTCATTCGCCGAGGCCGACGCGCAGGCCAAGGCCTATCGGATAGAACATGGTCTCGATAAGCCGCTGCCCGTCCAGTATCTCAACTGGATCGGCGGCATCATCACCCGCGGCGATTTCGGCTACAGCCTCTATTACAATAAGCCGGTGGCCGATGTGGTGGGCGAGCGCCTGCCGCGCACGCTGCTCCTGGCGCTGGTGTGCCATCTGCTGGCCTCGGTCCTCGGTATCACCTTCGGCATATGGGCGGCGACCAGGCAGTACAGCTGGATCGACAGTACGCTGTCAGCGATTTCCTTCCTCGGCATGACGGTGCCGCGCTTCCTGATGGCGCTGATCATCGTCTATCTGCTGGTCTTCCAGTTCAACGTTTCCGAGATCGGCAGCTTCTTTTCGCCGCAATTTGGCGGGGCGCCGTGGTCCTGGGCGAAGTTCGTCGATCTCGTCCGGCATGTCTGGCCGGTTGTCGCCATCGCCACCTTCGGCGGGCTCGCCTACAACATGCGGGTGATGCGCGGCAATCTGCTCGACACGCTGAACGCGCAATATGTCGAAACCGCTCGCGCCAAGGGCCTTAGCGGCGGTGCGGTCGTGATGCGCCATGCGGTGCCCAATGCGCTGCATCCGCTGGTCATGTATCAGGGCGTGGTGCTGCCCTATATGCTGACCGGCGAGATCGAGACCGCGATCATCTTTGCCCTGCCGACCGTCGGCCCGGCGATCGTTGGCTCGATGGCGGTCGGCGACGTCTATGTCACGGCGACATTCATGATGGTGCTGTCGGCGACGCTGATCGTCGGCAACATCATCGCCGACATGCTGCTCGTCATGCTCGATCCGCGTGTGCGCCAATATGCAGGGTCCTGAGATGCTTGCTTTCGAGCCCTCGCTGCCGCCACTTGCCGAGGAACCGGCCAAGATCAAGCCGCGCGGCAATGAGAGTTACATCGCACTCGTCTGGCGCCGCCTGAAACGGTCCTGGACCGGCATGGCCGGGCTCATCCTGGTCGCGTTTCTGGTGCTGCTGGCGGTGTTTGCCGACTTCTTCGCACCGATGGATCCCAAGGTGACCGATGTCGGCTTCGCCCCGCCGCAGATGATGAGCTTCCATGACAAGGACGGCAACTTCGTCTTCCAGCCACGCGTCTATGCCCTGGCGGATTCGGAAGACCTCGACCCGGTTACCTTCCAACCCGTCGTCGGGCCGGACTACGACCATCCGCGGCTGCTCGGCTTCTTCGTCAAGGGAGCGGAGTACAGACTGCTCGGCCTGCTTCCCGCGAACCGGCACTTCTTCGGCTCGACCGACGGCCAGCCGGTGCACTTCCTTGGCACCGACAAATTCGGTCGCGATGTGCTGGCTCGTGCGATCTATGGTTCGCGCATCTCGTTGATGATCGCATTGACCGTGGTCTTCATCGTCACCGTGATCGGCACGACGGTCGGCATGGTGTCGGGCTATTTCGGCGGCACATTCGACGTCTGGGTCCAGCGCTTCGTCGAACTGGTGCTCGCGTTTCCGCAATTGCCGCTTTATCTGGCGCTGACCTCGCTGGTTCCGGTGACGGCGCCGACGAATGTCTTCCTGGCCTTCGTGATCGTCGTCATGTCGGCACTCGGCTGGGCGCAGATGTCGCGCGAAGTGCGCGGCAAGACCCTGGCACTGGCGCGGATCGACTACGTTCGTGCGGCGATGGCGGTCGGCGCCACAGATGGCCGCATCATCATGCAGCATATTTTTCCAAACGTGATGAGCCACGTCATCGTTGCGGTCACGTTGGCGATCCCCAGCGTCGTCCTGCTCGAATCCTTCCTCGGTTTTCTCGGCTTCGCGGTGAAGCCGCCGCTGATCTCCTGGGGCCTGATGCTGCAAGACACCGCGACCTATTCGGTCATCGGCACTTATCCCTGGATCCTTTCGCCGGTCGGCTTCGTGCTTGTCACCGTCTTCGCGTTCAACGCGCTTGGCGATGGACTGCGCGATGCGGTCGATCCTTATTGAGCATGACATGATGCAACACGCGCTCGTCAAATCCTTCGCACCGCCTGTCCGGCTCGACCATGACGGCCGTTCGGAAAACCCGGTCATTGATGCCCGCAACATCGCCGTCGATTTCAAGGTCGAACACGGCATGATCGAAGCCGTCAAGGACATCTCCTTCCAGCTCTATCGCGGCGAGACGATCGCCATTGTCGGCGAGTCGGGATCGGGCAAGTCGGTGACGGCGCGCACCGTCATGGGACTGTTGTCGAAGCGCGCAGTCGTGTCGCCGAAATCGACTGTCGAATACAACGGGGCGAACATCCTGAAATTTTCCGAGCGTGCGCGGCGCAAACTGCGCGGCGACCGCATTTCGATGATCTTTCAGGAGCCGATGAGTTCGCTTAACCCGATCTACACGATCGGCAGCCAGATCGTCGAGGCGATACGGGTGCATCGCAAGATGAGCCGCAGGCAGGCCGAAGCAAGAGCGCTCGAGCTGCTGCAGCAGGTACAGATTCCTGAGCCCCAGGCGCGGCTGAAACAATACCCGCACCAGCTTTCCGGCGGCCAACGCCAGCGTGTGATGATCGCCATGGCGCTGGCCAACGATCCCGATGTGCTGATCGCCGATGAGCCGACGACGGCGCTCGACGTCACGGTTCAGGCGCAGATCCTCAATCTCATCCGAAACCTGCAGAAGAAACTGCGCATGGCGGTGATCCTGATCACGCACGACCTGACCGTGGTGCGGCAGTTCTCCGACTATGTCTACGTCATGCAGCATGGGGAGATGCGCGAGCACAATGTGACGGAGAAGCTGTTCGCCAATCCGCAGCATCCCTACACCTGTCACCTGCTTGCCTCCGAGCCGCGCGGCCAGGCAAATCCGTTGCCGGAAGGCGCCGACATTATTCTTGAAGCTAGGAATGTGCGCGTCTCCTTCATGCTGCGGCATGGCACGTTCATGAGGCCGGACCTGCGCGAACTCGTCGCCGTCGACAGCCTCAGCCTGACCCTTCGGCGGCACGAGACGCTGGGTCTCGTTGGCGAATCCGGATCGGGCAAGACCACCTTCGGCGAGGCGTTGCTCAGGCTCAACACCACGGACAGCGGCGAGATCTATTTCGATGGCCAGCCGATCCATGGCTGTTCGCGCGCGCAGATGCGGCCGTTGCGGTCGCGCATGCAGGTCGTCTTCCAGGATCCGTTCTCGTCGCTCAACCCGCGCATGACGATCGGCCAGATCATCGAGGAAGGGCTGGTCGTCAACCGCATGGGCGCCACCAGGAACGATCGGATCGAGCGCGTGCGCGAGGCGCTGATCAGCGCCGGCATGCCCGGCGATATCCTCTCGCGCTTCCCGCACGAGTTTTCCGGCGGCCAGCGCCAGCGTATTGCGATTGCCCGCGCCGTCGCGCTCGAACCGGAATTCATCGTACTCGACGAGCCAACATCGGCGCTGGATCTCTCGGTCCAGGCGCAGATCATCGAATTGCTGCGCAAGCTGCAGCGCGAACGGGGCCTGAGCTACATCTTCATCTCGCACGACCTCAAGGTCGTGCGGGCGCTGTGCCACCGCGTCATCGTCATGCAGCACGGCAAGATCGTCGAAGAGGGGCCGGTCGACGAAGTCCTGTCCCATCCCAAGACCGCTTACACCGAACGGCTGGTCAAAGCCGCTTTCGAGGTAGCCTAATTGCTTATGCCGGAGGTTGTTGTGGCAAGAAATCCCAAGGTCGCTTTCATCGGAGCTGGCTCGACGGTGTTCATGAGGAACATCGTCGGCGACATATTGCAGCGTCCGGCTTTATCCGGCGCGACGATCGCGCTGATGGACATCAATCCGCAACGGCTCGAGGAAAGCGCAATCGTCGTCGGCAAGCTGATCTCGACGCTTGGCGTAAAGGCCAAAGCCGAAACCTATTCGGACCAGCGCAAGGCGCTGGCGGGCGCCGATTTCGTCGTCGTCGCCTTCCAGATCGGCGGCTACGAGCCCTGCACGGTAACTGATTTCGAAGTTCCGAAGAAATACGGGCTGCGCCAGACCATCGCCGATACGCTCGGTGTCGGCGGCATCATGCGAGGCTTGAGAACCGTGCCGCATCTCTGGAAGATCTGCGAGGACATGCTCGCGGTCTGCCCGCAGGCGATCATGCTGCAATATGTCAACCCGATGGCGATCAACACCTGGGCGATCGCGGAGAAATACCCTGACATCAACCAGGTCGGCCTCTGCCATTCGGTGCAAGGCACGGCGATGGAACTGGCGCATGATCTCGACATTCCCTACGAAGAGATTCGCTACCGCTCGGCCGGCATCAATCACATGGCCTTCTACCTGAAGTTCGAGCATCGCCAGCCGGACGGCTCCTACCGCAATCTCTATCCGGATCTGCTGCGCGCCTACAGCGAAGGGCGGGCGCCGAAGCCTGGATGGAATCCGCGCTGCCCGAACAAGGTGCGCTACGAGATGCTGAAGCGCCTCGGTTACTTCGTCACCGAGAGCTCCGAACATTTCGCGGAATACACGCCCTATTTCATCAAGGACGGGCGCGAGGATCTGATCGAGAAATTCGGTATCCCGCTCGACGAATACCCGAAGCGCTGCATCGAGCAGATCGAACGCTGGAAGGGGCAAGCGGAAGCCTATCGCTCGGCTGACAAGATCGAAGTGGAGCAGTCGAAGGAATATGCGTCCTCGATCATGAACTCGGTCTGGACCGGCGAGCCGTCGGTGATCTACGGCAACGTCCGCAACAATGGCTGCATCACGACATTGCCGTATAATTGCGCGGCCGAGGTGCCATGCCTCGTCGACGCCTCCGGCATTCAACCCACGTTCATTGGCGACCTGCCGGTGCAGCTCACCGCGCTGATCCGCACCAATATCAACGTCCAGGAGCTGACGGTCCAAGCGCTGATGACCGAGAACCGCGAGCACATCTATCACGCGGCGATGATGGACCCGCACACGGCGGCCGAGCTCGACCTCGACCAGATATGGTCGCTGGTCGATGATTTGCTGGTTGCGCATCGCGATTGGCTGCCGGCCTGGGCGCGTGGAGCGCGCAGCGTTCGGGCGGCCTGAGGCGCAGGGCTGTCTGTTTCACTCACCTATGCCGACCATAGGGCCGGCTTTGAAAGCGGAGCGGCGTTGCCGGCAGATGTTTCGAAATCAAAGAGTTTCTGCGTTACGAGAGCAGCCGCTCCCCTTGCCCAGGAATTGTCCTCCCAGTCCAGCAGCATTGGTGGTGCCGCGCGAAAGGTATTTTTCCCAAGCGTCAGCCGCATTGGGCCAAACAGCGCATCGCCAAACGACACGGCTTCACCGCCGACGACAATGACCTCCGGGTCGGTGATGTTGACAAGATTGGCGAGATGCCGGCCGATGCCATGTCCGGCTTCTTCGAGAATGGCGACGGCTCGCGGTTCGCGGTCTGCCAAGGCTGCCATAAGGCTGACTTTGCTATCCGTTTCGTTGTGCCCGGTGGCTTCGCGCCAGGTGCGCAGGATCGCCGGCTCGGCGTAATAGGCCATCAAGCAGCCGCGTTTTCCGCACTCGCAAAGGCGGCCGTTCTCCTCATAAGAGCTGTGGCCGAACTTGCCGGCGGCACCGTTCGCGCCGCGATAGAGTTTGCCATCGAAGACGAGCGCGCAGCCGATTCCGACGCCGATCGCCAGCACGGCCATATTGCGGTGCTGGCGTCCGAGGCCGAAGAGTTGCTGGGCAATGGCATAGGCATTGGTGTCGTCCTCAAGCCACACGGGGACGTCTACCAGTTCGGCCAGCATCGGGCCAAGGGGAACGTTGTCCCAGTTGTAGCGATTGCTGCGGATACACACAGCCTTCTGGTTGTCTATGACGCCAGGCATTGAAATGCCGATCCCGGCAAGCTTGGCAGCGGGCCGATCGACAATCGAAATCAGCTCCGGCACCGCCTTGGCCAAGGTCGCTATGATATGGTCGGGATCGCTGTCCGAGAGCTTGACGCGCAGAGAGCCCAGCGGATTGGTCGCAAGATCGGTGACCACGCATTCGACCGATCCGACCATCAGCTTGAAACCTATGGCAAGGCCGTTGGCATAGTTGATATCCACCGGGATAGGGCGGCGCCCAGCCGAGCCCACGACTGTCTTGCCTTCGATCAGCAGGCCATCCTCGATGAGGTCGGCCACGACGAAGGTGACCGCTGCCGGACTAAGGCCGGTAACTGACGCTATGTCGGCCCGGCTGCGCGCTCCTTCCTGCCGCAAGAGATTGAGGATCAGTCTGCGGTTCATCGCCCGAGTCGTGCTCGGGTCACCCTTGAGCTTCACGGATCCGCTTTCTTAATTTTGTAAATTAATTATTGCCTCTCGAGAAAACGTATGCATAAGTTTGCCCGACTGTTCAACACCCGAACCGGGGGTCAGCGAAATTAATCCGGTTAGCAATATCACCGCGCTCTGAAGGAGCGGGCAAGCATATTCCCTTGCCCGGGAGGTGAGCGGTGCCGGTGAGAAGAACAACCGCGCCGGCCGGTGTGCCAGTAGAGAAATTGACAACACGGGAGGAGTAACAATGACGTTCAAGTGGATTGAAAAGCCGTCGACGCGGCGCAATTTCCTGAAGGGAGCTGGGGGCATTTCCGCTGGAGCCCTCGCGGGCTTCCCGATGCCGGCACTCAGCCAGTCGAGCGAAGTCACCATCATTTCAGACGAAAACAATGCCGATGCCCTGCGGATCTTGCGGCGCATTGCGGCCGACTTCGAGAAGCAGTCCGGCACCAAGGTTGTGATCAACAATATGGATCACGAGGCCCACAAGACCGCGATCCGCAACTACCTTGTCGCCGGGGCGCCGGATGTCTGCTTCTGGTTCTCCGGAAACCGCATGCGCGCCTTCGTCACCCGCGGCCTGTTCGACGACATTTCGGATCTGTTCGAGAAGGAAAAGTACAAGGACGTGCTGGGTGCCATGACCGGTGCCGTCACTGTCGACGGCAAGCAGTATGGCCTGCCGACTGGCGGCACGATGTGGGGCATGTTCTATCGCAAGGACGTCTTTGCCGAGCACGGACTGACGGTGCCGGCGACCTGGGACGAATTCCTGGCTTACGGCCAGAAGTCCAAGGCTGCCGGCCTTATTCCCGTCAGCATCGGCACCAAGGAACTCTGGCCGGCGGCCGGATGGTTCGACCAGATGAACCTGCGGATCAACGGTCTCGACAAGCACTTTGCCTTGATGAACGGCAAGATGGCTTACACCGACCCGGCGCTGACGCCTGTTTTCGACCACTGGGAAGAGCTGATCAAGCAGGGTTTCTTCACACCGGATCAGACGTCGTTCGGCTGGCAGGAGGCCGGCGCCTTCCTCGCCCAGAAGAAGGCCGGCATGATGAACCTCGGTGCCTTCGTGAAGGCTACTTTCCCTGAGCAGGATCTCGAGCAGCTGACATTCGCTCCTTTCCCGAAGATTGACGGCGCCCTCGACCGCTACGAAGAATTCTCGGTCAATTCGGTCCACATCCCGGCCAACGCCAAGAACAAGGCGGGTGCCCGCGAGTTCCTCGCCTTCTTCTACCAGCCGGAAAATTTCGGCCCTTATCTGGAACCTGGCGGCAACGTTCCGCCGCGCAACGACCTTCCGGCCAGCAAGGATCCGCTGGTCAACGCAGCCGTGGAAAGCCTGAAGACGGTGGCCGGCACATCGCAATATTACGACCGCGATACCGATCCCGACATGGCCCAGGCCGGCCTGGTCGGCTTCCAGGAATTCATGGCCAAGCCGGAGCGCCGGGACGCCATTCTTCAGCGTCTCGAGGGAACCCGTCGCCGGATCTTCAAGATCTAGCGCCTCCCAGCGGAGGGGAGCGGGGTTCGTGCTCTGCTCCCCGATGCTTTCCGTGAATGAGGTCTCCCAAAATGACGAAGCTTTGGCGCCGCCATCGCTGGTGGCTGACACCGACACTTCTGATTCTGCCCGCCGCTGTGCTGTTTTCCGTCGTCATTCTGGCATCTGCGGTCGAGAGCCTATGGATCAGCCTGCACGAATGGGACGGCTTCAGCCCGATGGTCTGGATCGGCCTCGGCAACTACCGCGAACTGTTCGCCGACCCGCAGTTCTATGTTTCGCTGAAGAACAATCTGATCTGGTTGGTGATGTTCATGCTGGCGCCGCCGCTCGGCCTCGCCATCGCGCTGCTCGTCAACCAGAAAATCCGCGGCATGCGCCTGCTCAAATCGCTGTTCTTCATTCCGCTGGTGCTGGCTTCGGTTGCCGTCGGCGTGGTCTTCACCTGGGTCTATACGCCGGAATTCGGACTTCTCGCCCTGATCTTCCGCACCTTCGGCGCGACCGCCCCGGCAGTGCTGTCGGATGAAAATTTCGTCACCTTCGCCGTCGTGATCGCAGCGTTGTGGCCGCAGATCGCCTTCTGCATGGTGCTCTATCTCGCCGGCCTCAACAATCTCAGCGAGGACCTGATCGGCGCCGGGCGGGTCGACGGCGCCAGGGGCTGGAACATGCTGCGCCACATCGTGTTGCCGCAGCTGACGCAGGTCACCTTTATCGCCATCGCCGTCACTGTCGTCGGCGCACTGCGTTCCTTCGACATGGTCTCGGTGATGACCAGCGGCGGCCCCTTCGGTTCGTCCGAGGTGCTTGCCTATCAGATGTTCGAGCAGTCCATATTTTCCTACCGCTTCGGCTATGGCGCGGCCATTGCCTCGGTGCTGTTCGTGATCATGGCGGTCTTCATCGCCTGGTACCTGACGCGGATGATCCGCGCCGATGAAAGAGGCGGCTGATGTTTCCCCGCCCGATTCCCGAGATTGCTATTTGGCAGCGTGGCCTCTATGTCGTGCTGGTGGTCGGCATCCTGATTGTCTGGCTGGCGCCGCTCTTTGCCATCATCCTTACCTCGTTCCGCTCTACGCAGGATGTCATGGGCGGCAATCTGTGGGGCTGGCCGACCCAATTCGGCCTGGTCGACAACTACACGGCGGTCTTCACCCAGACGCCGATGGCCCGCTACTTCCTCAACACCCTGACGATCACCATCCCCTCGGTGATCGGCGTTCTCATCTTGAGCACGCTCGCCGGGTTCGTGCTCGCCCGTTACCGTTTTCGCGGCAACATGCTCGTCTTCGCCCTGTTCGTCGGCGGAAACTTCCTGCCGCACCAGATCATGATGATCCCGGTGCGCGATCTCATGGTGCGGCTCAACCTCTACGACACGATGGCCGCCCTGATCATCTTCCACATCGCCTTCCAGACCGGGTTTGCGACACTGTTCATGCGCAACTTCATCGCCGCGTTGCCGGGAGAACTGTTTCAGGCCGCCAGGGCCGAGGGCGCGACACCGTTTCAGACATTGGTACATGTCGTGGTGCCGCTGGTGCGGCCGGCTCTTGCGGCGCTGGCGATCCTGCTCTTCACCTTCATCTGGAACGATTATTTCTGGGCGGTCGTGCTCACCATCAGCGATACCGTCAAACCGGTAACCGCCGGCCTGGCCAACCTGCGCGGCGAATGGGTTTCGGCCTGGAACTTGATCTCGGCCGGAACCATCGTTGTGGCTTTGCCGCCGGTTGCCATGTTCTTCCTAATGCAGAAGCACTTCATCACCGGCCTCACCATGGGAGCGGTCAAGGGATGAGCGACCATGGCTTCAAGGCGTCGCCCCGATCCGAAACTCATTTCGCAAGCAGGGCTCCATGACCAGTCTTGAACTCCGGCAGATACAAAAGAATTATGGCAGCTACCACGCGCTGCGCGGCATCGATCTCAGCGTCGAACAGGGCGAGTTCATTGTCACCGTCGGGCCGTCCGGCTGTGGCAAGTCAACGCTGTTGAAGATCATCGCCGGGCTTGAAACCGTCTCGACCGGTGAAATTCTCATCAACGGCCGTGATGTCACCACCACCGAGCCGGGTGAGCGCGGCATTGCCATGGTCTTCCAGTCCTATGCGCTTTACCCGCATATGACGGTCGCCGAGAACATGGGTTTCGGCCTGCGCATGGCGCATCGCCCCAAGGCCGAGATCGATGCCGCCGTGCTGCGAGCCGCCAAGATCCTTCGCATTACCGACCAGCTCGACAAGCGGCCGAAACAGCTTTCCGGCGGCCAGCGTCAGCGTGTGGCGATCGGCCGTGCCATAACCCGCTCGCCCGACGTGTTCCTGTTCGACGAACCGCTATCCAACCTTGACGCAGCGCTGCGCACGCAGATGCGCGTCGAGCTTTCCGATCTGCACGCCAGGCTCGGCGCCACCATGGTCTATGTCACGCACGACCAGACCGAGGCGATGACAATGGCGAGCCGTATCGTCGTGCTCAATCGCGGCTCGGTCGAGCAGGTGGGCGCTCCGCTCGAACTCTACCGCAATCCGGCCAATCTCTTCGTCGCGGGCTTCCTCGGCGCACCCCGAATGAATTTTTTCGAAGTGACCGTCGCCGCTGTCTCCGGCGGCGCCGCCACGCTGTCGACCGCCGGCCTTTCTCCTTTGACTGTCGAACTGACGGAAGCGGCATCCGTACAGGTCGGCGATAGGGTGACGATGGGGATTCGGCCGGAGAGCATCAGCTTGGCCGCGGAAGGGACGGCGAGTTTTGCCGGACGGGTACGGCTGGTCGAGCATCTCGGCCGCGAGACCATCCTCTATGCCGACGCCGGCCCGCTGCAATGCGTCAGTTCCGAAAGCGGCAGCGGCAACGTCACCGTCCAGATCGGCCATGCGAGTGCCGTCGCCGCCGATGCGACCGTCGGCTTCAAGGTCGAGCCGCGTGACGTCTATCTCTTTTCCTCTGTCGATGAGCGGACAATCAGTGCCCGCAAATCCACCATCACCGACTGACCTGCAGGAGTATCCTTCGTGAACAAGACTTCAAACGGCCGCGCCCTGTCGGTCTGGCGCACGATCCAGACCGACCGCTTTCTGGTCGGCGCGCCGCATTACCCCGAGCATGTGGACGAGAGTTACTGGGACAATGACGCCAGGCGCATGGCCGAGGCCGGCTTCAACGTCGCCCGCCTCGGCGAATTCGCCTGGCACATTTTCGAACCGCGTGAAGGCATCTTCGATTTCAGCCTGTTCGACCGGGCAATCGAGGGGCTGGCGCGTCACGGCGTCAACACGATCTTGTGCACGCCGACCGCCACTCCGCCGCGCTGGCTGACCGCAAAGCATCCGGAAATCCTGCGGCTTGATGGAAATGGCCGGTCGATGGGCCACGGCTCGCGCCAGTATGCCGACACCAGCAGCCCGGTGTTTCGCGACTATAGCCGCAAGATCACCAACGCGATGGCGGACCACTACCGCGACAATGCAAATGTCATAGGCTGGCAGACCGACAACGAACTCAACACCAGCATGCCGGAATCCTATTCGCCGTCGGCATTGAAGGAATTCCAGGCTTATCTCCAGGAAACCTACAAGACGATAGACAGGCTGAACTTCGCCTGGGGTGGCGATTTCTGGGCGACGGCTTACGGCGATTTCAGCGAAATTGTCTTCCCGCTGGATTTTTCCCCGTCCTTTCCCGGTCCCGGTCACCTCCAGGACTACCACCGTTTTCTCGGCTTTTCGACAGCACGGTTCCAGCACGACCAGGTCGAGATCCTGAGAAAAGCGAATGCCAGTTGGTTCATCTTCCACAATCTCGGCGGATTGCGTGACATCGACTTTCGCGGCCAATTCTCCACCGATCTCGACTTCGTCGGCTACGACATCTATCCGTTCCTCTATGACGAGTTCTTTCGCCTCGGCAATCACGCCAAGATCCAGGCGCTGCATCTCGACATCTGCCGGGGATTTTCCGGCAACTACATAGTGCCGGAACAACAGTCGGGTTTTGGCGCCCAGCCGGGCTTCTGCACGCTGACGCCGGAGCCGGGCGAAATGCGACGCATGGCGATGTCGTCGGTTGCGCGTGGCGCCGATGGGATCATGTTCTTCCGCTGGCGTCCCGCACATTTCGGCGCCGAGATATACTGGATGGGCATCATCGATCACGATGATGTCGCTCGCCGCCGCTATGACGAAGCCAGGCAGTTCGCCACCGAGATGACGGCGCTTAAAGACAAGATCCTAGGCACCCATGTGCGGATGGATGTCGGCATCGCCGGCTCGGACTTCGACAATCAGGAAGCCCACAAGACCTTCCCCATCGGCCTGCCAAGTCCGCAGGATGATGCAACCTTGCTGCATCAGTATTGCTATGACCGCGGCATCGCCTGCGGCTTCATCCACCCGGAAGACGATCTGTCGAAGCTCAAGGTGTTCTACGTGCCGCATTGGGTGATCTGGAAGGACAGCTGGACCGAGCGGCTGCAAGTCTTTGCCGAAAATGGCGGTACCGTCATCATCGGCGCGCGCACGGGAACCCGCGACGAAAACAACCACGTCATCCGCGACACAGCGCCGGGCCGGTCGCTGTCGAAGCTGACCGGCGTTCGCGTCGAGGATTTCGGGCGGCTGGCGGCACCTGGGGCCAATGGCCTGTTCAATACCATGTCGCGCTCCGGCGGGCTCGTCATTCCTCCCGACAGACCGGCCGAATCCAGCCGCCGTATCCGTCGTTTCACCGTCGGAAACCACGAGTTCGATGCCGGTTATTTCTATGAGAACCTTGCAGTCGAACCGGAAGTCGAAATTGTAGGGGTTTGGTCGAACCGCTACGCGGCAGGAACGCCTGCAATTACCTCCCGCGCCGTCGGCAAGGGCCGTGTGCTCTATGTCGGCACTTATCTAACCCCGGAGCTGACAGCTCAACTCGCTACGCGCACTTTCGTGGATGCGAATGTGGAGCCTCTGGTTCCGGATCTGCCGGACGGCGTCGAGGTCACGATGCGCGAGAATGACGAACGCCGGCTGCTGTTCGTGCAAAACGTCAAAGACACGCCCGTTGCGGTAACCGGCGTTCCCTTCGGCAGCAACCTGCTCGATAGCCAAGGACCTGTCTCCGGAGTGTTGACGCTGGACGGCTATGGCTGCGCTGTCCTCGAATTGATCTGAGCATTGTCGCGGACGTTAGCCATACGAAACCTGAGTACTCTTTGATCCTGGAATTCGACCGCCATCGGCAGCACGCCGGCATCGATCCATATCGAACCGGCGCTTTGACGTGCGCAGGGCTCCGTCAGCACACTGCTGTTGCTCGCATTCAATGACGGCAGTTACACTAGCGGCGCGACCATCGGAGCCGATGGCGGCATCTCGTTTCATCCTTGTGAGCGCCATGAATTTCGACATTTCCGTCCGAACCGAGGCCTTCCGCAGCCGGATCGCCGATTTCGTCGAGCGCGAAATCCTGCCGCTCGAGGCAGATAAGGCTTCCTACGACGGCCATGGCAATGTCGCGCTGCCGCTGCTCGAAACGCTGCGGGGCAAGGCGAAAGCAGCCGGCCTGTGGTGCCTGCAGCTCAAACCCGAGACCGGCGGGGCCGGCCTTTCCAAGGTGGATATGGCCGTCTGCTATGAAGAGATGAACCGCTCGATCTTCGGTCCGGTCGTGTTCAATTCCGCGGCCCCCGAGGATGGCAACATGATGGTGCTGGAGCGACTGGGAACGCCGGAGCAGAAGCAAAGATGGCTGAAGCCGATCGTCGAGGGCAAGGTGCGTTCGGCTTTCGCAATGACGGAACCGCATCCGGGCGGCGGCTCCGACCCGTCGATGATCATGACCAGAGCCGAACGGCGTGGCGACAGATATGTCGTCAAAGGCCGCAAATGGTTCATCACCGGCGCGCAAGAGGCGAGCCACTTCATTCTCATTGCGCGCACTTCGGACGATCCGCGTCACGGCCTTTCGGCCTTGCTGTTCCACAAGGACCAGCCGGGCTGGCGGATCGTGCGGCGCATCGAGATCATGGGACCGGAAGAACATGGCGGCCATTGCGAGTTGGAATTCGACGGCCTGGAAGTCCCGGTCGAGGACGTGCTTGCCGGCGAAGGCAGCGGCCTCCGGGTTACCCAGGTCCGGCTCGGTCCGGCGCGGCTCACCCATTGCATGCGTTGGCTCGGGCTTGCCAAGCGCTGCATCGAGATCGCGCGCGCCTATGCCGCCGAGCGTAGCGGTTTCGGGCAGCTTTTGGCCGACCGAGAGAGTATCCAGCTGATGCTCGGCGACCTTGCCATGCGCATCGAGATCGGGCGGCTGCTGGTGATGAAGGCGGCCTGGGAGCTCGATCGCGGCGGCTTTGCCCGCAAGGAGGTCTCCATGGCCAAGATCCAGGTCGCCAACGTGCTGCATGACGCCGCCGACGTGGCGATCCAGATCAACGGCGCCCGCGGCTATTCGAAAGACACTGTACTCGAATGGATCTACCGCTACGCCCGCCAGGCTCGCCTGGTCGACGGCGCCGACGAGGTCCACAAGATGGTGCTCAACCGCTTTCTCAACAAGGAAGGTGCGGGCTTCTGGCGCTGGCATGTCGAAGCCGGCAGACAAGACGAAACAGGTCGCGGCGGGAACCGCTGAGCCGGCAATGAGGATGGATTTCGATCCGGTACGCCTGGAGGATTTTCTGAGAGCGCATTTTGGCGATGGCCAAATGTCGCTTGAGCGGATCGTCGGCGGCCAATCCAACCCGACCTATTTCGTCGACTATGGCGGCCGCCGCATGGTTCTGCGCAAGAAACCCCCGGGACCGATCCTGCGCAGCGCTCATGCAGTCGATCGCGAGTACCGGGTGATCGAGGCGCTAGCATCGACAAAGGTGCCGGTGCCGCGGCCGGTGCTCTATCACGACGGCGACGAGCCGCTCGGCACGCCGTTCTATCTGATGCAGCGGCTCGACGGCCGGGTGTTCCACGATGGCGCGTTGCCGGGACTGGCGCCGGACGAGCGGCGCGGCATCTATTTCGGCATGGCCGAGGCGCTGGCAAAGCTGCACGCAGTCCGGCCGGAAGAGGTCGGGCTCGGCGACTATGGCCGTCCCGGGAACTATTTTGAGCGACAGATCGCGCGCTGGACCAGACAGTTGCGGGAATCGCCGAGCGAGCGCATTGCCGCGCTCGAAGCCGTCGCCGAATGGTTGCCGCGACATCTTCCGCCAGATGACGGCCGCGTCTCGATCGCGCATGGCGATTTCCGTCTCGGCAATCTCATCTTCCATCCCGAGCGGCCCGAGGTGATCGGCATTCTCGACTGGGAATTGTCGACGCTTGGTCATCCGCTTGCCGATGTCGGCTTCTGCTCGATGCCCTGGCATTCCTCATCGGACGAATATGGCGGCATCCTCGGCCTTGATCAGGCAGCCCTCGGGATTCCGACACAGCGCGAATTCCTCGATCATTACTTCGCCCACGCCGTGCCGACGGCGCCGCTGCAGCGGTTCCATCTGGTGTTTGCCATGTTCCGCTTTGCCGTGATCTTCGTCGGCATCGCCGACCGCGTGCTGGCCGGCAGCGCGGTTGCGGCCGATGCGGCGGATGTGGCACCGCTGGCCGGCCGTTTTGCTGCACGCGCCATGGAAGTCATCGACGGCGCGCGGCCCTGGTGACGCGAGGCTGGCAGTCGGCTGAGCGAGTTGCAGCGATACGCGTTCAGTTCATGCGAACTTCCGGTTCGGCAAGCAGTGGAATCTCCAAGCCACGCCGCAAGCCGGTCGCCACGACCGACACCCTGAATTTTCCGGCGAGTGCCTTGTCGAAGATGGCGCCGACGATGATGTCGGCATCGTTGTCGACCTCCTCGCGGATGCGGGTAGCGGCTTCGTCGACCTCGAACAGCGTCATGTCCATGCCGCCCGATATCGAGACAAGGACGCCCTTGGCGCCCATCATCGAAGCTTCGTCGAGCAGCGGGTTGGCGATTGCCGCTTCCGCTGCCTTCTTGGCGCGGCCTTCTCCGGCGGCTTCGCCGGTTCCCATCATGGCGCGGCCCATGTCGCGCATCACCGACTTCACATCGGCGAAGTCGAGATTGATCAGGCCTTCCTTGACGATCAGATCGGTGATGCAGCCGACACCCGCATAGAGGACCCGGTCGGCCATGGCGAAGGCGTCGGCGAACGTGGTTCTGGCGTCGGCGATCCTGAACAGGTTCTGGTTGGGAATGACGATGACGGTATCGGCGCTTTCGCGCAGGCGCTCGATGCCCTCATCGGCAGCGTACATGCGGCGCCTGCCTTCGAAGACGAATGGCTTGGTGACGACGGCAACGGTCAGTATTCCGGCTGCCCGCGCTGCCTGCGCTATCACAGGCGCGGCACCAGTGCCGGTTCCGCCTCCCATGCCGGCGGTCACGAAGCACATGTGCGTTCCAGCAAGGTGATCCATGATCTCGTCGATGGATTCCACGGCCGCAGCACGGCCGACCTCGGGCAGGGACCCGGCGCCGAGACCTTCGGTGATATGAGCGCCCAACTGGATCAGCCTCGTTGCCTTCGACATGGCAAGGGCCTGGGCATCGGTGTTGGCGACGATGAATTCCGCGCCCTGCAGGCCTTCGGCGATCATGTTGTTGACGGCGTTGCCGCCGCCGCCGCCGACCCCGACGACGGTGATCTTGGGCCTCATCTCCGAGATTACCGGCCTCGTCGCGGTGTTCATTGCCGTTCTCCCTGGATACGCCGAGTGGTCGCTGGAAGCTTGTCCCGGGCGCACTGCGAAAACTCTGAACCGGGCAGTGCGAATCAGGACAGCCCCAGAATGCAGGGAATCAGAGCGCGGAGCGGGCTGCAAGTGCGCGATGTGCCTCATAGGGGACTTGCGTCTGAAAGTTCACGCAATGCGCCTTGATACAGTGCAGATCGCGGCGCGGGGCGCCGCACGCTACAACTTCGGCGCGAGGCACTGCGCGACATGGTCGGCAATCGTCAGGCAGGAGGTCAGGCCGGGGCTTTCGATGCCGAACAGGTTGACCAGGCTATCCACGCCGTGCACCGCCACGTCCTGGACGACGAAGTCGGCATTGGCCTCACCGGGACCGGACAGTTTTGGCCGGATGCCGCTGTAAGCGGGTTGCAGGCTGCCATCGGCCAGGTCCGGCCAGTATTTGCGGATCTCGCTGTAGAAGCGCTCGCCACGAGCCGGGTCGACGCGATAGTCGAGTTGATCGGTCCATTCGACGTCCGGCCCGAAGCGGGCGACGCCATCAAGGTCGAGTGTCAGATGAACACCGAGCCCGCCGGGTTCGGGCACCGGATAGACCAATCGCGAGAACGGCGCCCGGCCGGCCACCGAAAAATAATTGCCGTTGGCATAATGGAGCTTTGGCACGAATTGCTGATTGAGCCCTTCAAGCGAACCGGCAAGTGCTGCGGCGCCAAGCCCGGCGGCATTGACGAAACGCGGAGTGGCGATCTCGAAGCGCTCGCCGCCGGCAGCGTCCACCGTCTCGAGCACGACGCGGCCTGCTTCGATGCGGCCGGAGGCGATGCGCGTGTTGAGACTAAGTGCCGCCCCGTGCTCCTCGGCGTCGCCCAACAGGGCGAGCATCAGGGCATGGCTGTCGATGATGCCGGTGGCGGGCGACAGCAGCGCCGCCGTGCACTTAAGGCTGGGCTCCAGCGTATGCGCCTCGGCTTCGCTCAAGCGCAACAGGTCGCCGGCGCCGCAAGCGCGTGCATTGGCCCGGATTGAGGCGAGCACCGGCTCCTGTTCGGCATTTGTGGCAACGATGAGCTTGCCGCAGCGCGCGTGCGGGATCGCCCGCTCCTCGCAATAGCGATAGAGTCTTTCCCGGCCGGCCACGCAGAACCGGGCTTTCAGCGATCCAACCGGATAGTGGAGGCCGGCATGGATGACCTCGGAATTGCGCGAACTTGTCCCGGTGCCGATAGCGCTCTCGGCTTCCAGGACCAGCGTATCGATGCCGCGCTGCGCCATCTCTCGCGCGATCGCCAGGCCAACAACGCCGGCGCCGGCGACAATGCAGTCGACATGGTCCACGGTCAGGTCAAGCCGAAGTTCTGCATGCGTCCATCCATCCGCTGGCCCTGTCGAAAGCGCTTGACACTATACCGTTCGAGAAAGATGCATCAAACGGCATAATGCACGGGGACCTGCCGAGCCGGACCGGCGGCAGGACTGTTTCCGCGTGCAGCACAGGAGCCATCATGGACGCACGACCGAATTCTCCCGAAGCCCGCGACATAAGCTTTCACATGCATGGCTATACGAATGCGCGCAAGCATCAGGAATCGGGGCCGCTCATTATCGAGAAGGGCGACGGCATCTATGTCGAGGACCTCGCCGGCAACCGTTATATCGAGGCGATGGCCGGGCTTTGGAGCGTCGCGGTCGGTTTTTCGGAGAAGCGGCTGGTCGATGCGGCAGTACGGCAAATGTCGAAGCTGCCTTACTATCACGATTTCGGCTCCAAATCGCATTCGCCGCTGATCGATCTCGCCGAGAGACTGGTGCAGATGGCGCCGGTGCCGATGAGCAAGGCGTATTTCACCAATTCCGGCTCCGAGGCCAACGATACGGCCATGAAGATGATCTGGTACCGGTCGAATGCGCTCGGCCAGCCGGCGCGCAAGAAGATCATCAGCCGCAAGAAGGGCTATCACGGCGTCACCATCGCCTCGGCAAGCCTGACCGGACTGCCCAACAACCACACTTCGTTCGATCTGCCGATCGCCAATGTGCTGCACACCTCGACGCCGCACCATTGGCGCGAGGCGCTGCCGGGTGAAAGCGAAGAGCTGTTTTCGAGCCGGCTTGCCGACGAGCTGGAAAAGCTGATCCTCGCCGAAGGACCGGAAACCATCGCCGCCTTTTTCGGCGAACCGATCATGGGCGCCGGCGGCGTCATCGTTCCGCCGGCCGGCTACTGGGAGAAGATTCAGGCGGTGCTGTCGAGATACGACATCCTGCTCATCGCCGACGAGGTGATCTGCGGCTTTGGCCGAACAGGTGAGATGTTCGGCTCGCAGACCTTCGGCATCAGGCCCGACATCATGGTGTTGTCGAAACAGATCTCTTCGTCCTACCTGCCGATCTCAGCCCTGCTGATCAACGACAAGGTATTCGAGCCGATCGCCGACGAAAGCAACCGTATCGGCACCTTCGGCCACGGTTTCACCGGCGGCGGCCATCCTGTTGCGGCAGCGGTCGCGCTCGAGAACCTGAAGCTGATCGAGGAGCGCGACCTTGTCGGCAATGCGCGTGCGGTCGGCGCGCATTTGCAGAAGCGGCTGCGCACGCTCGCTTCGCACCCGCTTGTCGGCGAGGTGCGCGGCATCGGCCTGGTCGCGGCGGTCGAGCTGGTCGGCGACAAGGCAAACAAGACGCCGTGGGGGAAGACCGGTGAACTGGGCGGGCTCGTCAACGGCTTCATGCAGCAGAACGGCGTCATCTCGCGCAATATGGGCGATGCGCTGGCTTTCTGCCCGCCGCTGATCATCACCGAGCCGCAGGTCGACCAGGTGATCGACGCGTTTGAACGGTCGCTCGAGGCTGCCGTCAAGCAGGTCCGATCGCAGAGCTGAATAGGCAAAGTCGATTTTGAAACCTGAAAACAAAAACGCCTCGGCGACGGCTGGCATAAGGTTACCCTCCACACCCGTTGCTGCCGTTTAGTCTCCGTGCTTTGTTTTCGCAGATGAGCCGCTGAATCCTTCCAGTTCCTCGCCGATTCCTGAAAGTGCGTTGACGATCGTCGCCTCGACGTCGCCACGCTGTTTCTGGGGAATCAAGCCAAGTCCTTTTTGTATCGCTTCACGCCAATGTTTCCCCCTGTCCCACGCTTCCGAAAACGCGATGGCGAGATCGTCCTGGCGACGGGTAGCTTCCAGTGCCTCGACCAGAAGTGCTACCTGGTGGACATCCTTTTCCCGCTTGCCTACGCCGTTTGCGTTGTTCTGTCGGCGCGAGGCAACGATCAGCTTGTGAACCGCATATCGTCCGGGCGACGGTACCACGACAGGCACTCCCGATCGATGCAGCAGCACAGTTCTGATTGGTTCGTGGATCAGGAAATCGAGAAACCGAAGAGGCTGCGCGGATGCACCGCCCAAAGACGGCATCGAGGTTGCATGATCGGCGTAGTCATCGCTGCCCGTGTTCGGTGTAAGGAACTCGACCTTGTATCGGACTGCGTTCTCGAATTGCGTCGCGTGTCCGGGATCTGATCTGTGAGGGATTTCCCTGAAGGTTGGGTCGATCTCCCTCAAGATTTCGAGGATGGGCGGCAGGCTGTCCTCGACCGCGGCCGACACGGAATGGAATAGGGCGAAGTCTGCATCGCCCGTCTGCAACGCTGCACCGGGCAGCTTCACGCCCAGATAGCCCGCGTAGGACTGAAAGGCGACTGTGCCGACCAGGACGCCGCGCAAGCGGAAGATGCCAGCCTTCCCCAGCGCCTCGACGACATCCCCGGTGAACCTTTCGGGTTCTGTCAGCCCTGCCTCGCGCACGAGCGTGGATACCAGCTTCCTGCGGGCGCGGAGGTCGTCCTTGATCTGACGGAAGGATTCAACGCGTTTTGCAATCTCGGGATCGCTGTCAGGCCCGACATATCGTCGCGTCTTCGTCGGCTGCGTTTCCTCGAAATACCAGTATACCTTGCCCTTGACGGGCACCTTGACGAGATTGCCCGTCGTAGGGAAATCCGTTTCGAAGGCTGCGTCCAAGGATCGCTGGACGAGTTCCGCATACATCGTGCGGTAAACGAGGTCGACCGTCTTCATGTCGGGCGGCTCCGGTTATAAGAAAAATGCGGTTCTCTTATAGCGCCATGACCTCAAGGGACGCAAGCGGGGGTTATAAGAAAATCGCGAAAACCTTATAACGCCGCAGGAGAGGTCAGGAATCCTTGTTGCCGGCGTGCAGCCAAATCAGAATGGGTTTTGCTCATTCCGCGTCGACGAACGGCCCGAGCCTGTCATAGGCGTTTGTGGTCGACGCGCTATTTTTGCGGCCGCATCCGGAACGACCACCAGCTTGCCGACGAAATCCTTGGCGATGAAATCCGCCTGGGCGCGATGGAAATCGGACAGCTTGTAGACGCCGCCGACCAGCGGCCGGATTTTCTTGTCCTCGATGTAGCGCACTATGCGGCGGAAATCCGCCCGCGTGCCCTGGCTCGAGCCATGCAGTTGCAGCTGTTTCAGATACATGGTGCGCAGATCCAGCTGCACGACCGGGCCGGCAATTGCACCAGCCGTGGTATAGCGGCCTTCCGGCCTCAAGATGCGCAGGAGGTCGTTGAAGATCGCGCCGCCGACCAGATCGGCCACCACGTCGATCGGCTGGCCCCCGGTCGCCGCGCTGACGGCGGCCGGCAGATCGGCAACGCCACGGGTGATCACCGCCTCGGCGCCGATGTCACGCACGGCCTGTTCCTTGCCCTTGCCGGCAACCGCATAGGGAATGGCGCCGCGCGCCCGCGCCAGCTGCACGATGCCCGAGCCGACGCCGCCCGAGGCGCCGGTGACCAGCACACGCTCGCCGGCTTTCAATGCGGCGCGTTCCAACATCTGCTCGCCGGTGAGATAGGCGCAGCAGAAAGTGGCAAGCTCGACATCGCTCAGATCGGTGTCGACGACATGGGCGTTTTCGGACGGTACTGCCTGGTATTCGGCATAGCCGCCGTCACGGCCATGGCCCATATAGTCGATGTCGGCGAGTGAATCGTCGTCGCGATTGTAGATGGAGAAATCGACCATCACCCGCTCGCCGATGCGGGCCGGCGACACGCCGTCGCCGACGGCAATGATGTTGCCGACCGTGTCGGTGCCCTGGATGCGCGGGAAGCTCAGCGTATTGCCCTGACGACGCCAGGTCGACACAGCGGCGGCATCCTCCTCCGTTCCATAGGCGCCCTGGCGCACCCAGACGTCGGTGTTGTTCATGCCGCAAGCGGTGACCTTGACCAGCACCTCGCCCCGGGCGGGCGAGGGCACTTTCACGTCGGTGCGGTAGACGAGCTTTTCCGGTCCGCCGTGCCCGATCAGCTGCACGGCGGCCATGGTGGCGGGGAGGGTTTTGGTCATGGCATTCATGTCGGCTCTTCAGATGTTTGCAAACACGCTCTTCACCGCGTCGGCCGTCTTCGACACGACGATATCGGCCTCTTCCCGCGTCAGGCAGAGCGGCGGCGCGAAACCGAGAATGTCGCCCTGCGGCATGGCCCGGCCGATGACGCCGCTTGCCGCAAGAGCGGTTGCGACCTGCGGCCCGATTTTTTGCGAGGCGTCGAAGAACACGCGATCGTTCTTGTCGGCGACGAACTCGATTGCCGCCAGCATGCCGTCGCCGCGTACCTCGCCGACATTTTTGTGACCACCGACGGCTTTCGTTAGCTCGGCGCGGAAATAGGCACCGGTCTCGCCGGCGTTCCGCACTAGGTCCATCTCGTCGATCAGTTCCAGGTTGGCGACGCCGGCGGCCACGCAGATCGGATGCGCCGAATAGGTCCAGCCATGGCCGAGCGAGCCGAGCTTGTCGGAACCCTGCACCAGCACCTGCCAGACCTTGTCTGAGACTATGACGCCCGACAGCGGCGCATAGGCCGAGGTCAGGCCCTTGGCGATGGTGATCAGGTCGGGCTTGATGCCGTAATGGTCGGAGCCGAACATTGTGCCCAGCCGGCCGAAGCCGGTGACCACCTCGTCGGCGACCAGCAGCACATCGTATTTCTTCAGCACCGCCTGGATCTTTCCCCAGTAGAGGGCAGGTGGCGGCACGATGCCGCCGGTGCCGAGGATCGGCTCGCCAATGAACGCGGCGACCGTCTCCGGCCCTTCGGCGAGAATCATCTCCTCGAGCTTGTCGGCACAGTATTGCGAAAACTGCTCCTCGCTCAGCGAGCGGTCGGCGCGGCGGAAGTAGTAGGGCGCCTCGGTGTGCAGGACCGGCGCGCGGGGCAGGTCGAAGGCGTTGTGGAACAGGTCGAGGCCGGTCAGCGATCCGGTCATGATGCCGGAGCCGTGATAGCCGCGCCAGCGCGAGATGATCTTCTTCTTCTCCGGCCGGCCGAGCACGTTGTTGTAGTACCAGATCAGCTTGATGTTGGTTTCGTTGGCATCGGAACCGGAGAGGCCGAAATAGACCCTCGACATGCCTTGCGGCGCGCGGTCGATGATCATCTTGGAAAGGGTGATGGACGCCTCGGTGCCGTGGCCGACATAGGCGTGGTAATAGGCGAGGTTCTTGGCCTGCGCGGCGATGGCGTCGGCGATCTTCTGGCGGCCATAGCCGACATTGACGCAATAGAGCCCGGCGAAGGCATCGATGCTCTTGCGCCCGTTGTTGTCCCAGATGGTGACGCCTTCGCCGCCGGCGATCACACGCGTCGGGCTCTCGCCACGCGCGTGCGTTCCCATATGGGTCGAGGGATGGAAGAAATGATTGCGATCCCAGGCGGCGAGTTCGTTGGACTGGTCGAGCATTTTTTACTCCTTGAAAGCAAAAGCCTGACGGGGCGTTACGCCACGTCGAGGCAGAGATATTTGAAGTCGGTAAAGGCTTCGAGCCCGTGACGCGAGCCCTCGCGACCGATGCCGGACTGCTTGACGCCGCCGAACGGGACCGGCGCGCCGGTGATCTTGACGCGGTTGATGGCGACCATGCCATAGTCGAGCGCGCGGCCGATGCGCAATTGCCTACCGCCATTCTCAGTCACGACATAGGCGACCAGGCCGTACTCTGTCGCATTGGCGCGGGCGACGACTTCGTCTTCGCTGTCGAAAGGCGTCACGGCCGCAACCGGACCGAAGGTCTCCTCGCGCATGATCAAAGCGTCGTCTCCAACGTCGGCGAGCAGGGTCGGCTGGTAGAACAGCGGCCCGGCAGGATGGCGCTTGCCGCCGGTCAGGCAACGCGCGCCTTTGGCGAGCGCATCGGCCACCTGCTCCTCGACCTTCTTGACCGCGCGTTCGTGCATCAAGGGTCCGATTTCGGTGTCGTCAGCGAGGCCATTGCCGGCCCGCAATGCCTCGACGCGTTTAGCGAAAGCAGCGCAGAACCGATCGTATATCGGACGCTGGACATAGATGCGGTTGGCGGCGAGGCAGTCCTGGCCGGAGGTCGCGAATTTAGCGTCGACGGCTATTCTCACCGCCTTGTCGATATCGGCATCCGCAAAGACGATCAGCGGCGCATGACCGCCGAGTTCCATCACAAGACGCTTCATCGTCGGCGCACTCTGCGCGGCGATCAACCTGCCGACCTCGGTCGAGCCGGTGAAGCTCATGGCGCGGACGCGCGGATCTTCGCACATCCGCCCGACGATGGTCGAAGCCTTGCCGGTGAGAACGTTGAACACGCCAGCCGGCAGGCCGGCGCGTTCGCCGAGCTCGGCCAACGCCAGTGCAGACAGCGGCGTTTCCGAGGAAGGATGCGCGACGATGGTGCAGCCGGCGGCGAGGGCGGCCGCCGCCTTGCGGGTCAGCATGGCCGCGGGAAAATTCCACGGCGTGACGACGCCGACGACACCAAGCGGTTCGCGTCGCACCACCATCTCGGCATTTGGCAGATGGCTGGTGACGCTTTCGGCGTTGAGACGTTTGGCCTCCTCAGCATACCATTCGACAAAAGAGGCGGCATAGTCGATCTCGCCGCGCGATTCCTTCAGCGGCTTGCCTTGTTCTAGCGTCATCAGAAGGGCCAGGTCATTTTTGGCGGCGACGATCAGATCGAACCATTTTCGCAAGATTTTCGACCGTTCCTGCGGCAGCAATGCGCGCCAGGCAGGAAAGGCGCGCGATGCCGCATCGATCGCCAATGTGGTCTGCCGGGCATCGAGCGCGGCAACGAAAGCGACGGTGGATCCGGTGGCCGGATCGGTCACCTCGAAATTCTCCGCGGTCTCGCTCGCCGTCCAGTGGCCAGCGACATAGGCGAGTTCGCGCAGCAGCCGCCGGTCGGCGAGGCGATCAAGTGCTTCATGGCGGTGCGAGCGGGCAAAATGTGCGGACATCATCGGGCTCCCGGTTCGGGTGATGCCGCAAGACTATCTCTGCCGCGCAAACAGAGAGGCTGTTTGCGTGCCTGCACGTAGAGAGATTGTCTCTATTGCCCTGCCCAGCCAGACGATCTCTCCGGTATCAGGAAGATGCCGGCAACAGGTCCGCCACCGGCAGCACACTCTCCTCCTTCACCGTCTTGGTGACGATATAGGTGAAATAGCGGTCGATGCCGATCTCGCGCTCGAGCAGATTGTCGACCAGCCGCTGATAGGCGTCGATGTCGCGCGCCATGACTTTCAGCAGGTAATCGACGCCGCCGCCGACAGACCAGCAGGCGATGATCTCGGGAATGTTGCGGATGACACGCTCGAAACGGTCGAAATCGGCCTGGCGGTGGTTGGCAAGCGTCACCTCCATCAGCACGGTGGCGACCGGCGCGATGGCGCGCATGGCGATCCTGGCATGGTAGCCCGAGACGATGCCGGCCTTTTCCAGCTTGCGCAGCCGCATCCAGCACGGCGTCGGCGACAGGCCGACTTTCTCGGCCAGCGCCAGCTTGGTGATGCGCCCGTCGCGCTGGATGGCGTCGAGGATTTTGAGATCGATCGGATCGAGTTTCGCTGCAGCCATGATCGCCCACTTCCAGTGCCCGACACCATGACGGCGCATTATTTCGATTGTCAATTGCACTGATTTCGATCTCTAATAAGTCATGACATTTTGGCGACCAGATCCCGCTCTTATCCGGCGGCCGGCGTATCAATCGCTCGCCGACCAGTTCGCGCGGGCCATCCATGACGGGCGTCTGGCCAATGGCGCGCGCTTGCCGACGCACCGGCAACTGGCCGATGATCTGCAACTTTCCGTGCAGACGGTCAGCCGCGCCTATGAGGAGCTGATCCGCCGCGGGCTGGTGTCCGGCGAGGTCGGCCGCGGCAGCTTTGTGCAGACGCAGCGCCGCGAGCCGGAGCCGCCCTATCTGCCGGAGCGGCTGGGCGAGGTCATCGATCTCTCCATCCTGAAGCCGGTCTGCGAACCGATGCATCTGGAGCGGCTGAGGCAGGCGCTGGGCTGGCTCGCCGAAAACCTGCCGTCGAGCTCGGCGCTGTCGTTCAGGCCGAACATGGTGTTCCCGCGCCACCGCGCGGTAGGTGTCGAGTGGCTACGCCTCTGCGGCCTCGACGCGTCGCCGCAGAACATCAGCCTGACCAACGGCGCCACCGCCGGTATGACGGTAGCGCTGATGAGCGTGGCGCCGCCCGGTTCGACCGTCGCCACCGAGGCGATCGGCCATCACACGCTGATCCCGCTGGCGCGCTATCTCGGCTTCAATCTCGAGGGTCTGCCCATCGACGACAATGGGCTGATCCCGGAAGCGCTCGACGAGGCCTGCCGGCTGTCCGACATCCGCGCCGTGTTCGTGCAGCCCTCGGTGATTAACCCGACGGCAACGCTAATGGATGCCGCCCGGCGCGAGCAGATCGCGACGGTGGCGCGCAGGCACGACATCGCCATCATCGAGAACGACGTGCTCGGCCCGCTGGTCGAGGACCGGCCGCCGCCCGTCGCGGCGTTTGCCCCCGAGCGCACGCTCTACGTCACCTCCTTCACCAAGATCGTGGTGCCGGGCCTGCGCATCGGCTATCTCGCGGCGCCCGATCGTTATGTCGCCGCGGTCGCCAATCGCCATCTCGTCTCGAACTGGATGGCGACGCCGTTGGTGGCCGAGATCGCCACCAAATGGGTGACCGACGGCACCGCGATGGAACTCGTGCGATGGCAGCGCCTGGCTTTGCGGCGGCGTCTGGACATAGCCGCCGAGGTGCTTGCCGGAGTGGACTATCGGGCTCATCGCGACGGGCTGCATGTCTGGCTGCAACTGCCCGATGACCGCGGTGAGGAAAGCTTTGTTTCCCAGGCCCGCCTGCAGGGCGTGGCGATCGCGCCCGGCACGTCGTTTCGCATTTCGCAGATGCCTTGGCATCCAGCCGTACGGATTTCGCTGGGCTCGACCACGGAGGGGGAACTGCGTGCCGGTCTCGGCGTTGTCACCAAGCTTCTGCTCGGCGATCCCGAGCATCTCCTGCTTGCGATCTAGACGGCGAATGGCGCGAAATTGTGCGGAATCCGAAATATTGTCATGATATTATTTTCTTGATTGACATGATTTGCCGCGATCCGCATCGTTAAAGGCAAGCTTCTCCAGCACGGGAAATTCATTGTCGGCTCCCATCATCAAGATCGACGGCATTTCAAAAAGCTTCGGCACCTTCAAGGTGCTGGACGGCCTCTCGATGCAAGTCATGCCCGGCGAGAAGCTGGCACTGATCGGTCCATCGGGTTCGGGCAAGACGACGATCCTGCGCATCCTGATGACGCTAGAGCGTATCGACAGCGGCCACATCCAAGTCGACGGCGAACAGTTGTACCACATGGAGCGTAACGGCCGGCTGCTGACGGCCGATGAACGGCATTTGGCAAAAATGCGCCAGAAGATCGGCATGGTCTTCCAACTGTTCAATCTGTTTCCGCACAAATGCGTCATCGACAATGTGACGCTGGCACCGATGCTGACCAAAGGCGTGCCGCGGGCCGCCGCCGAAAAGCGGGCGATGGAACTGCTCGACATGGTCGGCATGGTCGACAAGGCCAAAGCGATGCCGGCGCAGCTTTCAGGCGGCCAGAAGCAGCGCGTCGCGATTGCGCGGGCGCTGGCGCTGTCGCCGAAAATCATGCTGTTCGACGAGGTCACCTCGGCGCTCGACCCTGAGCTCGTCGACGAGGTGCTCAACGTCATGCGCAAGCTCGCCGCCGAGACCGACATGACCATGCTGCTGGTCACCCACGAGATGGGTTTCGCCCATGACTTCGCCGACCGGGTGCTGTTCTTCGATCGCGGCAGAATAGTCGAGGAGGGCAAGCCCGACGAGATTTTCCGCCATCCCAAACAGGAGCGTACGCAAGGTTTCCTGAAGAAGATCATTGCGGCCGGACATCGGGTCTGACTGCCATGCGAGGCGGCGACGCCTCAAGCAAGCCAAGAAGACAGACAAACAAGGAGTTGGGAACAATGAAGAAATTTGCCATTTTGGCCGGCGTCGCCGGTATTGCGCTGACGGCGGTGCTGGCCGCCTCGACGGCCGGCTCGGCCGACGACAGCAAGCTCGAAGAGCTCAAGGCGCAAGGCTTTGCCCGCGTCGCCATCGCCAACGAGCCGCCCTATACGGCGGTCGCTGCCGACGGCAAGGTTTCGGGTGCGGCGCCTGACGTTGCCCGTGAAATCTTCAAGCGCCTTGGCGTCAACGATATCGTCGCCTCGATCTCGGAATATGGCGCCATGATTCCCGGCCTGCAGGCCGGCCGTTTCGACGTCGTCACTGCCGGCCTGTTCATGAAGCCGGAACGTTGTGCTGCGGTCGCCTATTCGGAACCGGTGCTGTGCGACGCCGAGGCGATGCTGGTGAAGAAGGGCAACCCGAAGGGTTTCAAGAGCTACGAGGACGTCGCGAAGGACGCGAGCGCCACGATCGGCGCGCCGGGTGGCGGCACTGAAGAGAAGCTGGCGCTCACCGCAGGTGTGCCGCGCGAGCGCGTCATCGTCGTGCCGGACGGCCAGAGCGGCCTGAAGATGCTGCAGGACGGCCGCATCGATGCTTATTCGCTGCCCGTGCTGTCGATCAACGACCTGGTCAAGAAAGCCAATGATCCGAACCTCGAAGTCATCGCGCCGGTGGTCGGTGCGCCGGTCTATTGCGACGGCGCGGCCTTCAAGAAGGGCGACGAAGCGCTGCGCGACGCCTATGATGTCGAGCTGGCGAAACTGAAGAAGTCCGGCGAGTTCGCCAAGATCATCGAGCCTTACGGCTTCTCGGCGGCGGCGGCAATGTCGACGAGCCGCGACAAGCTCTGCTCGGCGAAGTAAAAAGTGCCGCTCACCCTAGCCTCTCCCCGTCAAAAACGGGGAGAGGGGGGCGTCAACGCTGGAGCTTCACCCTTCTCCCCGTCCCTATAACGGGGAGAAGGTGCCGGCAGGCGGATGAGGGGCGGCGCCGGCGTTCTGCAATGATCACCAAGCGAGGAAACGCTTAGCCCCAATGACCCAATGGTCCGGCTATTTCGGCCTGATATTGCAAGGAGCGCTTGTCACCATCGAGCTGACGCTGATGGGGTCGGTGCTGGCCTTGGTCATGGCCTTTCTTGCCGGGCTGGGGCGGCTGTCGCGGTTTTTCGTGCTACGCGCGCTGGCCACCGCCTATATCGAGTTCTTCCGCGGCACCTCGATTTTCGTGCAGCTGTTCTGGGCTTATTTCGTGCTGCCTTTTGCCGGCATTTCGTTGACGCCGCTGCAGGCCGGGGTGCTGGCGCTGGGCCTCAATGTCGGCGCCTATGCGGCGGAAGTGGTGCGTGGCGCCATCAAGTCTATCGGCCGCGAACAATATGAGGCCTGCACCGCCCTCAATCTCGGCCGCTGGCAAGCCATGCGCCATATCATCCTGCCGCAGGCGCTTCTGGTGATGCTGCCAACCTTCGGCAACAACGCCATTGAATTGCTCAAGGCCACCGCCGTCGTTTCGCTAATCTCGCTCGCCGACCTGACCTTCCAGGCGCAGGTGGTGCGCTCGCAGACCGGCAATACTCTGGTGCCGTTCAGCACCATCCTCGTCATCTATTTCGTCCTGGCGCTGCTCATCTCATGGGGCGTGCGGTCGCTGGAACGCCGTATGGCTCGTGGCCTCGACGGGGTGCGCGTATGATGGATCGGGCCTGATAATGGAATGGGATTGGGATTTTGTTCGGCAGATCCTGCCGACGCTGATCGAGGGGGTGAAGATCACCATCCTGGCGACGCTGCTCGGCTCGGTACTGGCGGCCATCATTGGACTGGGCATCGCGTTGGCGCGCCGGTCGCCGAACAGGGCTCTGTCGCGCACCGTCGGTTTCCTTGCCGAGTTCATCCGTGGCACGCCGCTGTTGGTGCAGCTCTATTTCATCTTCTACGTGCTGCCGGATTTCGGCATCCTGTTGCCGCCGCTGGTGGCGGGCGTCATCGGTCTCGGGCTGCATTACGGAACTTACACGGCCGAGGTCTACCGCGCCGGCATAGACAATGTGCCCCGCGGCCAGTGGGAAGCGGCCAAGGCCTGCAATCTAAACGCCACCCAGACCTGGACGCACATCATCATTCCGCAGGCGATCCCGCCGATGATCCCGGCGCTTGCCAATTATTTCATCGCCATGTTCAAAGAGACGCCGCTGCTATCGGCGATCACCGTGCTGGAACTGATGAACCAGGCCAAGAGCGTCGCCAATACCTATTATCGGTATATCGAACCGATCACCTTGGTCGGCGCCTTCTTCCTCGCCATCAGCCTGTTCTCGGTGGTGCTGCTGCGCTGGCTGGAACACCGTTATGGGCGGATCGAACGATGAGCGCTGCACCCGATATCCGCCTGCACTCGGCCCGGCCGCCGCTCGATGCGCGTCCGCTGGAAAAGCGGGTCGGCCTGATCATCCTTGCCACCGACCATACGAGCGAACCGGATTTTCACCGCATGGTGGCAAGCGACCGCATCGGCGTCTATGTCGCGCGCATCCCCTACGCCAACCCGACGACGCCGGACAATTTGCGCAAGATGCAGCCGTCACTGACGGCGGCCGCGGCCCTGATCCTGCCCGACGAGCCGCTCGATGCGATCTGCTATTCCTGCACCTCGGCTTCCGTCGTGATCGGCGATGCCGAAATCGAGGCGGCGGTGCAGGCCGCCAAGCCCGGCGTGCCGGTGGTCACGCCGCCGATGGCCGGGGTGCGCGGCCTCAAGGCGCTGGGCGCCAGGACGATCAGCATTCTCACTCCCTATACGGTCGAGACCAGCCGGCCGATGGCGGCCTATTTCATCGAACATGGATTCGAGATCGCCGGCTTCACTTGCCTCGGCTTCGAGGACGACCGCGAGATGGCACGGATTGCGCCGAAATCCTTGGTCGATCTGGCCCGCGAAGCGACCGATATGCAAGCCGACGCGCTGTTCGTGTCCTGCACGGCGCTGCGGTCGGCGCTGGCAGTGGTCGGCATGGAAGAGGCCATCGGCCGCGCCGTCGTCACCAGCAACCAGGCGACGGCCTGGAATTGCCTGCGCCTTTGCGGCGACGACGAGCCGCGTCCTGAATTCGGCCGTCTGATGACGCTGCCGTTGAACTGATTGCAGAGCCATGACCACGTCCAGGATAAGCCTCTCCGATATCCGCGCCGCGCGCGAGCGCATCGCAGGCAAGATCGAGCGTACGCCGACCGTTCCTTCCCGGAGTCTTTCCCAGCACTTGGACGCTCCTGTTTATCTCAAGCTCGAACATCGGCAGACCACCGGCGCCTTCAAGCTGCGCGGTGCCTCGAACGCTATCGCTTCGCTGACAGACGAGGAGAGGGCGCGTGGCGTCGTCGCTGCCTCGACTGGCAACCACGGCCGGGCGCTTGCCTATGCTGCTCGACTGCAAGGCATCCACGCGACGATCTGCATGTCGCGGCTGGTGCCGCAGAACAAGCTGGACGAGATCCGTCGGCTCGGCGCCGAGATCCGCATCGTCGGCAACAGCCAGGACGATGCGCAGCGGGAGGTCGAACGGCTGGTCGCGGAAGAGGGGCTGATCATGCTGCCGCCCTTCGACCATCCTGCCATTGTCGCCGGGCAAGGCACGCTCGGGCTGGAGATCATCGAACAGGTTCCGGACGCCGCCTTGGTGCTGGTGCCGCTTTCCGGCGGTGGGCTGGCGGCTGGCGTCGCCGCTGCCGTGAAGGGCGTCAGCCCGGCGACGAAGGTGATGGGCATTTCAATGGCGCGCGGTGCGGCGATGAAGGCGAGCCTCGACGCCGGACATCCGGTTTTGGTCGAGGAACTGCCGACGCTGGCCGATTCCCTCGGCGGCGGCATAGGCCTCGACAACCGGCTGACCTTTTCCATGTGCCGCGACCTGCTCGACGATGTGATCCTGCTCAGCGAGGACGAGATCGCCACCGGCATCCGCCATGCCTATGAACAGGAGCGCGAGATCGTCGAAGGCGCCGGCGCGGTCGGCATCGCGGCCGTGCTTGCCGGCAAGGTCAGGGCGAGCGGCCCGACGGTGCTCGTGCTGTCCGGCCGCAACATCGATATGACACTGCACCGCAAGATCATCTGCGGCGAAGCAATTGCGGAGAGCGCAGCATGAGCCGGATGACGATCCTCACCGAAGCTGAATTGCGCAAGATCGTGAAGCTCGATCTTGATGCCATGGCCTGCGTCGAGAACGCGTTCCGGGCGCTCGCCACCTTGCCGGTGGCGATGCCGCCGATCCTGCGGCTGGACATTCCAGAGCATCGCGGCGAGGTCGACGTCAAGACCGCCTATGTACCGGGTATCGACGGTTTTGCGATCAAGATCAGCCCCGGCTTTTTCGACAATCCCAAGCTCGGCCTGCCCAGCGTCAACGGCATGATGGTGCTGCTGTCGGCGAAAACCGGATTGGTCGAGGCGCTGCTGCTCGACAATGGCTATCTCACCGACATCCGCACGGCGGCGGCCGGCGCGGTTGCCGCCAAGCATCTGTCGCGGCCGGGTTCCTCCGTTGCCGCGATCTTCGGCGCCGGTGTTCAGGCCGGACTGCAGCTCGAAGCGCTGATGCTGGTGCGGCCGATCACCGAGGCTCGCATCTGGGCAAGGGATGCCGCCAAGGCCGAGGCCGCGGCCGACGCATTGTCCGAAAGACTGGGCATCGCCGTTCACGCCGAGCCCGACGCGGCAAAGGCTGCGGCCGATGCCGACATCATCGTCACCACGACGCCGTCGACCGAGCCGCTGATCAAGGCCGGCTTCGTCTCCGCCGGCCAGCATATCACTGCCATGGGCTCGGATGCCGAGCACAAGAACGAGATCGCGCCGGCGATCCTGCGCATGGCAGATCTCTACGTCGCCGATAGCGCCAAACAGACGCGCCGGCTGGGCGAACTGCACCATGCTATCGCGGCGGGCGTGATGGCGGCCGATGCCGAGATCACCGAGCTTGGCCACATCATCGCCGGCGAAAGGCATGGCCGGCGTTCGGACAGCGACATCACAATCGCCGACCTGACCGGCACCGGCGTGCAGGACACGGCAATCGCCACGCTCGCCCGCGACCGCGCGCGTGCAGCCAAGACCGGTACGATTTTCGAAAGCTGATACCGGCCGCAAGGCCCAACAAACGAGGACCAAGAACAATGCAGCCCAATTTGAAATTCTCGCGCGGCGAATATGCGGAGCGCCTCGCCAAGACGCGGAAGGCCATGGCGGCCAAGGGCGTTGATCTATTGATCGTCAGCGATCCGTCCAACATGGCCTGGCTGACCGGCTATGACGGCTGGTCGTTCTATGTGCATCAGGCTGTCATCGTGCCGCCGTCGGGCGAGCCGGTGTGGTACGGGCGCGGCCAGGACGCCAACGGCGCCAAGCGCACCGCCTATCTCGCGCACGACAACATCGTCGGCTATGCCGACCATTATGTGCAGTCGACCGAGCGCCATCCGATGGATTTTCTGTCCAGCGTGCTCTCCGATCGCGGCTGGGGGAAGCTCAGCATCGGCGTCGAGATGGACAATTACTGGTTCTCGGCCGCTGCCTTCGCATCGCTGCAGAAGCATCTACCCAATGCCCGCTTCGTCGATGCCACGGCATTGGTCAACTGGCAGCGCGCGGTGAAGAGCCCGACCGAAATCGACTATATGCGCAAAGCCGCGCGGATCGTGGAGGCCATGCACCAGCGTATCGTCGACAAGATCGAGGTTGGCATGCGCAAATGCGACCTGGTCGCCGAGATCTACGATGCCGGCACGCGCGGCGTTGACGGTATCGGCGGCGACTATCCGGCGATCGTGCCGCTGCTGCCGTCGGGCGCCGACGCATCGGCGCCGCATCTGACCTGGGACGACCGGCCGATGAAATCGGGCGAGGGCACCTTCTTCGAGATCGCCGGCTGCTACAACCGCTATCACTGCCCGCTATCGCGGACTGTGTTCCTTGGCAAACCGACGCAGGAATTCCTCGATGCCGAAAAGGCGACGCTGGAAGGCATGGAGGCGGGACTTGCCGCCGCCAAGCCCGGCAACACATGCGAGGACATCGCCAACGCCTTCTTCGCGGTGCTGAAGCGGTACGGCATCGTCAAGGACAATCGCACCGGGTACCCGATCGGGCTTTCCTATCCGCCTGACTGGGGCGAGCGCACGATGAGCCTGCGTCCAGGCGACCGCACCGAGTTGAAGCCCGGTATGACCTTCCATTTCATGACCGGCTTGTGGCTTGAGACGATGGGGCTTGAAATCACCGAATCCATCTTGATCACCGAGACGGGCGTCGAGTGCCTGGCGAATGTGCCGCGCAAACTGGTGGTGAAGAATTGAGCCCGATGTCCAGCCTTCGTCCGTCACCGATCACGCCGACCGTCGATTTCGAGCGCGACGGCGTGCAGCACGGTTTCCTGCGCCTGCCTTACAGCCGCGATGATTCCGCCTGGGGATCGGTGATGATCCCGATCTGCGTCATCCGCAACGGCAAGGGGCCGAGCGCGTTGCTCACCGGCGGCAATCATGGCGACGAGTATGAGGGGCCGCTGGCGCTCTTCGATCTCGCCCGTACGCTCGATCCGAAGCAAGTCAGCGGCACGATCATCATCGTGCCGGCGATGAACTATCCGGCGTTCCGCGCCGGCACGCGCACCTCGCCGATCGACAAGGGCAATCTCAACCGCAGCTTTCCCGGCCGGCCCGACGGCACGGTGACCGAGAAGATCGCCGATTATTTCCAGCGCGAGCTTCTGCCCCGTACAGACATCGCGCTCGACTTCCACTCCGGCGGCAAGACGCTCGACTTCGTGCCGTTCTGCGCCGCCCACATCCGGCCCGACAAGGTGCTGGAAGCGAAGGGTTTCGCTGCGGTTGAAGCCTTCTCCGCACCATGGTCGATGAAAATGCTGGAGATCGACGCGGTCGGCATGTTCGACACTGCCGCCGAAGAGATGGGCAAGCTGTTCATCACCACAGAGCTTGGCGGCGGCGGGACTTCGCGCGCCGAAACGGTGCGGATCGCACGTCGCGGCGTGCTCAATGTGCTGCGCCATGCCGGCATCGTCGCCGGCGCAGTCGAGATGCAGCCAACCCGCTGGCTCGACATGCCGTCCGGCGATTGCTTCTCGTTCGCCGAGGACGACGGGATGGTCGAAACGATGATCGATCTCGGCGAGCCGGTGGCAGAGAACCAGGTGCTGGCACGTATCCATTCCATAGGCCGCACCGGCGGCGCTCCGCAGGAGATCCGGGCCAAAATGTCCGGTCTGTTGGCGGCGCGGCATTTTCCGGGGCTGGTCAAGGCCGGCGACTGCGCTGCCGTGATCGCCATGCTGGTCGATTGAGGGCTAGAGCGGGATGCGTTCAACGCCCATCCCGCTCTATCTGTTTGTTTAGCCGCATTTCTGCGACGCCAAGTGATTCACTTGGCTGCAAAATGCTCTAGGAAGCCGATGTCGGGAACGGCTCGGTCCTGCCTTTGGGGCGATCGCCGATCGCAAAGACGGCGCTCGCCTCGCTGACGATCGAGACATGATCCTTGGCGGCTGTTCCGGCCGCCGCACTGTCGCCGCGCATGATTGCGGTGACGATGGCGTCATGTTCTTGCCAGGACTGGGCCAGCCGCCCGGGCAGCATGAATTGCGCGCGCCGGAACGGCGCCAGGCGGCCGCGGGTCATGACGGTCAGTTCATAAATGTGCTTGCTGTGGGCGCCGCGATAGAGCCGGGTGTGGAATTCGGTGTTGAAAAGCTCATACTCTTCTTCGGCACCGAGCTGCACGAAGCGCGCCGAGGCCTGGTGCTCGGCCTCCAGCGTGCGGCGCTCGCCAGCGGTCATGCGCTCGGCCGAGAACCGCGCGCAGATCGCTTCAAGCTCGGCCATGCTTTCGAACATCGAGGCGAGGTGCTCCTGCGTCACCACGGCGACGGTGGCGCCGCGGTTCGGCCGCCTTTCGACCAGCCCCATGGCGCTGAGCCGGCTGAGCGCTTCCCTGATCGGCGTGCGTGAGATGTCGAAGCGGGCGGCGAGCGAGGCTTCGTCGAGCTTTTCGCCCGGGCGCAGGAAACCGGTGACGATCCGGTCGCTGATCGCCCTCACCATCTGATCGACGGTCGTGCCCGACCTGATCAAATTGCGCTTTCCCGACACGTCTCCTCCGTCCAGTCTTTTCGCGCAGCCGTAAGCCACTCACCGGCTTCGATTCCTCCGCATCTCTGTATGCCTACGTTTTAGCCTTCATGTCAAATTGGCGATTTTGGAGGCAAAAAGTGTATGCAATTGCTCCGGCTTTGTGCAGGCCACATCGGCACATTCATTGATATTGCTGAATAAATTCAATTTCTAAAAATGGCACGCTGATTGCATACACTTCTCTCATTGAGGTGTTAACCGGCCCCAAAGGCCCCATAGAGGGAGCATTCAAATGTCCGAGAGATTCATGCTTAGCCGCCGCGACCTGCTCAAGACCTCCGCCGCCGGAGCGGCGCTCGGCCTTGCGTCCGCATCGTTTCCGATCAGCAGGGCCTTCGCCGCGACGGCCACTGTCGGCTTCATCTATGTCGGGCCAAAGGACGATTACGGCTACAACCAGGCGCATGCCGAAGGCGCCGCCACGCTGAAGGGGATCGAAGGAATTTCCGTCGTCGAGGAGGAGAACGTGCCGGAGACGGTCGACGTGCAGAAGACGATGGAATCGATGATCAATCTCGACGGTGCGTCGCTGATCTTCCCGACCTCGTTCGGCTATTTCGATCCGCACATGCTCGCCATGTGCGCGAAATTCCCCGACGTGCAGTTCCGCCATTGCGGTGGCATGTGGAACAAGGACAAGCATCCGATGAATGCCGGTTCCTATTTCGGCTATATCGGCATGGGCCAGTATCTGAACGGCGTCGTCGCCGGTCACACCAGCAAAACCAAGAAGCTCGGCTTCGTCGCGGCAAAGCCGATCCCGCAGGTGTTGCTCAACATCAATTCCTTCCTGCTCGGCGCGCGCTCGGTCGACCCGACCATCACCTGCCAGGTGATCTTCACCGGCGAGTGGTCGCTAGCGGTCAAGGAGGCCGAGGCCACCAATGCGCTGGTCGACCAGGGTGCCGACGTCATCACCTGCCATGTCGATAGCCCCAAGGTGGTGGTCGAGACGGCGGCCGGGCGTGGCGCCTTCGTCTGCGGCTATCATGCCAACCAGAGCCCGCTGGCGCCGGAAAAATACCTGACCGGCGCGGAATGGAACTGGGCCAAGGTCTACAAGATGTTCGTCGACGATCTGGTGGCGGGCACGCCGCTGCCCAATTTCACGCGCGGCGGCCTGGCCGACGGCTTCGTCAAGATGAGCCCGCTCGGCCCGGCCGTCGGCGATGCCGCCCGCAAGCAGTTCGACGGCACGCTGGCCGAAATGATGAAAGGCGGCTTTTCCGTCATCAAGGGTCCGCTGAAGAGCAACAAGGGCGTCGTCGTCGCGACCGAAGGCCAGGCCTTCGCCGAGACCGCGCTCGAACTCGAAAGCATGGACTACCTGGTCGAGGGCGTCGTCGGTTCGACCGCCTGAACCGGATCGGAGACGGGGCCATGGCAGACACGATCAGCACTGCGGGCGCACCGGCGCTGTTTGGCGCCAGGAATTATCCGGCGGCGCTCGAATGGGCGGCGCGGCGGGCGGAAGCCTTCGTCATACCGCTCGCGGCACTGATCGTCGGCATGGCGCTGTTCAGCGTGTTCATCGCGCTGGTCGGCAAATCGCCGGTGCAACTCTACGAGACGATGTGGCGCGGCGGCTTCGGCTCGTGGTTCTCGATCCAGAACTCGCTGTCACGGGCAGCACCGCTTTTGCTGGCAGCGCTCTGCGTGGCGCTGCCGGCCCGGCTCGGCCTCGTCGTCATCGGCGGCGAAGGCGCGATCGTGCTGGGCGGCGTTGCCGCCGCCGCCATCGGCGTCGCGGCGAATGGCGCGCCGGCTTTTCTGGTCATCCTGCTGATGGGCGTGGCGGGCGCGGTCGCCGGCGGCATCTGGATCGGTGCCGTCGGCGCACTCCGCCACTACCGCGCCGTCAACGAAACCATCTCCAGTCTGCTGATGGCCTATATCGCCATCGCGCTGATGAACCATCTGGTCGAAGGGCCTCTGCGCGATCCGGCTTCGCTCAACAAACCCTCGACCGAGCCGCTGGCGGATGCCTACCACATCGGCAACATTCCAGGCATGGACGTGCACTGGGGCCTGGTCGTCGGCATTCTCGCCTGCGTCTTGTCCTGGCTGTTGATCGAAAAGACGCGCTGGGGGTTTGCCGCCCGCATCGCCGGCGGCAATGTCAGGGCAGCTCAGGTGCAAGGGCTTGCCGTCGGGCCGCTGATCGTCGGCTTCACCGGGCTCGCCGGCGGCTTCGCCGGGCTGGCCGGCATGCTGGAGGTCGGCGCCGTTCAAGGCAGCGCCAACGCCTCGCTCGCCGCCGGCTATGGCTATACCGGCATCCTCGTCGCCTTCCTCGCCCGCCACAATCCGCTCGCCATCATCCCGGTCGCTTTCCTGCTCGGCGGTATCGGCGCTTCTGGCGGGCTGATCCAGCGCCGGATGGACCTGCCCGACGCGACCGTGCTGGTGCTGCAAGGCATGCTCTTCGTCGTCATCCTGTTCAGCGAAACCTTTTACGGCCGCTTCAAGGTCTTCAATCCCGATCTGTGGAAGAGGGGCTCCTGATGGACGCGACCGAGATCGGCCTGTGGGGCGTGCCGCTCGCCATTCTCGGCGGCGCCATCCGCGTTTCGACGCCCTTCATCTTCGTCTCGCTCGGCGAAGCCATCACCGAGCGCTCCGGCCGCATCAATCTTGGCCTCGAAGGCACGCTGGTCTTCGGTGCGATGACCGCCTATGCGGTCGCAGTGATGACCGGCTCGCCATGGCTCGGTCTGCTGGCTGCCGCAGGTGCCGGTCTTTGCTTCGGCCTGTTCCATGGCTGGATCTGCAAATTCCGCGGGGTGAACGACATCGCCATCGGCATCGCGCTTATGCTGTTCGGCTCCGGTCTCGCCTTCTTCTTCGGCAAGCCGTTCATCCAGCCCTCGGCACCAGACCTGCCGGCCATCGCCTTCGGTGGCTGGTCGGATATCCCGCAGGTGCAGGCGGCGCTCAACGTCAATGTGCTGTTCCTGATCGGGGCCGCACTTGCGCTGTTCCTGTGGTGGGCCTTCCGCAACACCCGCGCCGGCCTGATCGTGCGCGTCGTCGGCGACAGCTCCGATGCGGCGCGGGCCATGGGCCTCAATCCCAACACCGTGCGCCTGCTTGCGACAGGCGTCGGCGGTGCGCTCGCCGGCATCGGCGGCGCCTATCTGTCGCTCTATTATCCCGGCAGCTGGACCGAACGCATCTCGTCGGGGCAGGGGCTGATGGCGGTGGCGCTGGTCATCTTCGCGCGCTGGAACCCGCTTGGCTGCTTTGCCGCGGCACTATTGTTCGGCGGCGCCGGCGCGCTGGGCCCGGCGTTGCAGTCGGTCGGGGTGACGCAGGGCTACTATCTCTTCTACGCCGCACCTTACATCCTCACGCTCATCATCATGATCGCCACCTCGTCGCCGAACCGCTCGCTTGCCGGCGCGCCGGGCGAGTTGTCGATCACCAAATGACTGGAGTTTTTTCGATGAACGCCAGAGCCGAGATCACCCAGCGCTACATCGATGCCGACCCCTATCCATGGCCCTATAATGGCGAGCTGCGGCCGGACAATACGTCATTGATCATCATCGACATGCAGACCGATTTCTGCGGGCCGGGCGGCTATGTCGATCATATGGGCTACGATCTTTCGCTGGTGCGGGCGCCGATCGAGCCGATCAAGTCGGTGCTCTCAGCCATGCGGGCTAAGGGTTACACCATCATCCACACGCGCGAGGGCCATCGGCCCGATCTCGCCGACCTGCCGGCCAACAAGCGCTGGCGCTCGCGCCGCATCAATGCCGGCATCGGCGACCCCGGGCCTTGCGGGCGCATCCTGGTGCGCGGCGAACCCGGCTGGGACATCATCCCCGACCTCTATCCGGCGGCTGGCGAGCCGATCATCGACAAGCCGGGCAAGGGCTCGTTCTGCGCCACCGACCTCGAGCTGATCCTGCGCCAGCGCGGCATCGAAAACATCGTGCTGACCGGCATCACCACCGATGTCTGCGTCCACACGACGATGCGCGAGGCCAACGATCGCGGCTTCGAATGCGTGATGCTGGAGGATTGCTGCGGCGCAACCGACTACGGCAACCATCTCGCGGCGATCAAGATGATCAAGATGCAGGGCGGCGTGTTCGGCGTGGTGTCGAACTCGGCATCCTTCGTCGCGCAGCTGCCGTGAGGACACGATCTTGAGCGGAAGCATCGGTAAGAAAGCCGTCGGCGTCGAGACCATCGGCATGACCATGCGCTTCGGCGCCTTCACCGCGCTGGACGACGTCTCGATCAAGGTGCCGGCGGGATCGTTCCATGCGCTGCTCGGCGAAAACGGCGCCGGCAAATCGACGCTGGTCAAATGCATGATGGGTTTTTACCATCCGACCGCCGGCGACATGCTGGTTGATAGCCGCGAGGTCGCGATCGCCAGTCCGAAGGATGCCTCGGCATTGGGGCTCGGCATGGTCTACCAGCATTTCACGCTCGTCCCGTCGCTGACCGGCGCGGAGAACCTGGTCATTTCGCGCGAGAAGGTGCCCGGCGTCATCGACTGGCGCAAGGAGCGCGCCGCACTTGCGCAATTCATGCAGCGTATGCCGTTCAAGCTGCCGCTCGACGTCAAGGTGGCGGAACTTGCGGCCGGCGAGAAGCAGAAGCTCGAAATCATCAAGCAGCTCTATCTCGGCCGCAGTTTCCTGGTGCTCGACGAGCCGACTTCGGTGCTCACTCCCGGCGAGGCACACGAAGTGCTTGGCCTGGTGCGCGACATGACCAGGACCGGCGACCTCACCATGCTGATGATCTCGCATAAATTCCACGAGGTGACGGCCTTTGCCGACGATATCACCGTGCTGCGCAAGGGCAGGCTGACCGGAACCGGAAAGGTCTCCGAACTTTCGCACAAGCAGATGGCGGCGATGATGATCGGCGACCAGCCGATCGCCGCACTCGACAGCCGCGCTCCGGTGCCGGCCGGCGCCAGGCAGGTGCTGACGGTAAAGTCACTGAAGGCGCCCGACCGCACCGGCTTGAAAACCATCGACATCGGCGAACTCGATGTGAAGTCGGGTGAGATCGTCGGCATTGCCGGCATCTCCGGCAACGGCCAGAAGGAGTTTCTCGAAGTCCTTGCCGGACAGCGGGCGCGCAATGGCGGCGACGTTCTGGTGAAAGGCTCGCCCTATGGCGCCAGCCGCAGCGAGGCGCGCACGCTCAATGTCCGCTTCATTCCGGAGGAGCCCTTGCGCAATGCCTGCGCACCGAAGATGACGGTGGCGGAAAACATGGCCTTCCGGACCTTCGACCTCAACGAGGCCGGCAAGCAGGTCAACTGGATCAGGATGAGTGCGATCAGGGACTACGCGGCCCGTCTGGTCCAACAGTTCAAGGTCAAGACGGCATCGCTTGCTTCGCCGATTTCGTCGCTCTCGGGCGGCAATGTGCAGCGCGCGGTGCTGGCGCGGGAACTGACCGGCGAGGTCGATTTGCTCATCGTGTCGAACCCCTGCTTCGGCCTCGACTTCTCCGCCGTCGCCGAAATACGCGCCCGCATCATGAAGGCGCGCAATGCCGGCGCCGCGGTGCTCCTTATGTCGGAGGACCTTGATGAGCTGCTCGAGCTCTCGGACCGCATCTTCGTCATGTCGGACGGCGCGCTGGTCTACGAGACGCCGATCGCGCAGGCGAGCGTGCAGACGATTGGCGAGCACATGGCGGGACATCACTGATGGCGGAGATCGAGGCGCTGCCGTTTCCGTTCGCCTTCAAGCCTGAGGCGATGGCGCTGGTCGTCATCGACATGCAGCGCGATTTCACTGAGCCCGGCGGCTTCGGCGCCAGCCTCGGCAATGACGTCAGCCGAGTCACGGCGATCGTGCCGACGGTGAAGAGGCTGATCGAGGGGTTTCGCACCGCCGGCCTGCCGGTGATCCACACGATGGAGTGCCACAAGGCAGACCTTTCGGATCTGCCGCCGGCCAAGCGCAATCGCGGCAATCCGTCGATCAGGATCGGCGATGTCGGGCCGATGGGTCGCGTGCTGATTGTCGGCGAGCCGGGAACGGCGATCCTCGATGAACTTGCGCCACTGCCTGGCGAGATCGTCATCGAAAAGCCGGGCAAGGGGGCGTTTTATGCCACCAGCTTCGGCGATGACCTGAAGCGGCTTGGCGCACAGCAATTGGTCTTTGCCGGGGTGACGACGGAGGTCTGCGTGCAGACGACGATGCGCGAGGCCAACGACCGCGGCTATGAATGCCTGCTCGCCGAGGATGCGACGGAGAGCTATTTTCCGGAGTTCAAGGCGGCAGCCCTTGCCATGATCAGGGCGCAGGGCGCCATCGTCGGCTGGACGGCAACGACGGACCAGGTGCTCGAGGGACTTTCCAATGCCTAACATTGCATACCAGGCTCTCATTCAAGGGGGCTGGCGTGATCTGCCATTCGAGCCTTTTCGCGAAGGCATCACGGTGCATTGGCTGCTCAAGGGTGGACCGATGGAACCGTCGGTGGCGATCCTGAACTACCGGCCGGGCGCCGGCGTGCCGCGTCATCGCCATGCCGGGCTGGAAACGATCATCGTGCTGGAAGGCACACAGAGCGACGAGAACGGCGATTATGCCGCGGGCAGCGTGATCCTGAACCCGGTCGGAACCGAACACTCGGTGTGGACGAAGGATGGCTGCGTCGTGCTCATCCAGTGGAACCTGCCGGTAGTCATTCTGGGCGAGGTTGCCTAATGAGCGACATCCGCTTCGACATAGCGAGCCTGCACGCTGCCTTTCAGGCCGGCGTCAGCATCGGCGAGATGATCGATACGGTCCATGCGCGGCTCGCGGCGGCCGATGACCCCGGCATCTTCATCCATCTGGCGAGCAGGGCGGAGTTGCTTGCCGAGGCGGAAAAGCTCGGCCCGTTCGATCCCGCGGCAAAGCCGCTGTGGGGCGTGCCGTTCGCGGTCAAGGACAACATCGATGTTGCCGGCATGCCGACCACGGCGGCTTGTGCGGAATATGCCTACTTGCCGGCGAAAGACGCCACCGTCGTCGCGCGGCTCAAGGCCGTCGGCGCGCTGGTCGTCGGCAAGACCAACCTCGACCAGTTCGCCACCGGCCTGGTCGGTGTGCGCACGCCCTATCCGATCCCGAGGAATGCGATCGACCCGAAACTGGTGCCGGGCGGCTCCTCATGCGGCTCGGCCGTCGCAACCGCGCGCGGCATCGTCTCGTTCGCGCTCGGCACCGACACCGCCGGTTCTGGGCGCATTCCCGCCGGCCTCAACAACATCGTCGGGCTGAAGCCGAGCGTCGGCGCGCTGTCGGCCGCCGGCGTCGTGCCGGCCTGCCGCACGCTCGACTGCATCTCGGTCTTCGCGTTCACCGTCGATGACGCCTACCGCGTGTTCGAGGCGGCGGCGGCAAAGGACGACGCCGACCCCTATTCGCGAGACCTCGGCGTCCAGGGCCTTGCCGCGCGCCCGCCGGTGCTGACTGTCGGCGTGCCGGCTAGGGCGGACTGGACCTTCTTCGGCGACGAGGCGATGCAGGCGGGTTTCGAGGCCGCTCTTGCCTCGCTGGAGACGCTGGGCTGCCGGCTGGTCGAAATCCCGTTCGGTGATTTCTACGCCACCGCCAACCTGCTCTACGAAGGCGCCTGGGTGGCCGAGCGTTATGCCGCGATCAAGGGCTTCATGGAAGCCAACGAGGCCGCCATGCATCCGGTGACGCGAACGATCATCGGCGGCGCGCGAAAACTTTCAGCCGCGGACGCTTTCAACGGGCTCTATGCCTTGCAAGGCTATAAGGCCAGGCTTGCGCCGGTCATCGCCTCGGTCGATCTTTTCTGTGTGCCGACCGCGCCGACGCATTACACGGTTGAAGCGGTGTTGGCAGACCCCATCGTCACCAACAGCCGGCTTGGCACTTACACCAACTTCGTCAATCTGCTCGACATGTGCGGCATAGCCGTGCCGGCCGGAATTCGTAGCGACGGTTTGCCGATGAGCGTCACCTTGCTTGCCGCGGCGGGCAAGGACCATCTGACGGCGTCGCTTGCGCAGGATGTCCATGCGGCAAGCGGCCTTGCGCTGGGCGCTACAGGCTGGCCGCTGCCGCCGCGTGGCGATGTTCGCGTGGACGTGGACGAGGGCACGATCGAGCTGGCCGTGGTCGGCGCGCATCTATCGGGGATGGCGCTGAACGGCCAGTTGCAGCAGCTCGGCGCGATTTTCGCCCGGGCGGCAAGAACGGCGCCGCTCTACCGGCTTTATGCGCTCGCCGGCCAGTCGGTGTCGCGACCGGGGCTCGAGCGCAGCTGCAATGGCAAGGGGGCAGCGATCGAGGTCGAAGTCTGGCGGCTCTCGCCACAAGCGTTCGGGCGCTTTGTTGCCGCGATCCCGCCGCCGCTCGGCATCGGGACGCTTCTGCTTGATGACGGAACGTCGCCGAAGGGCTTTCTCGTCGAAAGTGCCGGCCTCACCGATGCAAAGGAGATCTCGCATTTCGGCGGCTGGCGCAATTTCATGGCGGGTCAGCTGCAGCGGAGCTGACGCTATCACTCGACCTTTTGCCTGAACTTCGAATGGCAGCTCGAGCAATCCTGCAAGATGAGATGCAGGAGGTGCTCCGCCGGCAATTTAGTGGGATCGGCTTCCGCGAGTGATGGTCGCTTGCCAAGCAGGCTGCCACCGCCCATTGCCAGGCCGGAACCCATTCTCATGTCGTCGGTGATATGCGGTGGTGCCCGCTCGGCGTCGGAGGCCAGGGCGCTGGCCAGCGTTCCGATGTGGCGTGCCAGCCCTTCGAACTCCGCGCGGGCGGGGTCGATATCCGCCTTGGCGCCTGAAGGCGCTCCCAATGTCGCGCTGGGGAATTCGGCAATCAGGGCAGGGCCGGTGCGGGCGCGGATGGTCTCGGCCGCCGCCCTGAAGGCTGCGGCGTCGTACGCCTGCTTGCCGTCGAACATCCCAGCGATCGCCTTTGCCGCCGCGGCCATTTCCTTCATCGAGGCCTGGCGAGCCTCGATGATCGCATCACGGCTCGAATGGGCGGCAGCGAGCACGACAGAGACGCAGGCAAGCGACAGCACCGTTACAGCGGCTGCGAGCCTCACTGGGCCACGCCTTGTCCTGCCAGCTCGTCGATGATCGGGCAATCCGGCCGCTCGTCGCCGTGGCAGTGACTGACCAGATGGTGGAGCAAGCCGCGCAATCCGACCAGTTCAGCGATCTTCCTGTCGATCTCCACCAGCTTGGCTTTCGCGATCTCCTTCACGTCGGCGCTATCACGTTCCCTGTCTTGATACAGCGAGAGCAACTGGCGGCATTCGTCGACCGAAAACCCCAGGCTTCGCGAGCGCTGCAGGAAGCGCAGCCGGTGAATATCGGCCGTCGAGTAATCGCGATAGCCATTGTCTGTCCGAGCCGGATGCAAGAGCCCGATATCCTCGTAGTAACGGATCGTCTTGGCCGGCAGGCCGGATTTTTCGGATGCGATACCGATGTTCATGGTGGAAATCTCCTTTGTCGGAGGAAATAGACCTTCCAGTAGATGGAAGGTCAACATGATGTGGCGATTTTGGATGCCCGACGCAACCGCCCGCCCGCTCCAACCGTTTGCCTGCCAACAGCGCAGACTAAACCTTCGGGAAGAAATCAGTTTTCGGAAACGTTTATCGAACAGCGCTCAAAACCCGGTGTTCGACACCGGGTGCCGATGAGCAAGGACCCTCCGGCGGCACGTTACACCGTGCACACGCCGAGGAGACAGAATATGCCCGTCAACGCCTATATCAACCGGATCGCGACGGCGGTGCCGGAGCACGAGGTTCATCAATTCTACCTGCGTTTCGCGGCCTCCATGCTCGCAGCCGATCGCCGGAGGATCTTCGAACGCATGGCCGATCTTGCCGGCATCGAGCACCGCTATTCCTGCTTTGCGCCGGCGTCCGACCCCGAAGGACAAACTGCCGACCTGGCCGGGACCTTCATCCGGGGCGCGTTTCCCGGAACGGCCATGAGAATGGCGATGTTCGACGATGCCGCACCTGTTCTGGCGCAAAAGGGCATCGACGGATTGCAGCTTGGCGACGACGCTTCCCGCATCACCCATTTGATCGTCACCACCTGCACCGGCTTTTCGGCGCCGGGCATCGATCTGGAGCTGATTGCGCGTTGCGGGCTGCCCGACAGTGTCGAACGCACGATGATCGGGTTCATGGGGTGCTACGCGGCGATCAACGGCCTCAAGCTGGCCCGTCACATCGTCCGCTCGGACCCGCAGGCCAAGATCCTGCTGGTCAATATCGAGCTCTGCACGATGCATCTGCGCGAAACCACCGAACTGGAAAAACTGCTGTCGTTCTGCCTCTGGGGCGACGGCTGCGCGGCCACGCTCATTACCGCCGAGCCGGCCGGCATCGAGCTCGATAGCTTTCACTGTCTGGTGGCGAGGGAGCGGCGGGATCTGATGCGCTGGAATATTCGCGACCACGGCTTCGAAATGGTTCTTTCCGGCCAGGTGCCGGCAGCGATTCATGAGGCGTTGCGGAACAGCCAGGCCGCCATGCTCGGCGGCCGGCCGACCGAGGCAATCGACCTTTGGGCCGTGCATCCGGGTGGACGTTCGGTGCTCGACGCCGTCGAAAGGGCCCTGGAACTGGAGCCCACCGCGCTGGAACCATCGCGCGAGGTGTTGCGCCAGTATGGGAACATGTCGTCGGCGACCGTCATGTTCGTGATGAAGGAGATGTTGAAGGCGCCACCCGGCCTGCTCGGCTGCGGCATGTCGTTCGGACCCGGGCTGACGGCCGAAACCATGCTCTTTCGAACGGTGTCATGAGCGGCCTGGAGCACCGGCAGCTCGCGCCGGAAATCCTCGACGGACTTGCGGCCGAAGATCCGCGAGCGCTGGCCGCGCGCCGCGACCTTCGGCGCATCAATATGCTGATGTTTCAGGTGCCGATCATGACGTCGTTGCTCAGGAGGTTCGTGCCAACGCCGCCACGCCGCATCCTGGAGATCGGCGCCGGCGACGGCTCCTTCATGCTGGCGGTGGCGCGGCGCATGGCCACGCATTGGCCCGGGGTCGAACTGGTAATGCTCGACCGCGTCGGCCTCGTCACCGCGCAATTGCGCGGTGATTTTGACAGGCTGGGATGGAAGGCCGAAGGCGTCACCGCCGATGTCTTCGACTGGGCAGGAAAGATCGAGGGTGCGCCGTTCGACGCCGTCACCGTCAATCTGTTCCTGCATCACCTCGACAATGCGCAGCTCGTGCGTCTGTTTTCGCTGATCAGGCCGAAAGCCCCGTTGCTCATCGCGACAGAGCCGCTGCGGGCGAAACTGCCGCTGGCCGCGACCCGTCTTCTGCCGGCAATCGGCGCCAACGACGTCACACGAAACGACGCGGCGCAAAGCGTGCGTGCCGGCTTTCGCGGCAGCGAGCTTTCCCGTCTCTGGCTTGCGGCCAACGGCAAACCGGTCGAGGAGCGGCGCGCCGGCCTGTTTTCCCACATCTTCGTCGGCGCCAGTGCCAGTGTCGAGTCATGACGCGATTGTCGACTCATGACGCGATTGTCATTGGTGCCGGCCCGGCGGGCACCTCCGTCGCGCTCACGCTGGCCCGGCGCGGATGGGCCGTGGCAATTGTGGAAAAAAGCGCATTTCCGCGCCGCAAGGTCTGCGGCGAATACATCTCGGCAAGCAATCTTGCGCTTCTCGACCGGCTCGAGATCGGCGATGCCTGGCGTACCAATGCCGGCCCCGAAATCCGCCGCGTCGGCTTGTTTTCCGGCGAGACCTGCGTCGAGGCGGCAATGCCACGTGCAGGAGCTGGGCCTCGTGGGAAAGACAGCTTCGGCCGGGCGCTCGGCCGGGACATTCTCGACTCTCTGCTTTTGCAAGCGGCGCGATCGGCGGGTGTCGAAATCTTTCAACCCTGCCGCGCCGTCGCCATCGAGCCGGACGGTGAGATGCAAAGGGTGCGAATTCAGGCCGGGGATGAAGCGGCGATGTTGCGTGCGCCGGTGATTGTCGCCGCTCACGGCTCCTGGGAACCGGGACCATTGCCCAGCCAGCTCGGAAAGGCCAATCGCCCGTCGGACCTACTCGGCTTCAAGGCGCATTTCACCGGGTCGTCGCTGGCGCCGGATTTGATGCCTCTGCTGGCCTTCCCCGGCGGCTATGGCGGCATGGTTTCGGCGGATCATGGCCGGTTGTCGATCTCGTGCTGCATCCGGCGCGATATGCTCGCGCGGCTGCGTAAACAATATGGCCCCAAACAACGGAGCCACGTGTCGGCCGCCGATGCGGTCTCCCGGCATCTCCTGAATTCATGCCGGGGCGTGCGGGACGCCCTGGAACCGGCTCTCCTCGACGGTCCGTGGCTTGCCGCAGGTCCGATCCGGCCGGGAATTCGCTCGTGCTACGAAGGGGACATCTTCCGCGTCGGCAATGCAGCCGGAGAGTCTCATCCTGTCATCGCCGAGGGCATCTCGATGGCGCTTCAGTCCGGCTGGCTGCTGGCTTGCGAACTCGAATGCGCGCCAAGTGGCCGAGCAGGGCGCGAGGCTGCCGCCAGACGCTACGAGGCGGCCTGGAATAGACTGTTTTCGACCCGGGTCTACGCCGCCGCGGCCGTTGCCGGAATTGCCCTTCGCCCCGGCAGCGCCACCTTGATGGCGGCGATCGTCCGGAATTTCCCGCAGGCACTGACGCTGGGCGCGCAACTGAGCGGCAAGACCAAGCCGGTTCCAGGCTTCGTCTAGGCGACATAGCGGTCCCATGAGCCGTAGTGCTCCTTGCTTCGGCGCCCCCGAGGCAGGCTGAGGCCGATCACAACTAGCCCTGCAACGGCATTGTTCAATGTCGAACCTCTGGTCGCGCCGTCGAGCAGCCAGGGCGCTGCGATCAGCCATAACCCGAACGGCAGGTTGAGGAAACGCAACGGCCGTGCCACCTCGGCCATGGCGCAGACCGCGATCGTGATGATCATGGCGCCCGAGAGGTGATCGCTGTTTGCAATGGCGCCGGCTGTGCCGAAGACCAGCCGCGAGACCATCAGCCAACCGCCGACGATACAGCATGCGACCAGCGTCCATGGAAACGTGACACCGCGAATGGCTGCGGCGGACTGTGCGGCAAGCGCGGCGGAAAAGCCGGGATCGTTCTTGTCCGCCTCGCCGTTCGGCTCCGGCCCGCCTTGGAAAAAGGTGCGCCAGAACGGACGGTCTGCCCGCACGCTGCGCAGCATGTACTGGCCCATGGCGACCACCTCGTCCAGCGTCAGCGGGATCATGACCAGCATGGCCGCCGCCGCGATGAGGCACAGTGTGCAATAGGTGCCGATCATGATCGGCTGGATGATGATGAAGAAGATCGAGACGCCGCCGAGCGGCACCACCAGGATGAAGAAGAAGGTCACCATCCAGGGCATGGTGCGCCAGCGGGTCGCCGTGCCCATCGCGCCCATCAGGGTTTCGATCATATAGGCCACGGCGCCAAGCCCGGCATCAGCGACTGGCCAGGCTTGAGAAACGTCGGATGTGATGATGAATTCCGTGCCGTTCCTGCCGTCTCCGCCGGAGAAGAACGGCTCCCAGACAGCACCCACATGGCCGAGCTGGTAGGCAGTGAGATAGCGGGCGATGAGGAAACCGAAGAAACCGAGCGCGATGATCGGCAGGCGCTGCAGCCAGGATGACGGCGAGTAGGTCCAGCCAGGCGGAACGGTGCTCTCGTCCATCATCCCTTCGTGGCTCATGCCCGGCATCATCGGGACGAGCACCGAGAAAGCGATGGCCAGCGCGCCGACGATCGTGTCGTTCATGGTGGCGGCGGCGCTCGGCGTCCAGAAGAACAGCGGCGCGAAGAGCAGCCACAGGCCGGCGATCGTCGTGCCCCATTGCGCCCAGGAAAAACGCGGCGACAGTGCGAGCCCGCCAAACAGCATCAGCAGCAAGCCCGAGACAATGTCGCTCCAGCCGGTGAGCGCGTTGCGCAGCACCGGTTCCCACAGTCCACGCTCTTGCGTGACGTCACGCACAGTGCCGGCCGCCGCCGGATCGAACAGCGCGAACTGAAGCGGGCTGGTGAGGAGCCACACGCCAAGCGTGATGACCAGGAAATGAGCCCAGAGCATCTGCTTGCCCATCCCCGCCATCTCGGCCATGTGTCCGGGTTTCATCTTGTCGTGTTTGGCCTCGAACGCCTTGTCTTTCTCTCGCGCTTTTGTTCCGCTGCCGGCCACCTTGGCGGCGTTGAGCTTGTTGGCCCGATACCAGCCGGCGGGATCTGCCTTGAGCGCGTCGACGATCCGCGGCAACGTCTCGCGCAGGGAATGCCGGGGCTGCCAGCCGAGGACATTGCGGGCACGGCTGATATCGATCGCGTAGTGGTCGTCGGCGATATCGACCATCCAGGGACGAACGAATGATTCTTCGCCCAGCACGTCCTGTTGGACCCAGGCACCCGCCTTGGCGAGCGCCTTCGGCACCTCCCGTGTCTCCCAGTTCTCGCCACGGATCAACCGACCAATCTCGGCTTGAAGTTCGCCGTAGCCCATGACCTCAGGCTCGCCGAGAAGCAGCGCCAGCTCCGTGGGAAGTTTCTTCCGCCGATCTATAAGGCGCGCCACCGCATCGGTGAGGTCTTCCAGATGCAGAAACGACTGCCCTGTGCGCAGGTCACCCGGATATACATGCCCGGTCGGATCCTCTTCGTAGATACGCGCAATCTGATTGGCGAGGAATGCGTTACGGCCGAGATCATCATAGACGCCGGCCGGCCTGGCATAGACGACAGGGATCGCCCCGTGCTGCTCATGGATCAGGTGCTCGGTCTCGATCTTCGAGGTGCGGTAGGGTAGGTTCGATTCGAGCGGCCAATCCTCATCGATGATGTCGCCCGGTCGGCCACCCTTGTGCGCCAGCATCGAACTCATGAAGACAAACTGCTCGACCTCAAATTGTTTCAGGGCGCGCAGGAGCTTCTCGGTGCCGCCAACCGTAATCTCTTCGTAGAGCGGGTTCCGTTCGCCTGTGAGATCGAAATAGGCCGCAAGATGGATCACCGAGGCGAGGCGGGCGCCATAGGCCGTCCGCACGCGCGCCAAACCGGCTGCCACGGCGTCCTCCGATGTCAGGTCGATGCAGACGCACTCCGCGGCCGGCGGCGGCTGACGCGTCGCCGCCCGGTCGAGGCCGACGAGAGCAAACCGGTCGGCGAAGCTGTTGACCAGAGCCGAGCCGATGAAGCCGGTGCTGCCGGTAACAATAACCGTGTCTTTGCGCTTCGCCATCCAGACCTCATAGCCGGCGATTTGCCACTCCTGAGAGGGCCGAAGGCGACAGACGTTAAGAGCCGAGGGGCCGGACCAGTTCCGACGCCGACCCGATGATGCTGCTGCTTCCGATGACGACTACAACTTTCCGCCGTTTTTGCTCTTTTGACCCCGACTGCCTATGCCGTCAGGTTCGCAAATATTTGACCAGCGCCGCGATCGCGAGCACGAGGGTGACAAGCACCAGGACCCAAATGAGCGCCATGCCGCCCATCATCCACATTGAACCGTCCATCATCATCACAATCATCCCTCCCGCCGCTGCCACCGGCGATTGCGAGGGGAACTAGTTCGCCATGTACGCCCGTCAAGGCGAACTCGATCAGCCCACGAAGGCAGTGGCTTGCCGGTCAATCAAGGCACGTTCAATGCTATCGACGAACGAGTTCATAATAGGCTTCTGCCAGAACATGCTGACCGCGCGGTAACTCCGGAAGGGCAAGGCTTTAATCCAGCGCCTCCAGCGCCCGCAGCAAGTGTTCCACGACATCTGATCTGCCTTGCCGATATGCCTCTCTAACAGGGCCAGTAGCTGCCTTTCGACATTCATGGTTCGGTCCGCCATTGGACGACCTCCGGAGGACGACCTCCGGAAGTTAGCAATAAGCCTGACGGTTCCAGCCACCGGAAGGTCAAGCGCTCCTTTCAAGAAGGTAGAACAGGTTGAGAGCGCTTGTTGAACCGCAGCCGAGTTGTCGCCCGGCTCTACTCTCCTCCGCCGCAGCCGTCTGAGAGATCCCAGACGTCGACGACCTGCTTGCCGGTGAAACCGTGCTCGCGGATCAGGAACTTCGCCAGCCCGCCATACACTTTCCAGCGCCAGCATTGGCAGCAGCATGGGCCTTTCTCGTTGGAATTGGCCATCGCATAGTCGTAGGCCTGCTGCTCTTCGCCGGAGAGTTTCACATCGTAGTAGGGCATCATCTTCTGTGCGATGCCGGCCGGAATATCGTACGGATCGCTTGGGATCATCGCGATCTCGCGGTACCTGGCCAGGCCGCTCACCTGCTCGGCATAGCGCTTCGTCTCCATCGGGCTGCAGCACGAGCCCGTGATCCGCGACGTTGCCGGCATGGTCGCAATCGATTCCGTGAACTTGGTCGAACACGTGCTGTTGCCGTTCTGGCTGAGATATCTGAAACGGCGTGCCAGATCGGGATCCTCAGCGGCGATCGCCAAATCCGGCCCCTTGAGCAAGCCGACGACCGCAGCGGCGCCAAAGGCGCTTCCCAGAACAACCGTCCGTCGGTTTGGGCAAAATATTCGGCTCATTTGCTGGTCCTCGCCTGCTCGATCAGTTTCTTCATCGTTGCGAGGTCGGTCGCGCCGGGGAAAATCTGCTCGCCAACGACGAAGCTTGGCGTTCCGCTGATCTTCAGCGCCTGGGCAAGTTGCGTATTCCGGTCGATCGACGCCTGGATATCGGGCCGCTGCATGTCGGTCTTCAGTTTAGCCACATCGAGACCGACGTCGGCAGCCACCTTCAGCACGACCGCTTCGGTCACCCGCGTCTTCACCGCATACAAGGCCTTGTGGAACGCCATGTATTTGCCCTGGCGCACTGCGGCGAGAGCCGCCTTGGAAGCAAATACGGAATCCGTGCTGAGGATCGGGAATTCCTTGTAGACGATCTTGAGCTGCGGATCGTCGGCCATTGCTTGCGCCATGATCGGCGCAACCTGCCGGCAATAGGGGCAGTTGTAGTCGAAGAACTCGACCATGGTGACGTCGCCTTCGGCGTTGCCGCCGACTGGGCTCGCCGGGTCCCGGAAGATATCGTCGGCCTTCGCCACCAGGGCGGCTTTCGCCTCTTTTGCCGCAGCCTCGCGCTGGCGGGCATCGAGGCTCTGCAGCGCCTCCATGACGACCTCGGGATGCGCGAGGATATAGTCGTGGATGCGCTGGTCGAACTGGTCCTGGGACATCTCGACGGCGGCGATCGCCTGATTGTGGAGACCGAGCGCGAGCCAGATCGTCGCGCCGGCCAGCATGACGGCACGGGCCATTTTGCCGACGGCTCCGCTCAATGGATTGGACTTGTGGGTCACAGGGTTCTCCTTCCCTCTGTTTCGCCGGACCGCCGGCACGTGCAAATGATGCCTCAGAACATGCCCTTGATTTTCGTCCACCATCCCGTTTCCTGCTCATGGTGCGGGCGCTCGACATTGTTGGTAAGCGCATTGACGAATGTGACGAGATTGACCGACGCGAAATCCAGGCCATGGAAATTCGCCCGCCAGCGGCCCTCCTTGTCGATCACATGGGTGATGGTGCCGTGCATCTGATAACCATCATCCGTCAGCGTGAACTTGTGGCCGAAGGCCTCCGCCAGTCTGCGGGTCGCATCCTCCGGCTGATCCTCCATCGTGGTCAGGAACAGCCAATTGACGGGATCGAGCCCGTGCGCCGGCCCGTATTTGCTGAGCACGTCCGGCGTGTCCCTGGTCGGGTCGGTGGTGATGGTCACAAAGCTGACCCGGTCCTTCATCGGCGTGCCGTTCACCATTTTCTGGATCTCGGCGATCTTCTCGGCATGAAGGGGGCACACATCCGGGCACGGCGTGTAGATGAAGTGGAGGACGACCACCTTGCCGCGCAGGTCTGCCGTTCGCACGACACGCCCGTCGGCGGTGCGCAGCGTGAAATCAGGCGCCGGCTTGTCGATCGGCTGGAAATATTTCTCGTCGGCCTCAAGCGTGGCGTCGATTTCGTCGAGCGAGTGGGCTTGCGCCTGATACGAAAAGCCCGCGGTCAGCGCCGCAATGGCAATTACGCTTAGCAGCAAGCACCTCCATTCGTTCAAAGCCGATGCAACGCAGCGAGCCTTTAGCCCGAACATATCTGTCCCTTTCTCACTTGGCGGCGATGCGGCTGCGGATGAAGTCGACCATGTCGGGGGCGTCCCATTCGGCCGGCCCAATCAGCCGGCCGATCTCCTTGCCGTCGCGGTCGACCAGCAGGGTTGCCGGAAGGCCGACGGTGCCGATGGCGAACATGGCCTTGCCCGAGACGTCGATGTTGAGGGCGAGGTGCTTGATGCCGATGTCGCCGAAGAACTTCTTCACAATCTCAGGACCGGCGCGGTCCATGGACAACGCGACGACCTCGAAATCCGGACCGCCGAGTTTGGCCTGCAGCCGATCGAGCGTCGGCATCTCCTTGCGGCAGGGCGCGCACCATGTCGCCCAGACGTTAAGCAGCACGACCTTGCCGTGGAAATCCGCAAGCGTTTTCGGCTTGCCATTGCCGTCCTTGAAGCTGATTTCCGGCACGGGGACAGGCGCCTCGTGAACGACAAAGTTCTGCGGCGGCTCAGCGGCTGATACCGGCAGCGAAAATGCCAGCAGCATGCCAATCAGGACCATGGCCAGTTTGCTCACAATGTCCTCACTCGGTCGCGTAGACGGTGGGCGCCTTGCCGTCCTTGGTGAAGGCGTAGACGACGAAGGGGCCTTGCTTCTCGCCACCCATGCCTGGGGCGCCAGCCGGCATGCCGGCGAGCGTTATGCCGGTGATGGCAGGGCGCTCGGTCAAAAGCTTCTTGACGATCTCGACCGGCACCAGGCCATCGACGATATAGCCGTCGACCATCAGCGTGTGGCAGCCTTCGAGGTCGGCCGGCACGCCGGCATCGCTGCTGATCTGGGAGAGATTGTTGACCGGCTTGATGTCGACCTTGAAGCCGTTGTGCTCGAGATAGTTGGCGTAGGACTCGCAGCAGCTGCATTGCGGGTTCTTGTACATGACGGCGTTGATCGTTGCGGCGAAGGCGGGCAGCGGCGTTGCGATCAGCAGGGACAGTGCGGCAAGGCGGTAGGTCAGTTTCATTGCAGTTCTCCTTGGTTGGATAAAAGTTTCAGGTCACGCGGAACGTCGTCATCAGGCCGGCCATCTGGTGATCGGCGACATGGCAGTGCAGCATCCAGTCGCCTGGATTGTCGGCGACGAAGGCGCATTCGATCGTATCCTTGGGGGCGAGCAGCACCGTGTCCTGCCATTGCCGGTGCGGCACCGGCGAGCCGTTGCGCGAGATGACCGACAGGCTGAAGCCGTGGACATGCATCGGGTGCCACCAGGCGGTTTCGTTGCGCATGGTGAGATGGCAGGTCACACCGCGTTTCAGCGTGAACTGCGGCGCCATGCCGGCATGGCCGTCGCCGGTCATCGACATGCCGTTGATCGCCCAGGCCGCACCGCCGTTCATGCCCATCATCCCCATGCCCATCATGCCGCCGACGCCCTTGAGCTTGCCGCCGCCCATCATGCCGCCCTGCAGGACGATCTCCTGGCGCTCGGCGCCAGCGAGGTCGGGCTGGGGCAAGGGGTTGCGCGGCAGGCCGACAGGCGTGTCGAGCGGATGGGTTCTCAGCGGCGGCGCTGCGTCATAGGCCAGCGTGGTCAGCGTATAGGCGAGGCCGTCGTAGAAATCGTCGATCACCGCGTGGCGGCTACCGGGGTGGCCCTGCATGTCGAGCACGATGTCGATGCGCATGGCGGGCGCCAGCACCAGGCGACCGCCCTCCGGTTCATGCGGATCGCAGGGCTGGCCGTCGATGGCGACGACGACCGGACGGTGGCCTTCGAAGCGCAGCGCCATCATGCGGGCAAGCGAGGCATTGGCGAGCCGCAGCCTGACGCGCTCGCCGGCCTTCACGCTCCGATCGCCTGGCCCCGTGCCGTTGACGGTGACGACATTGCCGACGCGGCCCGACATCGACGCATCCATGGCACTGCCGAAGCCGCCGGCGATCTGCCCATCGGCCGCAAGCCGCCAGTCCTGCAGCAGCCACAGAATGTCACGGTCGACGGCGACCGGCTCGACCTCCTCGACGACCAGTGCGCCGGCAAGGCCACGGCCGAGCTGGACCAGGCTGTTGGCGTGCGGGTGATACCAGAAGGTGCCGGCATCGGGCGGGGTGAATTCATAGATGAAATTTTCACCTGGCCTGATCGGCTTCTGCGTCAGGCCGGGCACGCCATCCATGGCGTTCGGCAGCCGGATGCCATGCCAGTGAACCGTGGTGTCTTCGTCCAGTCCGTTCTCGACGATGATCCGAGCGGGCTGCCCCTGGCGTAAGCGCAGTGTCGGGCCGGGGACCGTGCCATCATAGGCCCATACCGGAGTGCGCGGACCATCAGGGCCGGCGAACCGTGCCTGGCTCGGCGCCACCCTGATCCGGTATTCGCCGGTGGCCATCGCCAGCGCAGGGCGGATCGGCACTGCGGCGGCAATGCTCGCTGCCGCAAGCAGGAATTTGCGGCGCGTTATGAACGGATTTGAAACGGAATTCACTTTTGTGACCCCTGCGGTAACCGACGGCGAACGTCGCGACGTCGATTGAATTGCTACCGCGCCCGCTGCGCAGTTACGCGCAACCGGGCGATCAAACGCCGCTAATCAGCCGTGGAACGGCAGAAACGGCGTCAGACGAGAGCGCTGGGTCTTGGAGGGAATGGCTCCGGCAGCAGACTTCGCCCGTGCAGGAACGGGGCGGGAAGCGCGGACGGCAGCTCGGCCTGCGGCAGTCCCGTCACGGGGAGAGCCTCCGGCAGCACCGCCAGAACAGGTGCGACACAGGTCGGCGCACATTGCATCGGTTTGTCATTGCCGGCCGAGCCCTTGAGGCAAGCGTTGCAGTCACCGTCCCTGCCATCGGCCATCTTGGCCATGTCGGCGTCGGTGGTGCCGGTATCCGCGGCCATGGTCATGCGGCCGTCGACTGCCATCCTGGCCGACATGACGGCAGCTTGAGCGGCGGACAGGCTGAACCCGGCGGTCACGACGACCGCGAGAAGCATGACCAGGAGGTGTTTTGGTGACAGGCGCGCCATCATCCGCTCAGGTTGACCGTAAAGTGCGGCTTTTGCAAGCTCCGGATGCCGCGACATCGGGGCTGACGCGAGCTCTGCTCTGGCAAATCAATGGTGAGGATGCTCGCATTTATCGTGATCCGCCAGCACCTCGATGACACGGCATTCGCAGACTTTTCCGTGCCGGCAGCCTTCGACCATATGCTCCAGCTCGGCTTTCAATGCTGTAAGGCTGCGTATCCGCTGAACCACGTCGGACAGACGGGCCTGGGCAATGGCGTCGGCGGTCGCACAAGGCTGGCTGGGATTATCCTGCAGCGTCAGCAGCGCCCTGATGGCTTCGATCCCGAACCCCAACTCGCGCGCGTGCCTGATGAAGGCGAGCCGGCGCAAGTCTGCCGCTTCATAATGCCGGCGATTGGCTTCGCTGCGGGCAGGGGCAGGAAGCAACTCGATCTGCTCATAGTAGCGGATGGTTGGAACCTTCACGCCGCTGTGTCGGGCCGCTTCACCGATGGTCACACCTGTTGACATTTCGCTTGCTCCTCTAGTCGCTAGAGGATGTAGCGTCGCGGTCGAAGATACAAGAGGTTCACCATGGCTGCGACCAAACAACAGACCCGCTACCGCGTGGAAGGCATGGATTGCGCCGGTTGCGCCAGCAAAATCGATACGGCCGTGCGGCGGATGCCTGGTGTTCAGGACATCAACGTATCCGTTTCGGCGGGCACTCTGACGGTCACTCATACTCCCGAAAGCAATCTCGGCGCGATCGAGAGGAAGGTCACCGGCCTCGGCTACGCCGTCGCTCCGCTGACCTCCAAGTCTGGGACGCCGGCATCCGATCAATCCGCCGACGACCATGCCGACGGAAGGCACAATCACGACGAGAACGTAGCGGGGTTACATAATAACGATGATGCGCCGGCGTCGGAGCTATGGTGGGACAGCGCCAAGGGCCGCCTGGTCATCGCCAGCGGGGTCGCCTTGGCCGTGGCTTTCGCGATTGATTACGCCTGGCCCGCGACCGGCCCGTGGGCCTTCATCGCCGCAATGCTGCTCGGCCTGGCTCCGATCGCGCGCCGAGCGGCCATGGCCGCAGCCGCAGGCATTCCGTTCACAATCGAAATGCTGATGACTGTGGCGGCGGTCGGGGCCGTCATCATCGGTGCCGGCGAGGAAGCGGCGACGGTGGTCTTCTTGTTCCTGATCGGCGAGTTGCTCGAAGGGGTTGCGGCCGGCAAGGCACGGTCCAGTATTCAAGCGCTCACGGCCCTCGTTCCCAAAACCGCGTTCGTCGAGAAAGACAGCCAGACCCGCGAGGTGCCGGCAGAAAGCCTGGCTGTGGGCGCCATCATCCTCGTGCGGCCGGGCGACCGGATTCCGGCTGACGGCGAGATCACCGAAGGCGGGAGCGCCATCGATGAATCTCCCGTCTCCGGTGAAAGCGTGCCGGTGCGCAAGGACGTCGGCGACACGGTCTTTGCCGGCACTATCAACGGCGACGGCGTGCTGCGCGTCAAGGTGACGGCGACCGCCGCAGACAACACGATTGCACGCGTGATCAAGCTGGTCGAGGAGGCGCAGGAAAACAAGGCGCCGACCGAGCGCTTCATCGATCGCTTTTCGCGCTGGTACATGCCCGGCGTTGTCGCCGTCGCGGCGCTCGTGGCCGCCACACCGCCGCTGCTCTTGAGCGGCGATTGGAACGAATGGATATACAAGGGGCTGGCGCTGCTGCTCATCGGCTGCCCGTGCGCGCTGGTCATTTCAGTTCCGGCGGCGATCGCGGCGTCGCTTTCAGCCGGAGCCCGGCACGGCCTGCTGATGAAAGGTGGGGCGGTGCTGGAAGGGCTCGCGACCATCAACGCCGTGGCGCTCGACAAGACCGGCACGCTGACGCTCGGCAAGCCACAGGTCACCGATGTCGTTGCGGTGGGTGCCAGTGAACGCGACATCCTTTCGCTGGCGGCAGCGCTTGAGATCGGCTCGAGCCATCCCCTCGCTTTGGCCATCCTCCAAAGGGCCAAAGCCGGCAACATTCCCGTGCCGCCTGCCGCCGAAGCCAAAGCGATCGGCGGTAAAGGGGTTATCGGTCGTGTCGGCGGCAAGAACCTGTTTCTGGGATCGCCAGTCGCGGCGCGCGAGATAAACCTGCTGCCAGCAGACCAGGCGGCACGCATCGTGGCATTGAACGATGAAGGCAAGTCAGTGGCGGTGCTGCTTGTAGACAACGCGCTGGCCGGCTTCATTGCCATGCGCGACGAACCCCGGCCGGATGCTTTCGCCGGGCTAAAGGCGCTGACCAATGCAGGCATCAGGACAGTCATGCTAACCGGCGACAATAAGCGCACGGCGGCTGCCATTGGCAAACAGCTCGGCATCGAGGCGCGCGCCGAACTGCTCCCGGAGGACAAGCAGCGCATCCTCGGCGAGTTGAAGGGGCAGGGGCTTAGGGTAGCCAAGGTCGGCGACGGCATCAACGATGCGCCGGCACTTGCCGCGGCCGATGTCGGCATTGCCATGGGCGGCGGCACCGATGTGGCTCTTGAAACGGCTGACGCTGCGGTGCTGCATGGACGCGTCGGCGACGTTGCGGCCATGATCAGGCTGTCCCAAGCAAGCATGGCCAACATCAAGCAGAACGTCACCATTGCGTTGGGCCTGAAGGCAGTGTTCCTGGTGACGACGATCGCCGGCATCACCGGCCTCTGGCCCGCCATTCTCGCGGACACCGGGGCGACGGTGCTGGTGACGGCCAATGCCATGCGGCTGTTGCGGTGGAAGAGCAGCTGGTAAGAGCGACAACGGCATCGTGTTAGGGCAGACCATGCAGCAAGCCATCACGTCGGACGGCCTTCGCCGGGTGGTGCTTGTCGTCGCACTGCTGAACCTGGGTTATTTCGGCATTGAATTCGCCGTCGCGCTGGCGATCGGCTCGGTGTCGCTGTTCGCCGACAGCGTCGATTTTCTGGAAGATGCCTCGGTCAATCTCCTCATACTGCTCGCCATGGGATGGTCGCTGCGTGCCCGCTCGCGGGTCGGCATGGCGCTGGCGCTTATCCTGCTGGTGCCGGGCCTGGCGACGCTGTGGACCGCGTGGGAAAAGTTCAACATGCCGGTGCCGCCGCAGCCAACGGCTCTGACGCTGGCGGGGTTGGGCGCTCTCGCGGTCAATCTGTCATGCGCCTACATGTTGGCGCGCTACCGCCATCACAGCGGCAGTCTTACCAGGGCGGCATTCCTCTCGGCCCGCAACGATGCGGTCGCCAATGTTGCGATCATACTGGCCGGATTGGTGACGGCCTTCCTGTGGCGCTCGGCGTGGCCGGATCTGATCGTCGGCCTGGGAATCGCGGCACTGAATGCAGACGCGGCGCGCGAGGTCTGGGGGGCAGCTCGGGAAGAGCACCGGGCCATTTCGTGAACTCCAAAACGCTCAGCGCGCTGCCGATTGCCACTCCGCCAATGCAGCAGTCAGCCGGAAACCTGCGCGATCTCTAATATAATCGCACCCTTTCAAAGCGGGCGGAGGGAGAACCGCTCATAAGTAAAAATCGGAGGAAAACCATGAACAGCATGAGCCTCACCACACTTGGACGAAGTCGACCGGGTCGAAGCGGTGAAACGATGAACCGCTCAAGGCCACGCACGTCATCAAAAGGCCCGCGTCCCTGATGGAGGACGCGGGCCCGATTTTCGGCGGCATGCCCTAGGCAGGTATCAAGACGGCGATGCGGTGGATGCCGACCACCTTGCTGGTGTTGGCTGCCTCGTCGGTCTTGCCCTTGGAGCAGGTGTACACGTCACCTTCCTTGAGCTTGAATTCCTTGTCCGCCTTCTTGATCGTGAATTCACCGGCAGCAATGGTGCAGACCATGTCGTTGTCCATCACCATTTGAGGGGCGGCTGCTCCGGGCTGAAAGACTATATCGACAATTGAGATGCTCTTGTAAGCGGGGATATCGGAATTGCCGGTGCCGACCTCGACCAATCTGACGCCGGGGGCTATCTCCTTGCCTTCCTTCGGGCCGTATTTCTTGACCTTTGCAGCAGCCGCCAGCGTGAACAAAGGCGTTACCGCTGCCGCCGTCACGCCGAGCGCGATTGCAGACCTGCGATTTATGGTTTTCATCGCATCCTCCCATTTTATGTTTGGCCACGCACCAATGCGCATGACCACAATATATTAACACATATGCAGATAATTGCAGTACGGCGTTTCGGAGCTTCCGGGAGCGAACCGCCTCCCGGTCGAATGCGACCGAACAGCAAACAATTCCATGCTATGCTGGCGAGCCATCAAACGGACGGCGGGGGATAGCAATGTTGGAAACGGACAAGGTATTCGCCGGCTCAATTCCGGAAAACTACGACCGCTATATGGTGCCGTTGATTTTCGAGCCGTTCGCCGCAGATCTTGCACGACGGGCAGCGTCCTTGTCGCCAAGCGCCGTTCTGGAAACCGCCGCGGGCACCGGGGTTGTCACCCGCGCATTGGCGCCAAAACTGTCCGCCGATGCAAGCTATGTCGTAACCGACCTCAACCAGCCGATGCTCGACTACGCCGCTTCGCGGCAAGCTCCCGACGATCGCATCAAATGGCGTCAGGCTGATGCTCTGGCGCTACCGTTCGAAAATGCGGCCTTCGATCTCGTTTGTTGTCAGTTCGGTGCGATGTTCTTTCCCAACCGCTCATCTGCCTATCGTGAAGCCCGGCGAGTCCTGAAGCCCAGAGGACATTTTCTATTCAGCGTATGGGATCGCATCGAAGAGAATGTATTTGCGGACGATGTGACGAATGCCCTGGCGAGGATTTTTCCGAACGATCCGCCGCGCTTTCTGGCACGCACGCCGCATGGCTACCACGATACGGCACTGATCCGTAGCGAGCTGGAGGACGCAGGTTTTTCCGGTGTGGTGATCGAGACGAGAGCCGAACAAAGCCGTGCCTCCTCGCCCCGCGTTCCGGCCGTTGCTTATTGCCAGGGCACTCTCCTTCGCAATGAAATCGAGACCAGAGAGGCGGGAAAACTGGACGCTGCAACCGACTACGCCGCAGCCGCGATTGCAGACAGGCATGGCAGCGGCGAGGTTGCTGCCAAAATCCAGGCTCACATAGTGGTGGCTGTGGCCTAAGTGTTGGATATCCCGCTCCGGCACTTGGCGACATTCAGCTGCTGTGCGGCAAACATCTTGCCGCTATCCCGAATTCTCAGACGTTAACGTTCATTCGCCCGAGTGGCAGGTCGACAAGTGCCAGGTCGATAATCGCCGGTTTGACCGATCGCCGGGGCTTGATGGCGGCGGCTGCCGGCCGCGCGATTCTCGTCGGCCCGGCTTCACTTTCGCAGCCATGGCCGACTCCGCCCAGCAAGGTCTAGTCATTTCGCTTTCTTGACTCGGCCGACAAAAACGGGCAGCAAAGTCATCATTGGAGGGCAGTTTTGCCAACTATGCAGGTTTTGGAGGGCGTTTTTCGGTGTGACCGTCGCCCAATCGGCGGTCGGTAGAGGGATTGGTTAACCAACTTTGTCCATCTTTTGAATCAATCGGCAACAGACGCAAAGCGTGCTGGGGGCACCAGGCGAACTGTGAATGTCACGGCTGCGAAATCCGCTAGCCGGCATCGGCCGATTGAGAGTGGTTGAATGGCGTTTGTAAGTGCGAAAACCCGGGGTGACAGTCCTGCAACTGGATTGACTTCGATGAGGCCCGGCCTACGCTGGGTCGCGGTTCCGGCCGTCGGCGCAGCCATTGCTTTATGGTCGGTGGCGACTTTGGCCGGCCTTTATTCAGTGGGAACCTCGCTCAGCGCCGCTTCCAACGGTCTCCCGCAAAGCCTGCTCGCGCCGCGCACCATCGCGCTTGCCGATCCTCGCCGCAGCCTTGCAAAGGCGCAGGCCCCGACATGGGCCGCGGCCAACGCGGCGCTGTCGGCCAAGCTGCTGCAGCACGGGTGCGATGCCAACTGCCTGCGGTCGGCGTCGAACTTCGTCCACCAGGGAAAATCGGCCCGCCTCAAGCGCAACACCGTGCCGCTTGTCGCCGATGCGTCGCGGCAATCGAGCTTCGACGACGTGGTCGCCAAGGCCGCGCTGTCGCCGCAAAAGCTTGCCGCCGCCTTTGCCCGTGCCTCAGCCCGCTCTCCCGTCATGCTCGCCAGCCTGCCGGCCCACGCCCGGTTCGCCGAGCCGGTACGCATACCCGACCCGAACGGCCCGGCACCGGTGCGCTTCGGGCCGGAGGTGGCGGAGATCGAACGCTCGTCGCGCCTGGCGCTGGCGCTGGCGAATACATTGCCGGAGCAGATGATCGATGTGCTCCCGGCAGCCATCGCGGCAAGCGAGCCCGCGGCTTCGCAAGAGCCGCAAGAACCTGAGGTCCAGCTAGCCTCGCTGCCGCCGCAAGACGACATGCCCGACAGCATTCCGCTGCCGACGCTGCGTCCGCGGGCGGACATCGATAAGCCGGCCGAGGCGCCGCGGGCTCAAGCGTCAAGAGATCAGGCGCCAAAAGACCAGGCGCCAAGGGCCCAGGCGCAAAAGGATCAAGCATCGAAAACGGAGCCGCCCAAGGCGCAGACCTCTAGGACCGCCAGGGCGAGCAAGGTGCAGACGGCCGACGCTCCGCCGGCCGAGACGCTACCCGGCAGCCTGTCGCCTCGCAATTCGTCACAAGCGGCAGTGCCGGCCGTGTCGGGCAAGCCGGGCAAACGGTCGAAGACGCAGGGCGGCGACATGCTGGCCTATGCCAAGCCCGACATGCCTTCCGGCGGTCTCGGCGGAGCCTTCAGGAACCTGTTCACCACGCCCAACATGGGTACTGGCGTCGCCGTCTACGACATCTCGGCCAAGACCGTCTATATGCCCGACGGCTCGCGGCTGGAGGCACATTCGGGACTGGGCGCGATGGTCGACCAGCCACGCTACGTCCACAAGAAGAATGTCGGCCCGACGCCGCCGGATACCTACAATCTGACGATGCGGGAATCGCGCTTTCACGGTGTCGAGGCGATCCGTCTGACGCCGGCCAGCGGCAGCAACAAATATGGCCGCGACGGCCTGCTCGCCCACACCTACATGCTGCGCGGCGGGCGCGCCGAATCCAATGGCTGCGTCGTCTTCAAGGACTATGCCCGCTTCCTCGCCGCCTACAAGAAGGGCAAGATCAAGCGGCTCGTCGTGGTGCCGCGCCTGTCGAAGCCGCTGACACGCGTCGCCCAAGAGGGGCGAGGGGCGTAGATTGCTCGCGGCAGCCCTTCATGGCTTCGTCATCCCAGGGCGGAGCGAACGCGAAGCGGAGCGCAGACCCTGGGATCCATGCCGTTACGTCAGCCGAAGAATGCAACGACGCAGATTGAAAGCCGTTCTGTAGCGATCCCTTTCACCTCCTGTCCTTCCCGCATCAAAAAGTCCCGCCCGTTGCAGCGCGGAGAGGTCACGGCATGGATCCCAGGGTCTTCGCGACGTCGCTTCGCGCCTGCTCCGCCCTGGGATGACGAAGCTGGGGAGGTTTGGCCAATCTCGAAGGTTTTCATTCCCGGCCGAGGATATTATGACTGACCCGTAGGGGCGGCTCCAGCTTCAAACAATCACGAGGACATCATGACAATACGCGCTGTCGTCTGGGGCGAGAATATTCATGAGCGGACCAACGAGGTGGTCGCCGGCATCTATCCCGAGGGCATGCACGCGACGATTGCCAATGCGCTGAAGCTCGACCCGGAGATTTCGGTGTCGTGGGCGACGCTGGAGCAGAAGGAGCATGGGCTGCCGGCCGACCGTCTGGCCGAGACCGACGTCTTGCTGTGGTGGGGGCACAAGGACCATGGCGCCGTCGCCGACGAAGTGGTCGAGCGCGTGGCGCGCCGCGTCTGGGAAGGCATGGGGCTGATCGTTCTCCATTCCGGGCATTTCTCGAAGATCTTCAAGAAGCTGATGGGCACGCCCTGCACGCTGAAATGGCGCGAGGCCGGCGAGCGCGAACGGCTTTGGGTGACCAGCGCCAACCACCCGATCGCTGCCGGGATCGGCGAGTATTTCGAGCTCGAGAACGAGGAGATGTATGGCGAGCAGTTCGCTGTGCCGGAGCCGCTCGAGACCGTGTTCATCTCTTGGTTCCAGGGCGGCGAAGTGTTCCGGTCGGGGCTGACCTATCGCCGCGGCGCCGGCAACATCTTCTATTTCAGGCCGGGCCACGAGACCTATCCGACCTATCACGACCCCAATGTCCAGAAGGTGCTGCGCAATGCGGTGAGATGGGCGCACAACCCGCAAGGCGCCAATCCGGCCATCCTTGATGCGCCGAACGTGCCGGTGGAAAAGGCGCTCGAGCCGATCGTCGAGCGCGGCGGAAAGCTTCATTCCGCCGGCGAAGCCGGCTTCCGCTAGACGACAAATCCATGATCGAACAAGAAGATAAAGCCCTGTCCTAAGGATAAGAATCATGCGTCTGTTGATACTCGGTACCGGTTGGATGGCGGAGGAGCATGCCAGGCAGTTCGGCAAGATCGAGGGCGTCGAACTGATCGGCGCCGTCGATCTCGACCGTACGCGCGTCGACAAGTTTTCGGACATCTATGGTATCCCCAACCGCTTCGCGTCGCTGGACGAGGCGCTGGCATGGGGCAAGTTCGACGCGGTGGCGAACGTGACGCCCGATCGCATCCACCATCCGACCACCATGATGCTGATCGCGGCGGGCAAGCCGGTGCTGTGCGAAAAACCGCTGGCCGAAAACTTCGAGAAGGCCAGTGAGATGGCCGATGCCGCCGAGCGAGCCGGCATCATCAACATGGTCAACCTGACCTATCGCAATGTCGCGCCGCTGCAGAGAGCGCGCGCCATGGTGCTGGCCGGCGACATCGGCACGGTCAGGCATGTCGAGGCGTCCTATCTGCAGAGCTGGCTGGTGTCCAAATTCTGGGGCGACTGGCGCACCGATTCGAAATGGCTGTGGCGGCTGTCGCGCGGCCATGGCTCCAACGGCGTGCTGGGCGACGTCGGTATCCACATCCTCGATTTCGCCAGCTATGGCGCGGCGCTCGACATCGACCATGTGTTCTGCCGCCTGAGATCCTTCGACAAGGCGCCCGAAAACCGCATCGGCGAATACGAGCTCGACGCCAATGACAGTTTCACCATGGCGCTTGATTTCCGCAATGGCGCCTTCGGCGTCGTCCATGCCAGCCGCTGGGCAACCGGCCATCTGAATGAACTCCGCCTGCGCATCTACGGCGACAAGGGCGGCATCGAAGTCGTGCACAATCTGACCGGCTCGGAGCTGAAAGCCTGCATCGGCGAGGATGTCGAGAACGCCAAATGGCAAGTTCTGGACGCCGGAACGGTGCAGACCAACTACCAGCGCTTCGTCGATGCGGTGCGCAACGGCGTCCAGGCCGAACCGTCATTCCGCCACGCAGCCGAATTGCAGAAGGTCCTGGACCTCGCCGTCGTCTCGGATGAGAAGCGGGCAGAATTGAGCACCGATACGCAGTGATATCGTTCAGGGAATCTTGAGAGGAGCCAGCCATGGTCACGCGGCGCGCCGAATGTTCCTGCGGTCAGCTGTCAGCCACCTGCTCGGGCGAGCCGCAGCCGCTGCAACGAAGTAGGGCGGCTTTGATCGGAACGAGATTTTTCGCCGAATTTTTCGCCGAATAATGGGTGAATGTCCGCCTTGGAGGTGGTGAGGCCGATATCGGAACGGCAGAAATGGGTCGATCGAGCCGTTGCGCGAGGGGAGCTTTGAGAAGCGCCATGAATGTCGCGATATTGGCGCTACCTACTCGTTCCCGTCGACGAGACGAATGGCAGCATTCCACCCTTCCCGGTCCTCGGCGGCGGACGCGATGAACGGCTCGATTGAGCCCGAAACGAACTTCTGTCACATCGGTAATCTGCCGCCACCTCCTCAGCAAAATATGTGCTATTCTGAGGCTATGCCCGCGCCCTCCGACCGATCACCCGACAAGTCGCCGGAAGACGGTGCAGTTGCATCGGATCCGTATGCGGAGCTAGCCAATCGCGGCGATTGGTCCAGACTTCACCGCGAACTGTCAGACAGAGACCGCTGCAGTGAACTTGGCGGCGCCGAGCTCCAGCGCCTCGGGGAAGCCGCCTACATGCTTGGGCGCGAGGAGGAATTCGTTCGGGACTACGAAAGGGCCTTCGAAGAGCATCTCCGGAACGGACGCGAACGATCCGCAGCGCGTTGCGGCTTCTGGATCGGGCTCACCCTGATGTTTCGCGGTGAATTCGCCCAAGGCAGCGGATGGCTGACGCGCGCCAACCGGCTGGTCGAGGATCATACGCAGGAATGTGCAGAACACGGTTACCTTCAGCTCCCAATGGTCGAACAAAGCCTCGCCGCCGACAGTCCGGACGAAGCATTCGCGCACGCAACACGTGCCGCGGAGATCGGACAGCGCTGCGAAGATCCGGACCTCTTGGCTATCGTGCGCCAGCTTCAGGGGCGGATATTGATCCTGCGCGGCGACTATGTGCGCGGCTTCGAACTGCTGGACGAGGTGATGGTTTCGGTCACCTCGGGCCGGCTCTCACCAATCGTCACCGGGCTGGTCTACTGCAGCGTGATCGAGATCTGTCAGAAATTTCATGCCACGGGCCGGGCGAGGGAATGGACATCGGCGCTGGTCGGATGGTGCGCGGGACAGCCCGACATCGTTGCCTTCACCGGCAGATGCCTGATCCACCGGGCCGAAATCCTGATCCTCGACGGCCACTGGGACGAGGCCGGCCGCGAGGCCGGTGTCGCCAGCATCCGCCTTCAGCAGGGGCCCTCGAAGCACCACGCCGGTCCGGCATTCTACCAGAAGGGCGAGGTATTTCGCCTCCGCGGCCAATGGGACGAGGCCGATGCCGCCTATCGCGCAGCGAGCAGGCTCGGGTTCGATCCGCAGCCGGGGCTGGCGCTTATGCGATTTCAGCAGGGGCACGAGCAGCCGGCCCTTTCGGCGATCCGCCGCGCACTGCAGTCCGTCGACGACATGCCGGGCAAACTCCGCCTCTTGCCGGCTGCGGTGGAAATCACTCTCGCTGTCGGTTCGGCCGATGACGCTTGGGAGCTGTGCGAAACACTGCACGACTGCGCGCGCCAATATTCCGCGGATGCAGTCCGCGCCGCAGCCGCTGAGGCTACCGCGCGGGTGCTGATCCATGCTGGTCGAGCCGCGGAGGCATTGGCCCATATCCGGCGCGCGGTAGCGATCCTATGGGAGCTTCGGGCGCCCTATCATCTTGCCCGGATGCGGGTGCTGACAGCGCGGGCCTGTCTCGCAACCGGCGATACTGAAGCGGCGCGGACCGAACTGGACGAAGCGATAAAACTTTTCCGCGAGCTCGGCGCGCGCCCCGACGAAGCCGTTGCCGGCAAGCTGCGGGTCACTATGACGGCGACAGGCAGCGAAGTTCTCACCCCCAGACAGACGCAGGTTCTGCGCCTGATCGCGTCAGGCCTGACCAACCCGGAAGTTGCCGGCGAGCTCGGTCTGAGCCAGCGGACGGTAGACCGTCACGTTAGCGATATCCTGACGCGGCTGAACGTGCGCACGCGCGCGGCAGCCACGGCCTATGCGGTCGAGCACGCCCTGATCGGCATGGACGTGTTTGGGTAATCCTACCCAAGCCAAAATTTCTCGTTGCGTGGGTACTTACGCCGAAGCGGGCAACCGTGGCGCGGGTCTAAACCTCATGGCGTGGTAAAGGCCGCAGGAGGTTTTCCCGATGCAAACGAATAATAACAACATGAGCGGGCCGGGCGGTGTCTGGCTCGCCACCGGAACGCTGCTGCTGGCGGCTGCGCTCGTCTTTCACGGGCCACCGGACGCGGATTTGTCTGTTCAGATGCAGAATATCGCCGAGGGCCATGGGCGATGGGCTACGGTCCATTGGACGGCGGCAGCGGCGCTGTTCCTGATCGCCGGCGCTTCGTTCCTGAACCTGGCGCTCAACCCCCGGGTCCGGCATTCGCCGATGCTGAGTTCTGCCTGGATGGTGATGGCTCTCGGCGCCCTGACCACGTTCTCCACCGCAGTCGCCGAGGCATCGGTGGTCGCGGTCGCGGCGGACCGGGGTGACACCAGCGCCTTCATGACCTGGTGGGCGTTTTCCGGCGGCATGGGTAACGGATTCTGGGCGCTCGCCCTGGCGACAGCGCTTGTCGCGTATCACGACGCCCGCGATGACGTCGGGATACTGCCCCGATGGGCCGCGATCGTCGGCTCGGCGTTCGGTATCCTTTCGGCAACCGGGTGGACACTCGGTGAGCAGCTCGGGATCGGCATCGGAGGTCCGATCTGGCTGATTTCCTCGCTTCTCATGTGCCTGTGGCTCGCGTGGTACGGGCTGTCCTCAAGGAGCCTCCGGTCGGGCAAGCCACAGCGCAAAGCGCCTGATCCAGCATCATCGTAAGACAGGAGGAAAAAATGTCCCTTCAAACGAAGGAAATCGAAGCGACGATCCACGACGTCCACGAATTCTTCACCGACTGGGTGACGGGCCGATGCCGTGGCGACGATGCGACGTTCAAGAAGAACGCGCTCGACCGGATCAGCGAAGATCTGGTCGCCATCATGCCAGGCGGCAGGGCGTTCGGGAAAAAAGACTTCGCAGGTTACATGAAGAGCATCTACGGATCGAATCCGGCCTTCCGTATCAAGATACGCGACATCCGGATCAGCCATCAAAGCGCCGACCTGGCGGTCGTGAACTACCACGAATGGCAACGCGACGCGAAGGACTCCGATCAACCGAACAATGGCCGGGTCACGACGATGGTGGTCCGCGATCGCGGCTACAGCCGGGGGCCCGAGATCTTGCAAGTTCATGAAACTTGGCTCCCAGCCGATGTCGTTCAGTCCGCGGATTTCGCGTTCTGAGAAGCGTCGGTCCGAAACGGGCAGAGAAAGGAATTGCGCTGGCGGGACCATCGGCTCTGCCGGCGCCATCGAGCCGGAACTGTGCTTCTTTCAGCCCGTCGGCTGGGTCGAGATCAGCGCCGACCCTCTGGCGACGTTTGGCTGAAGACGCCGGCCACGGCCGGCTGACGTTTTAGGTCAAAACCCAATCATTCTGAACGACCGAGTTGAACCCTCTGCAGACCTCTCGGCATGCTGTGTAAACCACGTCCGTTAGTTGATATTGAGGGCCAGGGACTCGGCCGCTATATTGAAAGCGTGATGCGCTTTCTCTAATTCGCAAGTTGCTTCTTCCGCCTGCCTGCTCGCTATTAACAATATTCTTGTCCGATTTTTTCGTTTGGGAGGCCGGCATGTCAGGATTGTAATCAATCAATTAGAGCGCCTAAAGACGGCGAAAGGGGAAGAGCTTTTGACTGCGGATCGGTTAGAGGATGGAAAGATTGCTAACGTAGCTCCACCGCCTATCCCGAGTGACAAGCGCATTAAGATTGAGCGTGGCGACAGAGCTGTGACCAAGGTCACGGTGCGCGAGTCCTAAGGTCGATTTCCACTCATCTCTGTCGCAGCCGGCAGTCAGCTAATTGAGTTGTTAGCCCTAATGCCGCAGGATCTTGCTGAGAAAAGCGCGGCTGCGGTCGGTCTTCGGGTTGGAGAAGAACTCGTCCGGCGTGCCGCTCTCGACGATGGCGCCGGCGTCCATGAACACGACGCGCTGGGCGACCTTGCGGGCAAAGCCCATTTCGTGCGTCACCACCATCATGGTCATGCCTTCCTCGGCCACCGCGACCATGACGTCGAGCACTTCGGAGATCATCTCGGGATCGAGGGCCGAGGTCGGCTCGTCGAACAGCATGATCTTGGGGCGCATGCCGAGGCAGCGGGCGATCGCCACGCGCTGCTGCTGGCCACCAGACAGCTGCGCCGGATAGGCGTTCACCTTGTCGGCAAGACCGACCTTGGCGAGCAATTCGCGCCCGGCCATTTCGGCCTCGGCGCGCGGGATCTTGCGGACATGGATCGGCGCCAGCGTGACGTTCTCGAGCGCCGTCTTGTGCGGATAGAGGTTGAACGACTGGAAGACGAAGCCGATCTCGGTGCGCAGCCGCGTCATGTTGGTGGCGGGGTCGCCGAGGCGCTGGCCGTCGACCGTCAGGTCGCCGTCGCGGATCGTCTCCAGGCCGTTGATGCAGCGGATCAGGGTGCTCTTGCCCGAGCCGCTTGGGCCGCAGACGACGACCACTTCGCGCGGCTCGACGCTGAGCTTGATGTCCTTCAGCACGTTGAGCGTGCCGAACCACTTGTTGACGCCGCGAAATTCGATCATGCCGGTTTTGGTCATATTGCCGGACCCTTGAGGTTCGATGTCACAACTGCACCTCGCCATGCGCCGCGCCCATGCGTTGCTCCAGCCGGCGGGCCAGCATGATCAGGGGGTAGCAGACGATGAAGTAACCGAGCCCGACGAGGAAGAAGACCAGCAGCCCATTGGGTACACGCTGCACCACCAGCCAGCCGACGCGGGTGAGGTCGGTGAGGCCGATGGCCGAGACGACCGAGGAATCCTTGATCAGCAGCACATATTGCCCGACCAGCGGCGGCAGCACGATGCGCATCGCCTGCGGCAGCACCACCTGGCGCATGCGCTGCCAGCGCGACAGGCCGGACGCAAGCGCTGCCTCGACCTGGCCTGATGGCACCGAGCGGATGCCGGCGACGACGATCTCGCAGATGAAGCAGGCGGCCAGGTTGGTCAGCGCGATGATGCCGGCGGTGAAGGCGTCGAGCTCGATGCCGAGTTCCGGCAGGATGAAGAAGATCAGGAAGATCTGCACCAGGAACGGCGTGCCACGGATCAGGTCGACCCAGGCGCCGATCGCGCCGCTGATCAGCCGGTTGCCGCCGGTGCGCAGGATGCCGAGGCCGAAGCCGAGCAGCGTGCCCAGCACCAGGCTGATCAGCGACAGCACCACGGTCATGCCGAGGCCGCGCAGCGCGAGCGGATAGCTGCCGGCGACGCTTTGCAGCTGCTGCCAGATCATGTCCGTGCCCCCGCCAGGCCGAGCCAGCGCCCGGAGAGCGCCGCCAGCCCCTTCAGCCCGTAATAGAGCAGGAGGTAGAAGGCGGCGATGGTGATGAAACCTTCGGCCGGCATGAAGCGGTCGGAGGCGAGCAATTGTCCGGCGCGCGTCAGTTCGGCGACCGAGATCAGCGACAACAGGGCGGAATCCTTGACCAGCACGATTGCCTGGCCGAGCAGCGGCGGGATCGTCACCTTGAACGCCTGCGGCAGGATGACGAGGCGCATGCGCTGGACATAGGTCATGCCCGAAGCAACGCCGGCCTCCACTTGGCCGCGCGGGATCGACAGGATGCCGGCGCGGATGATCTCGGCGACATAGGCGCCGCTGTTCAGTGACAGGGCCAAGATGCCGACGACGAGCTCGGGCAGGACGAAGCCGAGCCGCGGCAGGCCGAAATAGAGGAAATAAAGCTGCGCCAGCAGCGGCGTGGCGCGCACCGCGTCGATATAGGCCTTGGCCGGGACGCGGAACAGCCGGCCGCGCTGCAGGTTCATGGCGGCGAGCACGATGCCGACGGCGAGCGCGCCGGCAAAGGAGAGGACAGACAGCCACACGGTCGTGACGAGGCCCTGCCCGAACAGGGGCAGATATTCGACGATGGTGCGGAAGCTGAAGTTTTCGAGCATGGTGGGGCGGGGTTCCTCTAGCGGACAAGCGACTTCGGACGGTTTCGTGAACGCGCGCGAAACCGCCCGAAATCTATTGCCGCTTAGTGATCCTTCTTCCAGGCGTCGGAATTGACCCAGTAATCGAGGTTCTTCTGCAGGCGGCCGTCGAGGCTGACCTGGTCGAGGAACAGGTTCATCCAGACCAGCAGGTCCTGCTCGTCATAGCGTGTGGCGAAGGCCAGCGGCTCTTTCGACAGCATGTCCGGCATGATGATGAAGCTGTCGGCGGGATAAGCGGTCGACTGGCCCTTGACCGCCGAGACGTCGTTGACGCCGCAATCGGCCTGGCCGTTGTTGACGGCGTCGAGCAGCAGCGGGCCGCCGCCCTTGTAGCTCTTGATATCGGCGTCGGGGAAGGCGGCCTTGGCTTCCTTCTCGCCGGTGGCGCCGAGCAGCACGGCGATCTTGGTGCCCTTGGCCTTGCAGTCCTCGGTGGACTTGAAGGCGGTACCAGCCTTGGTGAAGACGGTGCTGCCCGTGTACATGTAAGGCTTGGTGAAGGCGACCTTCATGCCACGCGCCAGTGTCGGGGTCATGTCGGCGACCAGAAGATCGGCCTTGCCCGACAGCAGCGCCGGGATCAGGCCGTCCCAGTCGAAGTCGAGGAAGGTGATCTTGACGCCCATTTCCTTGGCCATCAGTTCGGCGAGTTCGACCGAACTGCCGGTGCGTTCGCCGGCAGCACCCACCAGCGAGAAGGGCGGTCCTTGCGTCTGCACGGCGACGCGCAACTCTCCGCGCTTGGTGATCTCGTCGAGCGTTCCCGCACTGGCGGCAGCGGTAAGGCCAGCGAGCGCAAGGCCGGCGATAAAAAGCTTGGCAATCTTCATTTGGGCATTCCTCCTTGTTGTCGTTTGTTGTTCCACTTGTTGTTTCACCCCTTTGATTTCCGTTGGGGGGAGCTTTTGAGCGGCGGCGCCGTTGCCGGCGGCAACCACCGTTCGAAAATCTTCAATCCCAGCTCACCGTTTCGGCGACATTGATGCCACGCCTGGCGAGCTCATCGAGGAAGCGGCCATCCGGCACATGCAGCAGCGGGTTGAGCAGGCCGGGCGTGGCGATCTCGCGCCGTGCCAGCATCTGCGCCACGATGCTGGCGGGATAGCCGACGCCAAGGCTCATGCCGAACAGGCCGGAGGCGAGGTCGCGTTCGATGACCAGCTCCGAGGTCACCGTCTTGCGGCGGCCGCCTTCGCTGCCGACAAAGACGTTGCGCATGACGCAAAGGTCCTTTTCGTCGGCGCCATATTGCAGTTGCGGGCCAAGCAGCCGGCCGAGGAATTCGCGTGGGCTGGCACCGGTGCTTTGCACCTTGTCCTCGGACAGGAAGCCGAGCTGCTTCAGCGGCGCCCAGAACGCCGACCAGCCGGGCCAGCGAAGCGAATAGCGGCCGGAGCGCTGCAGCCCCTTGGCGGCGGCGAGCATGCCGGCATAATGCGGCGCGTCGCCATTGGGGAAGGCTTCGAGCCTGCCCAGTCCCGCCACCTCGATCTCGTGGATGAAACGATTGTCGTGCTGGCGGGCGGCCGGCACATCGACCCGTTTGCCGTCCTCGACCAGCACGCTGTCGCGGTTCTGGCTGACCAGAACCATGTCGAAATTCCAGCTCACCTTGTAGCGCAGCGGCTCGACCACCGCCTTCGGCTCGGGAATGCCGCCGCAGTAGGAATCGATCGCGGTGATGGTGTCGAACTGGCTGGCGGCGCGCGCGTAGAGCACAAGGTCGATGCCGGGGTCGAGCCCGCATTCGGTCACGATCGACACGCCGGCCTTTTCGGCCTCGGGCGCGAGATCGGCGATGGCCTTGCCGTAATTGGTGGTGACCAGCGGCGTGCGCGTGGCGATCGCCGCCTGCACCGCGTCGCGCATCAGCGGCTGCGGCAACAGGTCGATGACCGCACCGACGTCCTTCATCACCTCGGCCAGCGCCGGACCGATCGCGCCCTCCGGCACGACAAAACGCACGCGGGCAAGGTCGGTCAGGCCGCCAAGCCGCGCAGCGCCGCCGGTTGCAGTGTCGACGCAGACCACTTGCTCGACGCCGTCGCTGGCAACGAGGTCGGCGATAGCCGCCCGGCCTTGCAGGCCGAGCCCGCCGAGAACCGCGATCTTCATGCCATTTCCTTCCGCGTCTCGTCCGACCAGCAGCCTTCCGGCAGGCTGACCCATTTGTTGCAGGACGCCATGACGACGAAGGTTTCGCTGCGCACGACCTCGCCCGGCTCGCCGGCGCCGGGGATCAACTCGCTGGTGACGCGGTAGAGATCGGCGACATCGCCGGCCACGGTTACGTCGACGATGATGTCGAAGCGCCCGGTGACGACGGCGGCCGAGTTCACGAAAGGCAGTTCGGAGATGCGCTGCGCCAGTTCTCGCGCCCGGCCGCGCCCTTGCGCATTGATGCCGACGATCGCCGAGATCAGCTCGGGGCGTTCGGTCAGGTTGAGCAGCCCGACAATCTTGAGCAGGTTGCGGTCGAGCAGGTTGCGCAGCCGCATGCGCACCGTCGGCACCGAGATCGCCATCTTCTCGGCGAGGCGGTTGACGCCAAGCTGCGCATCTTGCGACAGCAGCTTGACCAGTCGCCGGTCGGTCTGATCCAGATGTTCCCGCAAACGCTCAGGCTTTCATAAAAGGAAAGAAACTATCGTATTTTCTTTCTGATATGAAAATACCTTATGAGAGATTTTTAATAACGGCAAGAGCCATGTCATCCGCCGTGCCGCTGTGCCTATCGGCAGTTTCGTCGATGTCGCCACATTTTGTTCTTGCTTTGTGCCGGCAGCTATGCTACTAATTTGGGTATGGTGCTGATTCACACCGACGACCCGCCCGCCGAGGCGGTTTTTTTGTGTTCAGGACACCTTTGGAGGTTCAGCGCCGCCGGTTTGAGGCTGGCGGGACAGCGCCGTTCGGGACGCGCTGTGTTCGAGGGTGCGCAAGAGGTGCAACGCACCTCCATAGCACGCCGACCAAGTTGGTGGGGGCGCAGCAGCAACTCATTGCGCCTTCACCTGATGGGCGGAACGGCTCATCCGCGATATGGCCAAAAGCGGCTTTTCAATAAAACTGTAGCTGGCCAGGCAGACGGCAATGCAGGCGGTGACAATAACCACGCCTGCAAGCCATGGTGACAGATTGGCGCTTGCAACGACAGGAGCGGTCGCAAGCAGCACGATAGGGTGCGTTAGATAGAGAGAGTAGGAAGCATCGCCCAATATTGCCAGCACGCGAGGAGCAAAAAGCCGGAAGTAGCTTTCCAGGCTGATGCAAGCCGCGACAAGGATCAACGCCGGGATTCCCTGAGCAAGGGTTCGCGGCAAGTTGAAGCCAAGTACCATCACCAGCACGGACATGATGGCGAACACGATTGCCGAGGCACCCAGGAAAACAGGCAAACGCGTCAGCCCGCGGACCAGGTGGCCGAGAGCCATGCCGGCAAGGAACTCAAACAGGATTGGCGTGGTGTAGAAAAACAGCACAGTGTCGGCGGCGGGTTTGAAGATGATGCGTGCAGCAACGGCGATTGCAAAGACAACGCCGACCGCGGCCATTTGCGTCAACCTGCCAAAACCCATAGTCGCCGCGAACAGAATGTAAAACAGGATTTCCAGATTGAGCGTCCAACCCACGCCAAGCACCGGTTGGACATAGCCTGTGACCGTATCGAGATAGGGTATGAAAAGCAGGCTATTGGTGGTCTGCTCAAGAGACACTGCACGACCGGCAAACAACCAAAGTGCGGCGACCATGAGGAAGGTCATAACCCAATAGAACGGAACGACGCGCGTGAACCGCTGCATCAAAAAAGCACGGTGGTCACGACGTCTGTTCTCCGTCGAGAGAACCATGACAAAACCGCTGATGACGAAAAACAGGTCAACGCCACTGTTTAGACAGGTCAACGCCACTGTTTAGAATGGGAATACGCAGATCGAGCATGCCCAGTGCGGCCGGAAGATGATAGACAACAACCATGAGAGCTGCCAGCCCGCGCAAGACCTGTATCGATGTATACTGTTGAACCCGACGCGGCGCAGCGTGATCATTCTCTGGAATGATGTTCATTAAAAAATGGTCCCCGAAGCAGGAGAACATTAACATACGGGATCGTTGATGTGCTGATTAATCGCCGGTTTAATTAATACATAAAGTTTTATATAAGATTTACTGACATTATCGTGCGGCCGCACTCTAGATCCGCCTGACTTCGGCCGGGGCTTTTCGGGTTTGGTCCGGAGCGTCAACGGGCAGGCCCCTCGTGCTGCCCTCCTTGCCAAAACTTGGCATCTCCCCTGTGAAGAGGAGAATGGCCGTCATCAACGCTTTCCTCGCGTTACCGGCTGGTCTCGAAGATCGCGACGGCTGCCGCTGTCAGCGCGGCGTTACCGGACGCCACCGTTCCATCAGGAAGCTCCTTGCCGTCTTCCAGTCCGACGCGCGTCGACCAGTTGCGCTCCGCCGCCCGGTGCACGAAAGGCCAGACCGTGGCGTCGGCGCCGTGCAGTAGGATCGCCCGGCGCATCCCGGCGCCGTCGAGCACCGCGGCGATGCCGTCGCAGACCTCCAGCGCCGCGTCCGGCTCCTGCTCGGAGATTTCGATCAGGATGCGCAGCACCTGGCTGCTGTGGTCGAGGCGGACCAGGCGCTGGGCATCGGCGACCGAGGCGAGGCCGGCCTCGATGCCTATACCGCGCCGTCGCAGGCTTTCCATGACGGCGGGCGCTGCATTCTCGCTGAGATTGACCGAGGCATAGTCGGGCAGCTCGCTCCAGGCGGCGATCGCGGCCAGCGTCCGCTGGTCGTCGTTCTCGATCCAGGCACCCGTCGACACGCCAATCAGCGTCCCCGGGCAGGCGCGGCGGAGCGCCAGCACCGTCCGGTCCATCGCCGCCGGAGCCAGGCTTTCGCGACCGTCCAGCCCGCGGGCATGAACATGCAGTTCGGCGGCGCCGGCGGCGATGCAGGCCGCGCCGTCACGCGCCATGGCCTCCGCCGTCAGCGGCAGTTGCGGATGATAATCGGCGCTGCGCGCGCCATTGATGCAGGTCTGGACGATCATGGGGGTGGCGGCCCGTTGAAGTGGAACAAGTTTAGCGCACAACAACGAAATGGGAAATTGGATGGTGTCCCATCCCGCGAGGCTCACCCGGCAAGAAACGGGTGGTCCGCGCGCGCCGTTTCACCCATCTCAATGACCAGAAGCCACAGGAGGCGAAGCCATGACCATCCATTCGACAGGCGCGAAAGCGGCGGTGAAATCGGCGGAGCTGCGCGTTGCCGGATATGATTGGCGGACGCTGGCCGATGAGCTGAGCGGCTATGGCTGCGCGGTGATGGAAAAGCTGCTGACGCCGCAGGAGTGCCGGCAGATTGCCGAACTTTATTCGGACGAGAGCCATTTCCGCAGCCATGTCCATATGGCGCGGCATGGCTTCGGCAAGGGCGAGTACCGCTATTTCCGCTATCCCTTGCCCGACTTGATCGGCGGCTTGCGCACCGCGCTCTATCCGCGCCTGGCCGCGGTCGCCAATGACTGGAACGAGCGCATGGGTATCGCGCAGCGCTATCCCGACGAACACGCCGCGTTCCTCGAGCAATGCCACGAGCAGGGCCAGACGCGGCCGACGCCGCTCCTGCTGCAATATGTTCCCGGCGACTTCAACTGCCTGCACCAGGATCTCTACGGCGATCTTGCCTTCCCGCTGCAGGTGGCGATCCTGTTGTCGGAACCAGGCAAGGATTTCACCGGCGGCGAGTTCGTGCTGACCGAGCAGCGTCCGCGCATGCAGAGCCGCGCCGAGGTGGTGCCGCTGCGCCAGGGCGATGCGGTCGCTTTCGCGGTCCACAATCGACCGGTCCAGGGCACACGAGGTAATTACCGGGTCAATCTCAGGCACGGCGTCAGCCGGCTTCGCTCCGGCATGCGCCACACCGTCGGCATCATCTTCCACGACGCCAAGTAACCGAGCCGCCCGGTCGAGGCCCGGCGGCGGTTACCGGGAAAAATCGCTGCGCACGATGCCGTGGCGCTGGAGTTTGTCGTAGAAGGTCTTGCGCGGAATCCCCAGCGCTTCGATCGTGCGCCTGACGTCGCCCTCGTTGCGGCCAAGCGTCTCGCGGATGATGTCGGCCTCGTAGCGCTCCAGCCGCTCCGGCAGCTTCATGGCGGTGTTCGATTGGGTCGGGGCAGGGGGTTGTGCTCCGGCGCCTTCCTCCAATCCAAGCACGAACCGCTCGGCGAAATGCGCCAGTTCGCGCACATTGCCCGGCCAGTCATGGTCGCTCAGATGGCGATGCACCGAAGCCGGCACTGCCGGCACCTGGCGGTGGAAACGGGCGGCAGCGCGCTCGGCGAAATAGAAGAACAGCAGGGCGACGTCGTCGCGGCGTTCGCGCAGCGGCGGGATCGAGATCGTCACCACGTTGAGCCGGTAGTAGAGGTCCTCGCGGAAGGCGCCGCGCTGGCGCGGATCACCGAGGTCGACCTTGGCGGCGGCGACGACGCGCAGGTCGACCGGCCGTACCTCGTTGGTGCCGAGCGGCGTGACCTCGCGCATCTCCAGCACGCGCAGCATCTGCACCTGTGTCGAGACCGGCATGCTTTCGATCTCGTCGAGGAACAGCGTGCCGCCGCTGGCGTGCTCGATGCGGCCGATCCGTTTCTTCTGCGCGCCGGTGAAGGCGCCGGCCTCATGGCCGAACAACTCGCTTTCGATGACGGTCTCCGGCAGCGTGCCGCAATTCAGCGCAACGAAGTTGCCCTTGGCGCGGCGGCTCCAGCGATGCAGAAGGCTTGCCACCACCTCCTTGCCGGAGCCGGTCTCGCCGGTCACCAGCACGTCGACGTCGGTGTCGGCGATCTGGCGTAGCGTGCGGCGCAGCCTGTCCATCGCCGGCGTCTGGCCGATCAGCGGCAGGCCGTCCTGCGCCTCTCCGGCCGCCTCGCGCAAGGCGCGGTTCTCCATCACCAGGCGGCGCTTTTCCGCTGCGCGGCGCACGCTCTGTACCAGCCGGTCGGCGGCGAAGGGCTTTGTGATGAAGTCGTAGGCGCCGTCCTTGATCGCCTTGACGGCCATGGCGATGTCGCCGTGGCCGGTGACGAGGATGACGGGAATGTCGGTATCCAGCCGCAGGATGCGATTGAAAAGCTGCAAGCCGTCGATCTGAGGCATGCGGATATCCGACACCACGACGCCGGTAAAACCGGCGTCGAGCCCGGCCAGCGCCTCAGCCGCCACCGCAAAGGCGGAGACCGAGAAGCCGGCAAGCTCCAGCGTCTGCACGGTGGCCTTGAGGAGATCGCGGTCGTCGTCGATCAGGATCACCGGCGCGGCATTGTCGTTCGTCATGATGGCTTACGCTGCTGTCTGGAGATGAATGGTGAAGCGGGTGCCGCTGTCGTCGCTCGAAACTTCGATGCGGCCGCCATAATCGGCGACAATGTCCTTCGAGATGACGAGGCCAAGGCCAAGGCCTTTTTCCTTGGAGGTGTTGAACGGCGTGAACAGCGATTTGAGGATCGCGGGTGGAATGCCCGGTCCGTTATCGGACACGCCGACCGTCACGCCGTCCGCGGTCTCCTCGACCGACACCTGCACATGAGCGTCGTCGCGGCCGTCGAGTGCTTCGAGCGCGTTCTGGAAGAGGTTGATCAGCACCTGTTCGAGCCGCACCCGATTGCCCATGACCTTGAGGCTCGGCGGCGGCAGGTCGATGGCCAATGCGTCGAGCCGGCCGGCAAAGCGGCTTCTCAACAGCATGACGGCGCCTTCGATAACACCACGTAATTCGACAGGCTCGGCGGCGGTGCGGCCCTTGCGGGCAAATGCCTTCAACTCCTCGGTGATTGAGCCGATGCGTTCGGTAAGGGCTGCGATAGCGCCGAGGTTTTCCTCGGCCGGCCCGGTCTGCTTGCGGTCGAGGAAGGTGCGGGCATTGTCGGCATAGGCGCGTATGGTGGCGACCGGCTGGTTGATCTCATGGGCGACACCGGCCGCGACCTGGCCGAGGATGGCGAGGCGGTTGGCCTGGACCAGATCCTGCTGCACGATTTGGAGCTTGGCTTCCGTGCTGCGGTGGCCTGTTATCTCGGCCTGCAACCGGTCGCGGGCGCGGCTCAAATCCTCGGTCCGTTCGACGACGCGGCGTTCGAGTTCGGTGCGGGCCGCCTGTTCGGCGGCAATCTGCATCTGCGCCGACTGCCGGCGCCACAACAGATACGCGGCAAGGCCGAGCAGCGGGACGACGACGCCGAGCGCAAGAAGCCGCATTTCGCGGACGGCAGCGGCGATCGGCGCTTCGACCGGGACAAGATAGTCGAGCCGCCAGGGGGTCGAAGGAACCGTCGTGGAAAGGCTGAGATACTCCGCGTCGCTGCCGCCGGGCGTCACCGCGTGGACGATCGACACATCCGGGCTGAGCGCCCGCGGGTGCGTGATCGGCAACGGCACAAGCGGCGCGTCGCCGAACTGTTGGCTGTCGCGGATCGCGGCTTGCTTGGGTGCGGCCAGCGGTGCGGTTGTCATGAAGCGCCAGGACGGCACGCTGGTGATCAGCACGACGCCATTCTCGTCGCTGACATAAGCCGGGCGGTTCGCCTCGCGCCAGTCGGCTTCGAGCTGGTCGAACTCCATCTTGACGACGACGACGCCGAGCGGTGCGGCTGCATCGCCGACGCGCCGCGAAATGTAGAGGCCGGGGCGCTTGCTGACATTGCCGAGCGCAAAATACTCGGCGGTTCCGGCCCGCATCGCACCGGAGAAATAATCGCGGAAACGGTAGTCATTGCCGACGAAACTGATCGGCTCGCGCCAGTTGCTGGAGGCGATCGCCAGTCCATCGGTGCCGACGACATAGAGTACCGACGCCTTGGTGCCGGAGACCAGCCCCTCGAGCTTGCGGTTCAGCACATCGATTGCCGCGGCATTCTTCTGCGACAGCGCGTCACGCACTTGCTGGTCTGCGGACAAAAGCAGCGGCAGGGCGCGCGGGCTTTCGAGCACCGCGCGCAGCAGCGCGACCTTCAGGTTGGCGTCGGTACGCCCCTGCGCCGCCAGGGTCCCGACCTCGGCGGTGCGGCCATAGAGGCCGGCGCCGTAGAGCGCTGCCGTGACGATCAAAAGCGCGATGGCCGCAAACAGCAGCCAGGCTCGGCGCGCCCGCCTGGCGAGTTGCTCGGGCGTCGAAGACAAGGCACCAGCGGGGCGTTGCAGCATCGCCCATTTGTGCATGAATTCGCACAAAACACAATTCGACCTATGCGGAGAGTCGCACTTGACCATGCGTCCGGCAGTACGGACGTTTGCGAATGCTCAATAAAATCAATGCTGAAGCACTCTTCTGCGTATCTGGCACGGCTGTTGCAAACACGAATTCAGCAGTCGCGAGGCTGCTGGTCTCAAAACAACTGCCCCGGGGAGTCGAGCTTTCGATCGGGGCGCCATGGAGGACGTCATGCAGACAGCAATCGCTGCCGCCGAGCCGCGCGGCAAACTTCCCTTATACCGGCATCTTTATGTGCAGGTGCTGGCGGCGATCGCCGCCGGCGTGCTGCTCGGCCATTTCTATCCCGAAACCGGCGAGGCGATGAAGCCGTTCGGCGACGCCTTCATCAAGCTGGTCAAGATGGTGATCGCGCCGGTGATCTTCCTGACGGTGGCGACCGGCATCGCCGGCGTTTCCGACCTGCAGAAGGTCGGCCGCGTCGCCGGCAAGGCGATGATCTATTTCCTGGTGTTCTCGACACTGGCGCTGGTCGTCGGCCTGGTCGTCTCCAATGTCGTCCAGCCCGGCGCCGGCATGCACATCAATCCAGCGACGCTCGATACCGCCAAGGTGGCGGCGTATGCCGAGAAGGCGCACGACACAACCATCGTCGGCTTCCTGATGAACATCATCCCTGACACCATCACCGGCGCCTTCGCGCAGGGCGACATTTTGCAGGTGCTGTTCTTCTCGGTGCTGTTCGGTGTCGCCCTGGCGCTGGTCGGCGATCGCGGCCGTCCCGTCGTCGATTTCCTGCAAGCGCTGACCACGCCGATCTTCCGCCTCGTCGCCATCCTGATGAAGGCCGCGCCGATCGGCGCGTTTGGCGCCATGGCCTTCACGATCGGCAAATACGGCATCGGCTCGATCGCCAATCTCGCCATGCTGATCGGCACGTTCTACTTGACCGCGCTGCTGTTCGTGCTGGTGGTGCTCGGCGCGGTTGCCCGCTACAACGGCTTCTCGATCCTGGCGCTGATCCGCTACATCAAGGAAGAGCTGCTGCTGGTGCTCGGCACCTCGTCCTCGGAAGCGGCATTGCCGGGCCTCATGGCCAAGATGGAGCGCGCCGGCTGCAACCGCTCGGTGGTCGGCCTGGTCATCCCGACCGGCTATTCCTTCAACCTCGACGGCACCAACATCTATATGACGCTTGCCGCGCTGTTCATCGCGCAGGCGACCGACACGCCGCTCACCTATGGCGACCAGATCCTGCTGCTCGCCGTCGCCATGCTGAGCTCCAAGGGTGCCGCCGGCATCACCGGCGCCGGCTTCATCACCCTGGCGGCAACGCTTTCAGTCGTCCCCACCGTGCCGGTCGCCGGCATGGCGCTGATCCTCGGTGTCGACCGCTTCATGTCGGAATGCCGAGCGCTGACCAACTTCATCGGCAACGCGGTGGCGACAGTGGTGGTGGCGCGCTGGGAGGGAGAACTCGACCAGACGAAGTTTGCCGCCGCTATGGCCGGTGACTTGCCGGAGGAAGTCGACCTGTCGCAGCCGGGTTTGCAGGCCGCCTGACTGTTTAGGCCACACGACTATAAGGCCCGGAGGCGGTTCGCCGGCTCCGGGGCAAAAGCGCCGGCGGTCGCAGTATGCCGCCTGAAACGCAACCTGAAGTGACCCTGTTTTCGACGCGGGGCTTGTTCCAGCCGCATTTGAAGGCCAGTATCCGCCATGCCTTCATGGCACCGTCCGCTTCGGTCCCGACCTGATCGCGAGGCGAGACATTTCGTCGGGCTCGGTTGCGACTCACCTTGGCCGAACCGTCGGAGCTTTTGCTGCCGCCAACCCTGACCATGGCAGCAGCCTCGAAGGCAATGGCGGCCTCAATACGAAGTCGCAAAGCGAAACGTGACCCGTCTCCTGATGGAAAGCGCAGGCTTTCTCCCAGGGAACTCGTTGCGCGCCAAGAGGGCGCTTGAAGAGGGGGGCAGGCCCATGAGGGCCTTTGCCGAACCAAAGCAAGATGCGAGGTCAAACGCGATGCAGCCTGTCCCGAGAATTCCGGTATCCATCATCATCCCGAATTACAACTACGCGCGTTTCCTCAAACGCAGCATCGACAGTGCCCTCGAGCAGGACTACGCGGATGTCGAAGTCATCGTCGTCGACGATGCATCGCAGGACAATTCCACGACAATCATGGAATCCTATCGCGACGAGATCCTTGCATGCCCGCGGGCGCAAAATGGCGGACACGCGGCGGCGTTCAACACCGGCTTTGCGGCGAGCTCGGGCAAGATCGTCCTGTTCCTCGACGCCGACGATTACCTTTATCCAACCGCCGTCTCCACCATTGTCGAAACCTGGGATGATGCAACCGCCCAGGTCCAGTCCAGACTGCATATCGTCGACGAGGGGCAACGCATCAAGGATGTCTTTCCGCCGCCCGAATTGCCTTTCGACAGCGGTGACGTCATGCCGAAACTCCTGCACAAGGGCCGCTATCAGACGACAGTGACCAGCGGGCTGGCCTTTGACCGCGCAACGCTCGAATCGATCATGCCGATACCGGAGCCGGAATTCCGCCAGGGCGCCGACGGCTATCTGGCAACGCTGGCGCCGATGTACGGGCATGTCCAATCGATCGACGAATGCCTCGGCGCCTACCGGATCCACGGCGCCAACCATTCAGTCTTCGGTGAAAAGCTCGCCGAGCGGGCACGCTGGCGGGTAACCCACGATTTCCGCCGCATGCAGGCGCTGTCGGACCAGGCCTCGGGGATCGGCCTGACCATCGTGCCGTCGGATGCTGTCCGCCACGATCCGGTCCACCTGGAAGAGCGGCTGGCGTCGCTCTGCGCCGACAGCGGCCGACACCCCGTGGCCGATGATTCCCGGCTGGCGCTCGGGGCGGCCGGCGCCGTCGCCAGCCTCGAAATGACCGCATCCTTGCGGCGGCGCGCCATCCTTGCCGCCTGGTTCCTGTCGGTCGGACTGTTGCCGCGGAAAATGGCGACGGCAGTGCTGTCGTGGAAGCTCGACGCATCGTCGAGGCCGGCATTTTTGAGCCGCCTGTCCAAGACTATTCGCCACGCCATGGGATAGCGGATAATGCCGTGACATAGGTCCGCCAGGTATTCGGCTGGCCCGGCCCAGCATCCAGCGGGCGTAGCTATTGCCTCCGATTGGCTCGGACCATTCTGTAAATCATTTGCTTACACCTGCTTGACCCGCGTCAGCAATATGCTTACATGTTGCATGATCAAGTCGTTCAAGCACAAGGCGCTGGCGGGACCTCTTTCAAACCGGAAAGACCGGAAAGATCGACGCCAAGATGCATAAGCGCATCCTTGTCCGTCTTGACCGCTTGGAAGTCTCGGAAAGGCCTGATGACATGGACCTGCCCGGCGTCGACTTCCACGCTTTGAAGGGCTTTAACCCGACCCGCTACACGGTGCATGTCAACGGGCCGTGGTGCATCACATTCGAATTCGACGCCAATGATGCTGCCCGCGTCGATTTCGAACAGTACCATTGAGACGGCTTAGATTGGAGAATCGATTATGAGCGTGTATGAGCCGATGCGTCCGATGGAGCGCTGCCCATCCCACCCTGGGGCGCTGCTCGACGACATTATCCCGGCAACCGGAAAGACCAAGGTGGAAATCGCCAATCTGCTCGGAATCTCGCGCCAGCAGCTTTATGACATCATCCGCGAAAAGAAGCCGGTGTCGCCGGCTGTCGCTGCCCGTCTTGGAAAGATGTTCGGCGACGGCGCCGCGATCTGGCTCAGGATGCAGGCTGCCTATGATGCCTGGCATGCGGAGCGCGAGGTCGACGTCAGCGCCGTTCCAAGGTTGCATGCTGCCTGAGATGCAATAAATCCGCCGGACCACCGAGCTCTCAAAAATCGATCACGGTCCTGCCTGCCTGGACCGGTTCTCCGGTTCGACGGCGCGCTCGACCAGGACATGCGCCTCCCGCGCGGCCTCGACGAATGCGTTCCTGGCGGCTTCGGTCCAGCGGTCGTCGCTCATGGCGCGGCGGCATGTGCGCAGTGCCACCCCGTGTTTGGCGCTGCCGGTGTCACGCCAGTGGGCTTCCAGCAACGCGACAGCCTGCCGTGCGTTGGAAATGTTGCGGATATCTCCCACGATGCCGACCGCAACCGCAACCGGCTTGGCAAACCATCCTTGGTTCATGGCGGGGCCTTCGACCTGTTGAACCATCTATAACGAAAATCGTAGCCCAAGGTTTCATTCGCGCCAGTCACCACGGCGTGAGGCGGCGTCTACTGCGCCGCGCGCAGCCTGACCACGACGCTTCGCGCCACAAGCACCAGCACGGTGATGACGATCAGGATCACCGAGAGCGCTGCGATCGCCGGGTCGATGTTGTCGCGCAGGCCCATCCACATTAGCCGCGGCAGCGTGATGGCGTTGACCGAGGTGATGAACAGGGTGACGCCGATCTCTTCCCAGGACAGCACGAAGGACAGCAGTGCTGCGGTGACGATGCCGAACTTGATGTTGGGCATGATGATGCGGGTGGCGCGCTCCCACACGGTCGCGCCGAGGCCGCGGGCTGCGAGGTCGATGCGGCGGTCGAGCTGGCTAAGCGACACCAGGATCAGCACCGTGGCGAAGGGCACCGTCATCACCGCATGCGCCATGGCGACACCCAGCCAGGTGTCATAGCCGAAGAACGACGAGAACCCCGAGATCGAGGTCAGCAGGAAATAGAGCGTGATTGCCGAGACCACCGGCGGCACCACCATTGGCAGCAGCACGAAGCCGACGAGAGCGGCGGTGAAGCGCGGCTGGAACATCCAGACGCCGAGGCTGAAGCACAGTGCCAGCACCGTGGAAAAGGCGCTGCTGACTATGCCGATCCTGATCGAGAGCAGGATCGAATTGATCCAGCGCGGATCCTCGATCAGCGCCTGGTAATGGCGCAGCGACAGTTCGCCCGACGGCATCGCCAGCATGCGGCTCGGCGTCAGCGATACCGGGATGACGGCGAGCAGCGGCAGCAGCAGGAAGAGCGCGACCAGGGCGGCGAGGATCAGCGAGACGGGACCGGGGCGGTAGGTCGGCATCGCGCTACACCAATTGCTTTGGTCTGATATAGCGGAAAAGCAGCGCCATCAGCGCGCCGACGAACAGCACCAGCACCACGCTGATTGCCGCACCCAGGCCCCAGTCCGGGCTCTGGAAGATGCGGAGATAGATCAGCTCGGCGATCATCACGCTGCGGCCGCCGCCGAGGATCGCCGGCGTGACGAAGAAGCCGAGCGAAAAGACGAAGACGATCAGCGCCGAGCCGATGATGCCGGAGCGGGTCATCGGCACGAATACCGACCAAAAGGTGCGCATACGGCTGGAGCCGAGGCCACGCGCCGCCAGCAGCACGCGATCGTCGAGGCTGCGCATCGATGAGGCCAACGGAAACACGGCGAAGGGAATGAGGAAATGCGTCATGCCGACGATGACGCCGAACTCGTTGCGCACCAGCGCCAGCGGCTCCGAGATGAAGCCGACCGCCTGCAGCCAGGTGTTGATCAGGCCGCGATTGGACAAAAGCGCCACCCAGCCGAAGGCGCGCGTCAGCACCGAGATCCAGAACGGCACCAGGATGCAGAACTCGGCCACGACGCGCTGCACCGGCGTGCCGCGTACCCAGACAACGGTGATGGCGTAGGCGGCGGCAACCGAAACGATGGTGACGATCGCGGCGATGCGCAGCGTGCGGATGAAGACCGACTGCACCAACTGATCCGTGAGCAGCGCATTGTACTGCCCCAGCCCCGGCGTGGGCAGCGTAAAACTCCATTTGACCACGCCAAGGAATGGCCAGGCGTAGGCCAGCACAAGAAAGAGGAGCAGCGGCGCCATCAACAGCGCCGCGCCCATCCTGTCGGAGAGGTATGCTCTCATCCGATTATCCCGGCTTGTCAGGCGGAGATGATCTTCGTGTATTCGTCGAGTGCCGCCCCGTAGTTCTTGGCGTACCAATCCATGTCGAGCGGAATCTGCTTCTTCATGTTCTCGGGATCGACCGGATTGATGCGCTTCTTGTCGGCGGGGATCAGCGCATCGGTGGCCGGATTGGCCGGACCCTGGCCGAGCTTGTCGAACATGATGAGTTCCTTCTCCGGGTCCTGGGTGCTGGCGATGAACTTCATCGCCGCGTCCTTGCCGCCGGGATTGCCCTTGAGCACGGCGAGCGCGCCGGGCGAGATCAGGCCCTGGTCCCAGATGAACTTGATCTTGCCGCCGGAATCCTGCTCGATGAGCGAAGCCCGGGTCGACCAGACGATCGCCATCGAGGCCTCGCCATTGAGCAGCACGCTCTGGCTTTCGGCGCCGCCACCCCAATAGGCGACGACGTTTTCCTTGAAGGCGGCGATCTTGTCATGCGCGCGCTTGAGGTCGAGCGGGTAGAGCGAGGCCGGCGCGATGCCGTCGGCGAGCAGTGCCGCTTCCCAGCTCGACACGCCCCATTTGTAGAGCGAGCGCTTGCCGGGGAATTTTGCCACGTCGAAGAAGTCGGCCATGCCGGTCGGTGCCTGGCTGCCGTATTTCTCGGCATCGTAGGCGATGACGTAGGAGAAGAAATAGGTCGAGGCAGCGTACTCCCAGCCGAATCCCGGCCGCATCTTCTTCTTGTCGACGACCGCATAGTCGATCGGCTCGAGCATGCCTTGGGCGCCGAGCGTGATGGCCGAGAACGGATCGACGTCGACCAGATCCCAGGTCGGCGCGCCGCTCTTGAACTGCGCCGCGATCGCGCCTTCGGTCGGGCCGGAGCCGTCCATCTTGACGGTGATGCCGGTCTCCTTGGTGAAGGCCTGGCCGTAAGCCGCATCGTAGGCGGTGATGGCATCGCCGCCCCAGTTGACCAGCACCAGTTCCTTCGCCGCGGCAAAGGCGCCGGTCGAGCGCAGCAGTATCGGCGTGCCGGCCAGCACCAGTGCGGCCAGCTGCGTGAACTGCCGGCGCGAGATCTCGCCGCGCACCGCCCTGGCGGATAGCGCCTCGATGGAATTTTTCTTGGTTTGGTTTGTCATGTCAGTTCCCCTTTTTTGTCGTTGGTATTTCCTGAAAGTCAGCGTGGCGACTTCGCCTCGCCGATCGTCATTGTCCTCCGTTCGGAAGGAGGAAGCCTTTCTCCGCGGGCCAGGTCAGCCAGACGGAATTGCCCTTGCTGAGGGCAGAGGCGGCGACCTCGTTCGGCACCGAGACCGTCACCTTGGCGCCTTGCTGCGTCGTCAGATCGAGCCGCGTTGCAGCGCCGAGATAGGTCGAGGCGACGGCAGTCGCGGCAATGCCGTTCTCGCCTGCCGCGGCTTCGCGAGCGATCGACATGTATTCCGGCCGGATCGCCAGGATGGCATCGCCACGGACCTTCTCGGCCCTACAGCGCATGCTGATCGCGCGGTCTTCGCAGAGGCCCGTCGAGCCATTGTCGGCCGGGCGCACGCCCTTCAGCGGCAGCATGTTGATCTCGCCCAGGAACTCGGCGACGAAGCGGTTGTCCGGCCGGTCGTAGACCTCGTCCGGCGCGCCGACCTGCAGCAATTTGCCATGGTTGAAGATGGCGACGCGAGATGACAACGCCAGCGCCTCGCTCTGGTCATGGGTGACGAAGACGAAGGTGGTGCCAGTCTCCTGGTGCAACCGCTTCATCTCGGCCTGCATCTGGCCGCGCAGGCCCTTGTCGAGTGCCGAAAACGGCTCATCGAGCAAAAGTACGCCCGGCTCGAACACCAGCGCCCGCGCCAGCGCCACGCGTTGCTGCTGGCCGCCGGACAATTGCGACGGCAGTTTCTTCTCGTGGCCCTTGAGCCCGACGCGCTCGATCATTTCGCCGACGCGGCGTTTGATCTCGGCCGCCGGTTTCTTGCGCACCTTGAGCGGGAAGGCGATGTTGGCCTCGACGCTCATATGCGGGAACAGCGCATAGCCCTGGAACACCATGCCGGCGGCACGCTGCTCGGCCGGCCGCTCGGTGATGTCGACGCCGTCGCTGTAAAGGCGGCCGTCGGTCGGCTGAATGAAGCCGGCAAGGATCATCAGGAAGGTGGTCTTGCCGGAACCGGAGGGGCCGAGCAAGGTGAGGAACTCGCCACGGCCGATATCGAGCGTCAGATCGTCCAGCGCACGGAACGAGCCGAAGCTCTTGCCGATCCCGATTGCCTTGATCTCTGCGGCCCGGCCGGGTTGCTGCATCCTGCCCTTTCCTTAGCGTAGGCGAAATCGTAGGCAGGGCGGCGGCTCACCGCAACCGAATAGTTTTCGCCTGATCGGCAAATTTGATTCATCTATGCGCCAATCTCCCCCCTCGAGGGGGAAATGTCGCCGAAGGCGACAGAGGGGGTCGCTTCGCTTGAAGTGCCAACCTCCTCTGCAGCAGCAGGCCGAGCCCAGTTGGACCGACCCCCTCTGGCCGCTTCGCGGCCATCTCCCCCTCGAGGGGGGAGATTAACGCTGGTTCTCCGACAGCTTCGACCTCAGCCACCGCCCAAACGCCTCCAGCACCGGATGCGCCGCCTTGGCGTGCTCGGAAACCAGAAAATACGAGCGCGGTGAATTGATCGCTATGTCGAAGGGGCGGACCAGCCGGCCTTCGCTCAGTGCCCGGCCGCTGGTCAGCTCGTCGCCCATAGCGATGCCTTGGCCGGCGATCGCCGCCGAAAAGACCAGGTTCATGTCGGAAAAGAAGATGCCGCCTTCCGGGTCGGGGTTCTCGACCTTGGACAGCGCCAGCCAGCGCGCCCAGTCCTCGGTGTCACCGAGATGCAGGAGATTGGCGCGCAGCACGTCTGCCGGCTTGGAGAAGCCGCCGATCTTGTTGAGCAGCGTCGGGCTGCACAGCGGCGTAAAGGAGATCCCGCACAACAGCTCGACCGCGCGGTTCGGCCAATTGCCGACGCCGAAGGCGATGAAGGCATCGGCCTCGGCATTGCTGACGTCGTCGAGACGGCGCGGCGTCAGGATGCGCAGCGCGACATCGGGGTACATCTGCCGGAACTCGCCGATATGGGTGCACAGGAACAGCGAGGCGAAACCCGGCGTACAACTGACGCTGAACGAGCCGCCGATGCCGGTGCCGGCATGGCGCGTCACCGCGTCGCCCAGCACCGTCAGCGCCTTGCGCACGTCGCTGGCATAGCGCTGGCCGCGCGGCGTCAGTGCCACGCCCTTGCCGATGCGCTCGAGCAGGTCGAAGCCGAGATCGCGTTCGAGCAGGCGAAGCTGATGGCTGACTGCGCTGCGGGTCAGATGCAGTTCGTCGGCGGCGCGCCAGACGCTGCCGTGGCGGGCAAAACTGTCGAGGGCGCGCAGCGCCTGCGTCGAGGGAATTCTCAAGAGGTGAACCGAATTTGCATGAGCCGGAAAAACATATCACTTTTTGGCGAGGCGCTTCACTGCTTTCTTTGACGGATGAAGATACCGGTGACCTCCGCGCAAGCGACCACGCTTGCCTGTCTGGACGACATCCAGCCGTCGCTGTCGGCGTGGACGCGGACGATCTTCGATTTCGGCGAGACCGCCTGGCGCGAATACCAGTCGGCGGCCTGGTATGTGGAGCAGTTGAAGCACGAAGGGTTTTCGGTCGAGGAAGGATCGGGCGGCATGCCGACCGCCTTCTGCGCCCACTGGACCAACGGGACCGGCCCGACCATCGGCATGTATGCCGAGTACGACGCGGTGCCTGGCAATTGCCAGGATGCGGCGACGGTGAAGCGACCGCGCCCTGGCCTCGGCGAACAGGCCGGCGGCCACACCGATCCGCATTCCGGCCTCGGCATTGCCAGCCTCGGCGGGCTGCTGGCGACCAAGGCGGCGATGGAACGCCACGGCATATCAGGCACGCTGCGCTTCACCGGCGAGCCGGCGGAGAAGGTGCGCGGGTCGAAGCCGATCCATGCCGCGAAGGGCTATTACGATGGGCTGGCGGGCATGGTCTCCTTCCATCCTTTTTATATGCTGCCGCTCTGCAATACCGCGCGCTGGGACACGCATTGCGGTGCGGCCTATGCGATGATCTACCGCTTTGTGTGCGACGAACCCGAAAATTGGGTTCGCGCAAGCGATGCAGCACCCATCCCGCAGGCGCATTCGGCGGTCAGGGCGCCCGGCGCTAACGACGCGCTGATGATGATGTATATGGCCTCCAAGGCGCTGCGCGATTCCATGCTGCCGCATCAGGGCGGCTGGTCGATCAGCGAGGCGATCCTGACGGCGGGCCAGGCGACCGCCGACAATCTGCCGGCCGGGCTGGCCGAGATCCAATACATGATCCGCGTGCCGACGCTGGCGATGGCCGAGCAGGTCACCGCCATGCTCGACCGCAATGCGGAAGCCGCAGCCAAGATGAGCGGCTGCCGCCATGAGCGGCACTGGGTGTCGAAGTCGCGGCCGGGGCTGGCCAACCATGCCATGGCAAGTATCGCCTATGAAGCGCTGTCGACAGTTGGGCCGCCGCGTTGGGACGAGGCGGCCAAGGCGATCGCCCGCGAGATCCAGGTCAATGCCGGCGGGGCGGCGACCGACGAGCCGTTCATCGCCGAGCTGGAGCAGCTCATTGCGCCGCAGGATGCAGAGGCGATCCTGCGCCGCGACCTGCCGCCGTCGCAGCTCAATTCGACCTCCGACGATTACACCGACATGTCGTGGCACACGCCGACGGCACGATTCTACGTCGCCCGGCCGGCGCTGCGATCCGAGAACGGCCACGCGTTTCCGTCCTGGGCGATGAATGCGCTGGGCGGCATTTCTGCCACCATCGATCCGATGGTCATCTGCGCCGCAAAGACGGTCGCGCTGGCAGCACTTCGCCTGTTGGAAGACGAGGCTGCGCGCGACGCTGCGATGGATGAATTCGTCACCCGCACCGGCGGCGGCATCGGTGGCTCGAACTGGATCGCGCCGCTCTGCGACTACGATCCGCCAATCGGATTTCGCTGGCCGGAATACATCACCACCCCGCGCGGACGGGATTGGTGGATACCAGGCAACCAAGCCGCATGATCAACCAAGCCGCCCTTCACGAGGAGAAACCCCATGACCGTCCATGACCGCATCGTCACCGAGCCGTTTTCGCTGCAGCGCCGCAACCCGGCCGGCGGAACCAAGCCGCTGACCGCCTGGGGCTTCGCCAACGAGACCGACGTGCTGACCGACGTGCTGCTCGGCTCGCCGAATTTCCTGCGCCATCTCTCGACCAGCTCGCTGTCGCGCAAGCATCTGCGCGAAGCGCCATGCAACGTCCAGATCGCGCAAGCGCAGCACAAGGATCTGGTCGCCGCCTATGAGCATTTCGGTGTCAACATCCACTGGCACGAGCCGACGCCGGAACTGCCGATGCAGGTCTACTCGCGCGATTCCAGCGTCATGACGCCGTATGGCGCCATCATCACCGCCATGGCCCAGTGGTGGCGGCGCGGCGAGAACTACGCGGCGATCCGCACCTATGAGAAGTTCGGCATCCCGATCTACGACATGGTCACCGCGGGCACGTTCGAGGGCGGCGACTTCAACGTCATCGAGGACGGCGTCGTGCTGATCGGCTGCGGTGGCGCCCGCACGCAGGAGGAGGGCGCGCGCCAAGTGCAGGCCTGGTTCGACAAGGAGGGCTGGGAGACCCGCATCGCCTTCATCGACGAATATTATGTCCATATCGACCTGATGGTGGTGCCGATCGCTGAAAAACTGACCGCTGTCTGCCTCGCCTGCACGGAGCCGGGCATCGTCGACTGGCTGAAGGGCAAGGGCCACGAAATCATCGACGTGCCGTTCCAGGATACCATGGCGCTCGGCTGCAACTTCATGTCGCTGGGCAAGGACCGGGTGATCGCGCCGACCTCGAGCCAGACGCTGATCGGTCAGCTCAAGGCGCGCGGCTTCGAGGTGGCGGCCATCGACATGAGCGAGATCTCGAAGACCGGCGGCGGCATTCACTGCATGGCGCAGGCGCTGAAGCGCGAGCCGGCCTGAGGGGCCGGCCTTTAGCCCGGCCGCTTGCGCGAAAGCGCCATTGTCAGCACCGTCGATCCCGCCTGGCGCGCGGCGCGCGCCTACAGCACGATGAGCTTTCCCTTGCGCAGACGCCGGGCGCAACGATAGGCGAGGTCGGCGGCGACCATGTCTTCCATGGCAATGCCCATCGCCTTGTAGGTGGTGATCTGCTGATCCGAAACGCGACCCGGCGCGCGGTCGAGCAGCATGGCGCCAAGCTCGGTGCCGAAAGCCGGATCGAAGCCGGCAAGCTCGCAAGAGCCGACCGGGGTCGGTTTGAACGCATCCTTGGTTTCGACAAAAAGACTGGATTTGCCGATGAGCTCGATCGGCATTTCACCGCCGGGCGGTGCCACCCCGACCGACGAGACATGCGTGCCCGGCTGGACCCAGCCTGCGTCGATCACCGGCTGGTAGGAGTGGGTCGCCAGGCACACCACGTCGGAACTGCGCACTGCCGCCTCGAGGTCGGCGACCGCCACCACCGACGGATGCAGCCGGGCAAGCGCTGCCGCATCGTCGAAACTCTTTGAAGCGACACGGATTTCGGCAAAGTCGCGCACCAGCGGCAACAGATGCAGGTGCTGGTTGGCCTGCACGCCGGCGCCCACCACGGTCGCTATCCTGGCATCCCGGCGCGCAAGCGCGCGCACCGACAGCACGGCGGAGCCGGAGGTTCGCACTGCGGTTATGAAGGTGCCGTCCATGATGCAGACCGGCAGGCCGGACAGCGGATCGAACAGGCTGATGGTGGCAAGGTGGCTGGGCAGGTTCTTGGCCAGGTTGCCTTCGAAGACGTTGACGATCTTGACGGTCAGGTTCATGCCCTCCATCCAGGCCGGCATGGCGAGGCTGTAGCCGGCCCCGGGGATGTCGAGTTGTGGTCGGGGTGGATTGACGACCTTGCCTTGTGACAGCACCTTGAAGCCGTCTTCCAGAACATCGAGAAGCTGGCTGAGGTCGATGCATGCCATCACGTCGGCTTCGCTCAGCACCAGGATCTCGGTCGCTCCCTTGCTGATTTCCGCCGCACTCCTGCCGGCTGGGCTGAACGCTTGTTTGGTCATCCTGCACTCCTGTGGTCGTCGAAATCGGCTCACCGCGTTTGCTTAGGTGAGAGAGGGAAGCGCAGGTTATTGCGACGTTTTATGTGATGAAATACGTTGTTTTTGGCATCTCTGCGTGAAATAAGCACAAAAATCTCTGAGATAGCGTGGATTGTGGAATGGAGGATCTCGACCAGATAGACCGCAGCCTGCTCAGGCTGCTCCAGGAAGACGGCCGTCGGACGACGCTTGATCTTGCCGGGCGCGTCGGGTTGTCGCCGACCGGAACCAGCCAGCGGGTGAAGCGCCTGTTCCGCGACGGGTTCATCACCGCGGTCAGGGCCGTGCTTGATCCGCGCAAGGTCGGCCGGGGAACGCTGGTGTTCATCGAGGTCCGGCTTGACCACACGGCGCCGCATGTCTTTGACCGCTTCGCCGAAGCCGTGGCGAAAGCTCCGGAGGTTCTGGAGTGCCATATGGTGGTTGGTGGTTTCGATTATCTGGTCAAGGCGCGGATCGCCGATATGGCGGTGTTCCAGGATTTCCTGCAGCGGGTCATCCTGCCACTGCCTGGCGTGCGCGAAACGCACACTTTCGCCTCCATCGCCGATGTCAAGCCGAACGCCCTCTTGCCGGTGTGATCAGGTGGAGGGGGATCAGAGCGACCTGCATCGCATCTTCGCCTAGGTGCAGAGATGCCGGAGACCGGCTCTAGCCTTGCTGGGTCAGCAGGTTTGCGTCGCGCGCGAGCCGCCACTCACCATCCGCCTCCTTGCGCAGGAGCGTCAGCGCATATCCCGATCGATGGACCGGCTCGCCATTCGGCGGAGTCGCGGTCATATTGATGCGGCTGCGGATGAAGGCCCAATTGCCGAGAAGCTGTAGTTCCACGATATCGCTCGTGCCGTCGATATGAACGCCGGCCGTCTCCCGCGCGGCTGCCGCGAAGATCTCCTTGTCGAAGGGTTCCCGGCCGGGAACCATGAAGATCGCGTCGTCCGTCATCAAGCTGAGGACGGTCGCGATGTCTCCACGCTTGCTCGCATCCATCCACGTCTCGACCAGCTTTCGGATTGCTTTTTCGTCGCCCGTCATCCGTTACCTCCCTGGCATCTCGCCGTCATCGATGGCGCACGGCGCTCCTCCCTCGCTGCTACATAGGGCTTAGATCGCTCTCGTCATCGATTGCAGTGCGTCGCGCCGCGAGTAGCACGGTCCGCGAGCCGGCAGGTTCGCGCCCTCCATGCCTATCGCCAGCCACCGGAGGCGGTGATGCGCTCGCCGGTCAGCCAGGACGCTTCGTCGGAGGCGAGGAACACCGCGACGCGGGCGACGTCGTCGGGCAGGCCGAAGCGACCGAGCGGCGTCATGGCTATGATCTGCTTCTCGAATTCGCTGCCGACGATGCCGATGCGCGCGAGGCCCTCGGTATCGATGCCGCCGGGCGCGATGGCGTTGACGCGGATGTTGCGTGCGCCGAGCTCCCGCGACATCGACAGCGTGATCGTGTCCACCGCACCTTTGGTCGCGGCGTAGACGAGCGAGTTCGGCTGCGGATTGCGGCTGGCGACCGAGCTTATGTTGATGATGCTGCCGCCGCCCGCGCCAAAATGGTTCACCGCTGCTTGCGTGGTCAGAATGATGCCCAACACATTGGTGTCGAACTCGCGGTGAAACTCGGCCTCGGTAACCGCTTCCAGCGGCTCGAATGCGAAGACTCCGGCATTGTTGACCAGTATGTCGAGCCCGCCAAACTCCAATTTCGCCGCCTCGAACAGGCGGCGCACATCAGCCGCTTGCGACACGTCGCCCTGGACGGCGACGGCGCGGCCGCCACGGTCCTCGATCTCGGCGACGACGCGGTCGGCGCCTTCCCGTGACGAGGCGTAGTTGACGACCACTGCGGCGCCGGCCGTGGCAAGACTCTTGGCGATGGCGGCGCCGATACCCTTGGAGGCGCCGGTGACGATGGCGACCTTGCCGTTCAGTTTGCTCATCAAATCTCTCCTTTGTTGGCGATGAGCGGTATTTAATCATGATCGAAACGCGTATTATGGTGCCCACAATCCGTTCTTTCGTGCCTGGAATTCCGGAATGACCACCATCCTCGAAAAGACCGCCGGTCTCGTCGCCTTCGTCCGAACCGTCGATGCCGGCTCTTTCCATGCCGCCAGCCGGCTGGTCGGCTCCAGCCCGTCGGCTACGCGTCGGCTCGGGCTCACCAGCGAAGGCCTCGCCTACTACGAGCGCGTGGCGCCACTGCTAAGGGCGCTGGACGATGCCGAAGACATCGTCCAGATGGCCGATACGGCGCGCGGCCTGCTGCGCGTTACAGCGCCGGTCGAACTCGGTCGCGGCCTGATCGCGGCATGGGCGCAAGCGTTCCTTGCGCAGCATGGCGAAGTGAAGGTCGAGCTCAGCGTCACCGACCGCCACGCCGACCTGATCCGCGAAGGCTATGACGTTGCGGTGCGCATGGGGCCGCTCTCAGACACCGGGCTCGTCGCGCGCAAGATCGCCAATCTGCCGATCGTGCTGGTGGCCTCACCGGCCTATGTCGAGCGGCGCGGCCGTCCGGCATCGGTCGAGGATTTACGGGACCATGAATTCGTCCGCCACCAGATGGCTGGCCGGCCTTATCCGGTCACGTTTGCCGACGGTACGATGATCGTGCCGGATGGGCGGCTCGATACCGATGACGGCGGCGCCATCCGCAATGCGGCACTTGCCGGCGCCGGCATCGCGCATCTGATGCGGTTTGCCGTGCAGGACGATCTCGACGCGGGCCGCCTGGTCCGCATGCTGCCCGAGGTGGCGATGCCGACCATGCCGGTGCACATCGTCCATGCCTACGGGCGGCAGCTACCGGTCCGGGCGCGGCTGTTCGTCGACTTCGTGGTGGGCCAAATGGCGGCACTGACGCGATAGGGCAGACGCGGTCTGACGCAAGCACCCAGGTTTGGCAGAGACCAACCGTGCCGGCCGTTTGCGCGAGCGAACCACCCTTACCGGAAGCTAGAACGTGATCTTCACTGAATCGGCGCTGCGGTTGGCCGCGCCGTGGTGGACGGCCTCGATGTTGTTGCCGTCGGGGTCGAGCAGGAAGGCGGCGCAATAGCCGGGATGGTAGGATCGCTCGCCCGGCGCGCCATTGTCGGTGCCGCCGGCCTCAAGCCCGGCCCTGTAGAAGGCATCGACCATCGCGCGGTCCTTTGCCTGGAAGGCCAGGTGGTGGCGCCCGGTCAGCTTTCCCAGGGCCGCCGGGCTGTCGGGGCTGGAAATGAACAGCTCGTCGGCCCAGAAATAATCATTGCCGGCGCCACCGATCGGAATATCGAGCACCTTGAAAACCGCCTCGTAGAAGCGGCGGCTGGCCTTGAGATCCCTGACCACCAGCTGGAGGTGGTCGATGAGACGGCCGCGATGAAGTTCCTGATTTGCCATGCTTGACAGCTCCTGATCGCCGGTTGGAAATCTAGCTTCGAATGGTGCGCGGTCAATCCAGAAAGCCGTGGAATGGCGCCATCACGCCGACTGGATAAAAAATGCAACCGGATTGTCGGATTCAAGACAAGTCCAACGTCCTTCGGACGCAAGCGGCTCGGCGGAGCTCGAAAAGGTCGTGCCGTATCAACGCTTCCGGCATGGGAGAAAAGTGAAATGAGCCTTCCCTATCGCTGGGTTATCGTCGCGGCTGGCGCGCTGATGACCTGTGTCGCCCTCGGGGCGATGTTCTCGCTGGCGATCTTTCTCGAACCGATGGCGCTCGACACACAATGGTCGCGCGCCGGCATATCGAGTGCGATGACGCTGAACTTCCTGGTAATGGGCCTCGGCGGCTTCGCCTGGGGCGCCATTTACGACCGCTTTGGCGCCCGCATCGTCGTCATGACCGGCGCCGTGCTGCTTGGCCTGGCGCTGGTCCTGGCCAGCCGCACCGGTTCGCTGCTCGTTTTCCAGTTGGCCTACGGCGTGCTCGTCGGCCTCGCGGCAAGTGCCTTCTTCGCGCCGATGATTGCGCTCACCTCCGCCTGGTTCGACACGAACCGCAGCCTTGCCGTCTCGCTGGTCTCGGCCGGCATGGGCGTGGCGCCAATGACCATCTCGCCGTTCGCCCGCTGGCTGATTTCGGCCTACGACTGGCGCACCGCGATGTTCGACATCGGCATAACCGCGTGGGTGCTGCTACTGCCGGCCGCGCTTCTGGTGCGCCAGCCGCCCCAACCCGCTGCCGACAGCGCTACCCCAAGCGTTGCCGCCGAGGGTGCCGGCATGACGGTTCCGCAGGCGCTGCGCTCGCCGCAATTCATCGTGTTGGGACTGACCTTCTTTGCCTGCTGCGCGGCGCATTCCGGGCCGATCTTCCACATGGTGAGCTATGCGATGCTGTGCGGCATAGCGCCGATGGCGGCGGTCAGCATCTACAGCATCGAGGGCCTGGCAGGGCTGGGTGGCCGGCTGCTTTACGGCGTGCTTGCCGATCGGCTGGGCGTCAAGCCGGTGCTGATCACCGGGCTGGCCATACAGGCCGTGGTCATCGCAGCCTATCTTGCGGTCAGCGAGCTTGGTCAATTCTACACGCTCGCCGTCATCTTCGGCGCCACCTATGGCGGCGTCATGCCGCTCTATGCGGTGCTGGCGCGGGAATATTTCGGCCAGCGCATCCTCGGTACGGTGTTCGGTGCAGTAACCATGCTGTCCAGCCTCGGCATGGCTTTCGGCCCGCTCGCCGGCGGCATGGTGTTCGATGCCTATGCCAGCTATTCTTGGCTGTTCATCGGCTCGGCCCTTGTCGGGCTTGGCGCGATGGCGATTGCGATCGCCTTCCCGCCGCTGCCGCGCAGGGAGTTGCAACCGGCTTAAAGCAGGATCGGCGGAAAAGGGCGGCCGCTTGGATGGCAAGCGGCCGCGATCCAAAAATAGCTGGCAGTGTTTGTTCGGCATTATGAAACGCGAATTGCTATGCCCGCAGAGGCACCACCTCGGCGCCGTCAAGCGTGTAGCGCGCATAGCGGAAATCGCGAATTCTCGCCAATCTGTCGCCGGCCCATTCCAGCAGGATAAAGTATTTTAGCCCTCCGGCCGAGTCGTCCGGATCGATCACAAGAATGGCTGGCTGCCGATCCACCAGGCCTGGAAGCAGCCGCCAATCGTGGATACCCGCGTAGTTATGGAAGTACCGGCCCACTTTCGTGCGGCCGCTCGCCCGGAGCCGGTTGACGAGGTCAAGCCGGACGTCCTCGGCCAGCATGTCGCGGATCGCATCGAAGTCGCGGGCGTTGAACCGCTCCACGTAGGCTGCCAGACGCGCCCGCTCGGGCTCGGCCAACACCGGCACAGGCCGATCGTCAGGCTCGCCGGAGACTTCGCGCAGGCGCAAACGGCCGCGATGCAGTGCGGCTTTCACCGCCGGAACGCTGCTGTCGATAATGTTGCCGATCTCTTCGATCGTATAGCCGAGCACATCCATGAGGATGACGCTGCTACGCTGCGCCGCGGGCAGGCGCATGAAAGTCTGCAGGCTTGCGGCTGCAGTGTGTCGACCCTCGGCCGACATACCGGGGTCAGGTATCATATCGATATCCTCAACGACATGCGCGGCATCCAACCTGGCACGACGGCGTAGGTGGTCGAGCGCGGCATTGTGCGCGATGCGAAACAGCCAGCCCTCGACATTGGCTATCGGCCCGGTCCCGGGGAACGCCTCGAGCGCCTTGACCGTAGCTTCCTGGACGACATCCTCGGCATCGATCACCGAACCGGTCATGCGGGCACAATAGCGGTGCAGTTTCGGCCGCAATTCGCCGAGCAGCCGGTCAAATGGCTCCCGTCCTTCTGGGGTGCCGGTTGCGGATCCGGTCATCGCACAAGGATCAATTTCATGCGTATCTCCCAGGCAGGGCGCCCGTCATCAGGCGCAGCGGCTTATAGACGCTCGACGATGGCAAAAGGATTCGGTCGAAAAAACTTTCTCTAGCTGGAATCCTTTGATGGTTCCTACGCGTCTCTGGATCACGGGCCCGTAACCTGGCGGGCCCTTTGTTCAAGCCGGAGGCGCCATAGTCATGAGCAAGCAAAGTGCGGGATCAACGAAGGTCTGGGTTCTCGCCCTCACGTCGATAGGCTCCTTGATGGTCGTTCTCGATGCGATGGTTGTGGCGACGGCATTGAGCACGATGCGGGTCGAGCTCGATGCCTCGCTGGAGACGCTGCAATGGACGATGAACGCCTATAATTTGAGTTTTGCCGTCCTGCTCATGACCGGGGCTGCGCTCGGTGACCGGTTCGGCCGCCGCCGTACGCTCGTTACCGGATTGGCGTTGTTCGCCGCAGCGTCGGTTGCCTGCGCGCTCGCCGGCAATGCCGGATTGCTGATTGCGGCCCGTGCGATCCAGGGCGCAGGTGCCGCAATGGTCATGCCGCTGGCCATGGCGCTGCTGAGCGTCGCTTTTCCCCCGGAGGAGCGAGGCAAGGCGCTGGGTATCTTCAGCAGCATCACCGGCCTGGCCCTGATCATCGGCCCGATGGCGGGCGGTGCGATTTCCGAAGGGCTCTCCTGGCACTGGATCTTCTGGCTCAATGTCCCGGTCGGTATCGTTCTCATTCCGCTGGTGCTGCGTCGGATTCCGGAGAGTCACGGGCCGGGCACGGCAATCGATGTCCTCGGCGTCGTCCTGGTAACCGCGGCGGCATTTGGAGTGGTCTGGGGTCTGATGCGCGGCAACATTGTGGGCTGGAGCAGCTCTGAAGTGCTGTCGGCGCTGACGGCCGGGCTGCTTCTGGCCATCGCATTCGTCCTTTGGCAGCTGCGTACCCGTGAGCCCATGCTGCCTTTGCGGTTCTTTCAGGCGCGCGCATTCTCCTCGGGCGTAGGGGCGAACTTCCTGCTCTGCGCCGCCATGTACGGGCTCGTGTTCCTGTTGCCGCAGTTTCTGCAGTTTGCCCAGAGCCGTGGGCCGCTCGGCGCCGGCATGGGATTGCTGCCTTGGACCGCCACGCTTTTCGTGGTCGCACCGATCGCCGGCAGCCTGATCAACCGCGTTGGCGAGCGCTGGCTTGTCGTGGCTGGATTGATCCTGCAAGCGGCTGGAATGGCCTGGCTGGCGCAGATCGCAGCACCTGATCTGCCCTATATCCAGCTAGTCGCCCCGCTGATCATTACCGGTGCCGGCGTGTCGATGGCCATGCCTGCCGCGCAGAACGCGGTTCTCAATGCGGTCGCCCGGCCGGAGGTCGGCAAGGCTGCCGGCACGTTCAACACATTCCGCTTCCTTGGTGGCGTATCCGGGATCGCGATCGCCGGTGCGGTGTTCGCCGGCACTGGAAGCTTCTCGTCCACCGACGCGTTCAGCGATGGCTTCACCTCGGCAATCGACGTCTCCGCTCTGCTCTCGCTCGCCGGCGCGCTCGTCGGATTGGGGCTCCCGGAGCGTCGCGCAGTGGTGCTCGCGAATGCCAGCAAGGAGGCGTAACTCGGAGGGGGAAGCTTGCGCTTGCTCCCACTGTTGTCGCGTTAACAGCAGCCGCGCCAGCGCAGCAAAAAGGTCGCCGAGCGTCGGTTGCCGGCCGGTCCTGTGGGGGGCATCTGTGTCCAGACCCAGATCTTGCGCGCCCGTGATGGCGGCGAACATGCTGCATCGCAGCACCCTGCCGCCGATATCGGCGGGCCAAGGGAGTGCGAGAAAATCGTCAAAAATGGACAATTCGGGCTGGTTCCTGCTGTTTTTTGGCTTTTATTAGCCGTGCCTCACGTTCCTGTTTCAAATGTGTCAACTTTTTGTGTTGCGTTGCACAATGGTGGTCCTATTCTGCGCAAGGGGGGCGCTTCCGATTGGAATGCGCCGTGAACGAAGCCGCTATATTGACCGATTGGCAGTTTCGCCGTCCCGCCGGCGTACGTCACTAATGGGAAATGCGCGCGACACCCAATTGGACGCGCTGAGGGCCATCGCCGTGACGATGGTGCTGTACTCCCATTTCTTCGCGGCTGGAGGGTCCTCGTTCTGGGGCCATATCGGCGTGCGTCTGTTCTTCGTGCTGAGCGGCTTTCTGATCACCCGCCTGCTGCTCGAAGCCCGCTCGACCGCCGAATTCGAAACCGGACCGGCGCTGAAATCCTTCTATATCAGGCGGGCGCTGCGGATATTCCCGCCTTATTTCGCCGTGCTGGGTTTCGTCTGGCTGGTGGACCTGGAGCAGTCCAGAGGATCGCTGGCCTGGCATGCGCTCTATCTGTCGAATTTCTGGTACGCGGCGCAGAATGAATGGACGCCCTGGCTGCTCTGCCATTTCTGGAGCCTGAGCATCGAGGAGCAGTTCTATATCGCCTGGCCGCTGATCGTCCTGCTGGCGCCGCGCCAGCGCCTCGAAGCGATCTGCATCGGCGTTATCGTGCTGTCGCTGGCCTATCGGTTTTATTGGCCGATCGCTGGAACGCCTGGTTTGGCGCGCGACCTGCTGCCGCCGGCGTCGATGGATGCACTGGCGTCAGGCGCGCTGCTCGCCGCCTACCGGTCAAGAACAGCCGGCTTGCCGCAATGGCTTCGAAATGGCTGGCCGGGGCTCGCGGTGGCGTTTTTCGTTCTGCAGTGGTTTGCGCCGGCGCCGGCAAATCCGGTGCAGGAATGGGGCCTCTGGCTGCTGTTGCAGATCCTGCCTCTCGTACCGCTGGTGGTCATCGTTGCAAGCTGTTCGACAGGGGTTGGCGGCTATATCGGAAAACTTCTCGAACTGCCGCCGCTGCTTGGCCTTGGCCGCATCAGCTACGGCGTCTATCTCTGCCATCCGATAGTGCTGGCGTTGGTCGTCAAATCGCAGCCGTGGATCCCGCTCAACGTCTCGGAACAAGGGCCGGGACGGTTCCTGGTCGCGGGAACTGCGACGCTCATGCTGGCCTCGGTCTCGTGGCTGCTTTTCGAGAAGCCGCTCAACAGCCTCAAACGCCACTTCCCCTATGTTGCTCGAAAGGGCCGCGGCGCCATCCCGGCAGGCATCGACGTGGGCAATGCCGGATGGCTCGCAGCGGGAGCATATCCGGGCAGGCCGCTCGATGGCGCATCACGCTTCCCCCGCAAGCTGCAGCGAACCGATCGGAGCTGATCATGGCTGCTCCCTTGGTGTCCGTCGTGCTGCCGATCTACAATGCCGGACCTTATCTCGCCGCTGCGCTGGGCAGCATCCTGCGGCAGGATTACGAGTGTCTGGAGGTCATCGCCATCGATGACGGCTCGACCGACAACTCGCTGCAGATCCTGCAGAAATACCGCCAGGCCGACAATCGCATCTCGATCATCTCACGCGAAAACCGCGGCCTGATCGCAACTTTGAACGAAGGCCTGGCCGTGGCGCGCGGCGATCTGGTCGCCAGGATGGACGCCGACGACATCGCCTATCCCCAGCGCCTGTCGCGGCAGGTCGCGCTGTTCAACCAGCAGCCTGACCTCGCTCTATGCGGCGCGGGTTTCGATACCTTGCTCGGCAACCGCGTCGTCAGGGGTTCGCCCGATCCGATATTCCAGGACAATCCGCTGCGTATATTGTCGATGTTCTTCACGATCTTCATGCATTCCACCGTGGTATACAACAGGAATGTCATAGAAGAAGATGTTCTATATTACGATACCAGCTACAAGCATGCCGAGGATTTCGACCTGTTCAGGCGGCTGACCGACCGCTACCCGGCGGCCATGAGCCCCGAAAGCCTGATCGCCTATCGTATCCATGACGACAGCGTGACCAACAGGCACAAGCGCGAAATGCGCAGGACGCATTTGAAGATCGTCGCCGAGAACCTCGAGCGCGAAGGGCTCGTACAAGAGACGCAGGACCTCCGCGGCATCGGTGAAGTCCTGTCGATGGACACGGTTCGCCGTGCCGCCGAATGGATCCTTTCGCTTGAAGAAAGGATTGCCGCGCTGCCGGCCGAGACGAGGCCGAGCTACCAGGCTGGCACGCTGAACCTGTTCTATTTCCTCTACCAGCTGATATCGGGGGAAAGACAGCCGCTGCTGATGCACGAATTCCTTACACGGACTGCGAAATGGAAACTCATCCGGCGCCGCGAGCAGTACGTGTTTCGCACCGGTGCCTTCGCGCCGCGTTTCAGTCTCGCCTCGATGTCGGTCACCAGGCAGGTGGATGCCCTGTCGCGGTATCTGCAATCCGTGCCGGCCGCGGCGGTTTTGCCTTCGAACCAGTTGAGCTAGCAGCGCATGTTCGTCAAATCCCATCAGCTCCAGCAGCGCGGCCGCTCGACGGTGCCGGCGGCCATGTCGCCCCGGCCGCAGCACGGGCCGGCATCGGAGGTCAGCTTCATTGTCTGCACACGCGACCGCGTCAACGTGCTCGAGCCTTGCATAAAGTCGATCCAGGCCGCGTGCCGCGCCTACGCTGCCTTCTCTGCCGAACTGGTGGTTGTCGACAACGGTTCGACCGACTGCACAGCAGAGCGGCTGGCCGGCATAGCCGAACTTTCGGACATTCCGTTCACGGCCATTCGCGAACCACGACCTGGACTGGCGGCCGCGCGCAATGCCGGGCTGGAGCGGGCGCGGGGCCGCGTGCTGGTTTTCGTCGATGATGATTGCGCAGTCCACCGGGATTATTTGCGCGATCTGCAGCGGCACTATGCGGCAGGCGAACGGGTCATCCGCGGCGGCCGCGTCGAGATCGGCGATCCCCGCGACCTGCCGTTCACCATCAAGCGGTCGCCGGTACGCGCGCGGCTTACCCCAGACGTCCATCCCGGCGGCTTCGTGCTTGGCTGCAACATGACGATGCACCGCGATGTTGCAGCCCGCATCGGCCGTTTCGACGAACGGTTCGGCGCCGGCGGCCCGCTGCGCTCCGCAGAGGATACGGACTATCTAGTGCGGGCGGTGCTACTTGGGATCCCGGTCGAATATGTGCCCGACATGACTATCTATCACCATCACGGCCGGCGCGACCGCAAGGCCATCGAAAAGCTGCACCGCGACTACAGCATGGGCAATGGCGGGCTTTGCCTGAAACATATCCGCCACGCGCCGTGGCTGCTTCGGCATTGCTACTGGTCGATGAGGGCGGCCATGCGCGAACTGGTGAAAGGCCCTCTGTTCGACCGTGAACTCAAGCTGTCGCACTGGCCGATCGTCGGCATGAATTTGCTCGGCGCGGCCAAGTTCGCGGTGCTTTTGCTGGCGAAATCGCCGCAGCCGGCGCAAATGCGACAGGAGCAACAGGCAAATGCCGAGGCGAGGTGATCCGCCACCATGCGATTGATGCCGCCCAGCCTGCCGATGCTGCGCCGCGCGCTCGGAAGAAAGCAGTTGCGCCTGCTTCCTGCCGTGGTGGTGCTCGGGCTGCTCAGCGCCGCGCTTGAAGGCTTCGGCATCGGCCTGATCATCCCGTTGCTGAACATAATCATGGGGCAGCAGGGGCAGACCGGCATGGCCGGCTTTTCCGCCGTCTTCCAGCATGTCGGATCGAGCCTGAGCGAGCGCGACCGCCTGATCGTCATATCCGTCGCGATTCTCGGCTCGATCGTGCTGAAGAACCTGTTCGCTTTCGCCAACACGCTGCTGACCACCTTCATCTACGGCAAGGCGAGCCATTCGATCCGCAGCGAGCTATCGGAGCAGCTGCTGCGGGTGGGCTACCCGTTCTTCCTGCAGCAAAGCCCCGGACGGCTGCTCAACATCATCTCCAACGAATCCTGGCGGGCCTCGGATGCCATCCAGATCACGTTGGGGGCAATCGTCAATGCATCGGCCGCAATCATCCTATTGGCCTTCCTGCTGCTTCTGTCGTGGCAAATGACGCTGCTGGTCACGCTGGGGCTGGCCCTCGTCCAGGTCGCGCACGCCATGCTGTCGGCCAATCTGAAGGCGCCGAGCCGCAGCGTCGCCTCCCGCAACAGCCAGCTCGCATCGCAGATGCTGCATCTGGTGCATGCCGGGCGGCTGATCCGCATTTTTGGCCAGGAGCAACGCGAGAAAGCGGCTTTCGACCAGGCATCCGACGCGGTGCGCCGGGCGGCCTTCGTGCTTTTAACCCGCCAGGGAGCGTTGCCGCCGCTGACCGAGGTTCTGCACGCCATGCTGTTCCTGGCGGTGGTGATCGGCGCCTGGTTCGCCAATGTTTCCTTCCCGCTGATCGTCGCCTTCGTCATCCTGCTCTACCGGCTGCAGCCCTACATGCGGTCGCTGCAAATGGCCTGGAGCCAGCTGCAGGGCCTGAGCGGATCGCTGGAAGAGGTGACGTGGATGCTGGACCCGTCCGGCAAGCCCGCGCCGCCGCAAGGCAGCGCAGCGTTCCCCGGGCTCAGCCAAGGCATCAAGTTCGAGGACGTCACCTTTACCTATTCCGGCTCGGAGCAGCGCGCGGTGGTGCTGCATGCGGCGAGTTTCGACCTCCGCAGCGGCCGCTCGACCGCGCTGATCGGCCGGTCGGGCGCCGGCAAGACGACGATCGTCAATCTTTTGTGCCGCTTCGTCGAACCGGATAGCGGCAGGATTCTCGTTGATGGATCGCCTCTGGACCGCATCGACCCCAGCCAATGGCGAAAGCACATCGCGCTCGCCAGCCAGGAGCTGGAGCTGGTCGACGGCACGATTTTCGACAACATCATCTACGGCCAGGACGCGGCCTCGGCCGATGACGCCGAGCGCGCGGCAAAACTGGCCGAAGCGCATGGCTTCATCGAGCAACTGCCGCAAGGCTACCGGACGGTCGTCGGCTACCGTGGCGTCAATCTCTCGGCGGGACAGCGGCAGCGGATCGCGCTGGCCAGGGCCCTGGTGCGCGATCCCGATATCCTCATCCTCGACGAAGCCACCAATGCGGTGGACGGCCTGTCGGAAGCGGCAATCGTCGAGACGCTCAAGTCGCGCGCCGGCCGTCGCACCACCATCGTCATCAGCCATCATCGCAGCACCATCTCGTTCTGCGACGACGTCGTGATCCTGAGCCACGGCCGCGTGAAAAAGCAGGCACCCTTCGCCGCCCTGGCGACGCTCAGCATGGACGAGCTTTACCAGCACGAGGCGCTGGAAGGCTGAGGGCGACCCCGCTGCATGCGCGCGCTGGGAGGTCGTCTCGGATGTCAAGCCAGGTCAAGCATCTCAGGGGCGAGGAAGACCTCCGCCATACGTCTCTACGGGATTTCTGGGATGATGAGTGATCCCGAGCTTACCCGCTTTCCATCTGGAGCGTACCGAACCAAGGGTCCGCCTGCCAAATCCAGCAATGGCAGGCGGACCCTAATCAGCGCATGAAGGGACTGATTCTGCGCCGATGTCTCCTCGAGGAGGTGACGCCATCAACTGAAGACGGGCGCAGTTGTTCCCGACGCCGGCCGTACACAAGACCATTGCGCAGGCAGGTCAGACTTAGGTCCCTGTAAACGCGCATCGCTGGCTGGAGTGAACATCGGATCGGCTCGGTGGTAGCGAAACTTCGGCCGGAGATAGATGCAGCCATTGGGTTCCGGGGCATGACCGGCTCGGCGCTGATGATGGGCGGCGATCGATCCCCGCACGACTGATGCCGAGGGGCGCTTGCAGTCCTGCGGAATACGCATCCACCGGCGCCAGTGAAGTTGTCCAAGCGGTACGGGCTCAGCGGTCGTCAAGCTGTTGCTAATATGCAGCACAGGCAGCGCTCTATGAACGGGGTCGCTTGGAACCGCTACCTCCGACCAACCGTTAGTGTCACAATGACAAACCAAAAAGTGAGGCTGATGATGGACCCGATGCAAAACAACACGTTGGAGATCTGGTGTCTTGCGGCCGTTCCGCTATCACTACTCCTTACGGTATTATTAGCCGGATTTATCCTTTAGCTGGACCCAACGAGGCCGGCTGCGGACCGGGGCCCGGAAGATGAAAATGCCGGCCATTTAGGCACGCTAGGCGTCGCGGACACCTCGTAGCACCAGGCCGTGGCAGCCTTTCCAACATTGCCATCATAATCGGCTCTTTCGACCGGTCCGGTCGGCGGCGATTGCTCGCAGGCCCGTTGCGAGGGCGAGCATGCGAGCTCGTACGTTTTTTACACAATCTGTGATTGGTGGACTCGCCCGCCGCCATCGACGTTAATTTTGCGTTAGCGACAGGAGGGGGGAGATCGCTAACGGGAGGAAGAAAATGAAAGAAAACTACGATCTGACGATCGATTACGACGAACCTTACGACAACAAGCCTTACGATCTAGCCACATTCGCAAGGAAGCACGGGCTCAACATTCGAGCCGCCGAGCTTCTTCTTTTCGCCAAAGGCCCGTCTCGAGCGGCCTGCGATGCCGCGGCGAGGGCTTTTCTCGCGGCGGTAGCCGCACAAGCTATGAGACAATCGGCGCGGTAGGTCTCACAAAGCCATTGCTGACACGGCCTGCCGTGTCAGCAACTCAACGGACAGCGCTGGAAATTCCGGGCCGTTTCCAACAAGATGCCTGAGCATCCGGGAACGGCCTGAAAATGTGCAATCTCTACAACATCACGACCAGCCAGGAGGCTATCCGCCAGTGGACCCGCGCCTTGCGCGACATCCTCGGCAATCTCGAACCCTCCATCGACATCTATCCCAACCAGCCCGGCCCGGTGGTGCGCAACGCGCCGGACGGCGAACGCGAATTGGCCAATCTGCTGTGGGGCATGCCGACGCCACTGGAGCGGGTCAAGGGCAAGGCCGACTATGGCACCACCAATATCCGCAATCCGCAATATGGCCATTGGCAGCAATATCTCGGCATCGAGAACCGCTGCGTGGTGCCTGTCACCAGCTTCGCCGAGCCCAGCCCGACGCCCGGCGACAAGGACCCCGAGACCGGCATTCAGCGCAACTACTGGTTTGCACTCGGCGAGGACCGCCCGCTATTCTTCTTTGCCGGCCTGTGGACGCGCTGGCAGGGCATTCGCAAGATCAAGGACGGCCCCGCCGATCACCAGGTCTATGGCTTCATGACGACCCAGCCCAACGCGCTGATCGCGCCGATCCACGAGAAGGCGATGCCGGTGATCCTGACCACGCCGGAAGAAACCGAGGCCTGGCTCACCGCGCCGTGGTCGGAGGCAAGGCACCTGCAGCGCACGGCGCCCGATGACGCGCTGGTGATCGTCGACAAGCCGGCGACACAGATCAAGTTTCCGCAGCAGGCGCCGGTGCAAGGCTCGTTGTTTTAGCGCTTGAACTTCTGCAGCACCCAGATGTAGCCCTTGGGTGGATGGTCCTGGTCGATGAACTGCGTCTTCACCGTCGTGTCCTTGCGGCTGCATCGTTTGCACCTGAACCTGATCGCTTCCAGCGGCTTGTTCCAGCCCACCACCTGGGCCACGTCATTCGCCCTGAAGCGTCCGACATGGTAGCAATGGCCGCACTCCACGATGAGCAGCATGTTGGCCTTGGCGGCACGCCCAACGCTGTCCATCGGCCCGGCCATGGCTCATTTCCGGGTCGAGTAATCCTCGGGGAGGGGAAGCAGGCCAAGCTCCGCCATCCGGTAATCGGGCTCCTTCTCCGCGACGCTGGCCAGCACCTCGTGCAATTTCTCGACAAGCCCGCAAAGCTGCCAGAACAGCTCGCCATGCGCCTTCAGATGCAGCTGCGACGACAGCACCGTCTTGCGCAGGCTCAAAGTGTCCCTGATGATCGCCTCCGCATCCCTCGCCGACAGCCTGTCAAACCGGCTTTTTCGTCTGCCCATCGCGGCTCTCCTCGATTTGTGAGCAACCGCCCCGCCTACTGACAAATAGGAAGGCATTCCTCGCAGAGTCAATTCGCTCTTGACATTTTTGTTCCCGTTTTGTTCAATTTCAACAGGAACGCTGGAGGCACCGCCAAGGACCACATCGTGACGCTGGACAGCCTAGGAGGCTGCCCTCCGGCGCGGCTGCCTGGGAAGCGACAGCACGCCCCTCAATGCCTCTTGAAATACTGCACCTCGCGTTCGTGCTTTTCGGCGGCCTCGCGGGTATCGAAGGTGCCGAGATTGCGGCGCTTGCCGGTCTTTTCGTCCTTCTTGCGCGAATAGAGGCGGTATTTTCCGTCCTTGAGTTTTCTGATCATCTGTCACTCCCCGAGCCGCTGCTTCCCCTTAAGGTTGCGCGCGGCTTGTTCGATAGCCGCCCTGTCGTTTCCCAGCCTGTCGATCAGCTCCTGCGCCTGTTCGCCCGATATGCCGGTGCGCACCGCCAGGGCCTCCACCGTCAAAACGTCGGAGCTCGCGACCTCGCGGGTTTCCGGCAGGGCATCGCCTGCCGTCAGTGGCAGGGCTGCCTCCCTGTCGATCTCGGCCTCGGCCTGGTGCCAGTGCCGCTTGGGATCGCCATGGATCCCGCCTTCGCGTTCCCAGATCTGGTATGCGCGCTCACGAATCTTGTCTTCCCGGTCGTCGCCCATGTTGACTTCTCCTTTGGGTATCGGATGAACGCCGCGCCAACCCGAACGATCCAAGAAATCTGCTTGATCGTTGGGTGGGTCGCACAAGGCGCCATGCACTGCGGCCGCCAGCCACCCCCCGGCCTGCCTACTCGCACTGCCTGCGCGGCCCCCCGGAATACGGCTGATAGCTGTTGTCCTCCGGTCGATATGACCGGTAGCGGCTGAAGCAGTATTGCACGTGATCGGATGAGAGCTCGGCGGCGCCGGTTTCGTCCGATGGCGGGTAGCCCTCCAGTGACGACCTATCGCTCGCCTCGACGTAGCTGCCGTCATCGGTGATGTCGAGATAGGGCGAGATGCAGGGGCGCTGTTGTCCGCTGTAGGACGTGTAGCGGTTGTCGTCCGGCCGGTAGGAGCGGTAGCGGCTGGCGCACCATTCGATATGGGCGGCGGGTAGCGTCTGCTGCTCTTCCGCTGGTGGCTGGGTAGAGCCGGTCGCGGTGATGTCGGTTGTCGACGCTGCGGCATCGGCGGGTTTCGAGCTGCGATCAACTTCCGAGGTGCGAACGGGGACCGGGCGGGCCGGGAGGCGCTCGAGGCGCTGCGAGGCCGGGTTCACCGGTCGCGGGTCCTTGGCCCACAGTTCGGCGACGCTGGAGACCGGGGCGGCCGGCCGTACCGGCTTGGCTATTAGAAGCCAGGTGGCGAAGGCGAGGCCGCTGGCGAATACGGCAAGCGTCAGCACGAAGCCGCCAAAGATTGCGAACAAGGCTTTCATGCCGCGCTCCTTCGCCTCCCGGTTAAGGAAATGCGGGGGCGGGGAATCCGGTTCCAGGAAAGCGCGGGGCACTCAAAGAGGGGCCCCTCTCCGTCTCGGCTTCGCCGAGACACCTCTCCCCGCTTCGCGGGGCGAGGAACCAAGGCCTCTTAGGCGGCTTTCAGTGCAGGCCGAATTCGCGCAGCAGTTCCTCGCGGTAGCGTACGAAACGGCTTTCGCTGCGCTCGCGCGGGCGGGGCAGGTCGATGTCGATCAGCCGCGCCGCGCCGCCTTTCTCCTTGGGCAGGATCAGCACCCGGTCGGCAAGGTAGATCGCTTCCTCGAGGTCGTGCGTCACCATCACCATGGTGACGTTCTCCTCGCTCCAGATGCGCGCCAGTTCCTCCTGCATGCCGATCTTGGTCATCGCGTCGAGCGCGCCCAGCGGCTCGTCAAGCAGCAGGATTTCGGGCTGCACGGTCAAGGCGCGGGCGATGCCGACGCGCTGTGCCATGCCGCCCGATAGCTGCCGGGGAAAGGCATCGCTGAATTCGGCGAGGCCGACCAGCGCGATATAGAAGTGCGCCCTTTCCTCGGCCTCCGCCTTCGGCACGCCGCGCACTTCGAGACCGAAGGCGACATTGCCGAGCACGGTCAGCCAGGGCAGCAGGCGCGGCTCCTGGAAAATCACCGCACGCTCGGCGCCGACGCCGTGCACCGGCATGCCGTCGATGGCGACGCCGCCGCTGTCGGCAGCCTCCAGCCCGGCTAGGATGCGCAGCAGCGTGGTCTTGCCCGATCCGCTGGCGCCGACGATGACAAGGCATTCACCCGAGTGGATGTCGAGGTTGAGGGTCCTCAACACGGCGAGCGAGCGCCCGCCGATGCTGAACGATTTGGACAGGTCGCGTATGCTGACCTGACCGCCGCTTGTGCTGCTCATCGCGCGCGTCTCCCAACTGGTTGGTCGGTTGCCTTTGTCAGTTGGTCTTGGTTTCGCCCGGCCGGTAGAGGATGTCCGCTGCCCTCAGCTTACCCTTTGGCAGGCGGCCGTCGCGCTCGAGCACGCTGACCCAGAAGTCGATGTCGCGATCCGTCGCCTTTGCCCCCTGGCGCAGCCCGAAGCCGGTCCAGTAACGCGCCAGCTCGCCGTTTTCGCCGCGCTTGTCGAGGATGTTTGCCAGCACCTTGCGCGCTTCGTCGGGGTTCTGCAGCGACCAGTCTGAGGCGCGCGCCGATTGCTCGACGAAATTGCGGGCGGCGTCGGGATGCGCGGCGATGAAGTCGCGCCTGAGCACGACGAAGCCGCCCGCCAGCTCGCCCAGCACGTCGGTGTCGTTGAACACGCCACGCACACCGCCATTGTCGACCAGCGCCCCGGCAAATGTCGCCTGCCAATAGCCCAGCGCCGCGATGTCGACCTGGCGGGACCGCAAGGTCTGTTCGAGCTGCGGTCCGGGCACGACGACGAGATTGGCGGCGTCCGGCGACAGGCCGACGCTGTGCAGCGCCTCGCGCACGGTATAGTCGAGATGGGCGCCGAGCGTGTTGACGGCGATGGTCTTGCCGGCAATGTCGGCGATCGATTTGATCGGGCTGTCATCGAGCACGTAGAAGACGCTGCGCACCTTGCTGTTGATGCCGTTGCTCGGATAGACGGCGACGAAGTCGTTGCCGCCGGAGATCGAGTTGATCACGGCTGCGGTTGCAGCCGAGCCGATATCGACGCTGCCGGAGGCGAGCGCAAACAATGATTCCGGGCCGCCGCCGGAATAGCCGACATTCTCGACCTCGATACCGAGGCCTTTGAAATAGCCGAGCTCGCCGGCCAGCTCATGCGGAGAGATGCTGCCACGGCTGGCGAGGGAGCGGAACTTGACGGGTGCCGCTTCGGCAAAGGCGAAGCGCGGCAGGCCGGCGGCGAGAAGGCCGGCGGCGAAGGGCGCGCCGGCAAGCAGGGAACGGCGGGAGATTTTCATGGTCCGGGTCTTTCCTGATTTGAGTTCTGGCCTGGTTGAGATTGGTAAGCGCGGGTGGTCAGTCGACGGCATTGCTCCAGCGGCAGAGCCGCCGCTGCAGGCTGACCAGCGCCTGGTTGGCGATCAGGCCGAGGCCGGCGAGGATGACGATTGCCGCAAACATCAGCGGGATCTGGAAGTTGTACTGCGCGTTCATCACCTGAAAGCCGATGCCCTTGTTGGCGCCGATCATTTCGGAGGCGATCAGAAGGAGCAGCGCCGTGGTGGCGCTGAGCCTAAGCCCAACGAAGATCGACGGCACGGCGCCGGGCAGCACGACGCGACGGAAGACGGTGAGCTGCCTGGCACCATAGACGCGGGCCATCTCCAGCAGTTTCGGATCGACCTGCTTGACGCCGCCGATGGTGTTGAGCAGCAACGGGAACAGCGTCGCCCAGAAGATGACGAACACCTTGGAGGCTTCGCCGAGCCCAAGCAGCAGGATGAAGACGGGATAGAGCGCCAGCGCCGAGGTCTGGCGGAAGACCTGCAGGATGGGATCGAGCGCGGTCTCGACCGCCCGCACCTGGCCCATGAACAGGCCGAGCGGGATGGCGACCAGCACGGCGGCCGCGAAAGCGAGACCGGCGCGCTGCAGGCTGATGGCGATGTCGCCGAGCAGAGTGCCGCCGGCCAGCCCCTTCCAAAGTGCTGCGACAATCATGTCGATCGGCGGCAGCACGGCCGCGTTGACCCAGCCCGCGCTGCTCGACACTTGCCAGATTGCGAGGAAAGCGATGAGGACGCCGTAGCGCGACAGGAAGCGGATGCCCGCCCGGCCACCGAGGCGCAGGAAGTCCGTGCCGAGGCTTGTCGTGCTGTCAGGCGTGCCGAGGCTGGCGGCCTGTTCGATGTGCTGCAAGGTCATCGTGTTGCCTCCTGCTTGGAAAATATCGGGCTTCTCGGGATTATTCGGCGGCCAGCACCGCCGAGCGGGCGGCGGTCCAGGGGTTTTCCGGCCGCCTGAGGCCGAGGTTCTCGCGCAGTGTCCTGCCTTCATAGGCGGTGCGGAACAGACCGCGGCGCTGCAGTTCGGGGATCACCAGCTCGACGAAGTCGTCGAGCCCGCCGGGCAGCCAGGGCGGCAGGATGTTGAAGCCGTCGGCGGCTTCGTTGCCAAACCATTCCTCCAGCTGATCGGCGACCTGCGTGGCGCTGCCGATGACGGTATAATGGCCGCGGGCCGTTGCCACCCATTGGTAGAGCTGTCGGATGGTGAAGTTGTGCTCGTCGGCAATCTGGCGGATCAGCGCCTGGCGGCTCTTCATGCCTTCGGTCTCCTTGCTCGGCGGCAGCGGTCCATCGAGCGGATAGCCGGTGATGTCGAGCGTCTGGCCGGCCAGCCCATTGAGCAGGGCGACGCCGTCTTCGGGCAGGATGAGATCGTTCAGCTGCTGGTACTTGGCACGCGCTTCTTCTTCGGTGCGGCCGACGAAGGGTGCCACGCCCGGCATGATCAGCACCTGCTCGGGATCGCGGCCGGCGGCCGTCACGCGCGCCTTGATATCGCGATAGAATTCCTGCGCCGACGCCAGGTTCTGATGGGCGGTGAAGATGACTTCCGCCGAGTGGGCGGCGAGCTTGCGACCGTCTTCCGATTGCCCCGCCTGCACCAGGACCGGATGCCCCTGCACCGGGCGCGGCACGTTGAGCGGCCCTTTCACGCTGAAATGCGCGCCCTTGTGGTCGATGTCGTGGAGCTTGTCCTTGTCGTAGAAGCGCCCCGATTTCTTGTCGCGGATGAAGGCATCGTCCTCCCAGCTGTCCCACAGCGCCTTGACCGTCTCGACATGTTCATGCGCGCGGGCATAGCGCTCGGCGTGGGCAGGCTGCGTCTCGCGATTGAAGTTGCGCGCGGTTTCGTCGCCGGCCGAGGTGACGACGTTCCAGCCGGCGCGGCCATTCGACAGATGATCGAGCGAGGCGAATTTGCGGGCGAGCGTGTAGGGCTCCTCGTAGGTGGTCGAGGCGGTAGCGATGAAGCCGAGATGCGTGGTGAGCGGCGACAGCGCTGCAAACAGCGTCACCGGCTCGAAGCCGGCGATCTTGGCATTGCCGCCTTCGCGGGCGCCGAGCCCGACCGTCAGATTGTCGGCGAGGAAATAGGCATCGAACAGGCCGCGCTCGGCGGTCAGGGCGAGCTGCTTGTGGAACTCGAAATTGGTGGCGCCGTCGGCCGGCGCCTCGGGGTGGCGCCAGGCGGCGATATGCTGTCCGCCGCCGGGCAGGAAAGCGCCCAGTTTGATTTGCCTGGATTTGGTGGATCTGGTCATCGCGGCGTGCTCCTGGACGGATCGGAAAGGGGATCTCGGGTCAGCGGTGCGTTCAGGCGGCAAGGCCGACGCCGTAGGGCACCCCGGTTACACGGCATGCCTCGGCGACCGCCTGCCGGGCGCGGGCGTGGATGGCTTCCGACACCAGCACGCCATTGGCAAAATCCTTGTCGGAGGCGTAGATCGCGGTCGGCACGGTCAGCGCCTCGAAGAAGCCGAACAGCGGCCGCAACTGGTGCTCGACGATCAGCGAATGGCGCTCGCCGCCGCCGGTCGCGGCGAGGATGACGGGCTTGCCCCTCAGCGATGACGGATCGAGCAGGTCGAAGAAATGCTTGAAAAGCCCGGTATAGCTGCCTTTGAAAGTCGGCGAGCCGGCCACCAGGATGTCGGCGCCCAGCAGCCGTTCGACGATGTTGCGCGCCGCCGGGTCGAGGTCGCCGAGGCGCCTTGCCTGCGGCAGGGACGCGCCGAGATCCTCGATGTCGAAGACGGCCGAGGCCGCGCCGATGCTTTCGGCGGCCTGCCCGACAATGTGGCTGACGAACGCCTTGGTCTTCGATGGCCGGGTCAAGTTGCCCGACAGCCCCACCACGAGCTTTTTCGACATTCCTGGCTCCCTCTCAAGCGCTCTATTTCAAGATCTTGGGTCTAGCGATCTATTTTAAGTCTAGAGAGTTTGTAGAATTAAAAGAGCGAGAAAATTTCAAAAGCTGGGTGATGAGCGAACTGAGTTTGCGGCACATCGCCCGCAATTGGTTCATTCAACGCGCCGCAGCGCGTTGCAAGATCCGCCGCAGCGCCTTCAGCCGCGATGGCGCAGCGCGTCGGATAGAGCGCATAAACAGCCGGCCGGACATATCAGGCAAGTCGCCCTCGGGCGCTCCCGGCGAGACGTCGGGGAACCATGTGCCTGTGGTACAATCCCTCGACGGCCTAGCGGTCCTCGGGGAGGATGCAAGCAAGGCACAGGCCACGGCGCTGGAGTGGCTCCGCGGCTGCGGTGAATCAGGTCAATTTGATTTAAATCCGGCTGTGGATATTTGCTTTTGGCTAAATCGAGGCGGTCATCTTGCCGGCGGGCGGGCAACAGGGAGATGCCTATGACAAGCGACTTTGCCGCCGCACACCTGCACCTTGAACGAGCCTGCCACTATTTGAGCGGCGAGGACGAGACGAGCCGCACGGCTCGTGCGGCTCTGGATCTCCTGATCGATGCAATTGTCGCAGCGCAATACAAGCGGCCGGTGGGAGATGTTGTGGAGTTTCCAAGGTCGGCAAAGCTGGGGCAATCCGCAAGCGGGAACGGGTAATCCAACTAGCGGCGTCCCTTGTCCTGCCGGATTTACATGAACCAGGTGGCCACCAGGCCGATCGTCGCCGAGAAGATGGCGGCGGTCGTTGCCCAACCGAGTATGTTGGTGCTGCGGCTGTTCACCTGCTCCCCCATGATCCTGCGGCTGTTCGTCATCAGCATGATGAGCAGCAGCAAGGGCGGCGTCGAGAAGCCCTGAACGATGCCGGACCAGACCAGCGCCTTCATCGGATTGAAGCCGAGGAAGTTGAGGCCGGCGGCGATCGCCGTAAAAAATCCGATGGCGAGATAAAATTTTGGCGCTTCTCGAGCCCGGGCGTGCAGGCTGTTTTTCCAGCCGATGGCTTGTGCCACGTCATAGGCAGCGCCGGTGGTCATGACAGGAACCGCTAGGAAACCGACGCCGATCACGCCTGCGGCGAACAGAACGCTTGCGGCCTGGCCGGCGAGTGGGCGCAGCGCCTCCGCGGCTTGCGCGGCCGTGTCGATATCGTGATGCCCCGCCTTGTAGAGCGTCGCCCCGGTCGACAGGATGATGAAATACATGATGAGATTTGAAAACGTCATGCCGATGAGGATGTCCCGGCGCGAGCGGCGGAGTTCGCCGGCGGTGGCGCCCTTCCTTTGCCTGAGCGTCGTTCGCCCTTGGGCAATCTCCTCCTCGACCTCCTCATTGGACTGCCACGTATAGAGATAGGCGGACAGCGTCGTACCGATGATGGCGACCAGGATCGACAGGAACTCCCGGTTGAATTCGATCCTGGGAAGCAGCGTTCCGCGCAGCACCGCCGCGGCATCCGGCTTGGCCAGAATGGCGGCACCGACATAAGCGAGCAGCGCCAGCGCCAGCCAGCGAAAGATGTTGCGGATCAAAGTATAGGAGCCGAAGACCTGGAGGGCGAAGATGAGGGCGGCGACGAACAGCACGATCAGCGGAATGGGAAGCGGCACGAATATGTTGATCGCCGCCGCCATTCCACCAAGATCGGCCGCTGCCTCGATGGTGTTGCCGACGAGCACACCCAACAGCACCGACCAGAGCAGCCACCGCGGGTAGAAGTCCTTGATGACGTGGAACAATCCGCGCCCCGACACCTGGCCGAGCTTCGACGACAGGTAGACGACCGCGTACATCATCGGCAACGTCACCGGAGCCGTCCAGAGCAGGTCGGGTCCGAAACGGGCGCCGGCACTGGCATAGGTGCCTATTGCGGAACAATCGTCGTCGGCCGCCCCTGTTATCAGTCCGAGGCCGAGCGCTCGTCCTATGCCACCTTTGCCCTCCTTCGGTGGGATGGAATGATCGGAACCGGCCTGCCTCATTGCGACCGGACCGGGTTGCGAACGAAAGACGCGGCCTGCCATGCAATAATGGTAAGGATCGGTCGCGGCGCTGGTCTCATTTTGCTTCCTTCACAACTTGCCCAAACCCGGCGTGCCATGACTTGTTCCGCGACGACGGGACAGGGGTTTTGTCTCAGGCAAAAAAGTTCGGGTTGACCGCTTCCGAACGCGAAGCGACTATTCGTTCGAGGCGAAGATCGCAGGAGGAAATGCAATGGACGAGCCCGGTCAGTGGCGCCACATGTCGAGCGCGCCAAGGGACGGCAGCAGAATCCTTGTCACGGTTCGGCCGTCCGAACAGGGTCCGGCCGAGGTCGACATGGCTTACTGGGCCCGCGCCGATCAGTTCGGCAGCGAAGGCTGGCGCGCCTCCGACTCGTCTCCAGGACGCATCGTCGAATATGCCGAACCCGAACTGAAGTGCTGGATGCCGCTGCCGTCGGCCAATCTCAGCAAGGGATCGATGCCGAGCCCCTGGGAGGGCGAAGATGTGCCGCTGGTGGATGGCTCCGGGATATGAGCTAGCGGGAAGGGTAGTTTTGATCGCTGCCGGGACAGCGCCCCCCTCTGTCCTGCCGGACATCTCCCCCACAAGGGGGAGATTGGCCCTCATCGCGGCCTTCGCTAATCTCCGACGCTGCAAGAAGGGCGCGGCTATTGAAGCTGCCGATCTCCCCCCTTGAGGAGATGTCCGGCGGGGCAGAGGGGGGTGTGAAGGAATGCCAACGTCCGGGTTGGCCCGCCTCGTTAGAACAGGAATGCGGCCGTGGCGGGGTTCGGGCCGGTGCGGCCGTCGGGCGAATCCATGCCCCGGATAAGCTCGAGGTCCTTCGCTTCCAACTCGAAATCGAAGACCTCGAAATTGGCGGCGATGCGGTCCTGGTGGATCGACTTTGGAATGACGATCAGCCCTTCCTGAAGGTGCCACCTGACGATCGTCTGCGCCACCGACTTGCCGTGTTTCCTGGCGATGGTTTCAAGCGTCGGATTGCTCAACAGCCGGCCGCTGCCCAGCGGGCTCCAGCTCTCAATGCGGATGTTGTGCCTGTCGTGGAATTCACGTTTGTCACGCTGCTGGAAGCGGGGGTGGAGCTCGATCTGGTTGACGGTCGGCGTGACGCCGGTCTCGCCGATGATCCGTTCGAGGTGGTTCTGGTTGAAGTTCGAAACGCCGATCGACTTGATCCGGCCTGATTGCCTGAGTTCGATCAGCGTCTTCCAGGCCTCGACATATCTGTCCTGGCTGGGCACCGGCCAATGGATCAGGAACAGGTCGATCTGTTCGATGCCGAGCTTGCTCATCGTCTCGTCGAAGGCGCGCAAGGCGGCGTCGCGCTGATGTGCGCCGTTGCGCAGTTTCGAGGTGATGAACAACTCGCTTCTCGGCACGCCGGCCGAGCGGATCGCCTGCCCGACACCTTCCTCGTTCTGATAGCCTTCGGCGGTGTCGATCAGCCTGTAGCCGGCCTCGATTCCCCAGCGCACCACCTTGGCGGTGATGGCTGGATCGACCTGCCATACGCCGAGGCCGATTTGCGGAATGGCGGAGCCGTCGTTCAATCTGATCTGTTCAGGTCTATTCAGGGTAATCTGTTCAGGCATGTTCAGGTCCTTCTGCATCGTTCCGCCCGGCGCAGGCTCTATCTAGTCTGAATGGCCGCCAAAGCCAGTCGATATCAGGAGAATGTGAGGAGACGGACGTGAAGCGCTGATCCTCCGCTTCGGGCCGACAGCTCTCTGTGACCCACGGGCTCCAGGGAACTCAATGCAGGACGACCCCACTATCGCGGATTCTGTGGTATTCTGTGAACTATCCGAGGAGGCGACTGCGTTGACCAACAGCTTGGAAGCCGAAGGGGCAAGAGACTGGTCGCCCCTGCTGGTCGCGGCAGAACAAGGCGATGCGGAGGCGGTTCGATCGGAATTGGCGGCTGGCGCCGACATCAATCAGTCGGACGACGGCGGCTGGTCTGCACTTCACCTTTCAGCCCTCAATGACCGCACAGCTGTGGTGGAGGCGCTGATCGAAGACCCGGAAATCGACGTGAATTCCAGAAACAAGTGGAAGAGCACGCCCTTGAGCCTTGCGTCGGCCAAGGGACATTACGCGTGTATCTCTGTCCTCGTGAGACACCCCCAAATAGAGATCAACGCGCGAGCTGACTACTACGGCAGAACGGCTCTTATCGAGGCGGCGAAGAACGGGCATCTCGAAGTCGTCAAGTTGCTCGTGGTGAATGGCGCGGAAGTAAATCTGACCGACAAGACGGGGAGAAACAACGCGCTCATCGAGGCTATCAAGGGGCGGCACTACGAGATCGCGGAATACCTGCTGGATTCTGGGAAAGTGAGCTTTATCAACAAAGAGATGAGGCTAAACGCCCTGATCTGGGCTGGCAGCTGCCACAACCCTCAGCTTATCGAAAAGCTGGAAGCCGCGATCCACAGTTTCTTCGACGGCAAATAAGGGCCTCGCCCTTGCTGTCGCGGGGCGCGTCCGTATCTCCCGTCACGTCGACACGCTCGATGGCGCAAACGGCCCCGCGGCGCTTCACAAAAATTATTCAACCAAACGGTTGACTATCTCAAAGCGTGCGTCTATATTCAACTACATGGTTGAATTAGAGACACCCCAGATGGACGCGGTTTTTCACGCCCTTGGCGACGCCACCCGGCGGCACATGCTTCGCGATCTCGCCGATGGCGAGAAAACGGTAAGCCAGCTGGCGGAACCCTTCGTGATGTCGCTCGCGGCGGCCTCCAAGCACATCAAGGCGCTGGAGAACGCAGGGCTTATTCGTCGAGAGGTGAGGGGCCGCACGCATCTGTGCCGACTAGCCCCTGGACCGCTGGCCAGCGCCCATCAGTGGCTCAGCTTCTACGAGCGCTTCTGGACCGGTCGTCTCGATGTTCTCGAACGCCTTCTTCGCGAAGAGGACGCACGCAAAGCCCAGGATGAGTCCAGGAAATCGCCCAACCCGAAAGAAGGAGACGAGCAATGAACCAGATGAGAACCATCGACGCCTATGGCGAGCTGAGCGAGCCCGCCACGTTCACCATCCAGCGCCTCTTGCCCGGCCCCATCGAGCGCGTCTGGGCCTATCTCACCGAGAGTGACTTGCGCCGGCAATGGATGGCCGCGGGCCAGATGGAAATGAAGGCCGGCAGCTCGTTCGAGTTGGTCTGGCGTAACGACGAGCTGACGGACCCGCCTGGCCAGCGACCCGCGGGCTTTCCCGAAGAGCATCGGATGGCGGGCCGGATCACCGAACTCGATCCGCCGCGCAAGCTTTCCATCACCTGGGGAAACACCGGCGGCGTCTCCTTCTTGCTGGAGGCGAAGGGTAGCGATGTGCTGCTCACCGTCGTTCATCGCCGCCTGCCGGAACGTGCAATCCAGCTCAACATCACGGCCGGCTGGCACATACACCTCGACCTGCTGGCCGCCCGCCTGGCGGGCAAGACGCCGACCTCGTTCTGGGACGGCTGGAGCCGCCTGCGGGAAGAATACGACCGCCGCCTGCCGGCCTGATGTAACTCGCGGCGGCCATCCCTGAGGTCGCCGCCAGCAACACGAAGCAACGCTGAAACGATGAAACGTGCTTGCATCCCGCAAGCCTGATGGAGGAAGTCATGCGCAAATTGATCGCTGGAATGAAGATTTCCATCGACGGCAAGATGGAGGGGCCCGAGGGTTATGCCGATTGGGTCGACGCGTGGTCGGACGAATACGGCCTGACGCCGCAAATCGACGCTTGCCTGCTTGGCAGCGTCATGTATGCCGGCTACGAGCGCTACTGGAGCGCCATCCAGAACGAGCCCGACAAGCCGCTGCCGATGACCGGCAAATTGCCGAAGCCGGCCGAGCTCGAATGGGCCCGCTTCGCCGCGCAGACGCCGCATTATGTGCTGTCGAACACAATGACTTCGGCGGCCTGGCCAAAGACGCGCTTCGTGCGGAATTTCGAGGATATCGCTGCGCTGAAACAGCAGCCCGGCAAGGACATCTACCTTATGGGCGGCGCCCGAATTACCGCGAGCCTTATCGATGCCGGGCTGGTCGATGAACTCAGGCTGATCGTCTATCCGCTGCTCGCCGGTGACGGAAAGGCGCTGTTTGGAACGGCGAAGAATCGTCGTGGGCTCGAACTGCGCAAGGTCGAGCAGCTTTCGGACGGCCGCGTCGGGCTGGTCTACGGGATCGGCTAAAGCGCGTCGCGTTCGATCGGCCTCATGCGACGCGCTTTTTGCGCGGCATGCATTAGCGCCAAGGTCAGGCAACGACGCCGCGGCAGGCCCAGGCGACATTGGCAAAGGACCTCGGGCCGTCGGGCCGGCCGGCCTCGTAGGCGTCGCGCATGGCGGCGTCGGTGCGCGCCCGCTCTTCCGGGTCGAGCGTGGCCACATACTTACCGAGCGGCCCTTCGCCGGCGGCAATCGGCGCCCAGTAATCATCGAAATTTTGGTAGTCCATGCGGATCATCAACTGGGTTTCCGTAATGTCGCGGAGACCCTGTTCAACAAAGGTCCGTTTCATTTCACCCGGCTGCATCATCGGCTGCGTGCAATAGCGGGCACGCAGCTGGCGTCCGCCTTCACTGAGCACCGCCACCGTGTCGATCATCATGCGCATCCCCGGCATGCCGCCGAGATGGTCCCATACCGTCGCCGCGACGACGCCGCCCGGCCGCACGACGCGGCGCATCTCGGCGACTGCCTTGCCGGCTTCGGGCACGAAATGGAGCACGAGCAGGGCCAGGGCACGGTCGAACGCGCCATCCTCAAAGGGCAGGGCGCAGGCATCCGCCTGACGGATTTTTATCCGCGGATCGGTGTTGCGCCGGATTGCCTCTTCGACGAAAACGGCCGAAAAGTCGATCGCCGCGACCTCACCGAGGTCAGCGGCCTTGACGAGCGCGAAGGTCAGGCTGCCGGTACCGCAACCGACGTCGAGGATCTTTTCGCCGTCGGCAAGCCCCACGAAGTCGATGAACAGCGGCGCGAGTCTTTGGCTCCAGCGGCCCATGAGCTGCTCATAGCCGGCAGCATGATGAACGTTGAAACTTGAAGTCATCGAAGCCTCCTCCCAAAGCCATATGCTAGACTTCGGCGGCCGCTGACGAAAGCCACTTTTGGCGCGTGTTGGTTCGGCAGCCCGGAGCGCGCGAAGACATCGCCGGCCGGATTTGATGGCGCCGGCCAGCCAGCCTCCGTCGCCTCGACCACCTATTCGGCGGGCAACCCGCGGCGCTTCCATTCGCTGCGCGGCACCGGATTTCCAACACGAAAGGCAAACGACACGACTCTCGTCGCGTCCGGGTCGACCTCGCAGCGAAAGCTCAGATCGTACCACTGCCCGTTTGCAGGGAACGGCGCACTGGCGACGTTCATGACCGTGCCGGCCTTCAGCCGATACTCAAGCAGGCTGTTTGGGAAATAGGGGGGCGACGCGTGCACCAATTGCTGTGCGAGTTCCGTGTTGCAGAGCTGACCGATCCGCACGGCGCGCGGCACATTTTTCATCGCGGTTGTCGCTACCGGATCACCGGTTGCTGATTTCGAGAACAATCTCTTCGCTTCCTGAAGCTTCAAGGGCCTTTGCACTTTGGCGACATCCGCTGGCTTGGGCTTCGGCGGCGGTGAAGCGCCAGGCGACGGAGCCGAGACTTTGCCGCCGACCGCGGTCACGTCCGGCGCCTGTGCAAGGTCCTGTTTATTGGGATCTTGCGGCGCTGGCGGTTGTTCCGAACCATCCTCCGCACTGTTGCCGTCCAGAGACTTGCGAGGACCGGCGTCCTTCTCACCGAATTGGAAGACAGGTCTCTGCGCGGCGACCTCACGGCTCGCCGAGGTCTCGACCTTGGCTTCCGGCTGCTTTTCCGGCTTGGGCGGTTCAGCGGGGGACGGAGGTTTGGTTTTTTCCGGCGGTTTAGGCGGCGGCACGATATCCACTGCGATGGGCTGCTCCTTCCCTGGCTGCGAGAGCGTTGCCGGCAGTCCGAACAACAAAAGCGCGACGATGAGCAGATGCAGCGCAATCGAGGTGGGCAAGGCCCACCCGAGTACCCGGCGCTGATCCCGTATGTCGTTTATCATCGTGACCGGTGTGTGGAATGAAATATTGGCGGCATCAAGCATCGATGCCGCCGGACGTCGAAATAACCCGTTGCGAATCGAAAGTCGGCGGCTGCAATACGGCGCGTCATCCAATCGTCTGGCGTCGGCGTCCGTGCAGGGGACCGGGCCAGCAGCGGATGCAGCAAGTCGTCATTTCAGGCGGCTAGCACGCACGCCCTGCCGGCACGGTGTCACCGGTTGAAATTACAGGGAAACCGATAGCCCGCCGTCAACCGCCAGCACGTGCCCGTTGACGTAAGCGGCAGCGTCGGAGGCGAGAAACACCACGGCTCCGCCGAGCTCCTCAGGCTGGGCCCAGCGGCCCGCGGGGGTTCGTGCCTCGACCCATTTGGTGAAGGCCTCGTCGCGCATAAGTGCGGTGTTGAGCTCGGTGGCGAAATAGCCGGGGGCGATCGCGTTGACGGTGATGCCGTGACGGCCCAGCTCAGCGGCAGTGGAGCGTGTCAGCCCGTGCAGGCCCGCCTTTGCCGCCACATAGGCGTGAATGGTGGGACGGCCAAGGATCGCTGCGACCGATCCGGTGTTTATTATGCGCCCGAACTTGTTTGGCAGCATCAGGCGCACCGCGTCGCGCATCATGCGGAAGCAAGCCGACAGATTGACGGCAACCACATGGTTGAAATCCTCGTCCTGCCATTCGACTAACGGTTTCCGATGCTGGATGCCGGCGTTGTTGACCAGAATATCGAGGCGGCCGTGGCGTTCGACGATTCCTTCGAGCGACGCCCTTGAGATCGCCGCGTCGGTGACATCGAACGGCAGGGCTTCTGCACCGATCCTTTCGGCGGCCGCGGAAAGGGCGGCCATGTCGCGCGCATTGACGATCACCGTCGCGCCGTTTTCCGCAAGTGCCTTGGCCATGGCAAAACCAAGACCACGCGAGGCACCCGTGACCAATGCGACACGGCCCTTGAGCGAGAACAATTCCGGCATTGAGATCCCCTATGAAAAGGGCGGGAGTTTCCTCCCGCCCAAAAGCACTATTTGGCGACGCAAGTGTCGGCTGTCTCCGGAGTGCAGACATCGAGGCCCGTGTAGGTCGGGTCGGCCGGCGGAGCCTTGCCCTCCTTCATTTCCTTCAGCGCCATCATCGTCTTGTAGCCCATCTCGAACGGCCGCTGGCCGACCTGGCCAAGGGAGAAACCTTCCTTCATCTGGTCGATCTGTACCGGAAGCGTGTCGGCAACGACAAGGGCCAGGGCTTTCGAGGCGATCTTGTCCTTGTACGGTGCGACCGCGGCGCGGTTGGCATCGGGAATGAACTGCGGGAAGCCACCGGTTGGGACGAATGCGTCGAGGTTCGGGTTTTTCGCCATGATATCCTCGAACTGTTGCACCGAAAGCGGGAAATCATCGTTGGTGTAGAGCGGACAGCCTTCGATTTCGGTCCAGCCGTTCTGGCCCGTCAGCCGATCCCCGGGCGAGGCCGCCGATTTGGTGCCCGAAAGTGTATCGCGAATGCCCTGCATGCGCTCGTTGTGGTTGGCCGCCGCGGCGCCGCCGGACTGGATGCAGATCGTGCCGCCTTTGGGCTTGATCTGCATGACAAGCTTGGCGAGGTTCTCGCCGATCTCGTAATTGTGCGTGCCGATATAGGCAACGCGCAGATCTTTGTTCTCGGGCAGGAGGTCGGAGTCCCAGGTGAGGACCGGGATGCCGGCTTCCTTGGCGGCCTGCAGCGCAACCGCCATCGCCGCGGCGTTCGATGGCGACACGGCGATGCCGTCCACCTTCTTGGCCACGAGGTCCTGCACGATCTGCACCTGCTCGTCGCCACCACCATGTTCGCCGGGGCCGATATACATGCACTCCACGGCGCCATTGGATTCGGCTTCGGCCTTCTTGCAGCCGTCGCGTGCCTGGTCGAAGAAAGGATTGTTCATGTTCTTCGGCACCAGGGCGAAGGTGTATTTCGCCTGGGCGCCGGAAACGGCGAGCACCATTGCGCCAAGCGCCACGGCGGCCGTCAGCAGATGTTTTTTCATGTGACGTTCTCCTCCTGGGTGTGATCCCGCAAGCCTCCCGCCGGCGGGTTTCTAGCGGCGTTTTTTGGGCATCAAGACTGCCAGCGACGCGGCGAGAATCGATTTGCCGCCGGTTTGCATGCCCAAAAGAACCGCAAGAACGATGAAGGCGCCGACGAAGGCACCCTGCCAATTTGAATCGATACCGGCCATCAGCAGCGCATTCCTGATCACCTCGAGGAAGGCCGAACCGATGATCGCACCGAAGGCCGTGCCGGCGCCGCCCATGAGGCTGGCGCCGCCAATGACTGTCGCGGCGATAACGCGCAGCTCATAGCCCTGGCCCATGGCATTGATGGCCGAGCCGTTATAGCCGAGGAGCAGGAGCGAGGCGAGCGCGGCGGTGAAAGCCGAGAAGACATAGGCCTGGAATTTAATCCAGTTGACCGGAACGCCGGTGAGCCGTGCCGCCTCCTCATTGCCGCCGATGGCGAAGAGATGCCGGGCCCAGGCTGTGAAGTTGAATACGAAGCCGACAATCAGGGCCAAGATCACCATGGTCCAGAATTGTGACGACAGTTCTGGTATCCAATGCGGTGCCCAGTCGTTCGGACCATGCCGCGGCCATTTCCACTGACCGATTGCCTTCACGATCGGAGCATCGGGCCCGAACTGGTAGAGCATCTGGTTGGCCGAGAATACGACCGCCAGCGAGCGCGCGACGGACAGCATGCCGAGGGTGACCACAAAGGACGGCATCCCGACATAGGCGACAAAGAATCCGTTGACCGCGCCGCAGGCCAGACCGGAGAAAAGGCCCATGGCGAAGGCGACGTACCAGGGATAATGCCAGGTGAGGAACAGGCCGGCGACGATGACCACGAGACCCATGACGGAGCCGACCGACAGATCGATGCCGCCGGTGATGATGACGATCGTCATGCCAAGTGCCATGATGCCGAAAGGTGCGAAGTTGCGCGTCACATTGGCGACGTTTTCAGAGGTGCCGAAGCTCGGCTCCATCGCAGTCATCAACATGACGAGCGCGATGAGCGCGATCGTCACCCAGAAGGGCTGACTTGAAATCACACGTTGGAGAACTGTTTTTTCCTTGGTCGGAACGAAATCCGACATGGCCGGCCGGCCATGTTCTTCGACTGAGCCCTGAACGCCAACTGACTCCTGAACACTATTCGCCACGGATGGCCCCCGTTATCAGTCCAGTGATTTCCTCGGGCGATGTTTTGTCGGCTGGCTTGTCGGCAACTTTCGAGCCCCGCCTGAGGACGATAATGCGATCTGCCACGGCGAACACGTCAGGCATTCGGTGACTGATCAGCATGACGCCGACTCCTTGTGCTTTGAGGCGTCGGATCAGTTCGAGTACTTCCGCCACCTGGCGCACGGAGATGGCGGCCGTTGGTTCGTCCATCAGCACCAGCTTAGCATTTGAAAGCCGGGTCCGCGCGATGGCGACCGCCTGGCGCTGCCCACCCGACATCTTCCTGACGAGGTCGCGCGGCCGGGTTTCCGATTTGAGTTCCTTGAACAGCGCTGCCGAGCGATCGATCATCGCCTGCTTGTCAAGAATCCTGATCGGCCAGAAGCCTTTCTTGATCTCGCGCCCCAGAAAGACGTTCTGCGCGGCCGTCAGATTATCGGCGAGCGCCAGGTCCTGATAAACAACTTCGATCCCCTTGGCGCGGGCCTGCACGGGCTGGTGGAAGTGGCACACCTCGCCCTCGACTACAATTTCGCCGTCGCTCGGAGGAAAATTCCCGGCCACAGTCTTGACTATCGTCGACTTGCCGGCCCCGTTGTCCCCCATCAGACCAACGACTTCGCCTCGCTCCACCTGGAAGCTGACGTCAGTCAGGGCCTGGATAGCCCCGAAATTCTTGGAGACGTGGCGAACCTCAAGCACCGGCATCGCGGTCCTCCCGGGACAACATTTATCGGTCTTGTCCCTGGTCAATGCACAGCAGCTAATCAGCGAAACGTATTCAACACAATCATTTATTAGGTCAGGCCTCCCGGCCGTAACGCGCCTCGTCCGAGTGTGACTTGTAGCTGCTGCAGAGCACCGAGGCGCTCGGCCGATCCTTACAACAGTCACCAGGCGATCCTCATGCTTGCGCCGGTTCATATCCGTTTCGGGTGAAATGAGTGGGCATTTTTCGAGCGGTGCCAACGCCTCGGGCATGGAGCGCGGCAGAACACGTCATTCAAACACACGAGGACAGTGGCCAAGCCTGTCCCTAGCGTGCGTCGGCCAGAGCGCACGTCAGGAGATGAACCCGCATTCGGGGGAGGCGAGGGTCAAGTGTTGAAAGTCCGCTCCTTAACGGCGCTGCACGAGAGGGATATTCGGTCATGAATTTCAAAGGTTTGATCAAGCGTGCCGAGACTGTGGAGAGAGCGTTCAAGGAGCTCGAAACCGATTTGGCGGATGCGTTTAGCGAATGTCTCAACGTGGACGATCAGTCGCCGTTGAACGACGTCACTGTTCCGGATGAGACTGTGTCGGATGAGAATCTCGCGGCAACGGATGACAGCTCGCAGCTCGAGGCCAATGCGGACGCCTTCGAGACCGCACGACGGCTGTCCCCCCATACGCAAACCCGGCTGGCTGCCTTAAGTGCGGTCGATGGGCTCTTTCACGACGCGCAGGAGTATCTGGGGGAGATCAATGCGAAACTGTCGGAGATCGCGACCTCGCATCATCTGACAGGCGAATTCCTAAAACTCCTCCACGGCGACATTCTTCGCGCCAACGAATTGGAGCTGGCAAATACCGGCCTGACCGCGCAGCAAAGAGTGCTGTCCGAACAGCTCCACGAAGCGACCAGAAAGCAGCGCGAGCGCGACAGCGCTATCGAGGCCCTGCAGCAGCACGAGGCGAGCCTGGTCGAGGACAAGGAAGCACTTCGCGGCGCGCTGGCGGCGGCAAGGCTGGAACTCGTCGTGGCAGGCAATGCGAGCGCAAAACGCGAAGCCGAGTTCGGCGAGCTTGTCAAAACGCTCTCGGCCAGAGCGGTCGAGGCCAACAGACGCTCGCGCGAGAACGAGATGCTGCGGGAAAAACATGTCAGCCTGTCGATCGACCTCGACAAGGCGCTGAAACGGGAGGCCGAGGCCCGGCACAGGCTGGACGAACTCTCGACTGTCCATGCCAATGACGCCGCGCAGGTTTCGGAACTGCTGGCCGCACTTGGCAAGAGCGAGAAAGAGGAGATGCGGCTGCAGAAATCGCTCGATATGGCGCAGGCAAAGCTATCGGAAATAACGGAAGCGGCCCGCCTCAGGGACGGTGACAGGGAAGCCGAGCTTTCACGCAGTGTCGCGGAGATGACCGGCTTGCGTTCTGAAATCGAGGACCTTCGATCGCGGCTGGAGGCCGCCTCCAACCAGAACAGCGAAGCCGCCAGCGAGATCGCCAGGCTCAAGGCCCAAGCGAGCGACGCGGTGGCCGAAAAGCAAATTGTCGAGCAAAAATTGTCCGCTCTCACGAAGGAGAGCGAAAACGACAAGATGAACCTTTCCGCAATCAGCGCGAATTTTTCGCAGCTTTCCCTGCAGCAGGCTTCCGAACAGATACAGTTCGACGTCCAGAGGCAGGAATGCGAGGATCTGCGAGCCGAAGTCGCGTCGCTTCAAGCCCGGGTCAAGGAACTGTTACCCTATGAGCGGCTCCACAAGGTCACCAACGCCAGACCGCGTGAAGACGGCGTGGTCGAGATCACCGCCGCGGTGGCGGAGAAGGCCCGCGCCAGCAGACGGCGCCTCCGCCTGCGTGCTGCATCCTAGCTCAGGCGGCGGCTGTCTGAATTTCGACTGGTGTGAAGCGGACATCCGTCAATGGATGGTGGGTCGAGCGTGAGGCTGGCCTTCCCGGCGCCGGCCTGCGATAGTGCACGCCGGGAGGCGGAGGGGGCTGAGCATGCGGCTATTCACAAACCGGAACCACCTCCGTTGGAGGTTGGCCTTCATCGCAATCATGGTGCTTTTGCCGAAAGCGGCGTCGGCCGATACCATCCCACTAGACAGGATCGCCGCGGCCCTTGCGAAGCTCGAATTGCTTGCCGAAGGCGTCGTCGCGGATGGTAGCGTGCCCGGTCTGGCCATCGGCGTCGTGCACGGCGACGAGGTGATCTTCCTCAAGGGATTCGGACATCGCGAGGCCGGTAAGCCGGAGGCCGTCGACGCCGACACGGTCTTCCAGATCGCCTCGCTCTCCAAGCCGGTCTCCGCCACCGTCGTGGCGGCGCTGGTCAGCGACGGGATCGCTTCGTGGGATTCCAAGATCGCCGACCTCGATCCGGCTTTCCGGCTCGCCCAGCCCTATCCGACCAGCGAACTCACGGTCCGCGACCTGTTTGCGCACCGCAGCGGGCTTCCCGGCACCGCCGGCGACGACCTCGAGGACATCGGCTATGACCGCGCGGAGATCCTGCGCCGGCTGCGGTTCGTGTTGCCGTCATCGAGCTTTCGTGCCGGCTATTCCTACAGCAATTTCGGACTGACCGAGGGTGCCGTCGCGGCCGCGAAGCCGACGGGCAAATCATGGGAAGAGGTCGCCGAAGAGAAGCTCTACCGTCCGCTTGGAATGGCCTCGACCAGCTCCCGTCATTCGGACTTCATCAAGCACGCCAACCGCGCCGAGCTTCACGCCAAAATCGATGGCGCCTGGACCGCGAAAGTCCAGCGCTATCCGGATGCGCAGGCGCCAGCAGGCGGCGTCAGTTCCACCGCACGCGACCTCTCGCAATGGATGCGCCTTGTGCTCGGCAACGGGGTCTATGCCGGCAAGAGACTCATTGCCGCCGATGCGCTGGACCAGACACATATTCCCTTGACGGCTCGCGGCAAGAATCCCGTCTCCGGAGGCGAGGCCTTCTACGGCCTCGGCTGGAATATCGAATTCGGCCGGCACGGGCCGATCTGGGGTCACGCGGGCGCCTTCAGCGCCGGCGCACGCAGCCTGGTGATGCTCTTCCCCGAGGAGAAGCTTGGCATCGTCGTCGTCGCCAACGCCTTTCCGACAGGCGTGCCGGAGGGGCTGTCCGACAGCTTCGCCGATCTCGTTTTCGACGGAACGCTGGGGAAGGATAAGGTAAAGGCATGGAATAATATCTATGCGAGCATGTTCGGCCCGGTGATTGCGGCGGCCAAGGCCACCTATGCCGCGCCGCCCTCTCCAGCAAGTCCCGTCGAGCCGGCCAGGGCCTATGCAGGCCGTTACTTCAACGACTTCTTCGGCGAAGCTATTGTATCGGGCGAAGGAGACACTCTTGTCCTCAAGGTCGGGCCTGCCGGTGCGCGGTCCTATTCCCTGAAGCATTTCGACCGCGAGCTCTTCGTGACCTTCCCTGATGCCGAGATGCCGGACAGGCCCTCGGCCGTCAGCTTTGCGGTCGGCCCCGACGGCAAGGCGTCGGCCATGACCGTCGAATTTCTCGACGACAATCATCTCGGCACGCTGCGGCGCGTGGGAGATTAGAGCAATTCCAGGAAAGTGCGGAGCGGCTTTCCGTCCATAATTGCGTAAAAACAGATATTTGGAGCGGGTCAGCGACTATCAAAAGCTGAACCGCTTTAGGTCAAAATTCAATCAGCTGGCTGCCGCCAACAGCCGAGATGGTCAAAAAGCAGTCAAGCTTATTATGGTAGGAATCGCCGATAGCGGATTCGACAAATCATGCAAAGACCGACTAACGAGACCAGTCGGCTTTCGTCCCAAATTGGAGACCAGCAGGTGGCCTGGGTGCAGAATTGGGTCTGGCTAGTTAATTGGAACCCGCTGATCGATGAACTCGGTCACATGGCTGGCGAGGCCCTTGATGTCGGATTGCGTAGGATTCTCGAAGACGAGCTCAAAGAAACCGATACAGATGCATCTCCACAGCGATGGGCATCGTGCCATTTCGATGGTCCCCGACCGATTGCCGCTTTGTTCGGAATTGATCAAGGAACAGACATTTTACTCGTTCGGATCGAGGTGCCAGACAACCTTTCTGTACGCGCCGAGACAACACTTGATCTGATGAAGTCATACGCGTTTGTGGCGCCTGACTGATCGTCCGCAATGGGTCGAACCTGGTCGTTGAGTGTTTGGCTCGTTCTCAACTCAAAGACGCCGGGCCGTACTGAAGCAATTTGAAGCAATCGCCGCTGCCCGATGTCGCCTTCGTCAGGAAGGGTTTCGACCGGTCGAGCCATTCCTGGTGCGATCTGGCATCGGCTTCGATTTCATTGGCCGGTGCAAGCTTGACGAAGCCGCGCCCGTTGCTGAAAAGCCAGCACGCGCGGCCGAGAAACCGCCTGCTGCGCTGGCGCAGCAGATCGGCATCATAAAAGACGTCGAGCACCTCCCGCTTGATCTTCCGCTCCTTTTCGGGATTGGCGATCGCAACCTCGATCGGCTCGCCGCCGATCGCATCCTGCAGGTCCTTGTAATCCAGGGCGATCTGGGTAGTGGCATATTTGATGTCGCTCTCGTCCCGGACGATGTTGAACCATAGCATTGGGTTGAGCTCGTTGACGACGAACGATGCTTCGAAATCGCGTGACAGATTGAGAATATCGAACCCCTGAACATCGACGTCGCGCTCGACCAGAAGGATCTGCGAAACCTGCTTGGCGAGCGCCGTTCCGTGGGCGCTGACGGCGGCATTGTTTCCGCCGTGTTCCGGACTGACATAGGCGCCGCCATCATCCAGCAGCGCGTCGAATTCGCCGAGGGCCTCCACGACAGCGCTGCCGCGGGCAACACGCGCCGCCAGTTTGGCGAGAACCTGCTGGAGCTCCGTTTCGCGTTTGCGCTGGTCCTGATAATTCTGCTGAAAAAAGAAGATGAACAGGGACACGCCAATCCCGATCAGGATCACGCCCAGCTGCGAAAAGATATTGCGATAATATTCCAGCAGCTTTTCACGATGGCGTACGTCGTCACGCACACTGTGCGCCACGCGAAGATTGACGATCAGCGAAACGACCAGGAGCCCGGCACCGACCAGGATCAGGCCACCGATCAGCAGGTAGCCATGTCGTGAGTTGAAGTCCATTCCTTTGCCGCGCTCCCGAAACCCCAGACAGCGCAGACTAATACCATTCCGCCTCAACACCTACGATCATCCCCACCATTCGGCCACTGTTCTTACAGCCAGGACTATGCTCGCCATCCGCCTCGTTTCGTGGCGGTCTTCTCGCAGCCGGATTCAGGCCGCGTGCTTGGAACCAATGACGGGCGAGACTGTTCAGCTATGACTTTGATACGACGCCGACGTGCCCGGCCGGCTGGGCATGCGGCGATCTTGAGGAGTTCTCATCATGAAGATTTCGTCCAGATTTCGTTCAGTCGCAGTTGCCGTCATCGCTGCGGCGGCAGTTAGCTTTGCCAGCGTCGCGCATGCCGACAGCGGTACGATCCGCTTCGCCGTCTACAAGGCGGCCTTTTTCATCGGCGGCTCCGGAGGCGAGGGCACACTGACCTTCCATGGTCGCCGATATCCCATCTCGGTCGGCGGCATCTCGGGCGGCCTCGCCTTCGGCGCCTCCAAGACCTATTTCAAAGGTACCGTGCGCCACATACGCCGCGCCCGGGATGTGACGGGGGTGTACGGTGCAGCGGGCGGTGGCGGCGCGCTCGGCAAAGGAGCCCAGGTGATCGTCATGACCAATGACAAGGGTGCCCAACTCGAACTCACGGGCAGGCAGGTAGGCCTGCAAGTCAATGCCGATCTCAGCGGTATGAGCATCTCGCTGAAATAAGGACAGTCACTGCATTCGTTATTCCTTGGATGGGCCGGATTTGGCCGCTCCAAACCGCAGCCCATCCATCAGCAGCGACACCAATCGGCGCGAGCGGTCGCGCCAGTCCTTGGTGTCCGGGGCCGAATAGATGCCGCCCAGCGCATGCAGCACGTCGGAGGCATCGACATCGCCGCGGATCGAGCCGTCGGCGACCGCGGCATCGATCAGCCGCCGCAAGGCGAGCGTCACCCTGCCGGAAACGTCGGAGAACAGGGTTGAGTTGGTCGTGAGCAGGATGCGCAGGCTTGTCGACAGCCCGCGCTTGGTGGCGATGTAGTCGACGAAGCGCTGCATCCATTGTTCGAGCGCCATGTCGGGCGCATGATCGCGGGCGAGTTCGTCGGCCGCCTGGCACAGTCCTTCCACTTCGCGCCGATAAACCACCTCGACCAGGTGCTCGCGGGTTGGGAAATGCCGGTAGAGCGTGCCGATGCCGACGCCGGCCTGGCGCGCAATCTCCTCCAGCGAGGCATCGACACCTTGCGCGGCAAAGGCTTTTGCCGCGACCTCGACCAGCGCATCGCGGTTGCGCTGCGCGTCGGCGCGCAGCGGTTTTGCAACGGCGGCTTCGGTTTTGTCTCCAGAAATGACGGGCGGCTCCGCGGCCAATTTTTTCTCCAGTGTTGATCCGAAGCATAACCGGACAGGCAGGCCCCGTCTCAAGAACGCAGACGCTTCCACCTTCGTTACGTCTCCGACAAATATAATCGCAAGTAAATATAATCACAGGATCGAGTCTGGGCCGGCGTTCCGGCAGGCGGAGGCATCTTGCCCGCCTCCGGTGCACGGCCGGTGGATGACGTCCGGTGGATGACGACGGAGGATATTTCCTCGCGGCCGGCACTCGTCATCTGTTCGGCCGATGCCGTGGGGCAAAAATGAGCCCACGTTGAGCACGATCCCCTCAGGATCATTGGACTGTCCTGCCCCTACAGACAGTTCAGAGAGCACCACCGGCTTGGGCCGGTGGTGCTTTTTTGTCTCCAGGCATGACGGCCGGCTGCCCTGCCAATTTCCTCCAATTTTGATCATTTTCGATCCTGGGCTTGAACAGGGCGGAGCAGGCCCTTAGGTAATAAGCGGAGGCGCCTCCGATTGTGGAGCGCCTTTCTCATGTAATCACGGGATCGGGTATGTCACGTCTTTCGACCTCGCAAGCCGCAGCCTTCCCGGAGCTCGCGCCAAGTCGAACCGACCCCCCTCTGCCCTGCCGGGCATCTCCCCCGCAAGGGGGGAGATTAGCTCACCTAGCCATAAGCTGATCTTGCCGCTCGCTGGCCGGGCACCAGATTATCCCCTCCCGCGTCAAGCAACTGGAGCCAGACGCCCCATGACAAGCAAAACCCGAACTCCAATCCAACTTCGAATCAACGGACATCGACATGAGCTGGAGGTCGAACCGCGCGTTACCCTGCTCGACGCCTTGCGCGACCATCTCGGCCTGACCGGCACCAAGAAGGGCTGCGACCAGGGCCAGTGCGGCGCCTGCACCGTTCATATCGACGGCCAACGCGTGCTGGCCTGCCTGACGCTTGCCACTCAGGCTGAAAGCAGGGACATCACCACCATCGAAGGGCTTGCCGGGGAGGATGGCACGCTGCATGCGGTGCAGGCCGCCTTCCTCGAACAGGATGCCTTCCAGTGCGGCTATTGCACGCCGGGCCAGATCATGTCGGCGGTCGCCTGCATTCGCGAAGGCCATGCCGGCTCGGATGAGAAGATCCGCGAATACATGGCCGGCAATCTCTGCCGCTGCGGCGCCTATCCGCATATCGTCGCCGCCGTGCGCCAGGCGGCCGTGGAGGCCGCGTCATGAGGGACTTTTCGTATCTCCGCGCCGGCTCCGTCGATGCAGCCCGTGAGGCAGCAGCACTTCCCGGCGCCATGCTTCTGGCCGGCGGCACGACGCTTGTCGATCTCGCGAAATGCGGCGTTGCCGAACCCGAGACCGTGGTCGACATCACCCATCTCAAGGGACTGGACACGATTGCCGTTGATGACCGGGGCGCCACGATCGGCGCGCTGGCCAGGATGAGCCGCGTCGCCGACCATGCCGATATCAAGAGTCGGTTCCCCGCAGTCTCGGAAGCATTGTGGCAGGCGGCGTCGGCTCAGCTGCGCAACATGGCGACGATCGGCGGCAATCTGATGCAGCGTACGCGCTGCCCCTATTTCCGCGATCCGGCGAATTTCCCCGCTTGCAACAAGCGCTCGCCCGGCAGCGGCTGCTCGGCGATCGGCGGCGTCACCCGCGGCCATGCCGTGCTCGGCACCAGCGAGGCCTGTATCGCCACCTATCCCGGCGACCTGGCGGTTGCACTCGTCGCCTTCGACGCGATCGTCCATCTCGGCGACCGTCAGGTCGCCGTCGATGATTTTTTCCTGTTGCCTGGCAGCACGCCCGAAAGGGAACATGCGATCGAGCCCGGCGAGATGATCACCGCGATCAGCATTCCCGTTTCGGCCGCCGCCCGCGGCTCGACCTATCTCAAGGTCCGCGACCGCCAGTCCTATGAATTCGCCGCGGCAAGTGCTGCGGTCGGCATTGAATTCGAGGCCGACGGAAGGACAATTCGCGATCTGCGCGTCGCGCTTGGCGGCGTTGCCACCAAGCCATGGCGCGCCCTTGCCGTCGAAGAGGCGCTGAAAGGCAAAGTGCTCGAGCCGGAGGTCGTCAGGCAAGCCAGCCTGCTCGCCGTCGAGGGCGCCGTCGACCATGGCGCCAACCACTACAAGATCGAACTGGCGCCACGCGTCGTCGCCCGCGCCATCCTCAAAATGGGAGAAACGGCATGACCGTTCACGAGTTGAGAACAAGACCCGGCGATGCCAAACGCGGCGACGCTTCGGACGGTGCCGTCCTCGCCGATCAGGTCGGCGGCCGGCTGTCGCGCGTCGACGGCCCGGCCAAGATCACCGGTGCCGCCAAATACGCCGTCGAGCAGCAGCTCGAGGGGCTTACCCATGCGGTGCTGGTCGAGAGCACCATTGCCGCCGGCCGGGTGCGTTCGATCGACACGACCGCGGCCAAGGCGTCGCCCGGCGTGCTGCTGGTGCTGACGCCCGACAACATCCTGCCGCTGAGAACCGCAACGGACTGGCTGGGCACGCCGCCGCCGGACGTCGCCTATTGCCCGCTGGCGCGCGACATCACCTTCAGCGGCCAGCATGTCGCGGCGGTGGTGGCAGAGAGTTTCGAGCAGGCGGTCGCCGCCGCGACGCTGGTCAAGATCGCCTATGACGAGGCGCCGGCGATCGTCGACCTCAGCGATCCAAAGGCCGGCGACGGCATCCCGGTCGATGCGATGACCAAGGAATGGGGCGAGGCGGAGACAGCGTTCGCCTCGGCTCCGGTCAGGATCTGCAACGCCTACAACACGCCGCGCGAATACCAGGCGCCGATGGAGCCGCATGGCCTGATCGCAAAGTGGCAGGGCGACCAGCTGACGGTCTGGGAGCCGAGCCAATGGCTCGACGGCATGGCGCGGACCTATGCCGAATGGTTCGGCGTGCCGTTCGAGAATGTACGACTGGTCTCGCCCTATATTGGCGGCGGCTTCGGCTCCAAGGCGTTTGCCTATGGCTACGGCGCTGTAGCGGCAGTCGCCGCGAAAATGCTGGGACGGCCGGTGAAGCTGGCGGTCACCAGGCCGCAGACCTTCACCGCCTATGGCGGACGGGCGGCGACGCGCCAGACCGTGGCGCTCGGCGCCAACGCTGAGGGTCAGATCCAGTCGATCGTGCATCGCGGCGTCAACGAGACCTCGGTCGACGGCATGTGGGTCGAGCCGCTCGGCTCGGTCACCTCGGTCATGTACGCGACGCCGAATTTCTCGTCGCGGCAGAACGTCGTGCGAGTCAACACGGTGGTGCCGGGGGCATTGCGCGCGCCGGGCGAGAACCCGAGCGCCTTCGGCATCGAAAGCGCCATCGACGAGCTCGCCTATGAGGTCGGTATCGACCCGCTGGAAATCCGTCTCAGGAACTATGCCGAGCAGGATCCGCATGCGAAGAAGCCGTGGTCGACACGGCAGCTGCGTGAGGCCTTCGCGGCCGGCGCCGAAGCCTTTGGCTGGTCGAAGCGGAACCCCCGGCCGCGTTCGATGCGCGACGGCAACCAGCTGATCGGCTGGGGTGTCGCGGCAGGCACCTACCCGGTGCGGCGCGCCTATGGCGAGGCGGTCGTGCGCATTCTCGCCGACGGCTCGGTCGAGGTCGAAAGCTCATCGATCGACATGGGGCAGGGCACCTACACGATCCTGGCGCAGACCGCCGCCGAGGTGGTGGGCGTGCCGGCGGAAAACGTCGTCGTCAAGCTTGGCGATTCCCGCTATGCCCGTGCCGGCGTCACCGGCGGTTCGCGGCTGGCCGGGGTGATGACCGGCGCCGTCCACAAGGCGGCGAGTGCCGCGCTCGACCAACTGATCGGGCTCGCCATCAGCGATCCGGCTTCGCCGTTCCATGCACTGCAGGCCAACACGCTCGTCGTCGCCAATGGCCGCATCGCTTCACCGCGCGGCAACGGCCCGGAAGTTTCGATCGCCGAATTGCTCAGCAGCGTCGGGCGCGAGCATATCGAGGCGAAGGGCGACACCATGCCGGCCAATTCGACGGTCGAGGACCGCTACAAGAACTACACCACCATAGCCATGGCGCTGCCGCACACCGAGGGCGACTATTCCCGCCACAGCTGGTGCGCGCATTTCATCGAAGTCCGCGTCGACGAGGACTTTGGCACGGTTCGCGTTTCCCGCGTGGTGTCGGCGCTGGATTCGGGCCGGCTCTACAATCCCAAGCTCGCCGAAAGCCAGTGGAAGGGCGGCATCATCATGGGCATCGGCCAGGCGCTGCTCGAGGAAGGCATCGTCGACCGCCGCCACGGCCGCATCGTCAACAACAACCTCGCCGACTATCTCATCGCCACCAATGCAGACATTCCCGACATCGAGGTGATCTCGGTCGGTATTCCCGATCCGCATTCCTCGGTGCTGGGCGGCAAGGGGGTCGGCGAGCTGGGCATCGTCGGCGTGGCGCCGGCGATCGCCAACGCGGTATTCCACGCCACCGGGAAACGGGTGCGGGATCTGCCGATCACGCTGGAGAAGCTGATTTAGGCGGAGGCGGTAGAACTGCCAATCCCCTCTCGCGGGGGAGATGCCCGGCAGGGCAGAGGGGGGCGTGAAGGATCGCCGGCGTTCAGTTCAACTTGATGAGCTGAGAACCTCACGTCGGTGCGCGAACTGCTATTGCCTGATAGGCTGGAGGGAGAGCGCCACCTCTGTCCTGCCGGACATCTCCCCCACGAGGGGGGAGATCGGCAGCTTCAACGCCGCTCCTTTTTCAGGCTCACCACGACAGACTGAACGCGAGCTTGCCGAAATGCCGGCCGCCGGCCGCCATGTGGGCGTAGGCCTCGGTCGCCTGGTGCTGGCCGTAGACCGTGTCGATGACCGGATCGATACGGGCGGCGCCGATTGCGCGCGCCGCGTCGCGCAGGTCGGATACTGAACCGGTGTTGTTGCCCACAACCTTGAGTGCCTTGATGATGATCGGCAGCAGGTTCGTGGTGGCCTCGGCGCCGGTGACGAAGCCGATGGCGAACACCGTGCCGCCGGGCGCCGCGGCATTGATAGAGCGGGCGAAGGTCGCCGCGCCGCCGGTTTCGACGATCAGGTCGGCGCCGAGCCCGTCGGTCAATTCGAGCACCTTGGCGTCCCAGTCCGTTGTTTCGCGGTAGTTGATGAGGTGATCGGCACCCAAAGCCTTGGCGCGGGCCAGCTTTTCGTCCGACGACGAGGTGATGATGACCGTGGCGCCGGCTGCCTTGGCCAGCTGCAGGGTCAGGATCGAGACACCGCCGGTACCGAGCAGGACGACGACCGACCCCGGCCCGGCATCGGCGGCGCGAAGCGCATTCCACGCGGTGGTGCCGGCGATCGGCAGCGTCGCTGCCGCTTCGAAGGACAGATGCGCCGGCATCGGCACAACGGCATTGGCCGGCAGCGCGACATATTCGGCGAGCGAGCCGGGCAGTGTCAGCCCGCGCATCTCTCTGGTCTCATAAGGCCGCGGACGGCCGCCGATCCAGCGCGGTTTTGCATGGGCGATGACGCGGTCGTTGATGGCGAGCCTCGACACGCCCTCGCCGATACCGACGATCTCGCCGGCGCCGTCGACGACGGGAATGAGCGGAAAGCTCGGACCTGGATAGTTGCCGCTCGCTATCGCGACATCGACAAAATTGAGGCTTGCGGCGCGCAGGCGAATCAGCACTTCGCCGCGCTGCGGTTCAGGCGTGGGAACGGTGGCCGCGCGAAACGCGTCCAGTCTCGGGGCAGTCAGTTCGATCGCTTTCATGTCTCACTCCGGGTGATGGGCCGATTGACGGGCCGGGATTGAGTGAAGCTAGCTGCTGCGCTATAGGTATGTAATCCTTGCTCTTTGCATTTGAGTTATGCGTATAATGCAGCAATCGCACGAACCGGCAGCATTGGCCGAAATGGCCGCCTTCGCGGCAATCGCCGAAGCACGCTCCTTCACCAAGGCGGCCGCTCGCATCGGCCGCGACGCGACGATCCTGTCGCGGCGCCTTGCCTCGCTGGAAGAGCGGTTGGGCGTGCGCCTGCTGCACCGGACGACACGAAGCGTGTCGCTGACCGAGGCGGGTTCGGAATTTCTCGTCCGGGTCCGCACCATCCTGGCTGCGGTCGACGAGGCCGAGGCTGTCGCGTCGGCGCATGCCGGCGGCGGGCCGCGCGGCGTGCTGCGGCTGGCGCTGCCCGGCTCGTTCGGGCGCATGTGGATCGGCCCCCTGCTGCCGCAGTTTCTCACCGAATTTCCCGACGTCCGTATCGAGGCCGAGTTCTCCAACCGTTTCGTCGATCTCGTCGCCGAGAATTTCGATGTCGCCGTCCGTCTCGGCGCGCTGCAGGATTCGCGGCTCGTGGCGCGCAAGGTCGCGACACGGCGGCGGCTGCTGTGCGCCGCGCCGTCCTACCTCGCCCGCCGGGGCACGCCGACTGCGCCAGAGGCGCTGCTGGAACACAGCTGCCTGGGCTTCTCGGGTTTCCAGACCTTTCCGGCCTGGGAGATGACCGACAGCACGGGTCGCCGCGTCAGTATCGAGGTCTCCGGGCCGCTGGTCACCGACGACGCCGAGGTGCTGGTCGAAGCCGCCGTGCAAGGCGTCGGACTGATGATGAGCACGGATTGGCTGGTCGGACGCGAGCTCGCCGACGGCCGGCTGGTGCCAGTGCTGGAGGACTGGACGCTTGCCGACGAAGGCGCCGTCTATGTCGTCACGCCTTCGGCCAAGGGGCAAGCCGCCAAGACACGTGCCTTCGCCGACTGGATCGGCAAACGCTTTGCGCCGGTCCCGCCGTGGCGGAGGTGAGGGTGCTGATCTCCCCCCTTGAGGGGGAGATTACGCGCTCAGCCGCCTCCGCCTCCACCACCCTGCTTGATGAAATGACCGAGCAGATCCATCGGCACCGGAAACACGACCGTCGACGAGCGCTCACCGGCGATGTCATGGAGAGCCTCGAAATAGCGTAGCTGCATGGCCTGCGGTGCTTCGGCCAGCATCTTGCCGGCCTCCACGAGCTTTGCCGCCGCCTGCTGTTCGCCGTCGGCATTGATCACTTTCGCACGCCGCAGCCGTTCCGCCTCGGCCTGCTTGGCGATGGCGCGGACCATGTTCTCGTTGAGGTCGACATGCTTGATCTCGACATCGGAGACCTTGATGCCCCAGGCATCGGTGCGCTGGTCGAGAATCTCCTGGATATCGCTGTTGAGCTTGTCACGTTCGGCCAGCATTTCATCGAGCTCATGCTTGCCGAGCACCGAGCGCAACGTGGTCTGTGCCAGCTGGTTGGTGGCGGTCATGAAGTCTTCAACCTGGATCACCGCCCGCTCGGCGTCGACGATACGAAAATACAGCACCGCGTTGACCTTCACCGAGACGTTGTCGCGCGAGATCACGTCCTGCGGCGGGACGTCCTGGACCACCACTCGCAGGTCGACCTTCACCATCTGCTGCACGAAGGGGATGAGGATGATAAGGCCGGGGCCCTTGACCCCGGTGAAGCGGCCGAGCGTGAAGACCACGCCGCGCTCATATTCCCGCAGGATGCGAATGGCCGCGGATAGGAACATGACCACGACGAGCGCTGCTGCCAGATAGGCCACATAACCGATGATCATTGCCTTGCTCCATCGCTTCTCACATTGCGGCGCCGTATCGTCAGCACCAGACCCCTGACATCAGCCACCTCGACGCTGTCGCCCACAGCAAGCGGTTCGTCGGCTTTTGCCCGCCAGCGCTCGCCCCGGGCGAGCACGTGGCCCTCGCTGCCCTGCCAGTCGAGGACCTCCGCCGGCAGCCCCTGCATGGCCTGTGCGCCAACACGCGGAACGTTCTTGCGGGCCGCCCACAGATAGCTGCCGGTCAGCAGCGCCAGGCCGAGCGTCAGGGCGGCGGCGGTGCCGATAACGGCCCACGACATCTCGAAGCCGGGCCCCTCGATCCTGAGCAGCATGGCTGCGCCCAGCAGAAACGCAGCCACGCCTCCCAGCCCAAGGACCACAGTCGGGTTCAAGGCTTCGACGACCAGGAAGATGATGCCAAGCAGCATCAAGGCAAGGCCGGCATAGCTGATCGGCAGGAGATTGAGCGCATAGAGTCCGAGCAGAAGGCAAATCGTGCCGATCACGCCGGGCGCGACCGCGCCCGGGCTCGTGAATTCGAAGACGAGGCCATAAACGCCGACCAGCATCAGGATGACGGCGATGTTCGGGTCCGTGATCACGGCGAGAAGCCGGATGAGCCAGCCTGGCTCGAGCGTTTCGACCGGCAGTCCTTTGGTCGCCATTGCCTCTTTTTTGCCGGCGATCTCGACTGTCCGGCCGTCGGCCAGTTGAAGCAGTTCGGTGGTGTCGCGGGCGACGAAGTCGATGACATGCTGCTGCAGTGCCGCGCCGGCCGACAGGCTGGCCGCCTCGCGCACGGCCTTTTCTCCCCATTCGGCATTGCGCCCGCGCAATTCAGCCAGGCTGCGGATCAGGGCAACGGCATCGTTCGTCGCCTTGGCGATCATCGCATCGCCCGCGGGTGCGTTCTTCTTGTCCTTGTCCGCCTCGGGGCCATCGTTCTTGCCGCCGGGAAACGATGGCAGCGGCCCGCCCATCTCGATCGGCGTTGCCGCGCCCAGATTGGTGCCGGGCGCCATCGCCGCCAGATGGGTGGCGTAGAGGATGTAGGTTCCGGCGCTCGCCGCGTGCCCGCCGGCGGGCGCGACATAGCCGATGACGGGAACCGGCGAGGCGAGAATGCCCGCGATCATCTCGCGCATGCTGGTGACCAGCCCGCCGGGCGTGTCCATCTGCAGGATGAGAGCCTGGGCATTTCGGTCCGCGGCCACCGCCAGCGCTTCCTCGAGCTGCCTGGCACTCGCTGGACCGATGGCGCCGTCTATCTCGACGCGCAGCACAATTTTCTCCCGGCCGTCCGCCTCTCCGGTTGCGGAAGAGGGACAAACGGCCGCAACAGCCACGAAAGCCGCGGCAAGCAGGACCGCACGCGCGAGTTTCACGCTCAAAGCTCCACATCTAGGAATATGGGCTGGATTTTGCCGAAATCCATGACGCGGCGCGGCGGGTGACGCATCGCACGGTCCTGCTGGGCGTCGGCCTGCTCAGGCGGCGGCTACGGCACCGAGGAGCTCCGCCAATCGGGCGCGTTTCGCGTCTATGAAGATCCAGAGGACATGCGCGCGCCATGTCGACGAAGTCGGCGGCCGCACATGAAGGCGACGGCGGGCTGTCGCCGTCATTCGATCACACCTATGTCTCTTGCGCATTGGAGCCATCTAGCGGGCTTCTATTGCGCGACGTCCTCCTGGGTTGTCTGTTCCTGGATTCGGGCGGGTGCCCCGAGACACTGATCGTAGCCGATGGTGCAATTATTCAGACATTCGTTGCGCCCGTGGATGGATTTGACGCTGTTGTAGTCGATCGGCACAGCCTGGCATTTCTTCTGGCACGCCTGGTCCTTCTCGGCGCAATTCGTGCCGTGGCCCTTAGGGTACTTCTTCGTGGTCGCTTCAGCGTTCAATGGCAAGACGGCCAGCAGCGCCAGCAGCGGCGGTATCAGTCGGAGCATACGCATGGATCCTCCCTTGCGCGTTAGACCTCTGCACTTGGAGGCAATGTTAGCGCGCCACTTCCGTTGGCCGCATCACCCGTGCGGGGGATGGATGGCAGCGGGGCCGCCGCTGCCCAGGCAATTTCCCCGTGATCGGTTCTGATCCTCATCGCTCCGGCCGGCAGCCGATCACAAAACGCGACGACGTTCAGGCAATCATATCGCGCGCTGGGCACGATCAGACCGTCATAATCGAGGAAATGCGCGGCCTCGCCGATGTCTTGCGACCTCGGATATTCGGCGTGCTTTTCCTGATACGAAAGCTGCCCGTAGCGCGCGGTGTCGAGGCCAAGGGTCTGCAAGGCTGCCAGGTCGAGCAGTCTGAGCGTCCGGTCCAAAGCAAGATCGATCTCGAAGAGATTGTATCTGACGCGCGAAGGGATCACTGGCTGCCCCCGCGTCAGGTGGAATCTCATCTCGCTCAAGGCACCTTCGCGCTCTTGCGAGGTGTAGAGCACGTCGAACGTTCCATCGTCCCAACGGCCGCCGGAGCTCGAGCACTGGATCGGGCTGCGGCCCTGGCGCACCACACGCCAAACCGTCCCGGAGTATTCGACCGGAACCATTTCCTCGATAGCATCGATGAGCCGACTGTCTCGTCTCATCCGCCCGGCGATCGCCAATTACAGAAAGACCTCGTTCTCAAGCCGGTCGATGACTTTGAGCACGTCGAGGGCGCGGTCGTCGTGAATGAGATCTATCGCCCTTTCACCGTTCAATTGCGGGTGGCGAGCGTAAAGCCAGGTGCGGATATCGCTTGGCTCGTAGAATTCCTGCAGTCGGCCGACGATATAGTGCAGGTCCGATAGAATGAGCTCGCTGCGCGGCTGGGGCTTGATGTCGCCGGCCTTCCACCTCGAAACCGTGGCCTTGGACACGTCGGTGATGTTTGCAATGTCGGTTCCCTTGAGACCGCCAAACGTGCCCAATTCGTCCAGGAATCTGGGAACCGCCCGCAACGCCGTGCTCATGCTTTTCTCTCCGGCTGCCGAGCCACTTCGCGTCGGACCAGCCCTTCAATTGCGCTGTCGCATTTCGGTTTCATAAAAGGAAAATATGAAACAGGAATGTTAATGTCAATCACCCGTTCGGTGCGAAGGCCCCTGGAGCCAGCACTTCAGGCCTGAAGTAGCGCCAGCTCTTCCGCGCTCAGATGGCGTGCCTTGCCTTTGGCAAGCTCGCCGAGCTGCAATTGCCCGATCGCCACCCGCACCAGGCGCAGCACCTCGATATCGTAGGCGCCAAGCAGCCGGCGGATGTGGCGGTTGCGGCCCTCGTCGAGCACGATCTCCAGCCAGGCGGTGCTGGTGCCGCTTCCACTCGATCGAAAATCAATCGCCTGAATTGCTACAGCGCCCTGGTGTCGCCGGTAATGCCACGGGACAATTTGTTTTGTATAGTCCTTGATGCCACGTGGCCGACGATGGTTCGATGACTTGGGAAGGGAAGATCATGCGAAGCGGATTGGCGAAATTCGTCGTGGCGGGTTGCGTCGCCGCTCAGGTCGTCCTGCAAGCGGCGCAGCCGGCGTTTGCCGCGCCGTGCGGCTGGACGGCGAAACTGGAGGAAGAGGAGGGCGGCAAAGTGCTGATGGCGTCGGTCTGCGGCGGATCGAATGGCGGCGCCCAGCTGACGCTGGCCTGTTTCGGCAAGCCGACGCTGAGCTATGATTTGGGCGACAGCGGTCCGCAACTGGAACCCGGCATCGCTTCGTTCGCGTTCAAGGCCGGCGGCAAGGCGGTGACCAAGACGCTTCAACTCGAAGAAATGTACAACACCTTCACCGTGGAATTGAGCAGCACCGACCCGCTGTTGGCCCTGCTGCGCTCCAAGGGCGAGGTCACGGTCGCCTCGGGCAAATATGGCGAGAACAGCTTTCCGCTTGCCGGCTCATCCGCCGCCATCGGCAAGGTGCTGGCCCAGTGCGGCAAAGCCAAGGCTTCTTCCGACAATGACAACTGATGAACCCCTTACATTTCAATTTGAATCGCGCGAGACGTTGGTTGCGAAGATAGAGCGTGATCCCGCTAACCTCGATCCCTGGACAGGGCTTGTCGAACTGGAGGCCGAGGAAAGCAGCCTGGACACCGCGGTGTCGGTTCTCTTGCGGGCAATTGATGCTGTATCCGACAGGGAACAGCTTTGGCGATTTGTCGACAATTTTGTCTGGTTTTGCGGAGTTGCCGAAGGGCCGACTATGGCTTTGAGCGAAGCGAGCGTCCATGCCTTCTACGAGCGGTGGAAAATCGATACGCACCGTAGCGCGCAGACGAGCCTTTTCTTCGCTCAGCAGTTCAAGAAGCTCAATCTCCCTGACTTATGTGCCGAGAACGTTACGCGCGCAGAGGGCGAGGTGCACACCGGGCGGGACTATATCCTGCTTGCCTTGTTCCTGCGCGACAAAATGGAAACGCCGCAGCTGGCTTTGGCCGCCTTGCAACGGGGAATAGCCGCGCACCCGCGCAACGCGATCATCTGGGATTGCGTTGCCGACACACACCGCCTTGGGAACTCGGCGTGGGAGATCGCGGAATCCACCTATCAGTCATTCAAGCAATGCCGCCTCGATGCAACCACAGAAGATGCCTGCGTCGCCTGGGCATCGTTTGGGCTAATGCTCGATGAAATCGGCAACTATTTGTCGGCTGAAAAGGCCTATCGCCGGGCAATAGAAATCGATCCACGCTACCGCTGGGCGACAGGGAAGTTGTCGGGACTGCTCCGTCGCCGGTTCGCCCGCTACCATGAAGCTGAGAAACTTGCGCTGCGGTGCGTTGAAATCGATCCGGAGCACGCATGGTCGTGGTTCAATCTCGGCTTTGTTTATCATCATCATCTGGCCCGTTTCGCCGACGCCAAAAAGGCGTATCAGCGCGCGATCAAACTCAAGCCGGACTATGTTAAGGTGTGGGAGAATCTGGCCGCTCTGATGGCGTTCGAAACAGACGCGCCCATAGAGGCTCAAAAGGCGTTCGACAAGGTGTTCGGACTCTCGGGTGTTTCAGCTTGGACCTATAATCAATACGGTATTTTTCTTCGCGAATTGACAGACCGGTACGACGAGTCAGAAAAGGCCTTGCTGCACGCAATTGAAATGGAGCCAGCAGACTGGTGCCATCGGTTGGCGTTGGCGGTTCTGTATGAGAAGCGCTTGCTGCGGTTCGAGGAGGCTCGCAAATTTCTGCTCGAAGCAAAGGAGTGTGGCGCTCCGATTGACAATATCGATTATCGCTTGGCCTTGATTGCACAACGCCGTCGCCCTCTGAAGGTAGTCAAGTAAAGGAACGGCCGTGAAACGTTTGGTGTGGTCGATTTTTGCCATCCTATTTTCGACATGGGCTCACGCCCATGTTCCACCAACAGGCTCGGCTTATGCGAAGGATTTGTTCGCCAAGTTGGATGAACTTTTGCAGCAGCGCCGGATTGAAGGCAAATTGCCAAATCTTGAAGATCCAACGGACCGGGATCTACTGCACAAGATTTGGGACGGCGGGGCTTTGATAGGTTCGCCGCCATACGATGAGGGCGACCTGGTAGCACTGTCTTTCGTAATGGACAGAAGTCGGTCGCTACTCGCGCTCTATAGCCAAAATAGCTCATTGCCTCTGCAGGATGAAGCTACGCAGACATTCGCGCTTTTGATTCGGGCTGCTGCCGCTTCGCAGATAGCTTTCAATGATTTCCTAGCGCACCAACCTAACGCTGCCGAAATGTTGCGCCCCAACGGAGCCAAAGCTCGAGGAGGCATAGAGAAAATGTTTCGTGGCGCCTCGATTTTTCTGGCTGACCCGGCTCTGAAGGAGGGAAACAAGATAGTTCTTGTTGAATCGCTGAGAGCAGATGGTCCCTATCTCGCGCAGAGCATCTCTCCAGACCATCGCCAGGCCCTGATCGATTTGTTTGTCCCGTTGGTTGGCCAGCTTCCCATGCCTGCCCAAGAATCGCTCGAGATTTTTATGCAGGAAATCAACGCCGCCGGCTGCGATCTGTGGTGTGCTGACGGAATGTAATACCGATAGACATTGATATCGGTCGAACCCGTGTGAGCGGTCGGTCAGGAATATCCGCCAGGAGTCGAAAGCGACTCTTGTCCGCCCGCGCTGCTTGCTGCGTCACGTGGGCTTCGACTGGCAGCTGCCTGACTATCGAGTCGCCGCCAGCCGGCTAGGCCTGAAGCATCGCCAGCTCTTCCGCGCTCAGATGGCGTGCCTTGCCTTTGGCAAGCTCCCCGAGCTGCAATTGGCCGATCGCCACCCGCACCAGGCGCAGCACCTCGACATCGTGGGCGGCGAGCAGCCGGCGGATATGGCGGTTGCGGCCCTCGTCGAGCACGATCTCCAGCCAGGCGGTGCTGGTGCCGCCGCGCAGCAATTCGATCGAGCGGGCCGTCAGCAATTCGCCGTCGACTGTCGCGCCGGCGCGCAACCGCGCCAGCATGGCCTCGTCGGGCAGCGCGCCGATCTGCACGTGATAGGTCTTGGCGACATGCGAGGCGGGATCGAGCAGGCGCTGCGCGAAGCGCGTGTCGTTAGTGATCAACAGCAGGCCTTCGCTGGCCTTGTCGAGGCGGCCGACCGGCGAGACGAAAGGCAGGTCGAGCCCTGCCAGGCAATCATAGACGGTGCCGCGGTCCTGCGGGTCGTCGCGAGTGGTGACCAGCCCGCGCGGCTTGTTGAGCATCAGATAGACCTTGCGCTCGGCGGCGACGCGGCGGCCGTCGACCTCGATGCGGTCGCGGCCGGGATCGACGCGCATCGAGCCGTTGCGCACGATCTTGCCGGCAACCCGCACGCGCCCCTCGGCAACCAGAAGCTCGGCCTGCTTGCGCGAGCACAGGCCAAGCTTCGACAGCGCGCGACAGAGGCTGACGCCGGGAGGCTGGGCCCGGGGGGCAGGGCGTTGCCGGGCAATGTTCGGTCGCGGCGACATGATGTTGCCTGTGGATTCTTGTATACGAGCATCCCACTATAGCCGGCCGCCGGCTATGTCCACGGAAGGGAACTGCATATCGTTTGAGTCGTGCGCAGCGGCTGCGAGGACTTGCATGAAAACAGCCATTCGCCTTTGCCTGCTGCTCGCCTTCCTGCCGACATCGCCGGCGCATGCCGGCTGGCAGGCGGTCGAGAAGGTCGAGACCTATGCCATCTCAGGGCAATCCGGGCCGGAGCTCTACGCCTCGATCGGCGGGCGCGGGCCGCTGCTCGGCGAACGCCGCGTCATCGCGCATACCAATTTCAAGCTGACCTGGGTGAGGGACTACCAGCCGCAAGGCGACGCCTGCGTGCTGGTGTCGGCGCAGCCGAAGCTGATCATCACCTACACCTTGCCGAAGCCGGCCGCGCGGCTGCCGGGCGCAATCCAGAAGAACTGGGAGGTTTTCGCAGCTGGCCTCGCCGCCCACGAGAAGGTGCACGGCGCCAGCATCGTCGACATGGTGCACAAGATCGAGGCGGCCACCATTGGCCTGACCGTCGCCGATGACCGTGGCTGCAGCAAGATCAGGATCGAAGTGACGAGACGGCTCGCCGGAATCTCGCAGGCACAACGGCAGGCGAGCCGCGATTTCGACCGGGTCGAATTCGGCCCGGGCGGCAAGTTGCGGCAGCTTGTGTTCACGCTGATGATCGGCGGATGATGCTGCAGGGCTGCGGGGGCGGCGCAGGGTACCACCTTTGCGGCCCTCACGCCTGCTCGGTCGGATAGAGCGTCAGGATGTTGACGTTGACCCGTGGCGGCTGGCTCACCGCATAAAGGATGGCGGCGGCGATGTCCTCGCTTTCCAGCTGCTCCATGTCGCCCAGCCTTTGCTCGACCGCCTGGCGCACATCGGCGCGCATATTCTGGGTGAACTCGGTCTTGACGGCGCCGGGCTCGATGCAGGTGACGCGGATGCCATCTTTGCCGATCTCGCGACGCAGCGATTCCGCCATCGCGCTCACCGCGTGCTTGGTGCCGGAATAGACCACCGAAGGGTGGATGTAACGGCCGGTGCCGGACGAGACCACGACGATGTGGCCGGCGCTTTGCCGCTGCATCGACGGCAGTGCTGCATGGATCGGATAAAGCAGGCCCAGGATGTTGACGTCGACCATCCGGCGGTATTCTTCCGGCGTCGTGTTGCGGAACGGCGCGGCGACGCCGACGCCGGCAACCGCAAGCAGCATGTCGAGCCGGCCGTACTCCTGCTGGACCCGCTCGACCATCGCCGTGGCTTGCGTTTCGTCGGTGACGTCGACGGCAATCGGCAGTGCCGCGCTGCCGGTTTCACGGATCCGCCTCGCCAGGTCGTCCAGGCGCTCGGCGCGCCGCGCGGCAATCACCAGCGTGGCGCCCTCGGCCGCCAGCGCCAAGGCGGTGGCCTCGCCGATGCCGGAAGAGGCGCCCGTCACCAAGGCGATCTTGCCGCTCAGTTTTCCTGCGTGCATGTTTTCTCTCCTGACGCTTTGGACACGCCGTGAAGCTAGGGCGCAGGCTTTCTGGAACAATGCTGATCGAAAACCGAATCCACTGTTAGGTTTTGGCCCCAGCAAGCCCACGTCTGCGCACGAACGGGCCTTGACGCGACCGGAGCTGTTGCGTCTTGATACCGGGGCTGCGGGGCTTCACATGAAAACAGCTGATCGACTACGTCTGCGGGTGGCTTGTTTGCATGCGACGCGCTTGCATGCACTCTCGCGACCGAGCGCAAGATGAAGGTCCTCGTCGTTTATTGCCATCCCTGCACCGACAGCTTCAACGGCGCCGTGCGCGACACGGTGCTGGAGACGCTTGCCGAAAGCGGCCATCAGGTCCACCTGCTCGACCTTTATGCGACCGGCTTCGATCCGGTCATGCGCACGCGGGAATGGCGCGGTTACCACGACAAGGCGGCGAACCTGCAACCGGTGCACGAACATGCGCAGGAGCTGCTCTGGGCGGAGGCGGTCGTCTTCATCTATCCGACCTGGTGGTATGGCCTTCCGGCGATGCTGAAAGGCTGGCTGGAGCGTGTGCTGGTGCCGGGCTTCGCTTTCGAGATGCCGACGGAACGACGCGGCCCGCGGCCCAAATTGCGGCACATACGCCGGGTGATGGCAATGACCACATGTGGCGCCACGCCGCTGATGTCGTGGATCATGGGACAGCCCGGCCGGCGGACCCTGCTGCGCGGCTTCCGCTCCGTCTGCCATCCGCTGTGCCGGACCAAATTCCTGGCGCTCTACCGGATGGACAGCGTCTCGGCCGCCGGACGTCAGGCGCATCTGCAGCGGGTCAGAAAAGCGGCTGCCGGCCTTGGTCGCGCTGATGCGGTCGCCGCCACAGTGCCTGGCTGATCAGCCGGGGTGGGCCGTCGCCGGCGCGGGGCAATCGCTTTGGACAGGCGATTGCGCCAGGTTGGTGTTGGAGACGGCCAATTATCGAAGTCGGCGCCGCCCCTCATCGCCCTGCCGGGCACTTCTCCCCGTATAGGGACGGGGAGAAGGGGCTGACCGCGGCCTCGGCGCCCTTCTCGCAATGCTGGCGATTGGCGAAAGCAGCGACGAGAGCACCCCTCTCCCCGTCACTATACGGGGAGAGGGTGCCGGCAGGCAGGTGAGGGGCAGCGCCAACGCTCAGAGCAGAGGGCGACTTCAAACCTCGAGCGATTGCATTGCGCCACCGACACCGCGCGTTGACTCTATTCCCCATTTCTGGAAATCTGGAAATATGGACAAGACGCTCGCCCTTTCGGCACTTGCCGCGCTCGGCCAGGAGACCCGGCTGGACGTTTTTCGCCTTTTGGTGCGGGCCGGCGCCGAGGGCGTGGCTGCGGGCGAGATCGCCTCACGGCTCGCCGCGTTCCCGAATACGATGTCGGCCCATCTCAAGATCCTGTCGCATGCCGGCCTGGTGCGGACCGAACGAGAGGGCCGCAGCGTGCGCTACTTCGCCGATATGACCGGCTTTCGCGATCTGCTGGCCTACCTCATGGAGGATTGCTGCAACGGCGCGCCGGAACTTTGCCAGCCTGTCATCCAGGCCGTGACCTGCAACTGCTAGCCAGATGAGCTCCGGCAATCTTCCCCGCCGCCTTGTTGCCGAGGCCCTCGGCACGGCTCTTCTGGTCGCCACCGTGGTCGGTTCCGGTATCATGGCCGATAAGCTGACCGACGAGGTCGCACTCACCTTGCTCGGCAACACCTTGCCGACCGGGGCGATCCTGGTCGTGCTCATCACCATATTCGGGCCGATATCCGGAGCGCACTTCAACCCGGCGGTGACGCTGGTATTCGCGCTTCGACGCGAGATCGAAACGAACGCAGCGCTGGCTTACGTCGCCGCCCAGATTGCCGGCGGCATCGCTGGAACATTCCTGGCGCATGCAATGTTCGAATTGCCGATCCTGCAAGTGTCGGCGACGGTGCGGACCGGAAGCGGGCAATGGATTGCGGAGCTGGTCGCCGCCTTCGGGCTGGTCTTCACCATCCTCGCCGGCCTGCGTTCCCGTCCGGATTCGATCCCCTGGCTGGTCGGGCTCTATATCACCGCCGCCTACTGGTTCACCGCATCGACATCCTTCGCCAATCCGGCCGTCGCCATCGCCCGTGCGTTCTCCAACACTTTTGCCGGGATCCGCCCCGCCGATCTGCCCGGCTTCATCGGCGCCGAACTTTTGGGCGCGTTGCTCGCCATGGCATTGGCAGGGTGGCTGCTCGCCCAACCGAAACCAGCCGGACAGATGAAAGCTGCGCAATGACCATCACCATCTATCACAACCCCGATTGCGGCACCTCGCGCAACACACTGGCCATGATCAGGCAGTCCGGCGAGGAGCCTGAGGTGGTCGAATATCTGAAAAATCCGCCGTCGCGCGAAAAGCTCGTCGAGCTGATCGCAGCGACGGGCATGACGCCGCGCCAATTGCTGCGCGAAAAGGGCACGCCCTATGCCGAACTTGGCCTGGGCGACCCGCAGTGGAGCGACGACGAGATCCTCGATTTCATGCTGGCGCATCCGATCCTGATCAACCGGCCGATCGTGGTGACGCCGCTCGGCACCATGCTCGCCCGACCCTCCGAAGCCGTGCTCGATATCCTGCCCAATCCGGATATCGGACCGTTCACCAAGGAGGACGGCGAGGTGGTCATCGACGCCAGCGGCAAGCGCGTCGTCTAGATATCGGCCTATTTCGATTTTTGTCGAAATTTGCTTGACGTGCAGCGATTCTGGAAATAGCTTATTTCCATGAAACTCGAAAAAGCAGCCTCGCAACTTGAAGCCCTCGGCAGCCCGACGCGGTTGCAGCTCTATCGGACGCTGGTGCGGGCGGGCGATGAGGGGCTGCCGGTCGGGCGTATCCAGGACAGATTGGGCATCGCTGCCTCGACGCTGTCGCATCACCTCAAGCGGCTGGTCGACACCGGCCTGGTGACACAGGAGCGCCAGGCGACGACGCTGATCTGCCGGGCCAACTATCCCGCCATGAACGGGCTCATCGGATACCTCGCAGACGAATGCTGCGCCGACGCCACCTGTGCGCCGGCATCGGCGGAAGCGGCCGCCAAAACGGCGGCATGATTTTTTTGCCATTATAATTCGAAATTACCGGAAGGATGGAAGACATGGAGATGATCGAAAAACTCCCCGTTGCGGTGATCGGCGCCGGGCCGGTCGGTCTGGCGGCAGCGGTCCACCTGATCGCGCGGGGCATTCCTGTCAAAGTCTACGAAGCCGGCAATGCGGTTGCATCCAATCTCAGGGATTGGGGCCATGTCCGTGTGTTCACGCCCTGGCGCTATTGCGTCGATCAGGCGGCCAGAAACCTGCTCGAGGCGCATGGCTGGCGGATGCCTGAGCCCGAGGCATTCCCAACCGCGGACGACCTCGTCGCGGATTATCTCGAGCCGCTGGCAACGCTTCCGCAATTGTCGCCGTCGATCGAAACCGGCGCCCGGGTCGTCGGCATTTCGCGCTGGGGCGCCGACAAGGTCTCGAGCAAGGAACGCGAGAACCGGCCGTTCATGCTGGCGGTCGAGACTGCCGATGGTACAAGACGCGACAGCGCACGTGCCGTCATCGATGCTTCGGGAACCTGGCAGATGCCGAACCCGCTCGTCGCCGGCGGAATTCCTGCAGAAGGCGAGGCCGAATTTGCCGACCGCATCGCCTACGGCATCCCCGATATTCTCGGCCGCGACCGCAGCCTTTATGCCGGCAATACGACGCTGGTCGCCGGCTCCGGCCATTCGGCCGCCAATGCGGTGCTGGATCTCGCCAGCCTGGCAAATGTGGAGGCCGGCACCGCTTTCATCTGGACAACGCGCGGCACCGACCTGGTGCGCATCTACGGTGGCGGTGATGCCGACCAATTGCCGGCACGCGGCGAACTCGGCGCCGAAGTGCGCGAACTCGCCGAGAGCGGCGGCGTCAGGCTGGTGACGGGCTTTGCGGCTGTTTCGATCCGCGATGCCAACGGCCGGCTGGTCGTCGAAGGCCAGACCAGGGACGGTTTGCAGGCGCTTGGCCCGGTCGACCGCATCATCGCCGCGACCGGACAACGCCCGGATCTGTCGCTGACCCGTGAGCTTCGGCTCGAGCTCGATCCATGGCTGGAAAGCGTCAAGGCACTGGGACCGTTGATCGATCCCAACGAGCACTCCTGCGGCGACGTGCCGCCGCACGGCCACCGTGAGCTCAGCCATCCAGAGGAAGGGTTCTACACAGTCGGCATCAAGAGCTATGGCCGCGCGCCGACCTTCCTGCTGCTGACCGGTTATGAGCAGGTCCGCTCGGTCGCGGCGGCGATCGCCGGAGACATGGTGGCGGCCGACAATGTCCAGCTCGTGCTGCCCGAGACCGGCGTCTGCACGGTGCCGCGGATCGGCGTGGCCGACAAGGGGTGCTGCGGCGGTCCGGCGCCGGCAGCGGTGGATGCGTGCTGTGTCGCCGACGCCAAGGCGAAGGCGGTCGGCAAAGGCGGCTGTGGCTGCAGCGTCGCGGCATGAGTCTTTCGCCGCCTTCGCCGGCCATCCTGCGCAGCCGCGGCGCGATCATCACCGCGCTTGGCCTGACGCAGATCATGGCGTGGGGTTCTTCCTACTATCTTCCCGCGGTCATCGCGCCGGCAGTCTCCTCCGATACCGGCTGGCCGCTGGCATGGGTTGTCGGCGGCCTGTCTCTTGGCTTGCTTGTGGCCGGATTGATCTCTCCGCGCGTCGGGTCGTCGATCGAGCGGCATGGCGGCCGCAATGTCCTGGCGTTCAGCGCCGGATGCATCGGGCTCGGCCAGATCGGGCTGGCTCTTGCCCCTAATCTTGCGGCCTATATCGCGGCTTGGCTGGTCATCGGCCTGGGCATGGGAGCGGGGCTCTACGATGCCGCTTTCGCAACGCTTGGCCGCCACTACGGCCACGGCGCGCGCTCCGCCATCACCATGCTGACGCTGTTCGGCGGCCTTGCGAGCACCATCTGCTGGCCGATCTCAGCCTTGCTGCTGGGGGAGGTCGGCTGGCGCGGCACCTGCCTGGTTTACGCCGCCTTTCAGCTGGTGATTGCGCTTCCGCTCTATCTGGTGATCCTGCCCCGGGAGCCGCCGCAACCGGCAGTCAAACCGGGAGTGAAGAAGGCGGCACCCATTCTCGACAACCAAGCCGATCCGTCGATCGTGATCGTTCTGGCCGCGACCCTGACACTCGCAGCGGTGATCTCGTCGACACTATCGGTGCATCTGCTCACAATCCTGCAAGGCAGCGGCATGGCGCTTGCCGCAGCCGTCGGGCTCGGCGTGCTGGTTGGTCCATCACAGGTGGCGGCCCGCGCGATCGAGATGATGATCGCGCGCTACCACCATCCGATTTTCACCAAGTTTGCCTCGGTTACGTTTGTGGCGATCGGCGTTTCGACGCTCTGGGCCGGCATGCCGATCATCCCGCTGGCGCTCGGCTTCTACGGCGCGGGCATCGGCCTCGAATCCATCGCCCGGGGAACGCTGCCGCTCGCGCTGTTCGGCTCGAACGGCTACGCGAGACTGATGGGCCGCCTCGCCATGCCGAGCCTGATCGCCCAGGCGGCGGCACCCTCGGCCGGAGCATTGCTGCTGGAGCGCTTCGGCCCGCACGGGACGTTGGCCGCGCTTTCTGGTCTAGCGCTGGCCAACGTCATCCTCGCATGCGGCTTGGGCTGGCGGATGCTCCGCCGGCGGCAATCGCAGGTTCAAACCCGATAGGATTTCGACCTGCGTTCAGCGCCTTCAACTGGAGAGCGGGAGATCTTCCAAGGGATCGACAAGGAAAGACGCGGCGATCAGATCGTCCGCATCGAGGCGCAGTGAGCCTGTGGCGCCGCCCATAATGGCGGCAACCTTTTGAAACGTCTTGATCTCATGCTCGGTAATCTGGGCACTTTGCATTCTGGATTTGAGGTCAGCGACGCGCAGCCCCAAACTGTGGGACATTCCGATTTTACGGTTCGACATGGTAAGATGCTCCTCCCCGGCCCATGTTTGTTTTGCCACCCGCCCTTATTCGTATTTCCTCCGCCTGCCTAAATATGAGGCATCGCGATACAGCGCCCGAACGCCCGATGCAAGGGAAGGTTCCGGCGCGCAGAGGTCACGAAATAATAATACGAAGGAAGTACGGCCGATGGTCCGGCCGGAGGTAGGACTTAGGTACGACGCCCCGCCGGACAGAGGGCTCCGGTGCCTTATCGGCTGGCGAGGACCATGCGGTTGCCTTCGCTGTCGCGAAACTCCGCCACCGTGCGCCCCGGCTGCCACGGCGCCTCATGCGCTTCAGTGATGATCTCGACGCCGCCCTTCTTCAGCGCCGCGATCATTGCTCCGACATTTTCGTCGACCAGCACCAATACCGGCTCCGCGCCGGGTGCGTCGTCGGCGCGCCTGACAAAATGCAGGTTCGTCACGGCATGCGGAAATGCCAGCTCGATCCAGCGCCAGCCGCCATCACCCATCTTCTGGTCGGCCATGACCTGGCAGGCGAGATGCCTGGTGTAGAACGCCTTGGCGCGGTCCTGCTCGAACACCGGAAGCTCGGCAAACTGGATATGCATGATCGTCTCTCCTGCTTGATGGCTGCCGCGCAGCCGCCCACGCGGGAAAGACGATGCGGGCAACCGAAAAGATTCTTCGGCACGGAGAATCTTTTCAGCGCAGCCGGTCGTCCTTCGTTCATACCAACCAGTCAGGAGACGATGATGAACTACGCGCTCATTCGATACGGTGTGAAGCAAGCCGACCTGGAAGATAACCGCGTGCTGGTCGAAAAAGTATTTGAAGCGCTGGGCGAGGCGGCACCGCCGACGGTGCGTTATCTCGTGCTCGAGCTGGACGACGGCTCGTTCGTCCATATCGTCGGCCAGGACGGCGATTCGTCGGCGCTGACCGGGCTTGCGGCCTTCAAGGCGTTTACGGAAAACCACGCCGAGCGCCGTTCGACCCCGGCATTGCGATCGCCTGTCAAAGTCATCGGCAATTACCGTATGCTGGCGGATCAGAAAGCCGGGTAGCGCCTGCCGTGCCGCTCGCGCAGAAAGGGGACGCTACGCCGAAAATGAACAGGGCGATTTTGGAGGCGATGCTCGTCGGGTTGCGGCCAAGGCTGCATCGCTACTGCGCGCGTATGGCCGGCTCGGTGATCGACGGCGAGGACATCGTCCAGGAGGTGCTGATCAAGGCGCTGCAGGCGATCGACGGCGGTGCGATCGTCGAACGGCCGGAGCAATGGCTGTTTCGCATCGCCCACAATGCCGCGCAGGATCATCTGCGGCGGCGCAATCGGGAAAGGTCGCGCATGACCGAGGCCGACATGAGCGTCATCGAGGATCCCTCCGGCAGCGCCGACAGCCGGCTCGCCGCCCAGACCGGCCTGCGCTCCTTCATGCAGCTTTCGGTGCCGCAGCGCAGCGCCGTGATCCTGGTCGACGTGCTCGGCCTCAGCCTGCATGAGACCTGCGAGGTGACCGGCACGACGCTCGCCGCCACCAAAGCCGCGCTGCATCGCGGGCGGGCGCAGCTCAAGCTGCTGGCGCTGCAGCCCGAACAGGCGCTTGCGCCGAGGCTCGACGCCGATGACGAGCGCCGGCTGCGGCGCTATGTCGACCTGTTCAACGCGCGCGACTTCGACGCGGTCAGGGCACTGATCGCCGAGGACGTGCGGCTCGACGTCGTCAACCGCGTCCGCCTGCGCGGCAAGACCGAGGTTTCGACCTATTTCGGCAATTACGACCGTATCAGCGACTGGACATTGTCGCTCGGCTTCGTCGACGGCCGGCCGGCGATCCTCATCCGCGACCCGCAGGCGGCCTACGGCGCCGTGCGCGGCTTCATGCTGGTCGAATGGAGGGACGATCAGGTCATCCAGATCCGCGATTTCCGCTATGCGCCCTGGTGCCTGGTCGACGCGGAGATCAGGGCCGTGGAGGGGTGAGGAGAGCGCTGGAAATAGTGCGAAATGGCGATCAGGCAGCCTCCTCCTGGGTGACCCAAACGCAATTGCCACATGGCAGCAAGTTCTTAGAGCGGTTCCGGTTCTCTTGGAACCGGTAACTCGCTCTAACTATCTGTTTTGCCGCATTTATGCGGACGCCAAATGACTCCATTTGGCGGCAAAATCCTCTAGCCGATACGCACGCGGCGCGTCACCTGGCCATTGCTCTCCCAGTATGTGTGTTTCTTGGCTATCAAGGGATCGTCCATCGCCGGTTGAATTTGTCCCGTGGTGCTGACCGCGCGCGAGGTTACGGTGTGTTCTCCAGGAGAGGGATTTGCCCAAGCCAGGGACCAGATTTTCCAAGCGTGTTCTGCCTCCTCACTGTGGTCAATGGTCGCTGGTGCCCAAGGCCCTTGATCGATTTGCACTTCGACCCGGTCGATCGGCGCCCCCCAGGCTGCTCCAACGATGCGGTAATCTGAGTCTTTCCGGGTAACCTTCGCAGGCGCGGACTTTATCAGCGCTCGCCCGACTGACGTCTCGGCCCATACGGTCTCACCGTTGTGGTCCTCCTCCCGGATGGTGACATAGTCACGGGCCATCAGAAGGCTCATGAACCGCGTATCGCGAACCTCGATGCGCTTTAGCCACTTGACGTTGGCGATCCCGTACCAGCCTGGCGCAATGAGCCGTACCGGGAAGCCATTGGGCGCTGGCAAGGCGGCTCCATTCATTTCATAGCAGAGGAGATTGTCGGGGTTCATCGCGTCGGCGAGCGACATGCTACGAGCGAAGTTCTGCTGCATCTTGACGTCGCGTATCGGGATCTCGCCTGTGTCGGTACCGAAAAAGACGACCTCGATGCCCTTCTCCAGAACGCCGGCTTCCTCAAGGATCGGGGCGAGCGGCGTTCCTGCCCAGCGAGCATTGCCGATGCCGCCGGTGAAAAAGGGAAACCCGTGATTGCCCGAGCATTCCACTGTGAAAACGACCTCCTGCCGCGGTCGCGCCCTGATGTCGGCGAGCGTTAGCTCCAGGGGCTTCTTGACCAGGCCTCCGATTTCCATCGACCATGTCTTCTCGTCGATCGTTGGTCGGTTGAAATGCGAGATGCTGAAGAACTTGTCGTTTGGCGTTATCCAGCTATCCAAATCCTCCCAGACAAGCTGCTTCTGGATACCCACCGGATCGGGATTTTCGGTCGGCTGATCCAGCCATCGAATAACTTCCTCGTTCGGCCGTGTTGGAAAAGCGTAAGCCCGGCGCGAGGTATAGAGAGCAGCAATTGCGGCAAGAGCCGCGCTTCCTTGAACAAGAAGTTCTCTGCGCTGAAAATCAGGCATGTTGTTTACCTCCCAGTTGATCCGGAAACGGGCTGCAACGTGCCTTAGGCCGTAGCCTGATCACGGATAGGCGACACAATGTGAGGTCTGCCCACCCGGAAGTGTCCGGGTGGGTCAGATAATCACCGACGCAAGTCAAGCATGTGAAGCGTTGCACGAAACGCTAGCTCGCGTTTCGCATGCTAAGAGTGCGCCTTTGAGAAGGAACTGTCCACAACTTGGACGGGACACGATGATGATTGCAGCATTCCATTCCGATTTCCGGTCCTGCCAAAATCGTTGCTGCTCGGATCGCTGCCGAACGCCCGCTTCTGGGTCATTTCCGGACCTTCGCGGGTTCTCGTCGAACCGGTGTTTCCTGCCGGCCCGTGGGTTGGCCGTGCGGCCGGCACCGCCCTGATCGCTTGGGGCGGCGCAACGCTTTTGGTCTGACGACCAGGGCCGCCTCGAATGTCGCATTTGCAGGTGGAGGGCGGGCCCGGGCGGCACATCAGAACCAATCTGCATAACGAGGTGGCCAGCAACCAGGCCGCCTGGCTTGGGCGCGGCAGATCATTCACACGTGAACCATTCGCCGACCGAGCGGGGACACCCTAATTGGTGGTGACTTGCGTCACCGCCACGCCGGTTATCCTGCCGTTCCCGGCTGTGTAGGTGAGCGTCTGCGTGACCGTGGCGTCCTTCTGGTCGGGAGACGAAGCAGGATAAGAGGCGGCGAAGCCGAAATGGCCGTAACGATCGGGCTTGGCGGCGCCAAATTTCGCGGCCACGTCGCTCAGCGGCGCTCCGACGCCGGGCGTGTCGAGTTCAATAGCTGTCAGGCTGGCAGGCGCGCCGGCGCATCCTTCCGGCACCTTGCCTTCCGGGTTCGGCTGCAGGGCGACGGACAGGACACCGTGGTCGGAGCCACCCATCTCGCCGGATACGAACCAGAAGATCGACGGCGATCCGCCGGCGTCGGGGCCGGCATAGCAAAGCCAGTGGCGTGAATCTCCGGCGTCACCTTCATCGTGCATCGCTCCGCCGAAGGCTTTTTCGACATCGGCAAGCGTGGTTTCCTCAAGCTTTATCTCCAGCGGCCCAGCCTTGACCTGCTTGAATAGCGGGCTGGCCAGCGGCGAGTTGATATCGCCCAGGGATGGAATCGCCCGGTCCGGGGTGAGCGGCTTGGCCAGCGTCGTTGCGTTGGTCACCAGTCCGGCAACGATGAGCGCGAAATATCCGGCGTTCTGTCCCATGCCGATCTCCTGTCGTTCGAGGTGAAGGCGGAAGGATTTGCGAGCGGGTGCTACCCTGTCTGGCTGATACCCAAACCGGTGCACGACCAACTGGTCCCAAGATAAATTCACAACGGCGCAGCCTTCAACGTCATTCCGGCGACTTGGCAACCAAAGTGTAATCGAGGCTCACAGTTCCTTCTCGGCCAGCTCGCGAAATGCGTCGGGAACCGACCGCTGTAGCCCGAGCGCGACGGAGGCGTAGCCGACCGCCTCCCAGCCGAAGCGGTCGCGGATCTTGTCGACGGCGCGATCCGCGGTCCAGCGCGCCGCGCCCTTGCTGGTGCCGGGGCGGCGGCGGTCGTCGTCAAGCCCGAGCGGCAGTTCCAGTTGCAGGCCGGCATGCTGCTCCAGATGCGATACGGCGATCGCCAGCAGCGAGATTGTCTTTTCGTGCGGATGGTCGATGAGCACCTTGCGCACCAGCGCCTCGGCGATCTCGGCCAGCATGGCGGTTGCCGAAATCGGCTGGTCGAGCGTGATCGAGCGCGTCACCGAGCGCAAATCGGCAAAGCGGACGCGAACCGTCACCGTGCGGCCGGGCCGGGATTTCGCCCGCAATCTTGTGGCGACCCTGTCGGCCAGATGCAGCAAAGCGGGCACGAAGACCTGCTCCTCGGCCGGTTTTCGGCCAAGCGCCGACTGCGCACCCGCCGAGCGCGCCCGGCGCTGCGTCTCGAGCTTGCGCGGATCGCGGTTCCACGCCAGCGCGTTGAGTTTCTCTCCCGCCGCCGGCCCGAGCAGGCGCTCAAGCGCCCCACCATTGGTCTTCGCCAGCTCGCCGATGGTGTTGACGCCGATGCCGGCCAGCCGCTGCCTGGTGACCGGGCCGACGCCCCACATCAGCTCGACCGGCAGGTGGTGCAGGAACTCCAGCTCGCGGCGCGGATCGACCATCACCAGCCCGTCCGGTTTTGCGACCTGTGACGCGATCTTGGCCAGATGCTTGGTGCGGGCTACGCCGACCGAGATCGGCAGGCCGAGCTCGGCCCGCACGCGGCGGCGGATCTTGCCGGCGATCTCGGCCGGCGAGCCGAACAAATGGGTGCAGCCGGCGACGTCGGCAAAGGCCTCGTCGATTGAAATCCGCTCGACCACCGGCGTGAAATCGCCGAGCACCTTGATTGCCGCATCGCCCAGCCGCTGATAGTCCTTGAAATGGCCGCCGACGAAGATGAGTTGCGGGCAGAGTTCCCGCGCCCGCCGTCCCGGCATACCGCCGCGCACGCCGAACGCCTTGGCTTCATAGGATGCGGCAAGCACTACCCCGCCGCCGACGGCAATCGGCTTGCCGCGCAAGGCCGGGTCGAGCAACTGTTCGACCGAGGCATAGAAGGCATCCAGATCCGCGTGGAGGATGTTGGCTTCCATCCGGCCCGTTCGCCCGCGGCGGTTCGAACGCCGCATTGTCTCGAGTTTTGATGAGAACATAAAGAGAACATTATGGGTGGATTGTCAAGCAGCGCGGACGACAGGTGAAGGGGCAATCGCTTCAGGTTGGCGCCGCCCCTCATCGCCCTGCCGGGCACTTCTCCCCGTATAGTGACGGGGAGAAGGACGCTTTCGTCGATGGCTTCGCCAATCACTAACGTTGCAGGAAAGTGCCGAGTTTGCGGACAGCCCCTTCTCCCCGTCGCTATACGGGGAGAAGGTGCCGGCAGGCGGATGAGGGGCAGCGCCGACTTCGGCAATCAGCCGAGCGCTACAGCGCCATCTTGTAGCCGAGATGACTGGCGGTGAAGCCGAGGCGCTCGTAAAAAGCGTGCGCCTCCCGTCGACCTTTGTCCGTGGTGAGCTGGACGAAGCTGCAATTGCGCGAACGGCATGTTTCAATCGCCCATTCGATCATCAGCTTGCCGAGGCCGCGCGAGCGCCATTGCCGGGCGACGCGAACGCCTTCGATCTGGCCGCGCCAGGCGCCTTTTCTCGAAATGCCTGGAAGGAAGCTGAGCTGCAGCGTTCCGACCACTTGCCCGGCGTTGACGGCGACGGCCAGCAACTGGTTGGGATCGGTATCGATTGCGCTAAAGGCATCGAGATAGGATGGCGCAAGCGGCGTGGACGGGTCTTCCCGGTCTGCGCCGAGCACATCGTCGGCAAGCATTGCAACGATCGCCGGCAGGTCGGGCGCCTGCGCGCGACGGAATTCGATCTCGCTCATCGCGCGGAGACATACGGCGCGGTGTCAGCGATCGCAATATCCGTTTTGACTTGCAAGGGAGGCCCGCGCGCCTTCAGGTGGCCTCGAGCGCCCAGAGGCGGTGGCCGTAGCGGCGGAAGAAGCGGGCGAACAGGCGCTGCTGTCTGGCACGGGCGAGGTCGGCGGCGCGCCTTTCCTGCCGCCAGCGCGGCATGTTGCGGAACATCGACAGGAAGCGGGTGGCATCCTCGAGTGCCTCCTCGGCCGACTGCGCCGGGCGGATCGCCGCCAGGAACAGAGCGCGGCTCGGCTTCATCCGGTCGATCGCCGCCTTGCGCTGGCGATGACCCTGGCGTGCCTTGCGGATGCCGTCCTGGCGGATGGCCGCGAAAGCGGCAAGCATGGCCGGGCTGTCGCCGCTATAGCCGCAAGCATGGGCGAACTGGGCTGGGTCCATCGTCATTCCCTTGCTGCCGGCCGGACGGAGCGGGCGAGGTTCTGTTGCTCGCGCCGATTCAAGCCTGCTCGAGATAAAAGCATAACTCAAATAATCGAACAAGTGAAACTTTCACGTTGATGTAAGCGGAACCGACTCGACTCCGCTCCAAAAACCGATAATGTTGCGAACAAAGCAGGAACAACGATGGGGATGACCATGGCATTGGCAGGCAAGGAAGCGACGATCGCCGATGTTGTCTCGATTGCCGTCGAATGCATCGACTGCGGCCGCAACAGGTGGTGGAAGCCGGCCGAGCTCAAGCGGCATGGGGTGAGGCCGGAGACGCCGCTGGCCGCACTTTCGGGGCGCCTGATCTGCAAGGCCTGTCGGGCCGACGGCCTGCCGGGCGCCGCCGTCTCGATCCAGGCCGCCTTCATCGACGACCGGCAACGGACCCGCGCCGAGGCGCGCCTGCTCAACGGTCGAGAGCTGCAGTCGAGGCGGGCTTGAGGGGGCGGGCGTGCTGCTCTTCCCTTCTCCCCTTGTGGGAGAAGGTGGCCGAGCGAAGCTCGGTCGGATGAGGGGTGTTGGACGGATCGCTACCTTGATGGCGTAAGTGCATAAAAATCGCTTCTACATTTCCTCCGCCGCGTTCCTTCCAGCACCCCTCATCCGGCTCGGCGCTGTGCGCCGATCCACCTTCTCCCACAAGGGGAGAAGGCAACAAGCCCTCAATACCCCAGCAATTCCTTGAGCGGGATGACGCGGAAGACGTTCTTGATGGCGTAGCGGTTGAAGGACAGCGTCTTGGGCGGGTTGTACTGTTCGACGATCAGCTCGGCGGCGGTGCGCTTGACCAGCTTCTTGATGAAAGCCTTGCCGTTTTGCTCGTTCTCCTCGGGCAGCGTCTCGATCACCACATGGTCGCCGGGCAACGCTTCGCGGCCGCCGCAATAGATCATCTCGCCGGGCTCGTAGCGCGGCACCATCGAATCGCTCAGCACGTGCAGCGCAAACACGTTGCGCAGATGCCGGATCCCCGGCGGCCGCTGGACATAGCCGGCCGGCTGGCCGTTGAAGGTGAAGTCGCCATCGTCGCCGCCGACGGCGGTGCCGAGAAGCTGGATGTCCATCGGCCCGGCGGGCAGGGGGCCGGAATCGGTGACGATCTCGGCATCGGCAACCGGCCCGGCATCTTCGAGGAAGACGACCTCGCCCTTGCCGAGCGCCACCGGGTCGACGCGCAGGAACGCGGCGGTCTTCAAAAGGTTCTCGGTCTTGGGCAGGTTGCGCCCGGTTTCCCAATTGCCGACGGCAGCGACATCGGTGTCGTTGTGCTCGGCAATGTGGCGCATCACCAGGCCGCGCTGCTTGCGCGCCCGGCGGATCGCCGCCCCGACCTTGATCGACAGTGCAGTTTTCACCATGGCTCCATCTGAGGCACAAGATTCGGTTTCGTCTATGCAAGAATCGCTTGCATTATGGTTTGAGTTATGCTCTTATGTGGTCATGCACAAGTCGCTCCGCCAGCTTTCGGTCCTCGAATCCGCCCTTCAGCGCCAAGGCGGCGGCCGAGGTAGTCATGTGCCAACCCTTTCCCCTTCGTCGCGGCTGTCCTCCTCCCCGGCCGGGACGATGCCCGAGGCTCGCGCCTCGGATCCGGCAGCGCAAGCGGCCGGAACGGCCGGAGCCGTTCCCCTCGCGGCTCCGGCCACGAATTACCTGCCGGCCGGCAATGCGGAAGCCGCGGTTTCCTGCATCCGCACCGAAGACGGCACGGTCATCGCCTTCGACGAGCGGACGGACAAGGCAGTGTCCGGCGCAACAAGGCAGGCGGCCGAGATGAAGCTCGATCGCAGCAGACCACGCGAAGGCTGACCGGCTTTCGAGCCTGAGGCCGGCGAAGCCGGCGCCGCACACAACCATTTTTGCAGGAAATGAAACATCATGGGCGCCCGCTATTCCGCCTCGGAACTGGAACAAATCGAGAACTGGCTGATGAGCGGGCTGTCGGCCGCGAAGATCGCCACCCGGTTGACCGCGCTGCGCGGCCGCCCGGCCTCGCGCGCGGCCATCATCGGCATCGTCCACCGCACCGCCCGTCTGCGCGCCATCGGCCTTGCCAGATCCAAAGGCTGGTGTGGCGGACGCTCTGGCGGCCGGCTCGGAAATTCGGCGCCTGAGCCATCAAGCACTGCTGATCAAGCGGAGTCGGCTCCGAAGGCCGAGCCACGCTGCCGCCCGGCAAGGCTGTCGGCCAGGCTGGCGCCGCCGGCCTGGCAGCCGGGTCCGACTCGGATCACCGGGTCAGATGGCGCGCCGCTCGAAATGCCGGCGCCGCGCCCGATCGCCGCCGGCGGTCGCCAGCCGCATTTCGTTGCCATGCGCTTCATCGATTGCCTGTTCGAGCGCTGCCGCGCGCCGCTCGACACGACGCCGCAGGAGGATGCGGAAAACGACGCCCCCGGCAGCCGCCCCGGTTTGGACATGCTGTGCTGCGGGCTGCGCACAAAGCCTTCGAAAAGCTACTGCGCCTATCACGCTGCGCGCTTCCTGCGCACGCTGCCGGCCGAAGCGATTTGAGCCCGCTGCAATGAGGCTGGAAGTTCGCCAGAGCCCGACGACCAAAACCTAGGAGGACCGAGCCGATGAGCACCAAAACCGCCCAAAAGGCCACAGCCAGGCCACCGCGATTGCCGAAAGGCGAGGCCGAGCAGGTGCGCATCCGCAAGGAGATCGGCCATGATTTCGCACTGAAGGACGACCGGTTCGGCCGCAAGCGGCTGGCGAAGGGGACGCAGGAGGGAGCGCGCCTCTATGAGGTCTCCAATGACGGCCACACAGCGACCGGCGGCATCGTGCGGGTGCGCAACGTCGACCCGCTGAGCGGCCTCACCTCGCTGTCGCGCCAGCAGCGCGAGGCGGGCATGCGCTACCGCCAGGATTTCCGCAACTCGTCCGAGGCAACCGCCAAGCCGATGGCTTGGGCCGAGCGCGTCGACGGCGGCCGTACCGGCAGCGGCGTCGCCGAACACATCCTGTCCGCCGGCCGCGACCATGCCGAGGCAACCAGGGCGCTTGTCCATTGGGAGATCGCCGGCATCGTGCAAAAGGTCTGCTGTGCCGACGCAACGGTCAAGAGCCTGGCCGAACAGGCCGGCGAGCCGCGCGACGTGGTGGTGAAACTACTCAAGATCGGGCTCGACATATTGGCCGTGCATTACGGCATGATGCTGATGCGCAAGCCGAGGTGAGAAGCCCCGCCGATCCGGCCGGCAATACCGGCCGGATCGATCCGTCAACGACGGCAGACACGGATTCTTTCGATAATCCGGTGGTGATGACGCCAGTGCTTGATGACTTCGGTGTGGCAGCGCCGGTGGTGGTACCGGTAGCGCGGCCTGTAGTCCTCGTCGTAGACATCATAGCGGTAACGGGGGACGTACTCATCGTCGTAATCGGAATATCGATGGTGGCGATAATAATAGTCGTCGTCATAGCCGTTGCCGATGCCGATCGTGACGCTGCCGCCGGCATTCGCCGGGCCGATCACGGAAGCCGCCGAGGCGATGGCGATCACCGAGGCAAGCAGGAGCTTCTTCATAGCTACCTCCTTCTTTAACGTCCCTCTAATAGAAAAACCCCCGAGGGGCAGCCTCGTTCCATAGATTGGCAAGATGTAAGGAACGGACGGGCCCGAAGTTTAGCGCCTGCTGGCGCGAAAACGCCGCTGGCTGCGCCGGGGTCGGATCGTCGACGCAGCGTGGCCGCTCCTCTCATCAAACAGCGGCAATCGCGCGTCAGTCCCGTCTTTTGCCGACGTCTGCCTACAGAACATGGCCCAATTCCAGCAAAACGAACGCGGTCGCACCCAGCACAGCGAGGGCGTAGGCCGCATAAAGAACAAGCAGCATTACCTCAAAGTCCCGGACGAAGCTTGTGGCAATCCTGGTCTCCTTAGGCTCCGCTTTCTCGATGCGGTCGGTTTCCAGTTGCTCCGTTGCCACAACGAGGCAGACAATCCTGTCGTTGTCGGCCGCCTGTAATATCCGTTCCGTCAAATCGACTGCAATCACTGGATCATCGGCCAACTGATCTCGCGATAGCCGGCTTTCAGTGACGGTCTGGATTTCACGCTTTCTCACGCACGCATAATTGCGTCGACTAAATTAGGTTCCACTAAAATAGATAGATTGCCTCGACCCGATCACGACGTGGTGAGGCGTGAGCCCAGCTGGGCGGTGAACTCCGCCTGAGGCCGCCATTTGCCGACCGTCGAGGCGAATCTCGATCGGCGCATCCTCCGATCAAAGGGCGCGGGCTTCTTTATAGGCTGCTACGGTGCGCCATTGCTGGTAGGTCGCAATGCCAAAGCCGCCAAACTCTCATATCGCGAACGCAGCGCCGACGTCTTCAGTGCCGACCGGTTATGACGAAGATCGCATGCTTACTTATATCCGGCTGCTCGACGCGTCGGCTGAAGGGACCGATTGGCGTGAGGTCGCCCGCATCGTTCTGCACATTGATCCGGAGCAGGAGCCGGAGAGGGCTTTCCGGGCGTGGGCGACACATCTGGCGCGTGCACGATGGATGACCAGGAAGCGGAACGAGTTGCGCCAATTGCATGATGAGTGGTGGGGGTGAGCACTATCTAAGCGGAACTGCCGTCTCGGTCTGGCCGTTGAGGGAGGAGGCCAACATGGAAAAGCGCCCAATGACTTCTTGGCGAGCTTTCGAGCTGTGCTGCCTTCTTGCAGTTCCGCTGTCGCTTATCCTTACGGTTTTCCTGGCGGGTCTTATCCTTAGCTGACCCCCGCATGGTTGCTTGCCGAGGGCTGGGTCGTGATCCGACAAGATCCGGAACCGTTACTTTACGTCCGCCGCCATCACATCCGAAAACAGCGCCCGCTCCACTGCCGGTTCCAGCGTTTCGGCGAAGGGCGTCGCCAAGTGGTGGCGGTCGCGGAAGGCTAGTTTGCCGTCGATGAAGACATGGCAGGTGGTCTGGTCGCAAAAGCGGTCGGTCATGTCGATGTAAGCAGCGTTCGGTGTCGAGCGCACGATATCGCGCTCGATGGTGGCGATGTCGTCGTTTGCCGCCATGATCCTCGGCGTGTCGCATGTCGCGGGCGTCTGGCCCCGCCACAGCGCCCGCGCCACGCATTTGTCGGCGTAGCTTGCATTGTAGGGAACGTCCCTGATGACCGCGACCTTGATGCCGGCCTGGCTGAAGGCTTGAAGCGTCCAGCTGAGGCCGGTCCGCCACTGCGCTTGCCAATCGGCGTGCTTCAACTCCTCGGGCGATTCTTTCATCACATTTCCGATCGAGAACTCCGAGATCACCACCAGTTGCGGGTGGAGCGCGATGATGTCCTTGACCGACTGCTCGCGCCATTGATCGCATTCGGTGTAGTCGCGCTTCAGCCGCCAGTTCCAGGTCGTCACCCGCGAAGCCCGGCAGGAGGATTTGAGAAAGGTGACGACGCGAAAATTGTTCTTCTCGGCCGCCTTGATCAGCGGCGTCGACCAATGGTCGGCATGCGAGTCGCCGAACAGCACGACCGAGCGCTGGGCATCCTTGCGGCCGAACATGCAGGGCTTCGGCTTGACGGTCTCGAAATCGAGCACGCAGCCGCCATTGGTCGCGCGCACGGTGGAGAGCTGGGCGGCGCTGTCGGCGATGACGTGCTGTTCGGGGCTGAGATTGTGCTCGGCAAAGCGCGCATTGCCATAGGCCGCGACCACGCCGGCGCCGGTCAGCGCGACGGCGGGCACCAGCGCCCGCGCTGCTCCGGCCATCAGCCAGCCGTTGCGGCGGATCGGGTTCTCGATGAAATGATAGGTGAACATCGATAGAAGCAGCGTCAGCGCCGCGCAGGCAAGGCGGTCCAGGATGGACAGGCTGGGAACCACCATCGCCGCATAGACGATGACCGGCCAGTGCCAGAGATAGAGCGAATAGGACAGCCGGCCCAACCATTGCATGGGCGGCAGCGCCAGCACGGCGCTCGGCAGATTGCGGCCGCCGCTGCCGCTGAGCAGCAGCAGCACGGTGCCGGCAACAGGCGCCAGCGCATTCACCCCGGGAAACGGCGAGTCTTCGTCCAGCATCAGATAGGCCCAGGCGATCAGTGCCAGACCGAGGCATGCCTGGAGCGTGGCCAGCAGCGGCCGGTCGCGCCAGATCTTTGCCGGCGCCATGGTCGCGAGGCCGCCGGCGGCGAATTCCCAGGCCCTGAGCGGCGAGAAATAGAACGCCCAGGGCTGCGACACTTCCGTCAGCCAGGCGCAGGCGGCGAAGGAGGCCGCGCCGGCGACGCCGATGACGATTATAGCGGCGCGCTTGCCGGGACGCAGCCAAGCGGCGGCGAGAAGCAGCGCCGGCCATGCCAAATAGAACTGTTCCTCGACCGAGAGCGACCAGAAGTGGATGAACGGGTTGTTGGTGGCGTCGGCGGCGAAATAGTCGAACGACCAGCGGATCAGCCAAAGGTTGATCATGTAGGCGGAGGCGAACATGGCGCCTTTCGAATAAAGCGCCTGTTCCTCCGGCGACAGGATGAAGTAACCCGTGAACAGCGTGGCGAGGATGACGAACAGTGCCGCCGGCAACAGGCGCCGGGCGCGCCGGGCGTAGAAGCGCCAGAGGTTCAGCCGCCCGGTCTCGGTGATTTCCGTAACCAGGTGACGGGTGATCAGATAGCCGGAGATGACGAAGAAGATGTCGACGCCGGCAAAGCCGCCGGGCAGGCCGGACAGACCAAAATGGAAGGCGATGACACCCGCCACCGCCAGCGCGCGCAGCCCTTCGATGTCAGGCCGAAATGATGCCGACACAATCACCTCATGCAAGGAATGCCCACCTCGCAGAGGCTCGACCCGATGCGACGATATTGCAATGCAACAAATCTAACGCAGTGCAACATAGGGGGAGGGCGCGGCTCCTCCAGTTCCTCGCGTGGGCGATTCACTCACATGAGCGATTCGAGAGCGACTGATATGGAAGCGAAGCGAAGGGTGCCGAGGCGATCACGCCTTTTTCAAAAACTCGGTCTTCAGCACCAGGCCCTTCACCTGCCTGGTGCTGCATTCGATCTCGCCGGGATTGCCGGTGAGGCGAATATTCTTCACCAGCGTGCCGCGCTTGATCGTCTCCGACGTGCCTTTGACCTTGAGATCCTTGATCAGGGTCACGGAGTCGCCCTCGTGCAGCGCCGTGCCATTGCTGTCTCTTATGATCGCGTCGGTCATGGCAGGTCTTTCGTGGGACTCCGGTGCGGAGGTGGTTGGCTCATTACCCGGCCTATCCCACGGTTGGCGGCGAGGTCAAGCGTGCCGGGGGCAGCGTGCCGGTAACCAAGCGTGCCGACCGCTAATGCCAGGCGGACGGCCGACCGGAAAACCCGGATTGTGAGCAGACTGGGACCCCCTGGGCGGTAGTGGCATTGCCGCTTCGCGACATGCGCTCCGGCCAAGCCATGCCAATGGCGCCACGGCAATCGAAGTCGTGGCCTTTTACGCGGATATTCCGGCACGAGTTCAAATAGATGAGCGCCCGCCCGTGCGGACAGGAAGGTCGCAGTGACAGACCTGCCCGCCCTTTCGCTTGGTGCGTTATTTCAATTGGCAACGATCACTTGTTGGCGCCACCGAGCTGGTTGGCCATCTTGCAGAAGTCGGCATGCATCGTGGCAATGCCTGCGTCGCTGCATTCCTTCAACATCATGGCTCGGTCGCTCGTGGACATGGCCATCCATGCCGCCTTGAATTCGGCTTCCGACTTCATGGTCTTCATGCCGGCGTCGGTGAAGAAGGGGTTCATTTTCTGCGGATCGTCGAGCGCCGAAGTGCCAGTGGCACCGGCGGCAAGCGCTGCGCCGGTCATCATCGAAAGCGCCATCGCGCCCATGCAAAGCGTCTTGATGTTCATGATCATTCCTCCTGAGCTGCTGCTTTGAGGTTGTCCATCAGCGATCTACGAAGGAACGGTGTTTTGACCCAAAAGTTCCACGTTCTGGCGCAGACATGGAACAGGATTGCCCGTGACGTCATTAATGCAAAAAATTCTACCATGACTGAATTTGCCGCGCTGCCGACCAGGGCAATCGGCGTCCAGCTGGGTGAGACGCTGCGAAGTTGCACGCCGGCTCAATATGCCCGATCATGGCGACGGCGGGGCGGAGGTATCAAGTGGCGGCAAATCGTCGAAACGACGCGCACCTGTCGGAGCCCCGGCGGGCGGGCATTGTTTCCGCGGCCAGGGCGCTTCCGCGCACATCGTTGCCCAGCGTAGCGTCGGTCGTGACGGCCGTCGCGGCGCTCTATTTCGGGCGCGAGGTCTTTCTGCCGATCGCAATCGCGCTGCTGCTTACCTTTGCGCTCGTGCCCATGGTGTCGGCACTCAAGCGAGCCGGCATTCCGCGTCTTCCTGCCGTGATCGCCAGTGTGCTCGGCGCATTCACGGTGCTGGCTCTGTTCTCCTTCATCGTCGCCACGCAGGTCAGTGAACTGGCGCAGAACATTCCGCTTTACCAGGCGAATATCCTGACCAAGGTCCGGTCGCTCAAGGAAACCGGCGTCGGCGGCGGCATCGTTTCCAGATTGAGCCGGGTGATCGAACGCGTCGGCCAGGAGCTCGACAGACCCGAGCCCGCACAACCCGCCGCCGATCAGCCTCCGCGGGAACCGATCCCGGTCGAAATCGTCGCGCGCGAACGACCGCTCGAGGTTCTCCAGAATCTGATCGGCCCGCTGCTGAGCCCGCTGGCATCGGCCGGACTGATCGTCGTGGTCGTCATATTCATGCTGCTCGAGCGGGAGGACCTGCGCGATCGCTTCATACGCCTCGTCGGCTATGGCGATCTGCATCGAACCACCGAGGCGCTGCAGGATGCCGGCAAGCGCGTCGGCCGCTATCTGCTCATGCAACTGGTCGTGAACATCGTCTATGCCGTCCCAATTGCAATCGGACTTTGGCTGCTGGGCATACCCAATCCATTGCTGTGGGGCTTGCTGGCGCTGGCGCTGCGCTTCGTTCCCTATATCGGCCCGGTCATAGCGACGCTGTTGCCTCTGTTCCTGGCGCTGGCCGTGGCGCCCGGCTGGTCGCTCGTGCTCTGGACTGCAGGGCTTTTCGTCGTGGTGGAACTGATCACCGGCAACGTGATCGAACCTTGGCTCTACGGCTCGCGCACCGGGCTGTCGCCATTGGCCATCATCGTTGCGGCGATCTTCTGGACCTGGCTTTGGGGGCCATTGGGCCTGGTTCTGTCGACGCCGCTCACGGTCTGCCTCGTCGTGCTCGGCCGCCATGTGCCGCAGTTCGAATTCCTCGACGTTCTGTTCGGCAACGAACCCGTGCTCGAACCGCACGCCCGGCTTTACCAGCGGCTGCTGGCCGGCGATCCCGAGGAAGCGACGGACCATGCCGAGGAGATGCTGGAGGAAGAATATCTGGTCGAGTTCTACGACAAGGTCGCGATTCCCGCACTTCTGCTCGGCGAGCAGGACCGGGTGCGTGGTGTGTTGAGCGATGAGCAAAGACAGCAGGTCGCGGGCAGCGCGCTGACGATGGTGGCGAACCTCGACGACAGCGCGCAGGAGGAGGCGGAAGCGGACGACACGGCCGCGGCCGAGGACCACGGCTCACGCGAGGACAAGCACGTTCAGGGGGAGGTTCAGGGCGAGGAAGACACCGAACTGCCGGATGGCACGGGCATGTCGGTGCTGTGCGCCGGAGGGCGCGGCGAACTCGACGACGCGGCTGCCGCCATGCTGGCGCAGGTGCTCGAAGTCCAGGGCGCTACGGTGTTGAGAGCGAGCTTCGCCGAGATGGAACCGGGGAGCATTCGCCGCCTTGAGCTCGACGCCGTCGATACTGTCGTCGTCGGATTTTTGAACCGGGATTCCGTCAAGCACGGGCGGTTCCTGGTCCGTCGGCTGAAACGCGCCAAACCAAGGTTGCGAGTGGGCATCGTCTTGTGGTCGGGAGCCGACAGCGACAACCAGGAGGCAGATGCCAGATTGGCCAACGAGATCAACGCCGATTTCGTCGCACATGGCATGGTAGGCGCGGTGCTCGGTGCGTTGTCCAGCGCTCCGCCGGTGGCGCTGAAGACCACCGCCAAACGCCGCATGCGCCGCCTGACGCCGGCGCGCAAGAAAGAGCCGCTCGCCGCGGCAAAATGAGCGCGGCGAAGACTGCGGCAGGTCGGGTTATTACCGCTTTCGCGAAAGTGGTAATAACGAAACGGATCAGGTTATCTTCGCAAGGTCGCGCTGAACCGTCCGCCGCGGCAAACGGGGCCAACCTTTATACAGTCCAGAAATAGCGCACCGTATGGAAGAAGACCGGGGCGGCGAAGACCAGGCTGTCGGCACGGTCCATCATGCCGCCATGGCCTTCGATCAGATGGCCCCAGTCCTTGACGCCTTGATCGCGCTTGATGGCGGAGGCGACCAGCCCGCCAAGGAAGCCCATCAGGCAGGCGATGAAGGCGACGCCGGCTGCCTGCAGCGGCGAGAACGGCGTCAGGAACGACAGCAGCGCGCCGAGCAGGCTCGATGCCGCCAGCCCGCCGACCAGCCCCTCCCAAGTCTTCGACGGCGAGACCGTCGGCGCCAGGAGATGCCGGCCGAACAGCTTGCCGAAAATATATTGCAGCACGTCGCTGCCTTGCACGGTGATGATCAGGAAAGCGATCAGCAACAGGTTGCGGCCTTCGAAGCCTGGCACCTCGAGCGTCAGCAGCGCCGGCACGTGGCTGACGCAGTAGACCGAAATCATGACCGCCCATTGCTGCGCCGAGACGCGCTCGAGAAAGCGTTCGGTGTCGCCGTGCAGCGCGGTGATCGCCGGCATCAGCAGGAAGCAGTAGACCGGGATGAAGATGGTGAACAGGCCGTACCAGGCGGTCCACACCAACCAGTACTGGAACGGGATGACGATGCCGAACATGCCGAGCAGCACCCAGTGGTCGCTGCGGCGGCTGTGCGTCAGCGTCACGAATTCGCGCAACGCGGCGAACGAAATCAGCGCGAACAGGATGGTCATGCCGGGGCGGCCGAAGAAGAAGGCAACGGTGATCGCCACCACCATCACCCACCAGGCATTGATGCGCTGGGTGAGGTTGACCAGCGTCGGCGACAACGGCTTTGGCGCGCGCCATGACAAGACACCGGCGACGACGCTGGCACTGATCAGCACCGCCAGCAGGCCGACAATCAGAATGAGGGTTTCGTGCATCATCGGCAGCATCTTGCCTTGGTCCTCAATCGTCTCGCTGCGGCCGGGGGTTGAGCGCCAGCAGCGTTTCGCGGGCGCGGTCGAGAAAGGCGCGGCGTTCCTCACCCGGTTGAATGGCGATCGGCGCGCCGAAGACGACACGGCAAAGCAGCGGCACCGGCACGAATTGCCCCTTGGGCAGCACCCGCGACATGTTCTCGATCCAGCACGGGATGAGTTCGACATCGGGCCGCGCCATCGAAAGATTGTAGAGGCCGGAGCGGAACGGCAGGAGCGGTTCGTCGGTCATGTTGCGCGTGCCTTCGGGAAACAGGATCAGCGAATGGCCCTGGTCGAGCACCGACAGCATGATCGAGATCGGGTGCTGCGTTTCATCCGTCCACTGCCGGTGGATCAGCACGGAAGACAGCATGTCCTCGGCAATGAAACGGCGCAGCCGCGTCTTGCTCCAATAATCGGCGGCCGCCACCGCATGGGTACGGGCGCGCTCCTTCTCGCTAAGGCAGGCCGACAGCAGGATGAAATCGCCGTGGCTGGCATGGTTGGCGAAGTAGATGCGCTGCCGGTCCGATGGCTGGCTGCCGTTCCAGATCGGCCGCACTCCGGTGACCACCCAGGCCAGTGCCGACAGGCCGACCGAGGTCACCGTCTGCAGCAAGGTGTAGGTGCTGACGCGAAGCTTTGTCATGGACGGGCTCAAAAGAATGCCGCGACGACCGAGGCCGCCGCGAACAGGCCAAACGCGATACGCTGCTTGGCGAGCAGACGGCGCGTGCCGGCCATCCGCTGGTCGAGCGAGCGGCCACCGGCCGCCGTGGGTTTCAGCCGCATGCGCGCCAGCACGTCGTCGATCGCCGCACCGCCGCCTGCTTCGCTGGCGTGGCTGGCCATCAGCCGGAACAGCAGCGCGTCGAATAAAAGCAGGGCCGAGAGAATAATTGTGGCTATGGCACCCGCGGCGGCGATCAGCCAGGCCGCCGCGGACAGCGACGATGTTTGCGGCGCAGCCGCCAGGCCGATGACCGGCGCCGCCAGCAAGGCAGCAGCAATCAACAGCAGCGGCCACGCCACCTGCACCATCAGTCCGGCGGCGAACGTCTCGGCCTTGTCACGATAGGCGGTCATGTCGCCGCGTCCATGCCAAGATGCACAGGCCGGCCCGCGGCGGCGAGCTGGCCTCGCGCCTGATCCGGCGTGGCGGCCCGGCCGCTGGCGACCAGCCATTCGGCGACGACGGCGGCGCTGCGCTGGAAGCCGAGCGCGCAGCAGACCAGCACCGTGCCCTGGCCCCGCGCCGTGTCGATCGCCGCCACCGCTTGCGCACGCGCCTCGCGAGACGGCGGCAAAAGGTCGACCATGGGCAGGCTCAACCAGCGGATCGAGGCGCCACGCGGCCTTTCCAATTCGCCGGCAAGGTCGATCACCGTGCCGAAGGCGTCGGCCTCGGCGGCGGTCGGAAAACGACCAAGGGAAACACCGTCGGCAATGACGATCTGCGCCGGAAGCTTTCGCGTCCATGCCCACACATTGACCTTGGCGGCAACCCGGTAGGCCCACAGCAGAAGACGGCTGGCCAGCGACACGCGGCCATCGGCTGTTTTCTGGAACACCGTGGCGCCGGCGCCGGCATAGGCGAAAGCGACTATGGCCAGCGCCAGTGCCGGCCACAACAGGATGAGCCATAGCGCCGAGACCAATGCCCCGGCAGCGGCGCCGGCCAGCGCAAGGGTTGCGCCGAGCGCATAGAACAGCGCCAGCCGCCGCGCCTTCGGGTCGCCGGTCAGGCGGAAGCCGGCGAACGGCAGCTCGCCGTCGCGCGGAAACAGCCACAGCGCGAAAAGGCCGAGCAGCGCGCCGGTCGGTATGTCGATGAAATGGTGCTGCCACGTTGTCAGCACCGAGGCGCCGATCAGGAAACACCAGGCATGCCAGGCGACGCCGGCGATGCCGGTCAATCTGTGACGCCAATGGTCCCAGATGATGACCAGCAGCGCGATATGCAGCGACGGCGCCTGGTTGAAGGGTTTGTCGAAGCCGCCGAGCACGGCGAACATGAAGCCGGGCAGGCCGCTCGTCTGCGGGCGCACGAACGTCGCAGTCAGCGGGAACAGGATGAAGCAGGCGACGGCGACGATCTGTGCCGTCAGATAGCGGCCGGCAAGGCGGTCGACGCCGCTCTTCGAATTGTTCAACAGCAACGACAAGCCATAGAACAGGTTGATCGACCAGTAGGGCACGATCGTCCAGGCAAGGAACGGGATGCCATGCTCCCAGCCGAACACGATGCTGCCGATATCGTCGCGCCGCGACGCCAGCCAATTGGCGAAGCCGTAGGTGGCGTAGAAGAACGGCGCCAGAAATGACAGCCACAATGCGGCGCGCAGGACTATCCCGGGATACGGCTCGCGCGGCAAGGCCGGAAGGGCAGGGGCATCGCGAGGTAAGGCAGAGGCAGGCAAGTCCATGCTCAGACGCGCCGCGCGACCGAAACGGTGAAGATGCCCCACTGGTCGATGCGCTGGTCGAGCTTCTCGAAGCCGGCGGCCGCCACCAACTGGTCTATCTCGGTCTGCGTGCGGCGGCGCATCACCCAGGCCTGGCCGCCGCGGTGCGAGGTCAGGCTGCGCGCGATCATCTCGAGTTGCGGATGCCAAGGCTGGTTGGTGTAGACGAGCAGGCTTCCGGGCTGCATGGCGCTGGCCAGTCCACCGAGCGAGCGGGCGATCATGGCATTGTCGGAAAACAATTCGTAGACCCCCGAGACGATGGCGAGATCCGGCGCCGGGTCGAGCCCGGCCAGCATCGTGGCGTCGAAGGCGTCACCTTGATGGAACGAGACGGTCGCCGGCAGCTTGCGCTCGGCGATCAGCTTGCGGCCGAGCGAGACGTTGAGCTCGGAGAAATCCTGCAGCCGTACGCTTGCCGGCGGCGCGGCGCATTTCTGCACGGCATCGAGCACGTAGCGGCCATGGCCGGCGGCGATATCGACGATATGGACCGGCCGGCCGGCGGCCTTCAGCGTCTCAACGGCGCTGCCGATCAGCTCCTCCAGATGCAGCTTGCGCTGGCGGATGCCGCGCCAGCCGATGGCATCGAGAAAGGTGCGGTCGATCATGCGGCCAATGGGGCTGATGCCGCGCGCCTCGTTCTCATAGACATAGTCGAGCGTCGAGCCGGAATCGAAGCCGGTGGCAATCCCCGTCTTCATGCCGGATGACAGCCAGGCGCCCATGCGGATCGAGGCGCGGCTGATTGCCCAGTAGAGGCCCCTTAGCGACAGCAGCGGCAGCGGAGAGGCCAGCCGGTCGGCCTCGTCGCGTGTGTAGCCGGCACGGTCGGCCTCGGTCAGGTCGACCGGCTCTTCCGGTGCCGCGAACTGGCTTTCGAGGAAGGGCCTGATCAGGTCGAGTGCCTTGTGGCGGTCGCGCTCGCCCAGCGTGTCGTGGAAGAAGCCGGGCAGCACGTGCCGCTCCTTGGCCGGACTCGCCAGATTGACGAAGAATTCGTGCTGCGGTCCATGCCGCACCACCCAGTCGCTGCCGGAGATCAGAAGCTGTGTCGGCACGGTGATGGCGCGGGCGTCGGCGACGATGCGCGCGGCATGATCGTAGAGCTCGACCAGGATGTTGGAGGCGATCGGCCGGGTGATCAGCGGGTCGGCGTCGAAGGAGGCGATGCGCTCGGGGTCATGCGTCAGGAATTTCGCCTTGACGTAGGAATTGACGAAGAAGCGGCCCTTCAGCTTCTGCCACAACGCAATGCCTTGCTTGGCGAAGGGCACGTAGAGCTTGACCGAGAAGGCCGGCGAGGCCAGCACCAGGGCGCGAATGTCGGGCGCGTAATCGTGCACCCAGGCGGCGGCAAGCACGGCGCCGAAGGATTGCGCGATCAGCGCGATGTCGCGCCGGGCAAAGCCGTCGCTGCCAATCTCGCGCACGAAACAATCGATGTCGCGCACCAGCGCCGCAAACGACGGCGCATAGCCGCGTTCGCCGGCGGAGCGGCCATTGCCGCGCGCATCCCAGGCATAGAAGGCGTGGTCGGGCATCTCGAACTCGTCGACCAGATGCGCCATGCGGCCGCCATGCTCGTGGCCGCGGTGGAACAGCAGGATGGCGCCCTTGCGGTTTTCCGACAGCGCCGGCCAATAGCAGTAGAAGATCTCGGTGCCGTCATGGCTCTTGAAGCTGCGCTCCTGCGCCACCCGCTCGATATTGGCTGAAGCCACTGCGGCAACCGTCTGTTGGTGAAGCATGTTGTTCTCCCTGGCGAGACCGGAATTCAGCTGCCGCTCCCGTTAAGGCCGCTGCGTATCCGGTTGATGGCGGTCGCCAGCGAGAGTGTAGCCATGGCCGGAAACACGAGCGGCGTGAGCGCCGGGACCCACAGGCCGGACGCGATAAGCACGGCGAGGATGCCGAGCGCCAGCGCCCGGTCGCTTTTGCCGAACGGCCCGGCATAGTTGCGCCCGGTTCCTGCGGCGATGCCGAGCACGCCGGCGAATTCCGCGATCATAGCCGCGATCGCGAATGCAACGACGCCCCAAGCAGGAAAAATGACGGCAAAGGCCAGGATCAAAGCGAGGTCGGAGATAATATCGCAGAGCTCGTTGAGATACATGCCGAGCTTCGAGGCCTGGCCATGTTCCCTCGCGAGCATACCGTCGATCGCATTCAGCGCCATTCGCGTAAACAGCACGAGCGGCATCAGCAGAAAGACCACGCGGTGGCCGGCAAGGGCTGCCACCACAAGGCCGGTGGCGAGCGAGAGGGCAGCGGCCAGCAACGTGATCTGGTTGGCGGTGACGCCGGCTCTGGCCAGTCCGTCGGCAAGCGGCCGCAACCTGGCCTGGAAGGCCGGTTTCAGCGCATAAAGCGTCGGCATGTGCGAACCCCCCGGCCGCGGTGCAAAGTGATGTTGGCGAGGATGGTCAATTGGCGCGCAAGACGCAAGGGCGGCGCCCATCACTTTCCGCAAACTTGCCGGACGGCTATGTCCTCGCTTTGGCCGTGTCGCCCGGGAACAGGGCGGGCAAACTTTGTTCGGCCGCCGCCCAGGCGCGACTATGGTAACGCCGCAGGATGAGAATGCATGCGGCGAAGACCAGCAGCCCGCAAATCACGCCGGGCGTCATGCCCCCGCCAAACGCAGACTTTACAACGATGCCGGTGAAGACGCCGGCAATGGCGCCATTGATCGTGCCCACCATCCCCGCGGTGGTCATGAAATATTGCAGCGGCGAGGGTCTCAGGCCCTTGTCGACCAGCACCGCCGAGGGGTCGTCATGCGTGGAATTGACAAGGTATTTTTGCAGCACGGGCGCCAGCTCGACGAAATAGTGGCGGATCCGGGCCATGCCGCGGGCATGCACCATGTCCTCGATGGCAACCTGCACAGCGCGCACGAAAGTGACCAGGCCGATGAAGAACAGGCAAGGCAGCAAGATCAGGCTGAACAACACGAACGGCCTGCCCATCTCCGTGACCTGCGCGACGAAGGACAAGGCAATCGTTGCGCTCGAGACCGAGGTCAGGAACAGATCGGCTCTCTGGTTCGCTTCCTGAATGGTCGCGGCGCGAGCGTTTTGCAGGACGAAATGCTCGGTCGTCAGGCACTGCAGGGCGTGCTGCGCCTGGTCAGGCGGAACCGGAGCGTCGGGAGAACGGGTCATCGACATTTGCCCCTTCTGTCAGCCGCAACCGGCGGACAGAAGGGGGCGTCGTCCTGCGAGCTGTCAGGTTTTGCCGATGGCGATGCGCTTGGCCTTGGCCTGGGCGCGCTCCGTCTTGGGCAGCGTCACGCTGAGCACGCCGTTCCGGAACGCGGCGTTCACTCTGTCTTCGTCGACTTCGTAGCCGAGCGGGATACGCCGCTCGAAACGGCCATAGAAGCGTTCGGAGAACTGCCTGTCCTTGTCCTCGGTCTCTTCGCGCTTCTCGCCGCGCAGCGTCAGCACGCCGTCATCGAGCAGCAGCTCGACGTCCTTCGCGTCCATGCCGGGGATCTCGGCGGTGACGCGGATCTCCTTTTCGCCATCGGCGATGTCGATACTGGGCCAGCTGACGCGGGCGGCGGAGAAGCCACCGAGCGACGGCAGCCGCGTGTCGAAGCCGCGGAACGCCTCGTCGAACAGGCGGTCCATTTCGCGATGCAGCGTCAGGAACGGATCGCGATCGCCGTTGCGGAACAGGCTGGGGGCCTGATTGTTCTCCCGGCCGCAGGGAATGAGATCACGAATAGCCATTGCATAGTCTCCTTTCTCGACTGGTGCATTCAGGCAGCCTGCTTGTTTGCTTCGACCTGCGCGACCTTTGGCCCGGTCTTCGGCGAGGCGACATCGGTCGCGATGGCGATGCGCCGGGGCTTCATCTCCTCGGGCACCTCACGTACCAGATCGATGCTGAGCAGGCCGTTGTCGAGCGAGGCGCCTGCGACCTTGACGTGATCGGCAAGCTCGAAACGGCGGGTAAAGGGCCGTGCGGCGAGGCCATGATGCAGATACTCCGCGTTGTCCGGCTCCTTGTGCTGGCCGGAGACAATCAGGAGGTTGGGTTCATGGGTGATTTCGAGGTCGTCCTCGGAAAACCCGGCTACGGCGATGGTGACGCGGTAGTTGTTCTCGCCGCTGCGCGCGATGTCATAGGGCGGCCAGGCGTCGAAAGCCTGCGGCGCATTTTCCAGCAGGTTGAAGACGCGGTCGAAGCCGATGCTCGACCGATAGAGCGGGGAAAAGTCGAATGCGGTTCTCATAGCTACATCCTCCATCGAGCAACATAGATACGAGGAGCGCCAAAGAGCGGGCGCTCCCTGGTTTCGCCGGCCCCATTTCGGCGACCGGTGCCATCGATCTGGTTATTGTCCGCCGCAAGTCAAGACCCGGTGGCTCTCGCGTTGCCGGTTTTTCGGGCCGGTTTTTCGGTCGGTTCGGCGAGGCTGCCAATCTCCCCACTTGTGGGGAGATGTCCGGCAGGAGATTGCCTGTTTGGTTTCAATTGCCAACGCTGACTTCCCCGGCCGGTTATTGTCTGCAGCAGGTCAAGACCCAGATTTCTTGTGTTGCCGGGCCCGTTCCCGGCACTCGCAGATGGAGCTGACCATGACACGCGACGAGATCATTTCTGTGCTGGGCCCGGTCGACGAAGCCGTGATCGCCGACATTGCGGCGACGGACGGGACGGTCCAGGAATTGCGCGAGGCCCTGGCCTGGATCGCCGCCGACGAGGCGCTGGTGAACGAGGGCCGACCGCTGCCGACGGCAAGAGTAGCGACGCTGATCGAACTGCTGCAAGGGCCCGACGAGGAGGAATAACCGGCTTGCTCCTCAGTGGACGGTGATAATGCCGTTTACGGCCCGCCATGCGGAGGGCTGGATCAGGTGATGATGGGCGACGCGCACCGAATGCAGCGGGCCTTCGATCTCGCGCTCCCAGAAATCGAGGAAATGCTTCAGCGTCGGGAAATCGGGGGCAATATCGTATTCCTGCCAGATGTAGAGCTGCAGAAGGCTTCGATGATCGGGCAGGCGGTAGTGGATCTCCGCCGTGGTGAGGCCAAACCCTTGCATCTGGAGCTGAAAGTCCCTGCTGATCATGCAATCCTTCCTTTCCCAATGAACCTCCGTCTGCAAAACGCCTCGCCTTCCACATAGGTTCCAGCCGCCGCAAGCGGCTCAGGAGACGGACAGATTTGGAAATCCGGCCGGGTCATCGCGCCGGAAACGGCGAATGTGCGAACAATTACAGCGTATTGGCACTCTCAGGCGTCGAGTGCTAAAATTTTTGCATGATCCTCTTGAAAGCTGAAAAAAGCGCGACTAGTTCGTATGCGCGCGATGCCTGATGAAGGGGTCGCGCGCCCCGTGCCGGGCCGATATTGCCGGTCCGGTCAGGAGGATGTTCGAAAATCTGTTTGTCCCGAGAGGAGAACGACATGGCGTTCCGTCCATTGCATGACCGCATCCTGGTCCGCCGCATCGAGGTCGACGAAAAGACCGCGGGCGGCATCATCATCCCCGACACCGCCAAGGAGAAGCCGCAGGAGGGCGAGGTCATCGCCGCCGGCCCCGGCGCGCGCGACGACAGCGGCCAGTTGCAGCCGCTCGACGTCAAGGTCGGCGACCGCATTCTGTTCGGCAAATGGTCCGGCACCGAGATCAAACTCAATGGCGAGGATCTGCTCATCATGAAAGAGGGCGACGTGCTGGGTGTGATCGAAGCCACGGGCGAGATGAAGAAGGCTGCCTGAGGGGGCCTGAACAAGCATTCCAGTCAACGAAAAGCTGCCTATCGAGGAGTGTTCCAATGGCTGCCAAAGATGTGAAATTTCATACCGAAGCGCGCGAGAAGATGTTGCGCGGCGTCGACATCCTCGCCAATGCGGTGAAGGTGACGCTCGGTCCCAAGGGCCGCAACGTTGTCTTGGACAAATCGTTCGGCGCGCCGCGCATCACCAAGGACGGCGTGACGGTGGCGAAAGAGATCGAGCTTGAGGACAAGTTCGAGAACATGGGCGCGCAGATGGTGCGCGAGGTCGCCTCGAAGACCAGCGATACCGCCGGCGACGGCACCACGACCGCGACGATTCTGGCGCAGTCGATCGTCCAGGAAGGCGCCAAGGCGGTTGCTGCCGGCATGAACCCGATGGACCTGAAGCGCGGCATCGACAAGGCGGTCGAAGCAATCATCGCCGAACTGAAGGCCAATGCCCGCAAGGTGACCAGGAACGACGAAATCGCTCAGGTCGGCGCCATCTCTGCCAATGGCGATGCCGAGATCGGCCGCTTCCTCGCAGAGGCGATGGAAAAGGTCGGCAATGAGGGCGTCATCACTGTCGAGGAAGCCAAGACCGCCGAGACCGAGTTGGAAGTGGTCGAAGGCATGCAGTTCGACCGCGGCTATCTCTCGCCATATTTCATCACCAACCAGGATAAGATGCGCGTCGAGCTCGAAGAACCCTATGTGCTGATCCACGAGAAGAAGCTGTCCAACCTGCAGGCCATGCTTCCCGTGCTCGAAGCCGCCGTGCAATCCGGCAAGCCGCTACTGATCATCGCCGAGGACGTCGAAGGCGAGGCGCTGGCGACGCTTGTCGTCAACAAGCTGCGCGGCGGCCTGAAGGTTGCAGCCGTCAAGGCGCCGGGCTTTGGTGACCGCCGCAAGGCCATGCTCGAAGACATCGCCATCCTGACCGGCGGCACGGCGATCTCGGAAGACCTCGGCATCAAGCTTGAGAACGTCACGCTGGAGATGCTCGGCCGCGCCAAGAAGGTGCTGATCGAGAAGGAGAACACCACCATCGTCGACGGTGCCGGCCGCAAGGATGAAATCCAGGCGCGCATCAGCCAGATCAAGGCCCAGATCGAGGAAACCACCTCCGACTACGACCGCGAGAAGCTGCAGGAGCGGCTGGCCAAGCTCGCTGGCGGTGTCGCCGTCATCCGCGTCGGCGGCTTGACCGAGGTCGAGGTCAAGGAGCGCAAGGATCGCGTCGACGATGCCATGCACGCCACACGCGCGGCGGTCGAGGAGGGTATCCTGCCCGGCGGCGGCGTAGCGCTGCTCAGGGCGGCGAAGGCGCTCGACAACGTCGCCGTCGACAATCCCGACCAGAAGACCGGCGTCGAGATCGTGCGTCGCGCCATCGAAGCGCCGGTGCGCCAGATCGCCGAGAACGCCGGTGCGGAAGGCTCGATCATCGTCGGCAAACTGCGCGAGACGGCCGATTTCGGCTATGGCTGGAACGCGCAGACCAACGAGTTCGGCGACCTCTATAGTCAAGGCGTCATCGACCCGGCCAAGGTCGTGCGCACTGCTCTCCAGGGCGCCGCTTCTGTCGCCGGCCTGCTGGTGACGACCGAGGCGATGGTGGCCGAGAAGCCGAAGAAGGAAACGCCCATGCCTCCGATGCCCGGCGGTGGCGGCATGGACTTCTAAGGCCAGGCTTCCAAAGCGCGACTTCGAAACGGCAGATGGACCGTGTCCGCCTTCGTCGCCTTCGCCCGCCGCAACGACCTGCTTGCGCCGCAGACGAACGGGATGGTTGCCGGCGAGAGCGTTGCTGGCGCGACGGTTGCCGACTGGGCAACGCGCGCACAGCGCGTCAACGCCCCGGCCTGAGCGGTCGGAGAAGTCGCCAATGTCCCCCCTTGAGGGGGAGATGTCGCCGAAGGCGACAGAGGGGGTCGGTACGTCCTGGCGCGACGCCCTGTGGGACGAAAGAGAAGGTTGGCGCTTCACGCGTGGCGCCCCCCTCTGTCCTGCCGGACATCTCCCCCTCAAGGGGGGAGATTACGCGCTCAGCCGCTTTCGCTTGCTAAGCCCGTGGCAGCAGCCGGCGCATGATCAGCGAGGCGTGGCCGCCCACGCCGTGTGCAGCCGGCCGGCGCTCGACGACCTCGAAGCCGTGCTTGCGATAGAAGGCGATTGCGCGGTCGTTGCCCTCGATCACTTCCAGGGCGATGCTGGGAATACCCGCATGCGCGGCAAGAACGGCATGCAGCAGGTTGGCGGCAAGACCGGTGCCGTACTCGCTTTTGTCTATATGGAGCCGCTCGAGCACGACCTCGCCCTTGTCGTCCATCGCTGCCATCGCATAACCGGCGAGCGAGCCGCCAGCCCGCTCGGCGACGAAGGACATCTTGCTGTCGTCCCTGAGCTCGGCCGCCAGCCGCTCCGGCGCGTGCCTCTCATCCGAAAGCCGTGCCGTGGTCTCGGCACCCAGGATCGGCGAATAGGTGTAGCGCCAGGACCCTCCAAGCAGCCGCGACACCGCCGGAACGTCCTGTTCGGTCATGGTTCTTATTTGGGGCATTGGCACCTCCCGGGCAGTTTATGGCACCGCAGCGTTCGCTCCGCCATCACCGCCTTACCCGCGATTTCAGCCAGCGGTCGAAGGCCACGGCGAGGATGAGGATCAGGCCGATGACGATGCTTTGCGTGTAGGACGAGACGTTGTTGAACTGCAGCCCGTTCTGCAAGACGCCGATCAGTCCTGCACCGACCACCGTGCCGCCGACGCTGCCGATGCCGCCGAACAGCGAGGTGCCGCCGATGACGACCGCCGAGATCACCGTCAGCTCGTAGCCGATGCCGGCCACGGCTTCGGAGGAGTTGAGCCGCGCCGACAAAACGAAGGCGGCGAGGCCGGCGAAGAAGCCGACGATGATGTAGACCGAGATCAGGATGCGGTCGACACGCAGGCCGGAGAGCCGTGCCGCCTCGGCATTGCCGCCGACGGCATAGACCGCGCGGCCGTAACGTGTGTAGCGCAGCACGATATGGCATAGGATCGCGGCAATCGCGAAGATGATCGCCGGCACCGGAACCGGGCCGATCAGGCCGGTACCGAACCAGCGCATCGAGGCGTCGAAGCCGGAGATCGGGCCGCCATTGGAAATCGTCAAGGTCAGGCCGCGAAACACGGTGAGGCCGCCGAGCGTGACGACGAAGGGCGGCACCTTCAGCCTGGTGATGGCAAAGCCCTGGACGCCGCCGGCCACGGCGCCAACGACGACGGCGGCGAGAAGGGCGGCGAACCAGCCATAGCCTTGCGTGCCCGACGTCGACAGCGACAGCGTGTTGGCGGTGCCGCCCTTGGCCACCACCGCCGCGACCATGCCGCAGAAGGCGAGCAGCGAGCCGACCGACAGGTCGATGCCGGCGGTAAGGATAACGAAGGTCATGCCGAGCGCGATCAGCCCGGTGATCGAGATCTGGCGCATGATGTTGAACAGGTTGATCGGGTCGATGAAGCTCGGCTTCAGCACGGTGAAGACGACAATCAGCAACGCCAGGAACATCAGCGGGCCGAAGCTCATCAGCAGGCGCGCAATATTGACGCCGCCGCGCTGGCTCCGTTCGGTCGTGCTGGTCATTGCGTTGCTTCCTGCTTCTGGTCGAGCGCCATCAGTTCCATCAGTTTCTCCTCGGTCGCCTCGATACCGGGCATCTCGCCGGTAATGCGCCCGCGTCGCATGGTGACGATCCTGTCCGACACCGCAAGCACTTCGGGCAGCTCGGACGAGATCATCATGATGGCGATGCCGCGCGCCGCGAGCTCCACCAGGATCTGGTGCACTTCCGCCTTGGCGCCGACATCGACGCCGCGCGTCGGTTCATCGACGATCAGCACCTTGGGGTCGCGTGCCAGCCAGCGGGCAAGGATGACCTTCTGCTGGTTGCCGCCGGACAGTCCCTCGATCGCCTGCTCGGGCGAGGCCATGCGGATCGACAGCGTCTTCCTATAGTTCGCCAGCGCCTCGCGCTCTCGCCGCTCGGCCATGAAGCCGACATTGGAGTAGCGGTCGAGCGCGGCGATCGAGAAATTGGTGAGGATGGCGAGTGCTGCGAAGATTGCCTGGTGCTTGCGGTCTTCCGGAACCAGCCCGATGCCGAGCTCGATGGCGTCGGCGGGTGAGGCGGGCGCGATCGGCTTGCCGTCGAGCATGATGGTGCCGGCTGCAATGCGGTCGGCGCCGAAGATGGCGCGGGCGAGCTCGGTGCGGCCGGAGCCGACGAGCCCGGCGACGCCGAGGATTTCGCCCGCCTTGAGGTCGAGATCGACGCCTTCGAGCACGATCGCGTGCGGCGCCTGCGGATCGCGCACCGTGCGCAGGCCGCGCACCGAGAGCCGGACGTCGCCGGCGACGTCGCGCTGCGTCGGCCTGGCATAGAGCTCGGAAGCGGCGCGGCCGACCATCTTCTCGATGATCTTCGGCAGTTTGATCGGCCCGCCTTCGCGGTCGAGATGGCCGGCCAGCCTGCCGTCGCGCAGCACCGTCATGCGGTCGCAGATCGCCGAGGCCTCCTCCAGCCGGTGGGTGACGAACATGATGGCGACGCCATCCTTGCGCAGCCGGTCCATGATCGACATCAGCCTGTGCACTTCGGTTTCGGTCAGCGCCGAGGTCGGCTCGTCCATGATGATCAAGCGGCTCTTCAGCGATAGCGCGCGGGCGATCTCGACCAGCTGCTGCTCGGCCACCGACAGCGCCGACACCGGCGTCGCCGGGTCGAGGTCGAGGCCGACGCGAGAGATGATCGCGCGCGAATCTTCCTCCATCTTCCGCCAACTGACCAGCCCGAACCGGCCGAGCGGTGCGCGGCCGATGAAGATATTCTCCGCCACGGTCAGCGTCGGGATCAGGCTCAGTTCCTGGTAGATTGTGACGATGCCGTGGCGCTTGGCATCCTGCGGATTGTGCGGGCTGAATTCGACCCCATCGAAGACGATGCGGCCGCTGGACGGCGGGATCACGCCGGACAGGATCTTGAGCAGCGTCGATTTGCCGGCTCCGTTCTCGCCGAGCAGGCCGAGGATCTCGCCGGGGCCGACTTCGAGCGAAACGTCGTTCAGCGCGGTGACGCCGGCAAAGCGCTTGGTCACGCCCTCGACGGTGAGCAGGGCGGGAGAGGGCGCGATGGCGGCTGCCTTGGGCAAAGTTTGCTCCTCGATCATTCGGTTGTCACGCAAGGCTGGCGAGGCAGCGCCCCCCTCTGGCCTGCCGGCCATCTCCCCCTCAAGTGGGGAGATTGCAGCTTCATTGGCTTCGCCTCTTCTGCAAGATCGAAAACTAGCGAAAGCCGACGTGACATCCAATCTCCCCCCTTGAGGGGGAGATGGCCGGCAGGCCAGAGGGGGGTGCTGTCCCGTCGGCTTCGCCTACTTCGTCTCGCCCAGCCTCTCCGCCTTGTCGAGATTGTCCTTGCCGATGACGATCGGTGTCAAAAGCACCAGCTTTTCCTTCGGCTCGGTCTTGTCCCTGGCGTAGGCGACGGCGATCTGCACGGCGGTGCGCGACTGCTCGCCGGGGAACTGCTCGACCGTGCCGGCCAGCTTGCCGTCGCGCACGGCGACCAGCGCTTCGGGAAGCGCGTCGAAGCCGTAGATCTTGACGTCGGTGAAGTTGCGCGCCGCGCAGGCTTCAACCGCGCCAAGCGCCATGTCGTCATTGGCGCAGATGATCGCGTCGGGCTTGCCGTTGGCGGCAAGGCCGGCCTCGGTGACGGACAGCGCCTCGGCGCGGGCGAAGTTGGCGGTCTGCTCGAAGATGATCTGGTACTTGTCCTTCATGGGATCGAGGACGTTGTGCACGCCCTTGTTACGGTCGATCGCCGGGCCGGCGCCGGGCTGGCCCTGCAAATGGAAGATCTTGGCGCCGTTCGGGAATGCCGCCACCATGGCCTGCGCTTCGGCCTCGCCGCCCTTGACGTTATCGGCGCCGACATGGGCGAGGATGCCCTCGACGCCCTCAACGCGGCGATCAATGGTGACGACGGGAACGCCGGCCTTCACCGCTTCTTCGATGGCCGGGGCCAGCGCGTTGACGTCAAGCGGCGAGATGACGATGGCGTTGACCTTCTGCACCAGCGCCGCCTCGATATCGGCGGTCTGCTTGGGCGCCGAGTTCTGGCCGTCGCTCTCGATCAGGTTGACGCCTTGCGCCTGAGCTTCCGCCTTGATCTGGTTCAGCATGTGCACGAAGAACGGAAAGCCGAGGCTCGGCACCGAACCAAGGATGGTCAGCTTGTCCTGGGCAAAAGCCAGTTGCGGAGCGGCCAGCGCCAAAGCGCCCATCGCCGCCGACGACAGCAGGAATTCACGTCTGTTGATCAATTTAGTCTCCTCCCAGATGAGCGCACGACCCCTAAACCGGAAGGGGTTTTCCGGAAGGTTCCTTGCGTCGATTCAAAAATGGAGTGTCCTTCGAGCGCCCAACTCGTGTTTGAAGGGACGCAACGGCGCTCCAGCCGGTCCACCGCGACGTTCTCCTCCGCTCGGTGCCTGCCGGCGGATGCTAGCCAAGGCCGGAGCTTTGCGCAAGAACGGGAGCAGGCAAGACCTACCGATCGATCATCACCATGGTGCGCTCGCCGTAGCGCGGCCCGGCGACCTTTCCCGGCGCCAGCGCGTCGTCGAGCACTTGCATCTCGGCTGGGTCCAGCCTGATCGAAGCCGCGGCGACGTTCTCCTCGAGGTATTTTCTGCGCTTGGTGCCGGGGATCGGCACGATGTCGATGCCGAAGCCGCTCCCCTTGTGGAGCAGCCAGGCCAGCGCGATCTGACCAGGCTTGACGCGCTTGGCGGCGGCGATGTCGAGTACCGTGGCCGCCGCCTGCATGTTGGCGCCATAGTTGGCGCCCTGGTAGCGCGGATCGCCGCGCCGGTAATCGCCCTCCGGATAATCTTCGGCGCGCCTGACGTCGCCGGTGAGAAAGCCGCGGCCGAGCGGCGAGAACGGCACCAGGCCGATGCCGAGCTCTTTCAGCAGCGGAATGATCTCCGGTTCCAGATTGCGCTCCCATAGCGAGTATTCGCTCTGCACGGCCGACACCGGATGCACGGCATGCGCCCGGCGGATATTGGCGGCGCCGGCTTCAGAGAGGCCGAAGAAGCGGACCTTGCCCTGAGCGATCAGCTCGCCGACAGCGCCCGCCACATCCTCGATCGGGACCGCCGGATCGACGCGGTGCTGATAGAGGAGGTCGACGTGGTCGGTGGCGAGCCTCCTCAGCGAACCTTCCAAAGCCTCGCGGATATGTTCGGGCCGGCTGTCGCGCTCGGTGCCGACTTGCTTGCCGTTTTCGATGCGAAAGCCGAATTTCGTCGCGATCGTCACCTCATCGCGCCGGCCCTTCAGCGCGCGGCCGAGCAGTTCCTCGTTAGCGTACGGCCCGTAGACTTCCGCAGTGTCGAGGAAGGTGCAGCCGAGTTCGATGGCGCGGTGCAGCGTGGCGGTCGATTCCGCCTCGTCGGCCGGGCCATAGGACTGGCTCATGCCCATGCAGCCGAGACCGATTGCCGAGACTTGCAGCCCCTGGCTGCCGAGTTTGCGCATCGTCAATGTCATGTGAAGCTCTCCGGATCAGCATCGCGTTCCAAGCCGCCAGGGCAATATAGCGCACCGGCTCGGTTTCCACAGAGCGGGAGGCGCCACCGCGCGCGGCTCGCAGCGACCGCCAAATTGACAGCCGACACGCTCTCGGCCATCCTTAAGGCACGCCGCCTTGCGGCTTGTGCGTGAGTAACCAGCATGGCCAGTTCCGTCGCCAGTCAGAAATCCAGGCGCGCCGCGGTGCGGAACGCGCTCGACCGCCACAAGGTGTACATCACTGCGCAGCGTTTTTCGGCCGGCAGCTACAGCGCGCGGGTGCTGGTCGACGGCGAGGCCTATTGGGTCGACGAATTCCGGCTCAGCCAGCTGCAGCAGGGCCTGTCGCCGGCCGAGCTCGAATTGACGCCGGCCACCGACGATTGAGCGGCGTGACCTGCCATCCTTCGTCATCCCAGGGCGGAGCAGGAGCTAAGCGACGTCGCGGAGACCCTGGGATCCATGCCGTGACATTGGAGCGCCGCTGCGATGGGATTTTGATGCCGCGCTCGTTGCTTTTGCCCACCACCCGCGCCTAGTCCATGCCAGCTCCTTCGAAGCTCAAGGCTTATCGCGCCAAGCGCGAGTTCACGAGGACGCCGGAACCAGCCGGCGGTCTGGTTGCCGGTGAGGGCAATCGTTTCGTTGTCCACAAGCATCACGCCACCGCCGATCACTACGATCTGCGCCTGCAGGTCGGCGACGTGCTGAAGAGCTGGGCGGTGCCGCGCGGCCCGTCGCTCAACCCCGCCGACAAACGGCTGGCGGTCGAGACCGAGGACCATCCGCTCGAGTATATCGACTTCGAAGGTGTCATTCCCGAAGGCGAATATGGCGGCGGGCCGATGATCGTCTGGGACACCGGCGTCTGGGCGCCGATGGACGATGTCGAGAAGAGCCTGCGCACCGGTTCCTTCAAGTTCCGCCTCGCCGGCGAAAAGCTGAATGGCGGCTGGATGCTGACGCGGCTGAAACCGAAGCCCGGCGAGGATGAGGGCAAGAAGAACTGGCTGCTGTTCAAGGAGCGCGATCTCGCCGCCGACGCCAAGCTCGACATACTGGAAGCCCGCCCGGAAAGCGTCAAATCCGGACGCCGCATCGAGGAGCTGGTGGCAACGCCGAAGCCTGCCGCCAAACCTGCCAGGCCGGTGGTGCTGAAACCCGGCGCTTTGCCGGGCGCCGTCAAGGCGCCGCCGCCTTCCCGGATCGAGCCGCAGCTGACTACGCAGGTTCCGAAGCCGCCGGGCGGCGATGAGCCAGCGGCCCGAACGGGCGAAGTCTGGCTGCACGAGATCAAATTCGATGGCTACCGCACCATGGCGCATCTCGCTAGCGGCGCAGTCAGGCTGATCACCCGCGCCGGCCTCGACTGGACGAAGCGTTATGGCGACCTGCCGCTTGCATTCGCCAGGCTGCCGTGCCGCGAGGCGATCATCGACGGCGAGGTCGTCGCGCTGGACGCCAAGGGCATCAGCCGCTTTGCCCTTTTGCAAGACGCGCTGGCCGAAGGCGCCGGCAACAAGCTCCACTTCTACGCCTTCGATCTTCTGTATCTCGACGGCTGGGACCTGAGACAAGCGCCGCTCCGCCGGCGCAAGGCGCTGCTTTCGCAATTGCTGTCCGGTCTCGGCGCCAATTCGGCCATCCAGCTCAGCGATCATGTCGAAGGAGACGGCCAAGCACTTTATGACCAGGCATCCGAGATGGGGCTCGAGGGTGTCGTCTCCAAGCGCGCCACGGCAATCTACCAGAGCGGCCGTACCAAGACCTGGACCAAGACCAAGGCGCTTCAGACCGGCGACTTCGTCATCGCCGGCTACACTGTCTCCGACGCGGCCGAGGGGCTGGCCGCACTCGGCCTCGGCGAATTCGAGGATGGCGAATTGCACTATCGCGGCAAGGTCGGCACCGGCTTCGATGCGAGGACCGCCGGCGAATTGCTGGCCAGGCTGGAGCCGCTAAGGGCGGGTGCATCCGCGCCCGAAGGGGTTCCCCGCGAAATCATGCGCGAGATGAACTGGGTGCGGCCGCTGCTTTCGGCGCATATCCACTACGCCAACCGGACCACCGACAATGCGCTGCGCCATGCCGTGTTCCGCGGCCTGCGCGACGTCGGCCTGTCGACGCCGGTTTCGGCCAAGCGCAAGCGGCTGATCGCCGAGGCCGACCTCGCCACCATCTGGGTGACCAACCCGACGCGACGGCTGTTCGGCAAGACCGGCCCGACCAAGCTCGACATTGCCGTCTATTACGCGCTGGTCGGCGATTTCATGCTGCCGCACATTCTCGGCCGGCCGGTGTCGCTGGTGCGCTGCCCGACCGGCAGGCCGCAGGACTGTTTCTTCCAGCGCCACGCCTTCACCGGCATGCCGTCCTCTGTGGCGACTTTCGAAGCGACCAATTCGGAGGGCGAGACCAAATCCTATCTCTCGGTGGAAGACGCCAAGGGCTATCTGGCGCTGGCGCAGTTCGGTGTCGTCGAGTTCCACACCTGGGGCACCCATCGCACGCGGCTCGACAAGCCGGACCTGATCGTTTTCGACCTCGACCCGGGCGAGGGGATCGCCTGGCGCGAGGTGGTTGAGGCGGCGGTGCACATTAAGGGCGAGCTGGAAGCGCTAGGGCTGGTGCCGTTCGCCAAGACGTCCGGCGGCCACGGCATCCACATATCAGTGCCGGTGACGCAAAAGCAGAACTGGAAGAAATTGCACCAGGCGACCAGCGCCATCTCGACGCATCTTGCCGCCACCGCGCCCGACACTTTCACCACCACCATGGGCAAGGATAACCGCAAGCGGCGCATCTTCATCGATTATCACCGCAATGCGCGCGGCCACACTTCTGCGGCTCCCTATTCGCTGCGCGCCCGCACCAATTTGCCGGCCTCGACGCCGGTGAGCTGGAGTGATCTGGAATCCATCGACGCTCCGCAGGATCTGAATTATTCGTCGCTGCCGGGCCTGCTGGCGACGTCGGGCGATCCCTGGGCCGACATGGAAGATTTCGCCAGGGATTTGCCGGCGTTTTCGAACAAGTAAACGCAACGGCGCGAAATGACATCCGTCGCGATCCTTCGCGCCCCCCTCTGTCCTGCCGGACATCTCCCCCACAAGGAGGGAGATTGGACGTCGCCTCGGCTTTCGCAAATCGCCAACGTCGCAGGATTGAGCGGAGCGCTGAAGCTGCCGATCTCCCCCCAAGTGGGGGAGATGTCCGGTAGGACAGAGGGGGGCGCTGTCCCGCCGGCATCTGCACCCTGCGAGCCGCCCCATCTAGACTCCATCGACGCTCCAGAAAATTTGAATTATTCTTCCCGCCGGGTCCCACCGCCGACCCCTCAGCCGAGATGGAAGATTTCGCTAGGGATTTGCCGGTATTGTAAGGGGCAATGTAGGATTTCGGCAGTCCCGTTCGTCCTCCGGACGAATGAACGCTGCGAACAGTTCAACAGCACAAGGCCGCGTAGGAGTATTTCATGGCGCCCAGGGCAAGTTGGAAAGGTTACCTCAAGCTCAGTCTGGTCAGCTGTCCGGTCCGGCTCTATCCGGCGACCAGCGCCAGCGAGCGCATCAGCTTCAACCAGCTGCACAAGAAGACGCACAACCGCATCAACATGAAGCCGGTCGACCCCGAACTCGGGCTGGTCGAGCGTTCAGACCTGGTCAAGGGCTACGAATACGAGGACAAGCAGTACATCATCATCGAGGACTCCGATCTCGATGCGGTACGCATCGAATCCAATCATACGATGAACATAGAGGCCTTTGTCGACGAGCATTCGGTCGACGTCATCTATCAGGACGCGCCCTATTACCTGGCGCCGGACGGCGCAATGGCCGAGGAGACCTTCGCCGTGCTGCGCGAAGCCATGCGCAAATCCGGCAAGCTGGCGATCGCCCGCCTGGTGCTGTCCAGCCGCGAGCGCGTGGTGACGATCGGCGCGCGCGAGAACGGCATGTTCGTCTGCACCTTGAGGAATCCGAACGAAGTGCGTGCCACGGCTGAGTATTTCGGCAATATCCCGGCCGGAAACCCCGATCCCGAAATGCTGCAATTGGCCGAGGCGCTGATCAAGCAGAAGGAAACCACCTTCGAACCGAAGAATTACGAGGACCGCTACGAGATCGCGCTGATGGCGATGATCCGCGAGAAGCTGAAGGGCCATAAGCCGATCATCGCGGCGGCCCCCGAGCGCGGCAATGTCATCAATCTCATGGATGCGCTGAAGGCGAGCCTGTCCCAATCGGCCAAGCCGCCGGCCAAGTCCAAGAGCAAGGCCGATGAGGCGACGAAACCGGCAGCCAAAGCAAAGTCCGCCAAGGGCGGCGCCAAGGAAAACCCGCTCAAGGCCAATCTGCTGCAGGCCGTCGGTAAGAGCAAAGGGTGACGGCGCCCACTGGCACGATCTTCGGCACTATCGGCGCGCTCGCGGCGTTTCCGCTTCGCATGGCGGCGCGCGAGGTCGCGCGCCGGCAGGGCCAATTGCGGCGCGGAGTCACCAGACGGACCACCCATGTGGTATTCGGGCGGACGTTCCTCGCCAAGGCCGATGATGCCGAGATTGAGCGCCGCGTCGTCACCGAGCGCGCGGCCGGGCGCAAGCTGGTCAGCGAGAACGGCTTCCTGCGCCTGCTCGGCCTGATGAAAGCGCCGGAGGCTTCGGCGCTGTCGCGGCAGTCGCTGATCGACCAGTCGCGGCTGACCGGCGAGGATCTCGACCTTTTGTCGCTGTTCGATGCCTTCGAGCATGATTGCGAACCGTATTCCTTTCGCGACCTGATCCTCGCCCGCAAATATGCCGGGCTGGTTGCCGGCGGCGCCTCATGGGGGGCGATTGCGCGCTCGGTGCACCGGTCGGGCCCGGTCGCCTCGCTCACCGCCAAGTCGCTCGCCGTCGGCTCACAGCATGGGCGGGCCGATGCGATCTATCTCGAGGGCGGCCAGAGCGAACTCGACGGCCAGCTGCTGTTCGATCTGGGAACGCAGGATGACGACACGCTGGAAGAGCTGTTCGCCGATGCCGAGGCGGCGGAAGGGGCTGAAGACCACGAGCAGGCGGCGGCGCTCTACCGGCGCTGCCTGGTCATCGACCCAAGCGATGCCATCGCCGCTTTCAACCGCGCCAACTGCCTGCGCGCCGCCGGCCACGCGGCCGAGGCGGCGCACGACTATGCCCGCGCGATAAAGCTCGATCCCGGCTTCGTAGAGGCCTGGTTCAATCTCGCCGGGCTGATGAGCGAAGAGGGGCGGGCGGCGTCGGCGCGCCGGCATTTGCTCAAGGCGATCGCATTGGACGCTGATTATGCCGATGCGGTATTCAACCTTGCCAGGCTGGAGTTCGACACCGGCAATCTCGCCGAGGCGCGGCGTCGCTGGGTGCGCTATCTCGAGCTCGACGCCAATTCCGAATGGGCGCGCATGGCGGCCAAGGGGATACAGTTCGTGGATTTGCAGCTGGCGCAAAAGTCGGCAGGGTGAGGTAGTAGCGCCTCCTTCTCCCCTTGTGGGAGAAGGTGGATCGGCGCGCGGCGCCGAGACGGTTGAGGGGTGTTGGAAGAAATGAGGCGTCGGCGTTCCCTGGAACACCCCTCATCCGACCGAGCTTCGCTCGGCCACCTTCTCCCACAAGGGGAGAAGGTGTCACCAGCGTTGGAGTCCCCATGACAACCTTCCTCTTCGACGGTCCCGACACCGCCCCAATCACCATCCTACTCGCCCACGGCGCCGGGGCGCCGATGGACTCGGCCTCGATGACCGCCACCGCCAAGGCGCTGGCCGAGGCCGGCTTCCGCGTTGCGCGCTTTGAATTCCACTACATGGCGGCTCGCCGCTACGGCCACCGCAAGCCGCCGCCGCGCGCCGAGACGGTTAACCCGGAATACGTCAAGGCGATCGCCGACCTCCGGGCGAAGGGCGTGAAGGGTCCGCTGATCATCGGCGGCAAGTCGATGGGCGGACGCGTCGCTTCGATGATCGCCGACGAGATGTTTTCGAAGGGCGAGATCTCGGGCCTGCTCTGCCTTGGCTATCCCTTCCATCCGCCGGGGAAACCGACGCAGCTTCGGACAAAGCACCTCGCCGATCTCAAGACGCCGACATTGATCTTCCAAGGCACGCGCGACGAGTTCGGGACCAAAGACGAGGTCGCGACCTATGCTTTGTCCGACGCGATCGAGATCTTCTGGCTGGAAGACGGCGACCATGATCTGAAGCCGCGCAAAAACATCTCCGGCTTCTCCACCGCCGATCATCTGAAGACGCTCGCTGATGCGGTGAAGGCGTGGACCGAACGCATCGTGCGTTGAAGCAGGCCGATGAAGATCGCCACCTTCAACGTCAACAACATCAACAGTCGGCTGCCGAACCTGCTCGCATGGCTGGCTGCCACCAAACCCGACATCGCCTGCCTGCAGGAGCTCAAGGCCAGACAGACGCAGTTTCCGCGCACTGTGCTGGCGGCCGCCGGCTACGGCGCAGTTTGGGTCGGGCAGCCGACCTGGAACGGCGTCGCCATCCTTTCGCGTGGCGCAGAACCCGTTCTGACCCGCGAGGCGCTGCCCGGCGACGACAGTGACCAGCAGGCGCGCTACATCGAGGCAGCGGTCAACGGCATCGTCGTCGCCTGCCTCTACGCGCCGAACGGCAATCCGCAGCCCGGCCCGAAATTCCGGTACAAGCTGGCCTGGCACGAGAGGCTGGAGGCGCATGCGGCGCAGTTGCTCGACACCGGCCTGCCGGTGGTACTGGCGGGCGACTACAACATCGTGCCCGAGCCGCGCGACATCTACCCGACCCGCTCCTATGACGACAACGCGCTGGTCCAGCCGGAAAGCCGCGCATCGTTCCAGCGGCTGGTCGACCAGGGCTGGCTTGACGCGCTGCGCAAGAAGCACCCGAACGAGACGCTCTACACATTCTGGGACTATCGCCGCAACCGCTGGCCGCGCGATGCCGGCCTGCGCCTCGACCATATCTTGCTCAGCAAGAAGCTGTCGCGCCGGCTGGTAGCGGCGGGCATCGACCGCGACGTGCGCGGCGAGACCGGCGCCAGCGATCACGCGCCGGTCTGGGTGGAGTTGAAGTGAGGCACGGAGGCTGGCGCCGCCTTTCCGGGCGGCAACCAGTCAGGTTGGCCGCGCCGCTTCGCGGGCGAACGCTTCGGCATGCCGGCAACCCTCGACGATCTCGAAGGCCATCTGATGGTCGGCTTCCGCTCGTCGCGGACCGGCGAGGTCATGCCGCTCGAATTCACCGTCGGCGGCGCGTTGCGCTATGTCAGCCTGCCCAACCGGGTGACGGTCAACGGCTCCGACACCATGGCGGAGCTGGCGCGTCTCGGCTTCGGCCTGGTGCAGGCGCCGCACTACCGCTTCGCCGGGGATTTCGCACGCGGCACGCTTGTCGAAGTGCTGCCGGATTACCCGCCGTCGCCGACACCGCTGTCGGCGCTCTACCCGCAGAACCGCCAGCTGGCGCCACGGGTACGCGTGTTCATCGACTGGGTGACCGGGATTTTTGGCGAGGATGGGACATCGGGCCGGGTGTGATCGTCCGGGCCGCCGGCTACTTTGCGAAGGGCGATCGGACGAGATAACATCGCGCTTGGGTTTAGTGACAAGCGCACCGCCGGCGCCTATGCCGTGACGGGCGGATTGGGTGAGGACAAAAGCTGCGCTCTCGCTGCGTTCGCGTCGTAGGGCCGGCAAACTGCAAGAGATCGCCGACATCGTTGCGCTGATCGAAGCGAGGGAAGCCGAGAGCCGATGGTGCGCGGAAAGTACAAAAAAATTGCCTCACCTTCACGATGGAAAATTCGGACAGTTAGCCGACAACTCGGCCCATGCTCGATCCAATTCGAGTTTCGATTGGGTCTTTTCAATGCTTTTCGCGGTAGCGTTGTCGATGAAGTTGCTTTCGACCCGCATGACTCGAAAATTTCCACCTGACGGCCGCTGATAGAGAACAATATAGCCGCAGTAACGATCGATGTTTTCAAATTTCGCCGCTATGTCGACTGCGGCATAAACGCCAGGAAAGGCAGCGTTCGCCGGGTCCTTCAACCACGTGAATTTGAGTGGCCGGCGCTCGCGCACAGCGCCGGCCTGAGAATGAAAATGTTTACTTTGCTCCACGAAGGCGTTCGATGGGATCGAAGCTTTGGCGGTATCAGTTTTCATTTCGTATGCCCGCCCATATTCTTGGTTATCGAGCGAAAGGAAATAGTGACCAACCGTTTCCGTTGCATCTCGAACCGCGTCCTCCGAGGGCGTCCACTCTTGCGATTGTGCGGGTAGGATCGCGACCAACACCGAAGTCACGATCGCAAGGAAAGCTACGGCTGCATGTGTCATGGTAATTTCTTCGCAGGAGCTTGCCACGAATGCAATCCGGTCACGGCCGATAGCCAGAATTTCGAACTGACCCACATCCCAATGGCGCGCTATGTTAGCGCTGCTGCAAGCGGATTGTCACATATCTCGAACTCCAGCCACTTGCGGTTGCCCGTGCGCGCCATCGCGGCCCTGATCCTTGATCAGCTCCGCCCTCGTGCTATAAAAAACCATGTCAGGGACCAGCCCCGCGGCCGCTGCGCCGCTCATCGTGATTGACCTTCAGACCGGCATGTTCGACGGTGTCGCCGAACCGCCGATCCATGATGCCGACGGCATGGTTGCCCGCACCCGCGCGCTGATCGAATGGGCACGGCGCAGCGGGCGCAAGATCGCCTTCATCAGGCATGACGGCCCGCAGGGCGATCCTCTGGCGCCGGGTGGGCCGGGCTGGTCGGTGTGGCCGGCGCTCGGCCAGGCCGAGGACGAGCCGACTTTCGCCAAGCGTGTCGGCGATGCGTTCAGCAATGCCGCCCTTGCAGAATGGGTGGCCGGGCAGGGCGCCGGCGAGGTCGTTCTGATCGGCGCGCAGACCGATTTCTGCGTGGCGGCCACGGTGAAGGGCGCCTTTGCAGCGGGCCTGGGCGTCACCGTGGTTTCCGACGCCCACAGCACGCTCGACGCCGCCAGCGAGACCGCCGCGGAGATCATCGCCCGACACAATGCGGCATTTGCCGCCGCCGGGGTCAAACTGGCGACGACAAAAGCCCTGACCGATAGCTGATCCGCCGGCTCATCCCTACGCCGTCAAAGCCTGATCCAGCCGGGAAGCAACTGGCGGGTTCAGACAATTTGGCGCGGGGCGCCTCACTACTGCGGGCTTCCGCCGGCGCGGCCTATCGCGTATTGGCGCGGGAACGCTCCTTTGGCCTTTCCCGGAAAACCATGATTCGTCTCGAAAGCATCAGCAAGCAGAACGGCCGTCAGATTGTCTTCATCGAAGCCTCCGCCGCCTTGCAGAAGGGCGAGAAGGTCGGGCTGGTCGGCCCCAACGGCGCCGGCAAGACGACGCTGTTTCGCATGATCAACGGCGAGGAGCAGCCCGACGAGGGCCAGGTCTCCGTCGATCGCGGCGTCACCATCGGCTATTTCAGCCAGGATGTCGGCGACATGGAGGGCCGCAGTGCGGTGGCCGAAGTGATGGACGGCGCCGGGCCGGTCAGCGAAGTGGCGGCCGAGATGCGCGAGCTCGAGCACGCCATGGGCGACCCTGACCAAGCCGACCAGATGGACGAGATCATCGCCCGCTACGGCGAGGCGCAGCACCGCTTCGAGGAGCTCGACGGCTACGCGCTGGACGGGCGCGCCCGCGAGGTGCTGGACGGCCTTGGCTTCAGCCAGGAGATGATGGACGGCGACGTCGGCAAGCTGTCCGGCGGCTGGAAAATGCGCGTGGCACTGGCCAGGATCCTTCTGATGCGGCCCGACGCCATGCTGCTCGACGAGCCGAGCAACCATCTCGACCTCGAAAGCCTGATCTGGCTGGAGCAGTTCCTGAAGAACTATGACGGCGCGCTGCTGATGACCTCGCACGACCGCGAGTTCATGAACCGCATCGTCAACAAGGTGGTCGAGATCGACGGCGGTTCGCTGACCGCCTACTCCGGCAACTACGAATTCTACCAGCAGCAGCGGGCGATTGCCGACCGGCAGCAGCAGGCGCAGTTCGAGCGCCAGCAGGCGATGCTGGCCAAGGAGATCGCCTTCATCGAGCGCTTCAAGGCGCGGGCTTCACATGCCGCCCAGGTACAGAGCCGGGTGAAGAAGCTGGACAAGATCGACCGGGTCGAGCCGCCCAAGCGCCGCCAGAAGGTATCGTTCGACTTCCAGCCGGCGCCGCGCTGCGGCGAGGACGTGGTGACGCTGAAGAACGTGCACAAGGGCTATGGCAGCCGCTCGATCTACGAGGGATTGGATTTTCAGGTGCGCCGCCGCGAGCGCTGGTGCATCATGGGCGTCAACGGCGCCGGCAAGTCGACGCTGCTGAAGCTGGTCGCTGGCGCTTCCGAGCCGGACAATGGCACGGTGGCGCGCGGGCCCAGCGTCAAGATGGGCTATTTCGCCCAGCACGCCATGGAAGTGCTGGAGGGCGAGCGCACCGTGTTCCAGACGCTGGAAGATGCATTTCCGCAGGCCGGCCAGGCGCCGCTCAGGGCGCTGGCCGGCTGCTTCGGCTTTTCCGGCGACGAGATCGAGAAGAAATGCCGCGTGCTGTCGGGCGGCGAGAAGGCGCGGCTGGTGATGGCGCTGATGCTGTTCGATCCGCCCAATTTGCTGGTGCTGGACGAGCCGACCAACCACCTCGACATCGCCACCAAGGAGATGCTGATCACGGCACTGTCGCAGTACGAGGGAACCATGCTGTTCGTCTCGCACGACCGCCATTTCCTGGCGGCGCTGTCGAACCGGGTGCTGGAACTGACGCCCGAGGGGATCCACACCTATGGCGGCGGCTATACGGAGTATGTCGAGCGCACCGGGCAGGAGGCGCCGGGGTTGCGGAGCTGAGGCCGGCTCTGCCGCTCACGGTCACGTAGACGCTCGATTCCGGAAGCCAAGCACGAGGTGCTCAGCCATGTATCGCAATTTCGCGCAGCGGATCGCCGCCGTCGATGAACAGCCGGCCTTGCGCGGTCAACGCCGCCTTGAGCCGTCGCAGGGCAATTTTTCCTGCTTCGGGATGACGCCCGTCCAGCGCGCCGACGCGCACCGCAACGGCAATGTCGAAGTGCTTCTCATCGGCTTCCAACTCGAAATCCTCGATGGCGACCTGGCGAAGGCTCAGCCGGCCTGCCGCAATCTCGGCGCGCGAGGCGGCCCCGGCCTGCGCGATGGCCTTGGCCGAGCGGTCGATCGCCAGCACGTGCCCACCGCCGATCCGGCGCGCGATCTCGCGCGCTGCAGCACCCGGTCCGCAGCCGATCTCCAGCACTCGCATGCCCTGCCGCAAGGGCAGCGCATTGACGATCTCCAAAAGCCTTGGCGACAAGTCGTTCGCCATACGCTCTTCTCCAGCTTTTTCGCAATCCGAGATTAGCGACCGCGGCCGGCGACGGGAAGGCCGACAGACGCGGGCATCGCCGATGTGTTCAGCTGGTATGTTCAGTTGGGTGCTGCTTGAGCAGGGGCATGATCGACATCGAAGAGGTCGATCCGGTCTCGACCGCGGGCGACCGGGCGGGCCCGAGCGGCCCGGCGTCGTTGACCTGAGGGGTAGGGAGGGAACTGGCGCCGAGCCTAACCGGTTGGGGGGTAGATCACCGGCCGTTTATGTGTATACGCTCAAGCTAATATAAGAGCAAGCTAATGTTTTGCGTCAGCGATGTTGGACGATTGTTCTGATCAATGGCCGGTTGTGGCTTCCTGCCGCGCCCTCCAACCCGGCCAAACACCGCTTATTGCCTTCAAGTCCTGGCTCCAATGCTGTACCCCGGCCCGAAATTCAAGGAGCCTGCGATGACCTCACATCCCGACATCCCCGACGCCAGCATGGCGCTCGATGCGGCCGGCGTGGCAGCCGATGACCGGCGCGCTCGCGAGGCGGATGCCGCATGGCGGGACGATGTTCGCGAGGGCGTGCGGCATGTAGGCGATCTGGATTCGCTGCCGCTGTCGCCAGCCGAGCGGGCGGCGGCCGAAGCCGCGGCCACGCGCCACAAGGTTCGCATTCCCAAGGCCTATCTAGACCTGATCGACTGGAACGACCCCGCCGATCCGATACGGCTTCAGGTCATCCCGTCGCCCGACGAACTGGCAGAGCAGGAGGGCGAACTCGACGATCCGATCGCCGACCACGCCTTCAGTCCCGTGCCTAGATTGACGCATCGACATGCCGACCGGGTTCTGTTGTTCCCGACCTATCAATGCGCGGTCTATTGCCGGTTCTGCTTTCGCAAGGAGCAGCTGACGTCGATCGGCCGCGGTTATACGCGCGAAGCTCTCGACGAAGCCTTCGCCTATATCGCGGTCCATCCGGAAATCCGCGAGGTGATCCTGACCGGCGGCGACCCGCTATCGCTGCCGGATAGGGCGCTGGCGGAAACCCGCGCCCGTGTCGAGGCGATCCAGCATGTGCGGCTGTTGCGCATCCACACTCGCGTACCCGTCGCGCTGCCGTCGCGCGTCACCGGCGGGTTGATTCAAGCCTTGCAGGGCCGGCTGATGGTCACTGTCGTCACCCATTTCAACCATCCACGCGAAATCACGGAGGCGACCGAGCGGGCCTGCCGCACGTTGCGGCAGGGCGGCTTCGTGCTGCTGAACCAGAGCGTTCTGCTGAAAGGCGTGAACGATACGGTCGAGGTGCTGGAAGAGCTGTGCCGCGAGCTGATGTATCGCCTTGGCGTCAAACCCTATTATCTGCACCACGGCGATCTCGTGCGCGGCATGGCGCACCGGCGCACCACGATCGCCGAGGGCCAGGCGCTGGTCAGCGCCTTGCGTGCGCGCCTGTCGGGCATCTGCAATCCCGTCTACGTGCTGGACCTGCCGGACGGCGGAGGGAAAGTCCCGCTCGGCCCGTCCCATCTTGAGGCACGGGAAGGGGAGACGTGGCGAATACGTGGGCTTGATGGGGCGGTGAGGGGTTATGGAGAGCTGGTTGGGGAGGGAGGGACGCGCAGCCGCCGTCCAAGCCAGCCCACCTTGGTGACCTGACATGCAGCCCTTGATCACGGAAGCATGCGTTAACTGCTGTTCTATTTGGTGCTTGCGCAATTGCTGAAATAGTGAAAACGTTGGTCCGGGGTAATGGGTTAGGGGAGTTCGTCCCGGCTATAGCGAGTTTCGGGGCGGCGCAGAAAAGTCATGAACTTTCCACAGTTCCTGGTGGGGCTGACCACCACATCGTCCATCGTGGCGATCTCGACTTACCTTGCGACGGGTTCAATCTGGAAGACGCTGGCCTGGACGATCTTGACCTTGATCGTCATGCAGGTTGGATATTTCCTATTCGTCGTCCGGTTGATCTACGGATCCGGGGCGAAAAGCGCGGAGGCAAAGCCGCGGCGTCTGAGGGCTGTGCCGCCGAACCGTCGAGGTCGCGTTCAGCTTATGTAGTAATGTCCCATATAGATATCATGGTCTAGACAGGACATGTTCGGTTCTGGGAATGTGCATTGGACGTTCCGCTAGTTTAGTCAACTAATATATATCGCCCAACTCATATCGTCGTTTTTGGGCTAGTGGGAAAACCTGCCTGCTGTTTGTACGACAGTGCCTAAGGCCACATTTTACAACCGGCTGGCAAGCTCCCTTTTGTTGATGCCAGCTTAAATCCGGCTGGTGTTTTCGATGGGCCGTTGAGGCTATAAAGCCGTTCAACCGGGCGGCATCGAGATGCATTTCGGCCGGTCGAGAGGGTTGTGGTGATCGACGGAACGCCGAATGTGATCTTGCTGATCGGTAGCGCCCCCGATGTCGTGCGCTGCGCCGCCTGACCCAAGCAGGCCTTCGGCAAGATCGTCGCCATCAACAACGCCTGGCGCGTGCGCCCCGACTGGGATTTCCTCGTCCATGCCGGCGATTTCCCGGCGGAGCGGATGCCGCAAGGCGGTCCCCTGCAGCAGGCGCAGATCTTCAGCGCCTCGCATTACGTGCCGGCGCAAAACAGCTTTGGCGGCTTCGTCTATGCCGGCGGCACCATGTCGATGACGGCGGCCTACTGGACGATCCACAGTCAGAAGCCGGACGTGCTGGCATTCCTTGGCTGCGACATGATCTACGACCAGCCCGGCAACACGCATTTTTACGGCGTCGGCCGCGCCGATCCGCTGCGCAACGACGTCACCCTGCGCAACCTCGAGGCGAAGTCGGCCCGCCTGCTCATCCATGCGCTTCGGCGCGGCTGCCTGTGCGTCAACCTATCCGACCTGCCGCGCAGCCGGCTGGTCTTCCCGCGGCTGACGCTCGATGAACTCGGCGCGCTTTCTCCCTCGCGAATATCGGAAATGAAGGCGCAGATGCTTGCCGGCCTGCGGCTCGATCAGGCGGAGGAGGCCGACAGGATCGAGAAGGAACTCGGCTATCTCTTCGAGGACGGCATGTACTGGAAGCACCTCGACAAACTCGACGAGAAATTCCTGGCCAACATCGACCGGCTGTGGATGGCGGCGGTGAAGGCGAGCTTGAGCAGTCGGCCGAAGCTGCCGATCTCCCCTACAAGGCGGGAGATCGGCGCGTCATCCGCTTAGCTTTTGGCCGCCGCGAGCTTGTCTTGCGTCTTGGTCTCGAAATCGCTGGCGTCATGGCGCTCGTGCAGCTGCCTCGAAGGCTCGCCGAAGGTGCGGTTGACCATGCGGCCGCGCTTGACCGCCGGCCGCGCGTCGATGGCGTCGGCCCAGCGCTGCACGTTCTTGTACTGCTCCACCTGCAGGAACTCGCCGGAATCGTCATACATACGGCCCTTGGCCAGCCCGCCATACCAGGGCCACACCGCAATGTCGGCAATCGTATAGTCGCTGCCGCCTAAATACTCGCTTTCGGCGAGGCGTCGGTCGAGCACATCCATCTGCCGCTTGGTTTCCATGGCGAAGCGGTCGATGGCATATTCGATCTTCGTCGGCGCATAGGCGTAGAAATGGCCGAATCCGCCACCGAGATAGGGCGCCGAGCCCATCTGCCAGAACAGCCATGACAGGGTCTCGGCGCGAGCCGGCTGCTCCGTCGGCAGGAATTCGCCGAATTTTTCGGCGAGGTAGAGCAGGATCGAGCCGGATTCGAAGATGCGGACCGGCTTTTTCCCACTGCGATCCATCATGGCCGGGATCTTCGAGTTGGGGTTGACCTCGACGAAGCCGCTGCCGAACTGGTCGCCGTCGTTGATCCTGATAAGCCAGGCGTCGTATTCGGCGCCGCTGTGGCCGAGCGCCAGAAGTTCCTCCAGCATGATCGTCACCTTGACGCCGTTCGGTGTCGCCAGCGAATAAAGCTGCAGCGGATGCTTGCCGACCGGCAGTTTCTTGTCATGCGTCGGGCCGGCGGTCGGCCGGTTGATGCTGGCGAAAGCGCCGCCATTTGCCTTGTTCCAGGTCCAGACTTTTGGCGGCGTGTATTGGTCCGTTGCGTAGTCGTTCATTTGGGAGGCCTTTGGAAGGGTTGGGTTGGGAGGATATCAGATGTCAACGTGGGTGATGGCGGAGGAACTTTGCATAGGGCAGCTTGGGATAGCCGTAGGTACAGATAGGGCTGCCGGCGCTATTGCAAAACCCCGGCGCGAACGGCGCGGCGCCGGTCCACGCCAAAGCCGGCGCCGCCTCTTGCGCCTGATCACCTGCGCCATACCTATAGCCCATATCAGCCTGCGAACATTGCCAGGAACCAAAGCATGAATATCGAGCCCCTTTTGCGATCCATCGTGGCCGTCCGCGCCACCGTGCCGGAGGACGCCTTCACGGCAAATACACTTGGCACCCGCCGCGAGGGCAGTGGCGTGGTCATCCGCGGCGACGGGCTGGTACTCACCATCGGCTATCTCATCACTGAGGCCGAGGAGGTCTGGCTGGCCGATCAGGACGGGCGCGTGGTTCCCGCCCATGCGCTCGCCTACGACCAGGAGTCGGGCTTCGGCCTGGTGCAGGCGCTGGCGCCGCTCGGGCTGCCCGCCATTGCGCTCGGCGATGCGTCCAGGGCCAAGATCGGCGATCCCGTCGTGCTCGCCGACGGCGTCGGCCGCTCCGTGCGGGCGCGGATCGTCACCAAGCAGGAATTCGCCGGCTATTGGGAATATCTGCTCGACGAGGCGATCTTCACGGCGCCGGCTCACCCCTCATGGGGCGGCGCCGGCCTCATCGGCGCAGATGGCAGGCTGCTCGGCATCGGTTCGCTGCGCCTGCAGATGAGCCGCAACGGCGAGGTCGCCGACATCAACATGGTGGTGCCGATCGATCTTCTGCCGCCCATCCTCGACGATCTGCTGACGCGCGGCCAGGTCGCCAGGCCGCCGCGGCCGTGGCTCGGCGCCTTCTCGGCCGAGAGCGACGGCAAGGTCGTGGTGATGAGCGTCGCCGAGGGCGGCCCGGCCGCCCAGGCGGGCCTGCGCCAGGGCGACGTCATCTCGGATGTCCGCGACGCGGCGGTCGATGGGCTTGCCGATTTTTATCGCAAGCTTTGGAAGAGCGGCCCGGCGGGTGCCGAGATCCCGCTCCGGGTGCTGCGCGATGGCCGCGAAACCTGGCTGCGCGTCAAGTCCGCCGATCGCAACAGCCTGCTGTGGAAGCCGCCGCTGCAGTGAGGCAACCGAAACCTCTCACTCTCCGCAAGCGCTGAAGCCAGTGCCCGGGGTCCACTCCGCGAACGGGATGACCTTGCCTTCGACCGATACGGTCGCTTGCCTGGTGCTGCCGTCCGCCAGCTTCTTGCTGCTTTTGCCCTTGCCGGTCAGCACATTGTAGTCGCAGTCGCCGGCAACATTGTCGTCCATGTAATCCCAATACTCGTAGGCAAAACCGGCGACGACGAACGTGCCGTTGCGCCAGGCGAGCGTCAGCGTCTTGTTGGTCCGCTCGCTGCCGATCTCCATCGCCGGAATATCGAGCTTGATCGAACCGTTGGGGAGCGCGGTGAGTTCGGGCTCGGTGTCGGATGTGGCGGGGCCCGGCCGGTCGTAATCCTTCCATTCCCCGTCAATCTGATCATGCACGATCCCGGCAGGTTTTAGAAAATCGCCATCGCGATCTTTGAGGAAAAAATACAGGTCCATGGGAGAGCCGGGCTCGGTCTCGACGATCATCGCCAGATCGGCGGCGCCGTCGCCGTTCCAGTCGCCGGTCGCCGCCGTGATGATCTTCTGCGTCTCGATCGGCTCCGCCAGGGCGGCGGCCGGCAGCAGCAAGACCAGACCGAATATTGTCGATCGCATGTAAAATCCTCTTAGCCTGGGCAGGCCTGAGACGCACGCGCTTCTCAGGAGGCCCGGCTCTGCCGCGTCTCGGAACGGCTCGTCTCGTTGAGCAGCCGGCAGAGCGAAACCGCTTCACGACGGCTCAGGCCGATCAGCGCGATTTGCGAAAATTGCGCCGGCAGATCGTGAACGATGTCCCACACCATCCAACGGCCGTTCGGCTCCATGACACATTCGTAGCGCAATAATTGTTCCTGCATCCGACCCCCGGCTTTGCTCACCGGACTGGTACAGCGTCGAGGTAAATGAGTTGTTGCGCCGCGGTAGTATTCCGCGGCTATCGAAACCGGGCGTTGAATCCCGCAGCGGCGAGCCCGAGGGGCCGCCCGGCGGTGCGGATACTCTCGACAAGGCGGCAGGGCAGGGACGCTTCCGGCGTGAACGGCGGCCGCCGCCAGAATTGGATCAGGCGTTGCGGCTCGCCATATGCGCGTCGAGCTTCCTCCTCGAGGGGCCGTAACGCTTGATGATGGTCGCGGCCTCGCTTTGCGGTATGCCGTATTTGCGGGCAAACGCAGCGACCTCGTATGGCTCTTCGCCGGAGACCAGTTTGCGATCCTGCTTGGTCTTGGATTTGTCGTCGGCCATGGCGTCCTCCATCACATCTGGTCGTTATAGGGCTCCTTGGTCCGGCCGACCATCCTGGCCAGTTCGGCAAAGGACGGTACGCCGGTTTCACCCTGGGCATTGTTGGCCGCCTGCAGCAGCCTGAGCGGAAAGCAGACGGCGTCGCGGTTGGATGGCGACATGTCTTCATAGAGACGCTCGTCGCTGGTCATCGCCGCCTCGGCGCGGCGCAACGCCATGTCGACCTCGTCGACCGACAGCAGGCCCTTGTGGACAGCGCGTTGTTGACGGCCGCGATCGCCATCATCAATCCTTCGAGCTGGAGATTGGCGACGTTCATCGTCTTGCGTCCTTGCCAGGCTTCTTGGCGGTGGCCTTGCCGTCTGGCCGGATCGCTGCGCGCGGCGGGTTCTGGCCCTCCGAATGCAGGGTCCTGTCGTCGAAATCGTCAGCCGGCCTGGTCAATCCCATGCCGCCGGGAGGTGGCTTGTTGCCGGCCGCATCCTGCGAAAATTCGTCGGCCGCGTCGGGGTTCGTCTTTGCCGGATATTTCCTCGCTCCGGTCTCGTAGCGGTTCGGGTCGTCGGCCATGTCCTGTGCTCCCGTTGCAATGAGCAGATAACTTTCATGCGGCGGCAGCGGTTCCGTGGCGAAATCGACCTTGCCGGTGCGCAAGCCTTCGCAATCTGTCGGCTTTCGTGCATTCTTGCGCATGCCAACGATGCTTCGCTCCGACGCGCCAGCAAAATGCTGCTCCTACTGCGGTGGGCGCGACCACGACTACGAGGATTGCCCGAAGCGCAAAACCGATGCCGAACGGCAGAAGGAGACGCCAGGCAACGCGTCCCAGCCCGCTGCCGCGGCTGCAGGGGAAATCCGCTAGGGCGGTTCCGGAAACCAGGGCGGTTCCAGGAAAGTGTCGGCGGTCTTCCGTCCGGAACGGCGCCAAACAGACAAGCGCCGGATTGGATCAACGCCGGGGGTTCATGGATTGGTGGACAATCAACCTGCGGAGCAACCACATCGACTAGAAAAGAGGTTACGCTGCCGTTCCGCAACGACGGCAGTTTCACGATCGCTTTGCCAGCATCAGTCCGTTATCAGCCGGGTGACAAGGCTGAGGCCGTCGTCAGCGGCGAGTCGACCCTGATCGACCATGTGCGGATGGAAGGCAGCAGACTCACTTTGGATTGCGAACCGGGCTGGTTCGCATCCCGGCTCGATGTCAGGGTGTCGGGGCCGGCAATTTCAGACTGGAAAGTGGTCGGCAGCGGCGACCTTGCCCTGTCGCAGATCAATCAGCCCGGGTTGCGGCTGAACATCCGCGGCAGCGGCAGCGTTACCGCAACCGGAACCGCCCAGACGGTCGATCTGGAGATCCGCGGTTCGGGCACCGGCCGGCTCAGGAATCTTGTCGCCCAATCCGCTCGGATCGAGATTCGCGGCAGCGGCGACGCAGAGATTACCGCACAGGCGGATGCGGATGTCACGATTTCCGGCAGCGGTGACGTCGACGTCTACGGGCACCCGACCATGCGGCGTTCGGAGGTCCGAGGCAGCGGCAGCATTACACAGGTGCCGTAAAGCAATTCCGGCGTAGGGATTGCCCTGGACCGCCTGAACCACCCCGCTGGTCCGGCCGGCTGGCGCGAAGGTCCTTCCATATCCAGAGGATTGCAATGCCGCCACTATTGTGGGCAAAAGCAGCACGGGCAATCAGGTTGGGGTGGGGTGATGACCGAAACGCAAGGCAATTCAAGCCGTCCGCAGGGCAAGCCGGGGATGGCATCGGGGTCGATCGGTTCCGGCCTGATCGCACTCGTCATCGTGGCGCTCGGCGTCTTTGTGCTGTTTGGATCCTGGTACACGATCGATCAGGGCGACCGCGGCGTGCTCTTGACCAACGGAGCGCTGAGTTCGGTCGTTGATCCCGGACTGCATTTCAAGCTGCCGTGGTTACAGCGTGTCGAGAAGATCAGCCTGCGCCAGCAGGTGCTCAAATGGGGCTGCGAGAACCAGAACGATTGCAGCGGCCTGCCGGCCATGCAGGCCTATTCGCGCGACCAGCAGCCGGCCGACATGCGCGTCACCGTCAATTTCCACGTGCCGGCCGCCGAAGTCAGCAACGTCTACACCAATTATGGATCGATCGAGGCACTGGCCGACCGTGTCATTGCCAGGAAAGCACCGCAGGAGATCAAGACGGTGTTCGGCCAGTACGACGCGGTGTCGGTTATCCAGAACCGGGCGAAGTTCAACAAGGACGTCGCCGACGCCATCGCGGCGGTAACCGACGGCCCGGTGATGATAGACAGCGTGCAGGTCGAGAACATCGACTTCTCCGACGCCTACGAGCAGGCGGTCGAAGCCAGGATGACGGCGCAGGTCGAGGTGCAGAAGCAGGAACAGAACCTGCAGCAGGAAAAGATCAAGGCCGATATCGCCGTCACCCAGGCCAAGGGCCGCGCCGACAGCGTCAAGGCCGAAGCCGAGGCCAGTGCCTACAAGACCAGGGTCGAAGGCGATGCGACCGCGGGCGCCATCAAGGCTCGCGCCGCCGCAATCGCCAACAATCCGCTGCTGGTCGAACTGACCAAGGCGGAGAGATGGAACGGCGAATTGCCAAAGTCGATGATCCCGGGCTCGACCGTACCGTTCCTCGAACTCAGCACGCCTGCCGCAGCATCGAACTGAGGCGCGGCGCAAACCAGATCAGGGCGGCGGCGCGATAACCGTCCTGGTGCGGTTACGGCTGAAGCACGGCGCCTCGGGCGATTGCCTGCGTTTGACTTAGAAAAGCTGTCAGCAGCTCCATTCCCGCCGGCCAGTCGCCGAGCCCGCTGTCGCCATTGATGTGGCCAAGCGGTCCGGCGATATGGAGATCGCTGCCCCATCGCTCGGATTTCGCCCTGGCATAGTCCAGCGAGCCGTAGGGATCGTTGGTGCTGGCGACAATCAGCGACGGAAAGCGAAGCCGTTGTTGCGGTGCGTCGGCGAAGGCCCGGGCGGAGGAGGGGAAGGCCGGCGACGCAGGGTCCGGAACCGCGACCAGCAACGCGCCGCCGATAGAGCGGGGGGAGATCCGCTGCCAGTGTACGACGAGCAGACAGCCGAGGCTATGGGCGACGAGCACCGGCGGTGTCCTTGCCTGGCATACAGCGGTTTCCAGCGCAGCCACCCAGTCGTCGAGGTCCGGCGCGTCCCAACTTGCCGGGTTGAACCGCCGCATCGCCGGGTTTGCCTGCTGCCAACGTGTCTGCCAGTGGGCTTTGCCCGATCCGCCGATGCCCGGCACAATGATGAAGTCGGTCATGCGAAGCCCTTCTTTCCTGATGCAGCGCGTGCAATTCTAGGTCTTCTCCCAGGTGGCGGAATGAGAGATCATCGGAAAGCAGCGACGAAATCCGATGGATTAAAGGCGATCATGCGGAACGGCGATTATCGGCCAAGGCTCGACCCCACCGATCTGGCGATCATTGAGATCATGCAGGAGGATGGCCGCATCGGCATCTCCGAGCTTGGCCGCCGCGTCGGACTGTCCCAGCCCGCCACCTCGGAACGGGTGAAGCGGCTGGAGGAGCGCGGCGTCATCACCGGTTACAAGGCGGTGATCAATTCGGCAGCGCTCGGGCTCGGCACCATGGCGGTCATCCGCCTGCGCACCACGCATGAGCATATCCAGGCCTGCCTGAAGAAGTTCGCCCAATTGCCGGAGGTGGTCGAGGTGCTGCGGGTGACCGGCGAGGATTGTTTTCTGGTCAAGGTCGTGGTCCCGTCACCGCCCGATCTTGAAAGCATCGTCGACAGCATCGGCCACTACGGCACAGTGACGACAAATGTGGTTCTGCGCGCCGAGCAACCGAAGCGGCTGGGACGCGAATTGATGACCAGGGCCTGACCGGTCTATCGCTTGGTCTGCGTATGCCCGACGGCATTGGCGAACGAGATGCCGCCCTTGATCTCGCGCATCGCCATCGAGGTGATCGTGCGCCGCACGCCGGGCAGCCGGCTGAGCTCCTCGCGCAGCATCCTGTCGAGCGCCATCATGTCGACGGTGACGATCTGCAGAAGATAGTCGGCCTCGCCAGTCGTGGCGTGGCAGCGGCGGATCAGCGGATGCTTCTGCACTGCCGCCTCGAAGGCGTCCGACAGCTCAAAATCGATCGACACCTGGATGAAGGCTTCGATGCCGAAGCCGAGTTTTGCCGGGTCGATGCGGGTCGAGTAGCCGCGGATGACGCCGGCGTCCTCAAGCGCCTTGACCCGCTTCCAGCACGGCGTCTTGCTCAAGCCGACCTCATCGGCGAGCGCGGCAAAGGAGATACGGGCCTCGCGTTCGAGCGCCGCGACGATCTTCCGGTCGACCGCATCCAGCATCATTCGTTCTTCCAATCTGCTTCAGCGACAATTTTCGTCCTTCGTTTCCCGCCAATCGAATAACAGAAAGGGACAATGTTCGGCAAGAAAGCGATTAGACTCGGGGGACCGGGATCCAACAAGCGCCTGCGGCCGAACGGCCGGGGCAAGGAGCATGGCCATGGACAAGCAGGATTATTATGCCCGCATCGAAACGCCTGAGATGCGCGACTATGGCGTCTACCTCAAATGCGACAGGTTGCTTGCCTGCCAGAAGCCGCTGGCCGAGATGGTGAATGCCGACGAGCTGCAGTTCCAGATCGTGCACCAGGTCGAGGAGCTGTGGATGAAGCTCATCGCCTATACGCTGGTCGATGTCGTTGATTTCCTGGAAAAGCAGGACACGCATCGCATCGTCACGCTGATGGCGCGCGTGCACCGGCTGATGCGGCTGATGACGGCGCAGCTCGACCTACTCGAAACCATGTCGCCCAAGGAATACCAGCAGATCCGGCTGCAGCTCGGCAATGGCAGCGGTCAGGAATCGCCGGGTTTCAAGCAGCTGCTGCGTCTGCCGCCGGATCTGTGGCGGGCCTTCAAGGCGTCATACCTCGACGACCGCGGCCTTTCGGTCGAGGATGTCTACGATACCGGCTACGATCACGGCGACAGCTATGTCGTTGCCGAAGCGCTGATCGAGTTCGACGAGCTGTTCCAGAAATTCCGTGCCAACCACCTCTATCTCATCCACCGCACGATCGGCCTCGGCGCGAAATCGCTGAAGGGCCGGCCGGTCGAATTGCTGGAAGCCGGCGCCCGCCACCGCTTCTTCCCGGAACTCTGGGACATACGCTGGGCGATGACCGACCGCTGGGGCAGCCAGTATGGAACGGTACGGGAGCCGATCAGTAAGCCGAAGGCTGCGGAGTAGAGCCAGGCTTGGGTTCCTCGCCCCGCGCGAAGCGGGGGGAGAGGTGGCCGCCCACGGGTCTTGCCTTCGGCAAGCCCGAGGACAGGCTCCGCGGCCGGAGAGGGGCCTTTTCTTTGCCGGCGCCTCTCCGTCGCGGCTTCGCCGCGCCACCTCTCCCCCATGAATGGGGGCGAGGAACCCTGGTCTTGCGAGGCCTTCTCGCTACGCGCTTGTATCCTGCAGGTTTTTCGGGGGATGATGTCGGGCTTGCGGCTGGTGGTGCGTCCTTGGGGCACAATCATCGTAACTCTTGGGAGGACATCATGACCTTGGAAACCGCTCAATCAACCGTTCAGTCGCCGTGGCAGACCGCGGCAATCCTCATCGGCCGGCTGATCTTCGCCGCCGTCTTCCTGATGGCCGTGATCTTCAAATTCATCGATATCGGCGCCACCGCCGGCTATATCGCGGCGGCCGGGTTTCCGTTCCCGCTGTTCCTGGCCTGGTGCGCAGCCCTGCTCGAGGTCGTCCTCGTTCTATGCTTCCTGACCGGCGCCTTCTTCTCATGGGCAGCACTCGTCGCCGCTGCCTATGTGCTGTTCCTTGGCTTCGCCTTCCACGGGCCGTCGCACTGGGCCGGCAACCAGGCCGAGTTCGGCTTCTTCGTCGATCACTTCACCTTCCTGGCCGGGCTGCTGTTCGCCGCCGTGCACGGGCCGGGCAGGGTCCTGGCGCTGAGGCTTGGCAGGGGATGATCCCCAACCTCGGATCCGGCGTTCTCGTAAAGGCGCTCAGAAGGGTGGCTGCGACAATGGCGGTCGGGTCCATGATCGCAACCAGGGCCAGATCGGCAGCACGATCCGCACCAGCATCGTCGTGACGATCGAGAGCGGCCGGGTACCGTCATCCCGGCCATCCGCAGGTCGCGCACAATAAAAGCGACAGCTAAAGTACGAGCGTTCGAGGTTTATGCTTTTTGTAGATGCGCCTGCATTCCCCTCTGTACTTCCAACATTCGGCGGGCTAAGCAAGACGCGGGTCTTGAGGGGGAATTCATGAACATCGCCACGCGTTTTGCTGCCGCCATGATCGGCGCGTCTCTGCTTGCCGGCTGCACTACCTTGACCGAAGGCGAATTCAACACGATGCATACCACGCTTGAAGGCAGCCCTGTCACCAAGCGCGTGGCGATCAACGAATGCATTGCACGCGAGAGGTCCACGCCGCTCAACGAAAGAAAGACTTACGCAGCAATCATGAATGTCAGTGTCGCAAAATACGACAGCGCCTTTTGTAACCGGCTCTTTAATGCCGTTGCTAATGGCAGGCTGACTTACGCGGACTATCGCAGGCTTTCCTCGCCGGGGGCCGACAGCAGCAAGTTGATCAAGATCCTGCAGGGCCGCTAGCAGGCGCCGCCAGCAGTCTTGCCACCCCGCCGCGGCAAGCCGTTGTCGCGGCGTCAGTTATGATCGCCGCGTCACATCTGGTCGTTGTAAGGTTCCTTGATCTGACCGACCATGCGCGCCAGTTTCGAGAAGGACGGCATGTCCGTCTCCGGCTGACACTGATTGGCCAACTCCAGCAGTCGGATCGGGAAGTTGACGGCGTCGCGGCTCGACGCCGACATGCCTTCGGACCTTTCCTCGTTGGTCTCGCTGGCTTCGGCCTTGCGCAATGCGATGTCTATCTCCTCGACGGAGAGCACGCCCTTGCGGACCAGGACCTGATTGATCGATGCGATGGCCATCAGCAGGCCTTCGAGTTGCAGATTGGCGACGTTCATGGCTTTCGCTCCCATTGGCTGGGGTTCAAACGCGCGAATGCCTGTTCTGATCCGCGGTTGCGGCTGCTCGTCGGCCGGTGAGATGCCCGGCAAATGGAGGAACCGCCAATTGCCGACGCTGCGTTCGCGCCCACAAAGTGGCTGGCGGGCAACGCGAGGCGCCGAAGAGAATTCGGATTTTTTGTCGCCGCGCCACATTTTGTTCTTGCTTTGTGCCGGCAGCTATGCTACTAATTTGGGTATGGTGCCAATTGGCCCCAACGACCCGCCCGCCGAGGCGGGTTTTTGTTTTCAGGCTTCTTTTCGATCGAACGTTGCTTGTGTTGCCGGCTGTGAAGTCGGCGGGACAGCACCCGGGACAGTACCCCCCTCTGGCCTGCCGGCCATCTCCCCCTCAAGTGGGGAGATTGGCGGTTTCGGCGCTGCGCTCTTCCTGCAACGTTGGAGATTGGCGAAAGCCGGCGCGAAAGCCGATCTCCCCCCAAGTGGGGGAGATGTCCGGCAGGACAGAGAGGGGCGCGAAGGAATGCAGCCTAGCGGTCTTCTTGGAAGGTCAATCGGGAGGCGGACAAGGTGAGGCGCTGAACGGAATTCGCATTTTTCTGCCGCCGTGCCACATTTTGTTCTTGCTTTGTGCCGGCAGCTATGCTACTAATTTGGGTATGGTGCTAATTGCCTCCAACGACCCGCCCGCCGAGGCGGGTTTTTTGTTTCAGGCCGGTTTGGAGACGATCACGGCGAGCGAGGCGAGTTTTCCGTCACTCAGGCTTCGGATGTAGTTGCGGCGGCGCTGCAGGAATTCCGCGCCCATGACGACTTCATTTGCCTGCTGCTGCGCCGGCGAGGGCACGATGCCGGAATTGGCCCTCTTCAGCGCCAGCTCAACATGTTCGCCGGTTTCGTCGACGATTTCGTCGATGCGAAATCCGATATCGACAAACAGGGTTTTCAATTTTTCCCGATCGGCGAGGTGGCTGGTCGCCGCAGAAACCGCCCAGGGCATGGGATAGTAGGGCTCGCCGCCGGCGAGCACGGCTTCGGTCCAGATCAGCCTGCCTCGCGGTTTCAGCACGCGCCAGGCCTCGTCGATGACCGCGGCCTTGTTCTCGATGTTCATGCCGACATAGAAGCAGATCGCCGCATCGAAGGTGCTGTCGCCAAAAGGCAGTTTCGTCGCGTCGGCCTGATGGAAGCGAACCTTGTCTGCCAGTCCGCTGAGTGCGGTCAGTCGGCTCGACGCGGCGACAAAGGCTGGTGTCAGGTCGATGCCGTCGACCTGGCAGCCATAGGTCGAGGCCAGAAACCTTGCCGGCCCGCCAATGCCGCTGCCGATATCCAGGATCCGATCTGTCGGCGAAGGAGCAAGACGGGCCGCATGCTCCCGCGTGGCGATCAGTTCGCGGCCATGGAGCTGATCGAATGGATAGAGTTGCGCGGCCGCGAGTTTTCCGGCCGGGTCGGCGTCCGGGATCGCGGCCAATATGCGATCGACGATGCCGTCGCTGCCGTAGTGACTGGTGACATTGCCCATAAAGCGTTCCCCTCAAGCGCAACCACCATCCCATCAACGCAAGTCTCACGCAATGCCCGCCTTTTTCGCCCCTCCTTCCAGCCGTTCACCGACGAGGGTGCGAGGTCGTCAGTGCATTTTCTTCCACCGCGCCACATTTTGTTCTTGCTTTGTGCCGGCAGCTGTGCTACTAATCTGGGTATGGTGCCAATTGGCTCCAACGACCCGCCCGCCGAGGCGGGTTTTTCATTTCGGGCTCCTGTTCGACCGAATGTTGCGTGTGCTGCCGAGGTATGTCGGCGCAAATGAACGCGACCGACTATCCCGGTCCGCAACCACCTATCGTCCATAGATTTCCCAACGCGCCCGTGCGCCCACTTCAGAGAACACCCCATGTCCAACCGTTATGCCACCATCATCACCGACGATGACGGCCGCGAGGTCGTCAGCGCCATTGGCGAGTTCGCCGGCACCGCACCCTATGCACGCCATGGCCGCTTCGAGCAGGTGGCCGCCGGCGTGCGGATCGGCATGGTGCGCGGCGGCACCGTCGATGCGGTCGGCGGCTTTGGCTTCCCGTCGGGAGCACTCGACGGCAAGGCGGTGGCAATTCTCAGGGCAAGGCTGAATGCCTTGCCCGACGCCGGTGCGATGAAGCCCGGCACGACGACTGATGCGAAACCGGCAAGCCAGCCGCGGAAGCCGAAGTCGGCACGCGCCGGCAAGAAGGCCAGGCCGCGCAAGCGCATCGTGCGGCCAGGCAACAAGAAGCCGGCGGTCTCCGCTGGGACGGCGGAGTAGGGCATGGCCGAAGCTCCTTCCACCGGCGATTCGCAGCCGCACGATCAAGCACCCGGCAGCCGAACCAAGCGGGCGAAGAAGACGCTGGCCGACGGCTTTCTCGAAGCGATCCGCGCCGATTTTCGCGCCCATGGCGCCGGCGTTATCGCCGAGGTGCGCGCCGAAAAGCCCGACCAGTACCTGAAGCTCGTGCTGTCGGTGCTGCCCAAGGATATTAGTGTCAACATCAACAATCTGGATGCATTGAGCGATGACGAAATCAGGCAGCGCATCCGCGGCCTCGAAGCCGTCCTTAGGCCGTTCCTCGAGAAGCCGGGCTTCGCAAAAGGCCTCGCACAGCCGGGCGGCAAGGACGGAATATCTCAGCCTGCTGGCGGAGCTGGACCGCAGGCGCCGCACTAACCAGCTTGCCGCCTATCGGCCCTATCCCAGGCAGGCCGAGTTCCATGCAGCCGGCGCGACCAATCGCGAGCGCCTGTTCATGGCCGGCAACCAGCTCGGCAAGACCAGGGCCGGCGGCGCCGAATGGGCGATGCACCTCACCGGCCGCTATCCAGATTGGTGGCAAGGCAAGGTTTTCGATTGTCCGGTTCGGATGTGGGCGGCCGGCGTCACCGGCGAAAGCACGCGCGACAACCCGCAGCGCATCCTGATCGGCCCGCCGCAGCAGCAGGCGGCCGGCACCGGCATGATCCCGGCCGACGCCATCGTCAGCACGATGGCGGGACGGGCGCCGGGCGCGCTCGACAGCGTCGTGGTGCGCTGGGGCGGCGGCGGCGACGTCCAGGCCGACGAATCGGTGCTGTCGTTCAAGAGCTACGAGAAGGGTCGCGAGAAATGGCAGGGCGAAACGCTGCACGGCGTCTGGTTCGACGAGGAGCCGCCGCTCGACATCTATTCCGAAGGGCTGACCCGCACCAACGCCACCGGCGGCATCACCATCGTCACCTTCACGCCGCTGCTCGGCATGAGCGATGTGGTGTTGTTGTTCTTGTCGGCGGGGGAGGTGGGAGGAATGGGCAAGGGGTGACAGTGCTGCGAACTCGTACAACTCGCGTTCCTTCGCGCCCCCCTCTGTCCTGCCGGACATCTCCCCCACTTGGGGGGAGATTGGCATTTTCCGCGTCCCGCCTGCCTGCAACCGTTGAAGATTGGCGAAAACCAGGATGACATCCAATCTCCCCCCTTGTGGGGGAGATGTCCGGCAGGACAGAGAGGGGCGCTGTCCCGCCATCGGAAAGTTCTTTGTCAAACAACACCATACGTCTAGTGCCTGCCACCACGATTCAATGCCGCGAGGGTGAAAAACAATGACCCGTCACGTCACCTTCATGACCATCGACGATGCCGAGCACTATACGCCGCAGCAGCGCGCCGAGATCATTGCCGCCTATCCGGCGCATGAGCGGGAAGCCAGGGCAAAAGGCATTCCGGTGCTCGGCTCCGGCCGCATCTTTCCGGTGGCCGAGGAACTGATCGCCTGCGAGCCGTTCCCGCTGCCGCGCTACTGGCCAAGGCTCGGCGCGCTCGATTTCGGCTGGGACCATCCCTCGGCGGCGGTCGAGCTCGCCTGGGATACGGAGGCCGATGTGGTCTATGTCACGAAAGCCTGCCGTGCCTCGCAGCAGACTCCCGCCATGCAGGCGCTGACGCTGAAACCGTGGGGCGATTGGCTGCCATGGGCATGGCCGCGCGACGGCCGCCGCGAGACGCTGGAGGGTGCCGGCACCGCACTTGCCAGGCAGTATTCAGCGCATGGGCTGAACATGCTCGCCAGCCATGCGCAGTTCGCCGACGGTTCGGTATCGGTCGAGGCCGATGCTCGGCCGCATGCAATCAGGCCGCTTCAAGGTGGTTTCGACGCTTTTGCCCTGGTTCGAGGAGTTCCGTCTCTATCATCGCAGGGACGGCCAAGTGGTGAAGCTGCGCCACGATCTGATGGCCGCGACCTGCTACGGCGTGATGATGCTGAGGGAAGCGCAGGTCGACCCGGCGGTGTTCAAGGCCGCGCGGCGGAAGGCCGGGCAGAGCGATCCGCTGGGGGCGTTTCGGTGACGATGCTTGCGTTTATGCACGCCCGGCGGCAAAACGACGATGTAGCGGCAACATCATATTAGGGGGGCAATATGGAATCGGAAAACTCGCTGCTCGGGATATTCATCTCCTGGATGCCGATGCTGATTTATCTCGCAGCAAGCCTTTGGGTAACGATCTGGCTCACCTTCAAGCTGATCCGCGTTCAACAGGCGATGGTGCAGGCGCAGGAAGGCATTCTCGCCAAGCTGACCGAGATCGACAGCCGGATGTCCGCGAAGATACGCCAGGACTGAGATTCGCGGCGGACGCATAGGACGAAGCGCCGAAAAGCTTAGCCGGGCTCCTTAGCCCATTCGCCGCCGCTGCCATGATAGGTCTCTGCGGAGAGCAAGAAAACCTGTGCGCAGGTCGTGCACCGAAAGCGGTAACGAAGCAGATCGTCCCATGGTCCATCCGGGTTGAGATCCGAAAACGGGATGACACTCGACATAGGACCACCCGGTACTTCCTGCAGAATACCGTCGCGTATGGCCTCTTTGGCCATCGTGATCGCCGCCGCGAGACGACCGGTGCTAAAGATCGTACGGGTCTCCTCGATCGGCGCGCAGTTACTACAAGTCATGCGCTTGTTCCCATAGGTACATCCACAAGTCACAGGCCAAGGAAATCCAGACGGCAAAGAGAGTCAATCTAGCTTGGCGCCTCGTTTCCCTAGGGCTCTCCGCTTCGCAGCGTGCCGGAAAGTGACCCAACATGATCCTCCGCATCATTCCCGCCACCCTGCGCGACCTCTCCTACATCGCCGCCAACCTCCGGCCCGAGGACCGGGCCGAGATCGACTGCCAGTTCGACGAGTGGTCGCCGGCGCTGCTGGCGCTGATGGCGCTGCAAGGGTTTGCCTACGTCGCCGAGCTCGACGGCAATCCGGAGGCCGGCTTCGGCGCTGCCGAGCAGCGCAGCGGACTGTGGATCGCCTGGAGCTGGGGCACGCGCCGCATGAGGCGCTGCGTGCCTGGGATTACGGAATTCTTTCATGCCGTGCTCGGGCCGCAGGTTGCGGCGCGCGGCGCCTGGCGGGTCGAGGCGCGAGCGTTGGCCGCCAATGATTTGGCGCTGCGCTGGCTAGGCCGGCTCGGCGCGACGCAACGCTGCCGCCTGCCGGGCTATGGCAGGAACGGCGAGGATTTTCTGCTCTACGACTGGACAAGAGCCTCTCACTCTGGAGAAAACCATGTGCCTTTTTCAAAAGCCGCCGGCGCTGAAGCCGTTGCCGCCGACACCGACCATTGCCGACAAGGACGTACAGGCGCGCGAAGCCGCCTTGCGGGCCCAGCTTGCGGCCAATGACGGCACCGCCGGAACGGTGAAGACCGATTTGTCGCCCAGTGAGCTCACCGGCCAGCGCCGCGTGCTGCTGGGGGTGTGACATGGGCGCCATGAGAAGAGTGTTCCGCAACCGGGTGCTGGCCTGGTGGTACTGGCGGCGGCATGCAAGGTTGGTGAAGAAGAGATAGACGGGAGCTTGCCTGCCGGGATCGCGTAAGCTGCGATCCTTCGCGCCCCGGGTGTTCAAGTGCATGCCTCTACAATTGCCCTCAGGTGTTCCGCGTTCTCCGTAACAGCCGAGCGCAAATCGTGTTCCTTCCGCACGGTTGACATTCCTCCCTCAGCCGCCATGCTGCATTGCAACATGGCAATCGAGGAGTTCGGCATGACAGAAGCTCGGTCATCGCGGATCGAGTGCCTGGACGGGCTTCGGGCGCTCGCCGCGATCTGGGTGCTGATCGGGCACTGCCTGCTTTTGACCGGCTGGCAGATTCCTATTCTGGGCGAACCGGATCTCGGCGTCGATCTGTTCATCATGCTGTCCGGCTTCCTGATGGTGTTCCACTACCAGCTGCGCCAGGCCAAGGAGCCGTGGCAAAGGCCGGAAACCTGGCTGAAATTCTGGACCCGCCGCTATTTCAGGATAGCGCCGCTGTTCTACGTCATGCTGTTCGCTGCCCTGGCGCTTGGCCCCTATCTCTACGGGTCGAGAATGGTCATCGACGAGTTCCTGCTGAGGTCGCCGCAGGCGCCCGAGCGTTATCTCGACAGCGGCCTGAAAAACATCGGCGCTCATCTGCTGTTCCTGTTCGGCCTGGTGCCGAATTTCGCCTATCGCACGCCGCTGCCCGACTGGAGCCTCGGGCTGGAGATGCAGTTCTACGCACTGTTTCCGGCAATCATGCTGCTGGTGCGCAGGCTTGACTGGCTATGGGCGGCCATCCTGACCGCGGCGACCGGCAGCGCGATGGTGTTCTTGATGGGGCAGTTGTCGGTGCATTTTCCGATGCCGTCGTTCCTGCCGTTGAAGATGCAGATTTTCCTGTGCGGGATGCTGCTGGCGGGCGTCGTCCATCAAAGGCAGAAGCGGCCCTTCGTGCATCTGGCACTGGCCATGCTGCTGGCGGCGCTGCCCTTCGGCGGCGGCTATGGGCTGGGCAAGCTGTTGATGCGCGAAGCGCTCGTCCTGGGGTTCTTTGCCCTGGTTCTCTACCGGATGCTGCCGGGAATGGCGGGCATCGTGGCCAGAAAGATCGCCATGACGCTCGCCAACAGGTTCTTTCATTTGATGGGTGAGCTTTCCTTCAGCATCTATTTGATCCATCTGCTGGTTCTCCAGCCGGTGGCGGCTCTGGTCATAACCCAGTTCGGCCACGAATTGTCGGCGCCGCTGCGCTTTGCGATCGTTGTTGTCGTGGTCTTGCCGGTGGTGTGCCTGCTGTCCTGGATCACCTATACGCTGATCGAAGTACCCGGCCAGAAGATGGGCCGTTTCGTGGTGCAGCGCTTTGGGCGCAAAGCCGCGCTGGAGACGACGCCGGCGGAATAAGGCGCTGCCGATCTCCCCCCTTGAGGGGGAGATGTCGCCGAAGGCGACAGAGGGGGTCGCCGGTCCACGCGAGACGACCCCCTCTGTCCTGCCGGACGTCTCCCCCTCAAGTGGGGAGATCGGCCGCTTCGGCGTGCCCGCCACTTCTTTTTTCCAATTGAGTTTATCAAGCGAGGCTGACCATGAGCGATTCCCGTGCTCGCGATATCCTGTCGCGACAGGCTGAACTGGAGAGCGAGCGCAGCCAGTACGAGCATGTCTGGGAGGCGGTGTCGGAATTCTGCGATCCCGATGCGCCCGACATGTGGAGCGGCAGCCGAAAGGCCGGCTTCGATTCGCAGGCCGAGCGGCAGGAGCGGCGCGGTGCGCGGGTCTACGCCAACACCATAAACTCGGCCGCCAACCGGCTGGCCGCGGGGCTGGAAAGCCTGATCATCCCGCAGTCGGAGAAATGGCATGGGTTGTCGACCGCGGCCATCAACGACGAGGAGACCGACGAGGAGAAGGAATGGGCGGAAGCGCTGCGCGATTTCCTTTTCTCGCTGCGCTACTCCGCCAATTCGAACTTCGTGCCGGCAACGCAGGCCTGCCTGCGCAACGTCGTGCGCTATGGCCCGGCGTATCTCTATGCCGAGGAAGGTTTTGGCGGCACGCTGATCCGCTATGCCTCGATCCCGGTGGTCGAGGGCTATCTCTCCCGCAACCGCTGGGGCCAGGTCGACATTTTCCACCGCCGCTACGAGCGCACGGCGCGGCAGGCGGCGCAATTGCTCGGCTACGACAGACTGCCGGCGCGGATCAAAATCCTGGTCGACGACCCCGCCAAATGCGAGACGAAAATCTCGCTGATCCAGTGCATCCAGCCGCGCGACGAGCGCAAGATGTACAGTCTGAGCGGCTCCTACCAGTATCTCGATACCGCGTTCGCTTCCTATCACGTGATCGAGGACGAGGAGGCGATCGTCAGGGAAAGCGGTTTTCGCTCGTTCCCGGTGTCGTGCTTCAACTGGCGCCGCTACGAGGGCGATCCGTACGGCATCTCGCCGACCATCGAGGCGCTGACGACGGTGCGCGAGGAGAACGCCGTGCGGCGCTCCGGCCTGCGCGCGCTGCAGCAGATCACCGATCCGGCGACCGCCTCCAAGGCAAGGCTCGACTATGTGCCGGTGCTCAATCCCGGCGAGAACTATCCCGGCCTCATCGACGATGCCGGCCGGCCGCTGATCGCGCCGATCGCCACCGGCCAGAACCCGACCTATGCCTTCAATTATGCCGACAGCCGGGCCGAGGAGATCCGCGACATGATGTTCGTCAATCTGTTCCAGACGCTGGTACAGAACCCGCAGATGACGGCGACCGAAGCCTTGATCCGGCAGGAGGAGAAGGGCGCGCTGCTCGGGCCGTCCGGCTCGATCATCCAGGCCGGCTTTGCCTCTAATCTCGACCGCGAGCTGGGCATTCTCGAGGACAAGGGACTTTACGAGGAAGACAGCCGCTTCCTGCCGCCGGCGAGCCTTGCCGGCAAGGCGCTGCGGCCGACCTTCACCGGCCCGCTCGACGTGCTGCGCCGTTCGGCCGAGGCGCGCGACACCATCCAGGTTGTCACCACGGCCATGCAGATGGCGCAGTTCGATCCCGGCGTGATGGACAATATCGACGGCGACGAGGCGCTGAAGATCGTGCAGGGCGCCGGCCGCAGCCCGCAGCGCATTTTTCGCCGCCAGGACGAAGTGGCGGGAATACGCGATGCCAGAGCCAAGGCTCAAGCTGAACAGGCCGGCATGGCGGCGATGGCTGCCGCCGGCAAGGTCGCCAGGGATGCCGTGCCGGCGGCAGTGCAGGCGCGCGACAGCGGCCTGCTCGACGGGCTCGGCGGGCTGATGCCGCAGGGTGTGCAAGATGCTTCGGGCGGGCAGGGCGCATGAGCGGCAAACGCTTCGCCCATTCCAGCCAGGCCGGCGGCCCGGCCAAGGCGCAGGATGCCCTGGCCAAGGCCTATCTCAGAGTGTTCTCAGGCCAGGACGGCGAAATGGTGCTGGCCGACCTGGCGGCCGCAACCGGCTATTACCGCCGCCCGTCCTATGGCGAGTGGCTGGCCAAGACCAAGACGCCGAACGGCTTCGAGCTGCACAGCGCGCTCAGCAATGCGCGGGCCGAAGTGGTGCAGCATATTATGGGGTTCCTGACGCTGGACGAGGCGCAGTTGGCTGCGCTGGAGAAGGCGGCGAGGCTGGAGGGGAGGTAGGATAAGGTCCGAAAGGCGCGAGGCGCCCCCCTCTGGCCTGCCGGCCATCTCCCCCTCCAGGGGGGAGATCAGCAGCTTCGCCCTAGCCGCCAATCCTGCAACGTTGGTGATTGGCGGAAGCAGACAAGATACCCAATCTCCCCCCTTGAGGGGGAGATGGCCGGCAGGCCAGAGGGGGGTGCTGTCCCGCCGGCCTTGTCGTGATTTGCAGCCCGCGCCGGCTCAATAATCGCCGTTGTAGTAGCGGTCGTCGCAGGGGGCGGTGTAGATGCGGCCGCTGGTGCGGTCCTGATAGCGGCAAAGCTGTTCGCCGGGCGGCGGCTGCGGCGTGGTGGCATTGCCGACAACGGCGCCCAGCAGGGCGCCGGCTCCGGCACCGATGACCGTGCTCTTGGTGTTGCCGCCGATCGCCTGGCCGGCAAGCGCGCCGGCGCCGGCGCCGAGCAGCGCACCGGTGCTGGTTCTCTGCTGTGCTTCGGTCTGCGCGCAGCCTGCCAGCGCGGCGGTTACGAACATGGCGGCAATGGCTCTGGACATGGTCATCGTCTGATACTCCCTTGAAGTCTATGAACTAATTCGCAGGCTGATTTTGCCAAGTACGGTCGCATTTGCGGCGGAACATAGGCACCGTGCCTCACGAAATAAGACATGGTTGTTTTTGTCTGACGGCCTGATCCGCAAAGAAAGTAACCGAACAAGACCCAAAGAGCTTCATCTCCAGTCGCGCCTTCCAGGGCGCTACGCCGCCTCGATCTGCATTACCTTTTTCGCCGCAGCGGCCAGAAATCCGGATCGGCTGTAGCCGTGGCGCTCCGCATATCGGTCAATCTGATCGAGGACATCTTCCGGAATGGTGACGTTGACACGCACGACCTTCGCAGCTTCAGCTTTCAAGGGAACCAGGATGGCGACACCGCTCAGATTGTCCTTGTCCGACATCACCTCCTCCAGGGACGACGGTACGGGAATGGCCTCGCCATCCTCGACCAGCCCCTCGACATGAAAGGCCAGTGCTTCCCCGGCCATGGCACGGGCATCATCCAGGTTGACGCCGGCTGTCACCAGGCCCGGAAAATCGGGAAAGGAGACGCCGAAGTCGCTGTCCGCTTGCTTGTGGATCAATCCGATATAGTTCCGCATTTCTCTACCTCAGCTTCACGCCGGATCGTTTTTCAATACTCTTGAGAGTGCCGATCGGGATGTCGCGCTTGGGATGCGGAACTGTCACCCGGCCCGGCTTGGATTTGTGCTTGAACTGGGCGTGACTTCCTTTTCGAGCCACTTCGTACCAGCCATCCGCCAACAGCCTGTGAATGACATCGGCGCTCTTCATGTTGTGTATAGATACACATAACTGATCCAAATGTCCATGAGCTTTTGCCGCTGTTGCGTGCGGCGGCCCAGCCGACCCCGTTTTCAATCCCGCAAGAATGGAGATACCAAATGACCCGAGGTCTTGCCCGGACGCTTTCGCGTGCCGCCGCCAGAGAAGCCGGCCTTGCCCCGCCCAGGGCGGGGCTTACCGCCAGGACGACCGGGCAGGGCGGCGCCTACCGCACCGTCTTCTCCTTCAATGCCATGCCGGTGCCGGTCACCGATGCGCAGGGCTTTGCCAGCCAGAAGCTCTTCGACTTTCTCGATGGCAAGGTGCGGATCAAGGGCGGCACGGCAAGATTGCAGTTCGCCGTGCTGACGCCACGCGCCTCGACCATCAACGACAATGTCGCGCTGACCTGGTCGCTAGGCTCGGCGGCAGCATCGAGCGCTGTACTGGCAGGCACTATGGCCAATGTGGTGGGCGCGACCGGCCGTACGCTGGATGGCGCGGGTGCCGCGCCGTCGAGCGCATCGATTGCCGATGTTGCCGCAGCCTTGACGCTCGACGGCACCGTGACGCCGGTCGACCTCTATCTCAACCTGGCGTTTGCCACCGGCACCGATATCGACGCCGACGGCACGCTGGCGGTGTCGGGCACCATCACGCTGCTCTGGGAGAACTGGGGCGATAATGCCTGAGGCGCTAATCTCCCCCCTTGAGGGGGAGATGTCGCCGAAGGCGACAGAGGGGGTCGGTTCGACCGGGCGCGACGCCCGGCGACAGATGAGGTCGGCGCTCCACGCGCGGCTACCCCCTCTGGCCTGCCGGCCATCTCCCCCTCGAGGGGGGAGATACCAAGTTTCACCGCCGGTGCTCTCATCACCGGCCTTCAAACTCTCAGCAAAGGAATCTTTTCATGACAGATCTGGCAGACGCCGGGTCCGTGGTGGCGGCGCCACCGGCGGGCAACCTTGCACGGCCACCGGCCAACGGGGACAACGGGTCCGCCCCGCCTGCGGCCAAAAGTTGGTTTGACGGTCTTTCCGAGGGCAACCGCAAGCTTGCTGAAACCAAGGGCTGGACCAAGCCTGAAAGCCTCGATCGGGTCTTCGCCTCCTATGCGGAGCTGGAGCGGCAGCAGGGCGAGAGCCTGCGCCTTCCGGCAGCCGATGCAGCCGCGGAAGACTGGGACAGGTTCCATGCCCGGCTGCCCGAGGCGATGCGTCCGCTGACCTCGCCCGACAAGGTCGAGTACAGGCGCCCCGACGGGCTCCCCGAAAACTTCGCCTATTCGGACGAGCTCGCCAGTGCGTCCAAGGCCTGGGCAGTCGAGGCAGGTGCTACCCCGAAGGTCGCACAGGCCTATCACGACCGCTTCGTCGGCTACATGGCCGAGCAGGCCAAGGCACAGCAAATCGCCGTTGCCCGTTCGGTCGAGACGGCGCATGACGACCTCGTCAGGGATTGGGGACCGACCGGCAGCGATGGCTTTCGCCAGAAGCTCGAGGTCGCCAACCGGGCGATGAAAAAGCTCGGACTGGTCAATGCCTACAAGGCGAAGGGCATCCTTCTGCCGGACGGTGCCTTGACCGACCCGCAGATCGCCAAGGCGTTCCACGCCATCGGCGAGGCGATGTTCCGCGAAGACACGATCGACGGCAATGCTGCCTTGAGCGGAGGCAATCCCTTCAAGCGCAATGCCGCCGGCGAGCGCAACCTGACTGGCATCTCAGCCCTGGTCAAAAGCGACCCCGCCCGCGCCCGGCGGCTGGCACGCGAGGCCGGCGAAAATCCAGACCTGTGGATGCCCAACAATCCTCTTTAACCCAAACCTGAAGGAAGACAAAAATGGCAGACGCCTATACCCGTATCGCTGACGCGATCGTTCCGTCCGTCTATGCGCAATACTCGTTCGAGGAGCACGTCCAGTCGCTGGAGATTTACCAGGCCGGGATCCTGTTTTCCGACCCGTCGATCGCCTCGAAGCTCAGCCTGGGCGGACGTTCCGTCGACATGCCCGGCTGGAAGGACCTCGGCAACGATCCGTCCGAGCCGGTCAACGACGACCCGGCCGACTCGATCGAAATGAAGAAGATCGGCGCGCGCCGCGAAGTCGCGGCCCGCAATGTGCGTGCGCAGGCCTGGGGCATCCCGGATCTGACCTCGATCCTTGCCGGCGACGATCCGCAGAAGCTTATCGTGCGCCGCCAGACCGACTACTGGCAGCGCGCCAACAAGCTGACGCTGCTGGGCATACTGAAAGGCGTGCTGGCCGACAACATTGCCAATGACGCAGGCGACCTGGTGCGCATCACCGGTGCCTCCATCGTCGACACCGACATCATCGAGGCCGCTTATCTGATGGGCGACCGCGCCGACAAGTTCAAGACGATCTGGATGCACTCGAAACAGATGAAGGCACTGAAACTCGCCGACCTCATCGACTATGTGCCGTCGTCCGAGCAGGGCGGGGCGCTGATCCCCTATTACATGGGGCTCAGGGCCGTCGTCGACGACGACATTCCGGTTGCCGGCGGCGTCTACACGGCGTTCATGTTCAAGGACAAGGCAATCCTGTGGAACGAACTGCCGGTCAACACCGAAGGGGGGCCGCTCGAGTTCGACCGCAAGCCGCGGCAGGGCCATGGCGGTGGTGTCATGTAGCGCGCAAAATCACTTGGCACCTCCGCGCAACTTCAGTTGGCACCAAATCGCGCGCTTTCAACGGCCGTTAAACGTGGTTCCAGCGCCGGCCTCTTGACGAGACCGCAAGCAGCGCGAGAATTCCTGGGCATGGAAACCCCAGCGAGCGCACCGGCTGGAGGCCGGCGCGCATGGAGCAATCCGAAAGGCATGTTCATTATGAAGCATGGAATCTTTGAAGAAGTTCCGTGGTCGGACTCCATCACGGTTTACGACAAGGAGCATTTCACCATCTACCTGCAGATCCTGGACGCCTGCGCTGACAATGCCAGCGAAGAGGAGATGGCCAAGCTCATTCTGGGCATCGACCCCATCCTTGAACCGGTCCGCGCTCGCAAGACTCTTCGCAGCCATATCGACCGAGCGAACTGGATGGTAACGACTGGCTACAAGGAATTGTTTGCCAGCTGACCCATCGCGAAGAGGCGGACATTCTCAGGCCGGACCATGCTTTTGAATGGTCTTGAAGGGTCATTTAACGGCTTTCGAGAATCGGTCACCGTCCCGGTGCCCGTAAGGGCCAGGTGCGGCAGTCATCTGTTTGATGCTGTCGAGCGGGTCGGACGCCAATCTAAGGCCCGCTTCTCGGGAACTGACCCGAGCACCTGTCACGCGTTTTTTTAACGCACCCGCCAACTGAGCGATATTCTTACGCACCCGCAAACGAAGCGAAATTCGCTCTCGCCCTGTGCCATCCATTCACGCCCGCGTGATCTAGCCGCACTCTACGAAACCAGCTAAGTAGAAGAGGGTTTGGGAGGCTTCACCATGACGCTTGAGCACGTTGTCTCAAGATCTCGAGTTATTCTGCGCAAAATTGTGGGGACTTCGCGGGCTGATCGAGAGGCCGACCTTCTCGACGTCCTTACAAGAGCTTCATCGCCAAAGCTATTACTCTTGGGCGATAGCTTGATGGAAGGTTCAAGCGCCGGCATTTCAAATCCGCGTGTCGCGCGAGGGTCCTATTCAGGTTCCCGAATCGCCGATGTTTTAGCCGTGGTAAGCCGCGTCAAGGGCGCACATCTGTGGGGCAAAGTTGCCGGCGCTGTGGTCGCTATCGGGATTAACGACGCACAGACCAGTGAGGGCGACGATCTGGAGTTCCGCCGGCTTTATTTCCGGTCTGCTCTTGACGCGCTTTCCCGTTCGCTCGCAGGGAAACCGCTCGTACTGCTAACAATCACAGACATTGGGTCGGAGGGAGAATGGGTTTCGCGCTATAATCGCGCCTTGATCCAGATGGAGAATGAAGAGATTGCCGCGATGACTGCCGCCAATGTTTTCGACGCCGCCACGCTATTTCGGCTGTCCATAGAAAGAGGCGGTCTAGCATACGACTCCGCATTTCGAGATGGCGTCCATTTTTCCCTTGAGGGATACCAGCACTGGAACCCATTGCTGGAAAAAGCTATCGACTTGGCCTCGGCAGGCAAACTGCAGCCTGCTTGACCGTCACCGATCAGGTCCCGAAGAACCCGGCGCGCGATAGCTTCCGAAGATCATCGAGCGCACAGTTGGCATAGCGAGTTCCCCCCGTCGCGTTGATGTGCAGATTGTCGCTCATGTACAAAAGGCCGGTGAAATAGCCGATGCCCGATTTGCCGGCAATGTCGATGCAGGGATAGCCGGTCAGGTTCGCCACGTCGCGCACGGCTTTCTGGAACTGGTCCAGGGTATTGCCGTGACTGTTGGTCCGCATGATCCGCGCCGTTGCGTGGCCGGAGCCGCCAGAGTATGGCGTGATGAAGATGATCTTTGCGTTGGGCGCACGGGCTCGGATGGCTACGACCGCGGCCCAGAGAGCACCGTAAAAGGTGGACGTCGTCGTGTCGTTGAGCGCGCCAAGCAATACTTCCTGAGCCCAAAAATCATTGACGCCTGCCTCCAAGGTCACGATCTCGCTGTCTGTGGGGATCGTCGCGATGGCGTCGTATATTCCGGTGCTCGGATAGCCCGTGGTGCTTACCCCGAGAGCCGCGCCCGAAACGCCTGCGTTCGTCAGCACCATGCCCGACGAACTCGCCAGCGGCGTCGTGTATTGCGCCTGGGCGGTTATGCTCGTGCCAAGAGCCGTCCATTTCTTGCCAACCAATGCGATCCGGCCATCGTCATAAGCACCAGCACCAAACGTCGACGGGTCAGAAAGCAGGCCGAGGTAGTTGCCAACGTTCGCCGCAACCGTGGTGCCCGCAGTCTTTAACCAAGACGCAGAGCTATAGTCACTCGGCGATGCGAGAACGTTGATCCCTCCGTTTACGCTCAAGCTCGATTGCTGCAAATAGAGCCCAGAGACGCCATCCCCCACGTATGGGTGGCCGCCAGCGGCCGGAAACACGCGGTGTTGAACGTTCGCGGAACCCGTCGCGGTCGCCGTCCCCGCCACTCTGCATCGGTACCAGCCATTGCCGAGTGCCAAGATGCTGGCACCCGTGCCGGAGCATGTTCCGTTCACCAGATCGAACGTACAGTCGAAGATGAAGCCGCTATTGGAGAAGAGATTGAAGCGCGTCCGCTCTGCCTTTTTGGCAATGACATCGATGACAACGACGTCACCAATCACCCATGACCTGGCTTGATAGACTGTAGGGCTGCCCGAGCCGCTGGGCTCGATGATCTTGTCGGCCGTCAATCGCCCATTAATCTGTAGATCGAACGCATCGACGGCCGCCTGCAGGGGCGGTAGTGAGCGAACTTCCGGGCTCACCGTGCTTGTCGCCGTGAAGCTAGTCTTGGTGAAGGCGGCGTTAGTGGGATCGCTGCTCGGAAAGAGGTTGGCGGTTGTATTCGGGAGCCGCAGCACAATGCTGCGCACGTACATGCCCGATACGCTGTCGCCGGCGTAGGGATAGGCCCCGGCTGCTGAGAAGCGCGTCTGAACATTCAGCGAACCGCTGGAGGTTGGGGTGATGACGACCTTACACTCGTACCAGCCTCCACCTAGCGCCGTCATCGAAGCACTTGTGAACCATGCGCCAGACCCGGAAAACGTGCCAGCCGCAAGATCGAAATTGACTGTGTAATTATTGCTAAGCAACTGTAGTAAGGATCGTTCGCCTGCTCTGGCGATGACGACCTGTTCAACCACGGTTCCCGACACGAAATTGTAAGACCTGAAGCAGGTCGGAGTAATCGATCCGGCCGCCTCCGTCAGCTTGGCCGTGGCGATGCTGAGGCCCTCGATCTGGGCCAGCGTATCTGCCGTCAAGGCCAGTGCCGAAGTCGAGGCTTTCATTGCAGTCAGGTTGGCGGCGACGTCGACATAGCCCTGCCGAGCCGCAGTGACTTCGGCCTGTGTCGGGTTGCCGGGCGTGCCATAGGCGTGGGTGATGACGATGGCATCGACGCCGACGTTGATGGCACCGGTGTTGCGCACCGCGTACACCGTGCCCTGGACCGTTCCGTTGGTCACCCCGAACGTCGCGCCGAGCAGCTCGGCGCTGGTGTCAAAAGCGGACGCTCGCGCCGTCGCGCCGGCAGCGACGACAGGATAGGCGCCGTTCTCGGCCGGAGCGGTCTGTCCGGCCAGCACGACCAACTGGCCGGTGGAGACGACGAAGCCGCCAATGTTGGCGCCGTTGATCAGGCCGGTGGCTATGGGGATGTTGACGGTCGAGAGCGTCGACACCGCCACCGGCGTCTTCGCTCCGGTCGCGATCAGGGATTCTGTGTTGTCGATGCGGATCTCATGATCCGCGAGCTCGGCCTCGGCGGCCGTCATGCGGGCCGGCAGGTTCCCCGTTTCCAACGTGTTGACGCGCTCATCCAACGATGCATCCGCGCTGGTCCGCGCTGCCGCCTCGGCTGCCAGTGCATCCGCGATCGGCCCGTCGGCCATGATCTGCTCGGCGTGATCGGCCATCGACTGTCGTGCCGAGCGCCGTATGCCGTCGATCGTAGCATTACCGGTCACCTCGTCCAGAGCGGCGACCAGTGGGAGGTCGGTACTGTATATGCCTGTTTCAGCCATTCCAAAATTTCCCTGTTCTTTAAGGCGCGACGTAGCCGCCGCAGTTGAAGTAGACTTGGGCGCCGGTGGTCACGTTGGCGACGTTCAGCGCCGTGTTGACGCTCGACGACAGCGGCGATCGGAATTCGATATCCAGCCGCCCGCCGGCGGCTTTGAGGAAGCCGCGATAGAGGACAGTCGCGGCGCCATCCTTGACCAGAATTTCGGTGTCGACCGTGGCGTGGGCATTTACGGCAGTCAGCCAAGTCATGTGGTTGCGTTGGCCCGCCACCGCTGCCTTCACCTGGACGTCTGCGGTCCCGGTCTCGCCACCGGCAGCCGCGGGGTAGCGCCAGGTGGCGGCCGGGTTCAGCGCGGTCAGGTTCTGGGCGATGCGCTGCAGCCGGCCATTGAGGCCGGCTGACGCCGTATCGTTGGCCGGCGCGGCCTCGGTGAGCGAGCCTAGCAGCGCATCGTCGTCGGTCGACAGCGTGACGCTGAAGCTGTTGGCGGCGCTCTTGGCGCCAAGCGTCGACGGCAGCTTGACCGACAGCAGCCGCTTGACCAACGCGATCAGGGAGAACGTGCCGGCATCGGACGTGGCCGCCGCATCGGCCGTCCCGCCCAGCGCCTCGTCCATGCCGTCGCGCACGCCATGCATGGGATGGTGCTTGCCCGCGACCAGCTCGCTGTCGATCGCGACCGGGTCGCCGGTGACGCTGTCAGTTGTGTTGATCTGGCTGGCGGCCATTTGTGTCCTCTAAAGCACGAGCAAAAGGGTTGAGTTCGCCGCGAGTGGCGGCACGAAGTCGTCGGAGCCGATGGTCACGGAAACAATGTCGGTCAGATCGCTCTCGACGCCGGCGACGCTGACGGCCCAGGCCTGCAGCTCGACTTCGTCGCCGAACAGGTAACCGGTCACATCGAAAGCGCCCTCGGCCGGCGAGCAGGACAGTGGCGGTTGCCAGACCAAAGCACCCGAGAGCCTCGTCTGCAGCTTGAAGGCGGCGACGGCGATCGCGTTCGCCGTGCCGCCGCTGACCATAACCCGCAGTCCGTTGGCGTCGCCGGTCTCGACAGTGCCGGTTTCTATGCCCGTGAACTTCGGTATCGCCGGGGGGATCAGGGATAGGTCGATCTCGGCGCCGACGCGGCCGCTCCAGGCCGGCGGCACCTCGGCGTCGGTCAACTCGTCGATGATCGGTGCCGCCGGCAGCATCGCCAGCACCGTCGAATTGTTCTTGCCGCGCGTGATGCCGGCAACGATAAGCGGGATGCTGTCGAGCGCGGCCGGGCCGAAGTGAATGATATCGCCAGCCTTGGGCCTCTCGCCGCTGCCGGTGAGCCGCACGGCCGCGCTCTCGCCGGCGACGGTGGCGATGGTCCGTACCACGCTGGTGCCGATCGTGTCGTCGGCGTCGAACTGGCGGAAGCGAATGGCGTAGCTCTCGCCGGCGACCATCGTGAAGACGCCGTCGGCCTCGACAAGATCGCCGCGTACTGCCTTGACGCGCGCCGAATGCATGGCGCGCTTCAGCACGTCGCGCGAGGCCACCACCAGGTCGCCAGTGGTGGCGGTGCGTGCAGTGCCTTGCTGCACCGCCGAGTAGCTGACGGCGCGGTTCATGATCTCGTATTGCCGGCGGCGGGCCTCGCGCCAGATCTCGTCCGGGTTGGTCTTGCCGGGCAGTTTCAGCTCCTCGGTGGTGTCGATCGGGCCGACATAGCCGGGCCACGGCACCAGGCGCTCGCCCTGTTGATAATCGTTGGTCTCGTCGATGAACGGCACGCGCAGCGCATGTGGCGGCTCGAAATAGGAGGGCGACCAGCGGAAGTCTGATGAATTCCTTGGGTTCACATGGTCGACTACCAGCTCGCGCGGCCGATCAATGACGACGGTCCATTTGCGGCCGTCCCATTTGACGGCGGCCCGCCCCGCGGCGCCGATCGCCGCCAGCGTCTCGCCCAGCGTGCTCTCGAAATCGTGGATGCGGTTGTATTTTAGGCCCTTGAGCACGCAGAAGACGTGCCAGTCCTGGAAGGCAGGAAAATCGATCTCCTCGTCCGGAGTGGGCCGGTACAGCCCTGGACCGCGCAAGGCAAAGAGGGCCAGGGACGCTGGCCATTGCGTGGCCCTGTCTATCCATGTGCCGCTGTCGGCGTCCCAGTCCGGCGCGCGACGCTTGTCTAGCGTGTTGAAGGTGTCGAGCGTGCCGTTGAGCTGCGCCGTCGCCTTGATCCGGAGTGCGCTTAGGGCCACGGGCTTTCTGAAATTGAACGGGTATTCCGGCCGGAAGCTCTGCAGCACCACCCAGGTGCAGTTCAGGACGAATTGCGAACCGTTGCCCGGTTCGACCTCCGAGTCCGTCAGGCGCTCATATTCGATCTCGTAGGCGCCGCGGACGGGGTAATCGATGCGGTCGGCGCGATAGAAGCCGACTTTTTTTGTGTTGCGGATGGAGAGATCGGGCAGGTCGGTCCAGGCTTCGGTGCCGGCCGGCCGGTAGCGCCGCTTGAACACGACCTCCACGGAAAACTCCTCGCCCTCCTCATCGATCTTGATCAGGCCGGCGGGAAACGACAGGATCGAGATCGACCAGGCGGTATCGCGAGCGGTGAAGCGGCTGACCGGCTTGGCTTCGGACGGCTCACCCTTGATGATCTTGCCGTAGTCGTTGTGCTTCAACGGCCGTTCCAGATCGGTGCCGATGCGCTCCTCGAGCACCTGGTTGGTGTAGAGTGTCAGCGGCTCGTCGTCGGCATAGCCGAGCCGCGTCTCGATCTCGACCTCGTCGAATTTCGTCAGCAGCGTGTCGCCGAGCTTCTCCTCGGAGATCTCCAGCGGCCCGTAACCGTGCAGGAAGACGGCGCGGTCGTAGAGCCAGTCGCCGACCACCTCGATATAGGACATCGCCCCGAACGGCGGCGCAAAACGGTGCGTGCCCATGACCATCGGCACCGGCGCGTCGGGCGTGAACTGGTTCTGCCATCCGGCGATCGCATAGGTCGGTTTTTCCTCTCCCGGAGGTTTGGGCAGCGGCAGCAGCGCATTGATCAGCAAGCCGCCGAGCGCCGTCAGTCCCACCGTGAGGGCGGTCTTTGCCACGTTGGCAAGCAATTCCGAGCCAAACAGCGTGGCGCCGGCGGGGAAGAAAAACCCGGCGACGGCGATCGCCGCCACCGAGACGAGGATCTGCAGCACTGACCGAAACGAGTCACCGCCGGGAACGACTCGGATGACCACATGCACGCCGGCATGCGGCCGCGCCCGGTGCCACCGGGCGCGTGGCACCACCTGCATGCCATTGCCTTTGACCAGCGCGATCCGGGTGCGCTCCAGCACCGGGTTTGTGGCGCCAGGCAGCGCCATCGCCACCATTTCGGCAATCGTCATGCCGGCCGGCAGCGTCAGCTCGATGCGGGCGCGGTCGGGCTGGAATGCGATAGGTGCGGCCGTGACATGGACGCTCATGCGCCCCTCCAGCGATAGATGCCGGTGAGCTTGCCTGCCCAGGGCGAGCCGTCGTCGAAGCGCTCGATCTTCGAGCAGTCCTGTTCAACCATGTGCATCATCAAGCCGGGCCTTAGATACAGCCCGCAATGGGCGTCGAGCCGGCCGCGCCGGAACCAGAGGATGTCGAGCGGCTGCGGCGTCTCAATCTTCAACCAGAGCGGCGATTGCGCTTCGCGAGCGACTATGGCGGCGACTTCGCGCTGCTCGGCCGAGCTGGGATAAAGGCCGGCATAGGACGGCAGCTCGTTGCCGGCATGCTCGGCATGGACGAGGCGGACAAAGCCCCAACAGTCGCAACCGGTCCAGTCGCGGCCCTTGTCGGCGAAGGGCAGGCCGATAAAGCCTTGCGTCCAGCGGAGATCGCCCTGGGCTACCATCAAGGTCATTTGTGCAGCCCCGGAAAACGTTCCTTGGTCATGCGGTCGGCCGGAAAAGGCTCCTCGGTGATCGGCTCCATCGAGAACTTCAGAGAAACTTGGCCGCTATCGCCGTCCGCGCCGGTCATCAGCAAGCCGATCCATTCGGCCTCGACAATTTCGGGGCTCGACGCCAGCACGATCGCCATGTGGCAGGTCGCCTGCACCGTGGTCGACGTCAGGATGTCGGCAATGTCGCTGTCGAGGATATCGAGCACCAGCGAGGCCTGCGCCGGCGCGTCGTCCTCTTCGTCTGGCACAAGAGCGTCCAGCATGACGAACAGGAAGGGCGAGCCATCCTCGGTGCGCCAGGTCGAGCGGGTGCCGTACATCAGCGGCTCGACCGAGATCCGGTCGGCATTGTCAGACGAAAGCCGCACCGGCGTGTCGAGCAGTGGGTGCTCGATGATGACCAGCACAACCTCCAGCTCGTCGGTCGCGACCTGGTCGAGAGCCAGACGGGCGTTGAGCGAGACCCGCCTCATGGCATCACCGCGATGTCGAAGGAGACCCGCCACTGGACGCTGCCGGGCGAGCTCGGCGCGCGTGCCGGCATCTGCTGGCCGATCAGGCAGAGCCACGTCTCGGCGATCAGGATCGGCGTGCCGTCCTCGGTGGTGAGCGGCGTGCCGTCATCGGTCAGCAGCGGCAGGCCGTCCGTGTCCCACGCCGGCATCAGGAACGGCTGGGTCCCTTGCTTGATCTCCTCGTCGAACCAGCGGTCGAAGCGGGCAAGCTCAGCCCTGGTCAGCACTGTCGAAAAGCTGACGGTGTTCGCGACCGCCGAGAAGCGGCGCCGCACGTTAGGCGGGCCGGCGTCTTCGGCCCTGCGGGTGCGGCCATCGCCGCGCGTTACCTGGTAGGGCGCGCGTTCCGGCCTGGGCAGCTCGGGCGGGTACCAGACAAGGCTCATCGGCGTTTCACCGGCTGTCTGGCGCCGCGCGCGTTCAAGGTGCGGTTCGCCGCACTGCCCGGCCTGTTCATCTCGGCCGCCATCTGCTCGCCGACGATCACCTCGGTGCGGCGCCCGCCCTTGCCGTCGTCTTTCTCTTCGGTGCGGACGTTGTTGTTGCCGTAATTGTGCACGACGGTCTCGTGCCTGAACTCGATGACCGCCCCGCCACCGCCGCCGGCGCCTGATCCTGACCGATGCACTGGGTAGCCGCCTTCCATTTGGGCGCCGGCATCTTCGAGGCGGCCGTGGCGGCCGGACCTGGCCGAGCGCCGCAGATTGTCCAGGAACGGCACGCCGAGCGCGCGCACCACGGGGGCGTCCATGACGTACTCCTGTTCGTGGACGAGGCCGGCGACCTTGTTCGGGTCGCTACCGCCGGTCGGGCCGCCAACATCATACAATCCGCCGCCGCCGGCCTGGATCGCCGCCCATGCGCCTGGCGACAAAGACGCGCCGGCGCCGCCGAACAGCCCGGCGAGCCAACTCATCCAGCCGCCACCACCGCCGGCGGGTGCGGCCGGGAACTGGCTGAGCGCATTGCCGAGCTGGCCGAGCCCGCCGCCGAAGGTGCCGAGGTCTTTGGTGGCGACGTTTGCCGTGCCCTGGAACCTGGCCAGCGCATCCTGCGAGGCGGTCAGCCGCTTCTGCCAGAGCGCGATATTTTCCGGATTGGCCTGGGACCAGCCCTCGGCCCGCTCGAAGCCGGCGAATGCTCCGGTCGCGGAGCGAACGTCGGTCGAACCCAGCAGCCGCTTCAGGACGCCGCTCTCCGGCCCCTGCAGCTCTTTCCAGATATAGTCGAGCTGGCCGCCGACGCCTGGCAGCTTGCCGCCATTGGCCGACAGCAGTCCCGACAGCCTTTCCCCCAGCCATTGCGGCAGGCCGCTGGCGCCGCCGTTCGGGTTGACCGCATTGGGGTTCAGGCCGCTCTCGGCGCTCAGATTGCCCATGATGCCGGCGATCTGGTGCGACTGGAGACCCTTGCCGGCGAAGTAGTTCCAGATCTGGGCGCCGACGCCGCTCTGCGAGGTGGTCGACGCCGCCGCGCCGCCGGTCGCGCTGTTGTCGTTGGCGCCAGAGAGCAGACGGGTAATCGCGCCCAGCGGACCGCCACCAGTACCGCCGCCGATGCCCAGGGCGCCATTGATGTTGACGACGCCAGCCTGCACGTCCATGGCGCCGACCGTCTGCCCGCCGGCCGGCTGCGGACCGCCGAGCAGCGTGCCGATGAAGCCGTCGATCCCGCCGATGCTGTCCAGCGTCGGCAGGCCTTTGTTGTAGACCGCATTGGCAATCGGGTTCTTGATACCGAGCTGGGTCAGCTGCTTCAGCACATCGTCGGCCGCGCTCTTCAGCACGCTATCGATATCGGTAAAGCCGCCGAGAGCGCTGTCGACGATGCCGCCGATCGCGTCGACGCCGGTCTCGCGCACGTCCTCCCAGAGCTGCTTCTGCTGCTTCAGCAGCTCGTTCATGCGGATCATCGCCGCCGCCTCGGAATTGAGGTCCACCGCCAGCCCGGCGCCCTTCAGCCGGTCGGCGACGGTCGCCTCGATCGGCGAGCGGCCGAGCTGGTCGCGCTCGAACTGTAGGTCTCGCGCCAGATTGGCGCGCGCCGCCGCCTCGGCCATTGCCGACAATTCCGCCGTGTTGGCGCGCATCGCCTCGGCCTCCTTGCCGTAAAGGTCGATGCCGAGCTGGCGGATCTGCTGCTCTGTCGTCAGGGCGGCAATGACGCGATCATGGGCGGCGGTACTCGCCCCGACCAGTGCAAGCTCGGCGCGCTGGGTCTCGATATTCTGACCCTGCTCGAAGATGGCGGCGCGAGCCGATTGAATGGCGCTGAGCCGGCCATATTCGGCGGCTTTTTCCCTGATGCGCCGGATCTCGGCCTCGTCGGCAGGAACGTTGTTGCGGGCGGCTTCCTCGCGGACAGCCTGTTCGAGCTGAAAGGCCATGCGCAGCCCCGCCGCCTCGGCGGCCGTCCTGCCGACTAGGCTGATCTCCAGCTGCTGCGCGGCAACCGTCTGGTCGAGCGAGCGCAGCCGCTCCTTCTGCGCGTCCACAAGGCTTTTCGTTGCACTGGCCAGTGCAAGCTTGCCGGCGATGTCGATGCGGTCGGCGCGAGCGGCCGCGCTCTCGCTGGCGTTGATCTGGGCGCGCGCCGCGGCCTCGGCGGCGGCCTGTTTGTCCGCCGGCGATCTTGCGTTCATCTCCTGCAATTGCGCCTGGAAGCCGCCTATGCGCTGGTTGTGAGCGGCGTCGTCCGCCAGCTTCCATTCGTCATAGGCCTTCATGTCGCGCTGGTTGAATGCGCTGCCGCTCCTGATCAGGCCGCCTGGACCGATATTGCGATCGTACTCTTGGACGGCCCGCTGCGCCTCGGCGAGAGTCGCGGTGAAGCCTAGAATTTCCGCGACGCGTTTCTTGAGCTCGGCGGATGCTCCGGGGGCTTGGCCCAATGCCGCAACGGCATCGTTGAATTTGACGACATCGGGATAGCCGGTCTGGGCGGACTTGATGAACTGATTGACGACCGGCTCAAGGCCGCCGATCTTGTAACGGTCGAAGATCTGGAACTGGTCTTGCGGGAGGCCGGAGCCAGGTATTCCAGTGAAGGCTTCCGAGCCACCGAACTGATTTTGCAGGTTTTGGCCGGTGCCCGCGTCCACCGATTTTCGGAGTTCGTTGACCGCCTGCATCGATTGGAACGACAGAACGGTCTGGGACTCCCGGCCAACGCCACGCACAGCATTTTCAGTGTCTTTCCAACCCTCGCCGACTTTCTTGATGAGATCTACATGGTCCTTCAACGCCCCGTCGAGCGATTTGGTTGCTTCGCGCGACAGGAGCGAATAGGCCGCAAAGGCAGCGCCGGCCACGCCGACACCGGACGCGATCAGCCCGACCGGCCCGACGAAGCCGATGAAGGACCTCGCCGTCGATGCCAGCGATGCCCTGATCGCCGCCAGCGAGCCGCGCAGACCTTTCGGCCCGCTCTCCAGCGCGTCATAGATCTGGCCGGCCTGCGATGCGAAAATCATCATTGGCGAGGCGCCCAGCGCCCACATCGTGACGACATCGTTGCCCTGCCGCGACAGGTTGAGCAGCTGCGAGGAAGTCAGGCGTGCCGCGCCCGCAACGGAGCCCAGCCCCGTCACTATCTGGCCCGATGCTCGGCCGAGCATCGTATAACGATCGTTCAGATGCGTGAGCGCCAGATCGTATTCCTTGGCGCTGGTGAAGGCGCCGACCCTGTGCGCGTTGTTCAGCTCTGTCAGCTCGGCCTCGTATTGCTTGGAGGCGGCATAGAGCGGGTTGAAGCGGGCCCGCAGCCGGTCCAGTTCGTCGCCATAGGCAGCGATGTCGGAACCGCGATCGGGCACAATGGTGACCCGGTTGACCATGGATTGCGCAGCATTTTTCTGGGCTGCGGCCAAGCCAGTCAAGGCGCTGATCTGGCTGTTAAGGGCGACCGTCTCTCGCAAACGTGCGTCGATCGCCAAGGAGCCGCTGATCGCACCAGTGCGCTCAGCCTGGTTGATTGCCTCGACTGCCGTCCGATACCGCGTCTGCGCCGCAAATAACGGATCGTAAGTGGCTTTGATCCGGTCAAGCGCCGCGCCATAGGCCGCTATGTCGGTGGCGCGTTGCCGATAGGTTGCGTCGTCGGTCGGTCCCTTCATGCCGGCATAGGCCGCCACGATCCCCTGGATGCGCTTCTGCACCGCCTCCTGGCCTGTCAAGGCTTCAGTCACCCGACGTGACGATGCCGCCGCCTGGTCGTTGGCGGCGGTGAGCGCCGCCGAGGTGCGGGCCGCCTCGACGCCGACCGTGCGGACCGCCGCTGCCGTGGCGCCGGCCGCCGCAGTCGCACCGGCCGCGTCGCCGCTGATGACGAGGGCGAGATTGAGGCTCACTCGCGCACCTCGTTCATGATTTCGCGCGCGGCGATCTCCATGTCGCGCAGATCATTGAGCAGCCGGCCGTCCGGATAGCGCTTCTTCTCACGCTTCGGCCGCGCCCGCAGCAGCACGTCGGCCGCCGTATAGTCGATGCCGATCCAGTAGAGCAGGCCCTGCATGCCGCGCGCGACGACGCGCCACTGTGTCTCGCAGCCGAGAAACAGCACCACCGATGGCATGTTGATGTCCCACACTTCGAACACGTCGCTTTCTTCGTCGTCTGTCGGTTCGGGCAGGTTCTCGGACGGAACGCCCAACGCTTCGGCATCCTGCCGCGCCTGGTGGTCGGGCCGCGTAGGGCGGGTCGGGTCGGTCAAGCCTTCCCGTGCCAGCGCCCAGGCGCGCGCGGCCTCTTTCAGTTTCCCTTTCGGGCCTCGGGGCTGGCGAGCGATCCGACATACGCATTGTAGAGCCCGACCCGGTACCAGGTGTCCTGCAGCGCCTGGCGCAGCAGCTCCTCGGAATACTCGATCGGGTTCTTGCCCTCGTCGACGACATCGCGCCAGCCGCGACTGGCCTTGATCAGCAAGTCGTGCTCGCGTGCCCGTCTTTCTTCCGGTGTCTTGAGATCCTCGATTTCCTTTTCGAGTGCCTTCGCGTCGTCCTCGCCGATGCCGACGAACTCATGCGTGTAGCTCTGGATCTGCCACTTGCCGGGGTTCACTGGGTCCGGGCGGTGGATCTTGACCGGCCAGGGGTAGCGATATTCCTTGGTGAGAACGAATTTCATGGGGCACTTTCCTGAGGTTTGAACGGCGGTTTTAGAGGCGTCGAAGCCGCCTTTATTTGACGGTGATCTTCAGCTCGGTGGAGCCGAGGCTGGTCAGCATCAGCGGCAGCGAATAGTTGCGGATGTTGTCGCTCTGGCCCTCTGCTGGCCGGCCGATCTGCACCTTGTCGCTGTCGATCGCCACCGTGTTGCCGCCCACCGTGCCGTGGGTAAGCGCCAGCGCGGCCTTGGTGTGGGCGCGCGCGATCGAGAACCAATCCTTGGTGGCAAGCGATGTCGCCTTGACGACGGCGGTACCAGTCACCGAACGGTCGGTGATCTCGATGCTCTCCTCGCCAATCAGGTGGCGCGGCACGACCTGCGAGCCGGTGTCGATGTTGAGGCTCTCGGCGATCGCGGTCCAGCCATGCAGCGCCATCACCGTGTTGGCCTTGGAGACCACCACCGGGTCGATCCACATCGTCTTGGTGACGACGGGCAAGGCTTCGTCGGTGATGGTCCCGACCAGGCCTTTCATCGAGAATTGGAAGCGCGGGATGCGCTTGGGTGTGAAGCCGAGCGAGACGCTGCCGCGCATGCCGAGCAGCACATGCTTGACGCCGTCGGAGTTGTAATAGAGCCCGCTGCTCTCGAAGGCGTCGTGGATCAGATCATACTGGACGTCGACGCCGGCCGAGATCACCTGGGCAAAGCCACAGGAGCGCAGCAGCGGGCCATAGGCCGGTGCCGTGCCGAGGGCGCCGGCGCCGGCGATCTCGACCGAGAAATTGAACTGGCCATAGTCGCCGGTCAGCAAGACGCCCTGGTGGCCAAGGAACGGCTGCATCAGATTGCGCGCCTCCTCGTCGCCGGCGAGCGGCGTGAAGGCCGCGTCGGAGAGCTGGATGTAGTTGGCAGCACCGGTCGGTACCGCATCAACTCCATAGGTGGCATCCATCTTGATGAGGGCGGACAGCTTCTTCCAGCGACGGATCATGGTCTATTTCCCCTTCCTGGGCGCGCCGGTTTCGGCCGCCAATGGTTCGTCCGTGCCCGCCGGTGCCGGCTCGGCCTCCGTGCCGGGCGGCGGCGCGGGCTCGGTGCCCTCGATCCGCTCCAGCGTTCCATCCTTGTGCCGGTTGTACGCACCGCCGGCGATCGGCGTTTCGATCTTTGCCATGTCAGCTTTTCTCCACGAGGTAATAGCCGGCGCCGAACAGCTCGCGCTGCCAGACGTGGCCGTTCTTGGCTTTGAGAAGATTCGACGAGATGTGCTCGACAACGTCGGCATTGTTGACGCTGGTCGGCTCGAAACCGATCAAGGCGCCGCGTACCGCGTCCTTGAGGATTTCGATGTCGTCGGCAGCGGCCCCGCCGGTGCCATCGGAGACGTTGCGGGTGACGATGATGACAGCGACATCAGCCTCGGTGCGCTGCAGCACGTTGCCCGTCATGCGCTCGTTTTCACCGCTGTGCTCTTCCTCGACCAGGACGAAGGCCGCGGGCGTCGTCTTCGGTTCGCCACTGAGCGAGGCCCAGGCGGCGGCGCCTGCGACGACGCGGAACACCGGCGGGGCGATATCGCGCAGGCGCTGCTGGAATTCTGCGGACAGCGTCATGGCTGCGCTCCGCCGCCGGCCTCGGCGCGGAAGGCGTCCTCGGCAATGCGCAGGATCTCGGCCTGGTCCTCCTCATCGACATAGAGATAGGGCCGCGCCGGGATGGTGATCGAGTGCGCGCCGATCGAGACGCGGACCGTTTCCTTGCGCTTGCGCGAGGCCTTGACGAAGCGCCGGCCGCGATTGGTCTTGCCGAAATGCAGATCCTGCTCGCGCGCCGGGATCTTCACCTCGCCGCCGAGCTGCTGGATAGCGGCATAGAGCAGGTTCGTTCCGACCGCCGCTTCGGTTTCCGTCGCCTCGCCTGTGATGGAGCTGTAGAGCCGGTTGGTGACGCGCAGCATGTGGCCATAGCCGCGCTGGCCGCGTCCGATGCGCTTGGCGGCCGTGCGCGGGCTGAGCCGCTGCCACTTACCAGCCGGGCCGGTCTCGCGCTCGAAATGCCGCTGAGTCGAGGTGACCAGGTATGCGGCGATCGCCGACATGATCGTCCTGGGATGTTCGGCCAGGCGCTCGATGCGATCGAGTGTCGCCAGCACGGCCTGGTCGACGAGGCGGATCTGGATGCCTTCGGTCGCCATCAGAAGCCCCGCAGCTTGTCGCGGGTGAACACGCGGTTCGGCGCACTGGTCTTGATGGCGCCGCCGCCGGCCTGTTCGGGCGTCTCGCCTTCCTCCTCGATCAGGACGAGACCCTTCGAGACGTCCTTCAGCCAGGAGATCGCGGCGGCGAAGTTGCGCGAAACGATGCTGTCCTTTTCGGCCGCCTCGCCATGCAGATAGTAGCGCGCGAGATCCGCGGCGACCTTCACCAGGACCGGAGGCACGACGTTAAGTGGCAGCTTGAACTGCTTGCCGATATAGCCGTCGATGACGCCGTCGGCGTCCGCCAGGGCGCGGCCGACCACGACGCCGTCGATCGTGCTCGGCGGTATGTTCGTCCGATCCGTGAGCTGGATCAGTTCAGTGGCGCCAAAGCGGTCGACCAGATCCTGTTGGACGGCGTACATCAGGCACCCACCACGAAAAGCCAGATGAAGAAGGCGAGCCAGACAAGCAGGGAGCCGGCGCTGGCGAAGGCGAACCTCACGAGCGCAAAGAAGGCTGCGCTGAAGTCGTAATCGCCATGGCTTTGTTCGGTCGGCCACATCAATGCGGCCGCCCAGATCGCGACCGTAAGCGCGATCGGTATCCACCAGATGGATAGGTAGATGTTCACGGTCAGATGAACTCCACAACTAGGTTCGGCTCTGCGAAGAGCGCCTCCAGCGGCTCCGGGCTACGGAAACCATCGAGTTGGTGTTCAACCGGTGTTTTGGAATGGGCGATGCCAGCGCGCCGGAAGCCATCGGTTTTCGATCGGATGCGCACTGCGGTCGGCGCCGTCGCTCCGCTGGCCTCCCATGCGTCGATCGCGGTGGACAGGCAGGGGAAGCGGGCGCGGAACTCAGCTTCACCACCATCAAGCCAAATCGCGGACGCGTTCACCGTGAGCGACCCTGCGGAGTCGGCCGTATTGCCGGCTCCGCCCTGGTCGTTGCTTGGCGGGGTGTCATCAGTGGAATTGGTCCCCGTCGCTGCCCCCAGCGACGGGGCAGCCGGTGGCGCCGCTGCGGGCGCGGCACCGGCAGCAGGCGAAGCATTCACCGCGACATTCTGATCCGCGATTACTGGCTTCGCTGCTTCGGAATTGATGGTGTCAGCGCTGCTCGAGATCGGCGGCACTGCGGAGAAAACCGTTTCACGTTTGGCTATGATTTTCGGAGCTTTCGCCATCGTTCAATCCTCGTTTGCGGTCTTTGAAAAGGAGCCTTCGCGGGCTGCTTTTCGAAAACCCGCCGGCCGAAGCCGGCAGGGCGAATTCGGCAGCGTCCTATCCGGCGTTGGAATCGACTGGGACTTCCGTAATAGAAAAGGTGCTGCTTGCCGGGTGGGGCAGATAGAACGACCGCTCCTCGCCAGGGTTGATTTCGACCGGTTCGCGGTCGTCCTGCTTGACGGTGGCGCGGAAGTTGCCGTTCACGTGGACTTTAACTGTCGTGGTCATAGGGGTTCCTCTTGGGTCTTGCGGAAGGAGCCAGGCGCGGCTGCTTCCGAAAAACCCGCCGGCACCGGAGTGCCGGCAGGCTAAGGGTGCAGATCGGCGCTGGGTTAGCCGAGCTGCGGAACCACGACCACTTCGGAGGCCTTGAACCAAATGTTGCTGTCGCCTCCGTTGATCAGCTGCGCCTCAACCACCTGCTTTGCATCGGCCTCCAAGGCCTGAGGAACGATGAGCTTGGCCGGACGGATGTTGATGATCTGGCCGTTTTTCTTGCGGATCGCACCCAACGCATCGCGGGCCGCCTTGAAGTTGGCCGGCGTAAGTGTGGCCTTAGACATATGGGCGAGTTGCCAGAGGCCGAAGCCGGCGTTGCAGCGGCCGTCGACGCCGTAGAGATACTGGCCCTTCATGAAGACGTTCGTATCGGTCTCCTTGTCCATCGGCACAAGCTTGAAGGGCTTGCGCTTCTGGAACACCATCGGCTGGATAACCCTGGTGTCGTCGACTAGGTACCAGGCCGGGCCGGCGCCAGCGGTGAAGTTCGAAACAGAGGTCTCGCCGCCGTTTTCGTCGAAGCCGGGGTGGTCGGTGTCGAAGAAATTCTGGCCGTCATAGCAAAGTGTCGCGTCGCCCTTCTTCCAGAGCGGCCAGACGAGCTGGTCGGGAAACTCGGCCGCATCCTGACCCATTTGGGCAGAGATCGTCGTGTAAAAACCGAACTGATCGTCCTCGATCGAGGCGCGCTTGACGCCGACGGTGCCCTCGAACTCCTTGTTGCGGATGATGTAGGTCGAGGCCGACAGATCATGAATGAGGCGGTCGCCGACCCATTCGCGGATGCCGGGCAGATCGTCCATGCGCGGATATTCGTTCATGGCGGTGCTCGAAGGCACGTCCATGGCGACCGTCCGGTATTGTGTCGGGGTGGTTGCGAGCCGCGCGTTGAACGCGGTGCTGAGCCCCGTGTAGACGCTGCGCAGCGTGGAAGCATTAATGTCCATCTGAAGCTTTCTCCTACTGCGCGATCTCGGCGACGACGGTCGCCGGAGTTGCGGTTGCGTTGGTTCCGCCGACCGTGAAGCTGATCACGTCGCCGGGGTTGACCTCGTTGAGGGCGGTCGGCACCACCGTGTCCACGTCGCCCGCGGCCGAGCCGGCCTGGGTGATGGTGATGACGCCGGTGGTCACCGGAACGCCGTTGATGGCGCAGGTGATGGTGGCATCGCCGGTGGTCAGGATGCCGTCGGTGACGCTGCGAAGCCGGGTGATGCGTCCCTTGACGGAAGCGATCGTCCTGGTGACGCCGGCGCCGACCAGCGTGGCGATGCGGGTGGCCAGCGGGATCATGACCTTTTCCGCTGCCGGGATATCGATCCAGGTGCGGCCGTCGCTGATGCCGGCAACCGTGCCGACCAGGAGCCGACCGCCGGAGCCGTCAAAGCTCAGAGTCTCATCGTCGACGGCGTAGACCGGCCGGCCGATGTCGACCTCGTCGGCGACGAAGATTAAGCCGAAGCAGCCACGAAGCGCCTCGACGTTCAGGTCGCCGTCGGCGCCGTCGCGGTTGTCAACGTTGCCTTCAGCCAGACCCACGATGGAAACCGCGTTGGCGGTCCCGGCCGGCACGGCCATGCCGGTCGCAAGCAGCGCGACTAGCGTCTTGCGATAAATGCGGATGCCGGCCTTGACCGGGTAGCCGAAGCGGTCGCCGGAGCGAGCCGGGATTTCGAGATCCTTGGACGCGACCATCAGACGGTTTCCTTGTTGAGCTTGAGGGTCTCGGCGAATTTCTTCTGGTCGAGGCCCATGGCATTGCAGACGGCGATGTCGGTATCCGACAGGCCGGCGTCGCCGTCCGGCTTCTTGGCCGTGCGGATCTGCGAGGCCGTCATCACCGGCGCATTGCCGACGAAGGTGTCGAAGGCCTTGAGATCGGCCTTGGCGTAGCCGAGCGCCCAATCCTTCTGGGCCGGCGCGATCTTGCCGGCCTCAATCGCGCTGTTGACCGCCTCGGTCGCCTTGTCGGCGGTCAGATCCTCGCGCAGCTTCTTCAGATCGCCCTGGAGCTCGGTGACCATCGCGATCGGCACGAACTTCGTCGGATCGACCTTGCCGGCGATCGCCGACTGGACGGCAGTGACGATCTCGTCGGCCTTGGCGTCGGCAGTGAGGCCGGCGGCGGTGGCGAGGCGCGTGCGATCGGCGACGATCGAATTGATCGCCGTCAGGATCTCCGCCGGCTTGGCGGTTTCGGTCAGGCCAGCAGCCTTGGCGATTGCCGTGCTGCTGATCAGGTGGGCGTTGATGGCGGCGACAATGCCGTCTTCGGTCGTGCCCTTGGCGAGGCCAAGCGCAGTCAGGATCTTGTCCATGCTGTCTCCGGTGGGGTTGTCGAGAGGGAAGAGGGCACTCGCCGCGACCGCGACGAGGTCGAGGTTCGGCGTGTTGGTCAGGCCGGCCATGCGGATGGCGAGCACCCGGCCGGTGGTCTTTTCGTGGAAGAAGACGGGCGATAGGTAGCGGTACTCTTTCCGTTTGATTGCGATCGCTGCCCCTTTGGTCCATTCAACGCGGCCATAGATGCCGTCGTTCTGGACTTTCAGTTCCTTGATCCAGCCGGCGGCCGGCGCTTTGCCACCGACGCCGGGGATAGCCCCGAAAACCGCCTGGTGGTCATAGTCGATGGCGAGGTCGGTGGAGCCGGCATACTGGCGGCTATTGGCGACGATCTGTTCCATCGACGCTTTGTCGCCTGTAACCCAGGGGCCTTGGCCGTTGCGGCCGGAGAACGTGCCGGCTGGCGTCAACTGCACCCATTTGTCGCCACTGTCCGCGTCGGCTGCTGTGAGCGCGGTCGAGTGGGAGGCGACCAAGGCGGCCGAAAGGAGTGCGGCAAGTGCGTTTTGCATCGCCGGACATTGGCCCGGCCAACGCCGTCAAATAATGCCCGCCATAGCGGGCGGCAGTTCTTTCTCAGGGGATCGAACTGGCGGGACTGAGGTGACAGGTCCGCCGCCGAATTCGCAAGGCAACGGTAGCCGAGCGAGGGGCAACCGGCAAGGCTGCGTTACGATCACCTCGTTCAGGGGTCAGATAGCCCCTAAAATCGGTTTTGAACGGGTCTACAGCGGCAAACGGCGCTTCGCGCACCAGTGCCACGCCCCACGGGCCTCCTGTGCGGCTGTGCGGCGATCCTGTGGGGACGGTCAGGATGGAGGTGGGAGCCAGTCGGACGCCCCGGACTTTCGCGCCAGATCCTGCTCTACGACAGAGAGGTAGCTCGCCTTTCCGGGATTGTAAGCCCAGCCCGGATCGATGCCATCCGGAACGGTCGTGACCTCGCCGGTGCGGTTGTTGACGAACTTGCGCATCGTGCCGGACAGCGGCTCGAACTTCAGGATCTCGCCCTCTCGCTGCAGCCGGTCGATGTCACGCTGCGAGAGGCTCTGCAGCGTGCAATGGCAGTTCCAGCCGTTCGGGCAGGCATGGGTGTTCCACCAGGGATGGTCGACCGGCAACACCGTGTTGTGCCAGAGCGCATGAAGCGGCCTCGGGTTCTCCTGGCCTTCCAGGTGAACATAGCGGATGAACGGCCGGGTGGCCTTGTTGCGCTCGAACGATGACCAGTGGCCGGCGGCATAGCTCACCCGCATGTTCACATCGAAGATGGTTTTGAGGCGCCTGACGCTGCCGAGCTGCGACCAGCGGGTTTCGCCGGAGAGTGGATCGAACGCAGGCTGCTGACGCCACCAACCCTTCGTCTGCAGCAGCGGCGTCAGCTCGGTGGCGAACTGGGCGAAGGTCTTGCCCTCGGACAGTGCCGCCAGCAGCGCCTTGTAGATCTCGTCCAGGATGTCGAAGCCGGCCGACTTAGCCACCGTGAAGCTGCGGGCATGCACGTCTTGCCATGTGTCGAGCCAGGAGAATTCGGGATCGAGGCGTTGGCCGCGCGCAAACAGCGCCGCGATCGCGTCGACCGGCGGCAGTGGCTTCAGATCTGCGGCCACAGGCTCAACCGATCCTGCCCGACCACCATAGCGCCGCGAGCATCCAGATCACGATCATGGCGGCGCTGTATGCCATGCCGTGCCCATTTCGGCGTTTGGAGTTGATGAAAAAGCCGAGCAAGGCCAGGAACGAACAGAGCGCGAAAAAATAGACCATCGGAGTTCCCTTCAGAGCGTGTCGTCAACTTGGCCTGCGAGCTGGGCTGCAAAGGCCGATCGGGCGAGCAGCTCGGTCAACGCGCCGGCATCGAGCCCGGCAAAGCGCTTCGAAAGCAGCGCCTTCACATCGGCGACGGAGCTGGCGGCCGCGATCTCGGCGTCGAGGCCGGCGACGATCGGCGAGACCAGCGGCTCCCAATCGGCCAGCATGGCGTCCGTCGAGCGCTCGATCGCATCGCGCGTGCCGGTGCCCGCGGTGGAGTGGACCGTCTGTTCGGTCTCGCCGGGTTTCAGTGGTGGGGGCGGGTTGTCATCAGGCGGGTCAGTTGGGGCCGGACCTTTCGGTGGCACGAGCAGTTCTTCGCCCTTGGCGGGGTCTGGAAGGCCGATACGGTCGCGCATCGTCGACATCCCGACCTTCAAGCCCAAGGGAACAAGTTTGGTCACATTGTCGACCAACGATTTGATGTCGACCTGCTCCGGCCGGCCGATCAAGATCCTTGGGTACTTTTTTTGCGGCCCGAAATTCAGATCGACCGTCGGCCGGGTGAGGTCACGGTTCAGCGTGGCTGCGATCTGGCGGCCGTCGGCTTTCTCGATATCCTCACGCACGCCGTCATGGGTTTTGCCGACTGCATAGCCGCCAGCGATTGCATCCGTTGTTCCCGTTTGTCCGAGCACCACCTTGGACGTCTGCTGGTCGAGCCAGTCGGCGCGCTCCTTATAGAGCCCATGCGACGCCGAAATGTCGGCCTTGATGAACTCGACTGCCATCGACGCGGGGACTATGGCGGCATAGTCGACGCCGATGTTGCTCACCGCATCAAGCAGGATTTGCTTGTCCTTCTCGGACGCGCCGGCGTCATATTTTCCCAGGCGGAGCGGCTGGCCATAGGCTTCGCAGAAGATTGCCCAATCCTTGATTGTGAAGCTCTTGAACAGGAAGGTCCAGGCGACGGCGCGGGCAATGCCGCCCCGGATCGGCAGGCCGGATTTAACCTTCGCCGAGTGATAGATCCACTGGTAGGGATTCAGCGGCACATTCTGGCCGCCGTCGCGCAGCAATGGCGTTTCCCCATCAATCTGGTCAAAGACGAACCAGCGCGGGTCGCGCCACGCCAGTCGCTTCGGCCGCCATTGTCCTTCGGACGTGTCCCAAATGATCTCCGTGCAGGAGAAGCCCTTTCCGACCGCGTCGAGAATATCGAACAGCTCGTCCTCGAAGCCGTCTCGCTCGATGACTTCACGCACCAGGTCGGCATGCTCGACACTGGCGGCATCCTCGCCGGCCGCTTCAACGGTGATCTCTAGGCCGGAAACCTGCCGCTTGCGCACGCCAAGCACGCCGGCATAGTGCGGATCGCGCTCCTCCATGTCTTCAGCCAGGGCGAGGTAGCTCTCGGGATCGTTGTCGATCGACCCCCGCAAGATACCGGCCAGCCGGCCGGGGGTGAGGCCAGCCGCCGGGTGAAGAGCATCGTGGCGCCGAACGCCGCTGCCAGTCGGCGCCGCCTGCTCGACCTTCAGGGCGGCTTTGGCGATCGGGCGGCCGTAGCGGTCGACGATCCCTTTGAATTCTTCAGCCATCAGAAAATCCCACGGTTGCGGCGGGCGGATGCCATGCGGAAGCCGCCCTCGATGTCGTCGGCCCGATTGCGCCATGCGCCCTCCGAGCTTTCTTCGAAGCGGCTCTTGGCGATCGCTGCCGGCACATAGTCGTATTCGTGCCACTGCATGCGGCTGGCGAAGTAGGCCAGGACGAGCGCGACCGCGAAATCACCGTGCCGCTTGGCGCCGGCCACGCCGACGCGCTCGGGCGGAATGGACGGTATGCCCCGGATGATCTTGACCAGGCGAAGATCCACCGCGTGCTCGGCGTCCCTGGTCAACGCGATGTTGGCGTCTTCAAAGGCGGTTTTAAGCGGCGGAAAATTCTCGTTGTACCAGTTCTGGCTAAGCGTCACCGACCAGACCAGGCCGCCGGGTGTCTCCTCGGTGTGCAGGCCGAAAGCCCGGCCGAGATCCTCGGCAAGGTTCATGCCGACGCCGGTCGCGTCCACTGCTGCCCCGCAGAGGCGCGGCGCCCGCTTCAGCATCAGCGTGGCGATTTCCTTCTGTTCCTGGAAGGGCACGTTGCGCAACTCGACGGTGAGCGCCGCCTGGCGGCGCAGCACCTTGTCGATCGACAGCAGAGACATGATCGCCGGGTCGGCCTTTCGGGCCGGATCGTAGCCGAAGGCGTGCTGGCGGTTTTCTTCAAGGCCGTCGACCGCTTTCTTGATCGCGTCCAGGTGCGGCGCCATCAAATGCCGGCGCTCCAGCTCCGGACGATGCAGGAAGTCGAGCGGCAGATCGATGCGGATGACCGGCGCCTCTTCGGGCGTCAGCGTCATGCGTGCTTCGATCAGCGGACTGGTCAGCCACGCACCGGAGCCCATGGACGGAACGCAGAACAGCTCCTCGTCGGCGCCGTCGCCATAGAAATCGATGATGTCCTGGCGCCACTGGGCCTCGGCCTCCGGCGACCACTCGCGGCTGGTGACCAGGCAGATGCGCTCGTAAAGGCCTTCCAGCAGCGCCTGGTCGAAATCGATCTTCAGATGGCTGTACTTCGATCGGCCGCCGAGGATGTCCTGGACCTGGACGTTGAATTCGTTGTCAGCGCCGTTATGGGTCGAGCAGACCACGACCTGGCCGCCCCACATCAGGTTGGCCAGCGCCGCCTTCAGCAGTTCCTTGAGACTGTCAACGAACGCCGCCTCGTCGATGATGACTAGGCCCTGCTTGCCGCGAAGGGTGCGCGGCGCCGACGACAGTGCGAGGATCTCGAAGCCGGACGCGAACTGGATGCGGAAGGCCTTGATTTGCCGGGTCTCGTCCGGATGGGTTGGGTCCGTGTCGTCAAACAGGAATTCTTCCTGGGCGATAGCCGCCTGCGCGAATGCCCGCGCCCACATGGCGCAGGCGTCGATGAACTCGCGCGTCATCTCCTGCGAATAGGAAATGTACATGGCGTCCATGCCGCCGGCATCCTTGGCGCGGCCGGCGCGCAGCACGGCATAGGAGGCCAATGCCCATGTCTCGCCAATGCGCCGGCTCTTCTCGATGAACAGCACGCGGACGGCCGTGCTTTCGAGAAGCGAGACGGTGCGCCCCTGATAGCCAAGGAGCACCTTCGGCAAGCCGACGCTTTCGATAACATGGTCTAGGTTCGCCATGCTTTCGCGGCGGACCTTTTCCCATTCCTCCTTTGAGATCGGGCCAGTCATATTCCTGCGGCCCTTTCGATCGCCGCCCGCTTGCACCGATCCCAGGCGCGGTCGCAAAGCCGATCGAGCTTGACCGCTTGAAGCCGAGCTGGCGAACCAGGCGGATAGGTCCAGAACCCATTATCCCCGAACAAGCGACGATAGCGTCGATAGAGCTTGGACTTGCGCCGCCGCAGGTGAACGGAAATCGCGAGCCAGTGAGGCCCGCAGATCCACTCCCTGCAATCGGCTTTGCGCGTTCGCCGGCAGAAGGGAACCAGGCAATGCAATCGGACTGACATCAGTTCGCCCTCACACCACGGGCTCCGGCCAAATGATGGTCACCGTTCCATGGATTGTTCGGCGCGCTATGACCTGGTCGAGTATTTCCCCATCAGGCAACACGACGTTCGCCAGGAGCGGCAGCCCGTTTTCGCCCAGCACTTCCACCCGGACGTATCCATACCCATCGGTGCCGGAAAACGCCTCGCAGATGTTCCGATCGCAGACCTTGCCATCAAGGATGACGATCGGCAGCGTCTTCGATCGGTTGCGCCAGAAATCGACATCGTTGCGATTGCCGGAAATCCTCGTGGCGCGCCGCGCTGGAAGTTTGACGGTGATCATTCGCCAGTCGCTTTCGCGAAGGCCTTGGTCACCTTCTGAATGCAGGCATCGAGCCGGCGGATGTATTCGTCGACGCCGATCCAGGCCGGTTTACCGCGCTGCTTTTCGGCGGCCTCCATCTCACGCCGCAAGGCGTTGTTGAGACATGCCGCCTCGTCGGTCGATAGCTCCAGGCGGATCGTGGTGCTCAATGCAGGCCTCCTGCAGACTTGTCCGACCAGGCGAAGTTGAAGGTGTGCACCAGCAGCTCGGCGTTCGCAGGGTGATTGTCTCCGGTCGTGCCGCCGATCGGGATGCCGTTGCCGTCGAAAATGACCGTGGTCGTGCCGCTGTCGCCCGGCGCGGTCGATAGCGGCAAGGCGATTTTGGCCACTTTCTGCCGGGCACGGTCGTTCATGTCGAGCCGATCCCGTCATAGACCTCTTCAACCGTCGCCAGCGCCGAACGGAGCTGGCGGAGGTAAGCGTCGGTCATTTCCCTGTCGGCCGGCGCGACGGGATAGCCGACAACGGTCATGCGGCGCTCGACGTTGGCGATCTCATGGGTGAGCAGGCCACGCAGGCAGCCGAAGTCGAAAGCTGAGAACGTGAGCGAGATGGTTGGATCGGTGGTCATGATGCCCTCACACCAAGGATCTGCGCCTTGATCGCCTCGGCCGTATCAGCCGACATGCCCTTGGCCTTGGCCACCGTATCGACGGCCTTCTCGACATCGGCCTTGAATTCCTTCGCCACCTTGGCGCGGCGATCGCTGGACACGCTCTGCGCCTGCGTCGCCATCTTCAGCGCCGTGGCGAGCTGCATGGCGCCGATCGGCGCCATGCCGCTCTCCTGGGCGTCGGTCAGCAGCTCGAACACAAGGGACTTAATCGTCTCAGCCGCGATCAGCGTCAGATCGTCGGAACTCTGTGCGTCGAAGCGTTTGGAAATGGTGGCGGCGATCTCGCGGGTATCCTCCAGCCGGCGGGTCAGCATCGCCAGCCTGATCGAATAGCGGTTGAACGCCGAGAAGGACGGGATAACGAATTCGAGCTCGCCTTTATGCTCGGCCTGCAGGGCCTGCATCTTCAGGAAAAACTCTTCGTAGATCTCGGTTTGGGTGCGATCGCGATCCTGCAGCGCGGTAGCCGCCCAGGTGATGATCGGGCCGCACTCGTCGGGCAGACGCTCGATCGCTGAAAGCTGACCACGGCCTTTGCGTGCCATCTCGCTGCCTCAGTCCGGATCGCTGGGACGCTTGACGCCTTCCAGGAACTGCGCCCGTTCAATGTGGGCGCGCCCTGCCTTGCGAATGGTAGCGACCATCACCGATCCGCCGACGATGTTGCGGACGGCGCCGGCGGTCTTTTCGAGAAACGTCAGCTGGTTGCGGATGTACGCGCGCGTCTTGGTGTATCCGAACCGCTTCAGCTCGAGCTCCAGGCGGCCCTCATGCATGGTGCCGTTATCTTCGGCAGCCAGGGCGCGGAGAATGATCAGCCGGATGTCCTGCTCAACGTAGTCGTCGTAATCGTCAATGTTCAAAGTCATGCCGCCTTCGCCCTATCCAGCAAGAATTCTTCCACTCGACGGCTCGTCCGCGCGGCGGCCTGGGTTTCCGCCTTGACGTTGGCCATCTCTATCTGGATGTCCTTCATGGTCATCTGCAGCTGGTGCACCATGTCCTTGTCTGGCAGGTGCTTCATTTCGCTCTCGATCGACTGGATGCGCGAACCGTAGTCATCCAGCTTTGTGTCCAGTCCCGAACAGCGATCCTCTACGGCCGTTTTGTGAGCTTCGAGATCGCTTGCCGTTTTCTTTGCTCCGCTGGTCATGAGCGTGAAAACGGTCGTGCCCAGATTGAGGAGAGTGGAGGCGGCGAGAAGCCAGGGCATCAACGCAGTGAGATCCATCAGGCACGCTTCCTGTTCTGTCGTTCAATGAAGGTCTCGCAGTCGATGCACCTGGTGCAGTTCGGGACCGCGTCACGCCGGGCATCGGGTATGCGCTCTCCGCATTCGCAGAACGGCGAGCTAGTCACCTCGACGGCAGCGTATTGCCCCCGGAGCGCCGCCTGGATGCGCGCGACGCCGGCCGCGCATTCCTGCTCGACGCGCCGCTCGGCCAAGTCGATGGCTGCGTTGCCGGCCGTCATTTCGGTTCCCTCGCAGCCTTGCGCTCGTCATACCAGCCGGCGCACGCGTCGGTCTGGGTGTTCGCATTGCCCAAGGCGATATCGGCCTTCTTGTTCGCAACGCCGAGCTTGTCGCCGAGCTTCACGCCGCTCCGGTGATGGCGGCGGCATTCCGGGGGATAGTCGGGCATGCGACGCGCTTCGGCGACCGCGCGATCGGCTTGCGTCAACGCGTCGGTGACGACGCGGGCCGCCGCCTTGTCGGCATAGGCTTTGCCGAGGGCAGCCTTATCGGTTGTGCAAGCTGTCAAGCAGTTGCTGATCAACAAGGCCATCAACGCGGGCCTGAAGCACGGCGAGGTCATCTTCCGCTTTCCTTTTTTCGGCGTCGGTCAGTGTGAGCGTGGTTTCGAGGTGGACGCGCGCGGCCCGCTCATCAGTCGCAATCTTACTGGCCTCGTCGGCCTTGCCGTCGCTCCAGGCGCGCAGTCGGCGCTGTTCGACCAGCTCGGCATTGAGCGCGTCGAGCCTGGCACTAGCCACGAGTTCCGTCACGGCCTTGTCGACCGCCTGGCGCACGGCCGAGGCTTTGTCGAACCAAAGCCAGATACCCGCGGCGAGAAAGAACCACACCGGTAGCGTGATGCCGAACGTCAGCACCGGTAGCACCCATCTTTTCAAGAAGAGGCCAATAGCTGCGCCGGTCATTGCGCCAACCACCACCACAGCAGCGCCACGCCCACCAGGACGAACACCGTCGCGGTCCCCGATGCCGAGCCCACGAAGCTGGACCAGAAGATGCGCGGATCGATCATTGTACGTTCCCCTCGCTGAACGGTTCGGCCGGCTCGCCGCCGTCTGTCACTGACAAAGGTGTGGTGGACTGCCCGGACACGATAGCGCGGACGATCTGCCTCAGGTCCAAGTGGCCGATGCCCATGTAGGCTCCGCTCACCGCCAGGATCAGGCCGATCGCCGTCGCGGCAACGTAAGCCGCCTGGGCATAGACGATCGAGGCAAACACCGCCGCCCAGGCCAAGGCGCAATTGATGATGACCAGCCCCTTCGAGAAACGGCGGCTCTTCTGAACAAGCGGCATCAGAGCTTCGCCTTCACCTCGGCCCGGAAGCGGTCGCCGCATTCGCGCGCCGTATCGAAAGCGGGATCGAACGGCAGCTTGGCGATGTCCCATTTGCCGCGCTGCTGGATGCCGAGATTGGCTTGCACCTCGGCATGCGACAGCACGGTGTGTGGTCCTACGGGGATCGTGTAGCGCCGGCAAAGCTCAGCGACGACAGTCGAGGCGGCGTCCCACTGCGCCTTCGTGAGCGGCTGCGAGCCAGCGTTGAACGGCCGCTCGATCGCGCCGGCCATCGCGCACATCGAAACGCCGATCGAGCCGGTGTTGCAGTTCAGCGTGTGCGCGGCATAGCCGGCCGTGGCCTTGGGTAGCGAATTGAGGTCGATCGACGGGACGCCACGGATCAGCTTGCCGTCATCCTCGATCAGCAGGTGATAGTGCTGCCGGTCGAAATCCGTCGCCTTGTGGCTACCGGCCGTCCAGTGGAGGATGACGCGCTGGATGGTCGCATTGGGCAGCCAGCCGCTAGGGATGGTCATTGAGTGTCCGCCTGTGAAATCGGCCGGGAGAGCCCCGGCCATTTCGCAACACCATGCCTTCGGCGGCAGGCGGCAATCATGCCCGCTTAGGCGGGCGGCAAATCAGTTGCTGGAAAAGAGGTCGGCCTGGCGCGGATCGTGGCTGCCCTTGACGGGCTTGTCCGGCATGCGCCGGAAGAGCTTGTCCACGCCGGTTTCGGTTATCCCGAGCCGCCCGGCGATCTCGCCGTTCGAGGCGCCGTTGGCGCGATACTGCCGTGCGCGAAGCTCGCGGGCAAGAGGCACACGGATGTATGACCCGGAATAGCGGCGGGCAAGCTTCTGGGCGGCCGCAGCGCCCAGGCTCCTGACAAGGGCTGTGTCGTCGCCGGATGCCGGCACGTAGAGACGGCGTCCGCCATAGGTTTCCGCGAGGCGCACGAAGTCCGCCAGGCCTATCAGGCTGAGCAGCTCAGCGGATCGCAGTTCGTCGCTCACGCCACCTCCAGCCGCAGATTGCGCATGGTCGTGGTGAGCGTCTCGCGGTTCGGCCCGTGCCAGATCAGGCAGAGCGTGTAGAGGCCGTTGCGGCAGCGGTAGAGGGCCGAATGCTTGGTCAGCGTCCAGTCGCAGCCCTTGGCGGCCGCAAGGGCATTGCTGGCCAGCTCCGAGGCCGCGAACGCCTCGATCTTGGAGAAGTCGATCTTGACCCGGCCGGTGAAACGTCTGCGCGTGCTCATGCTGGCTCCCACTCGATCAGCTTGCCTTCGAACAGGCCGGCGCCATGCTCGGCCTGCCAGAAGGCGCCCATGTTCCAGCGGGCCGATCCTTGCTCGCCAATGCGCTTGAGCCGCCAGTCGCCGACATGCTCGATGCCGAAGCCATCAGCCGCGGCGAAGGCCTCGATCTCGTCGCGATGCAGCGAGCGGCCATCGATGACGATCGAGCCGATGAATTCATCCAGGAGCGGCGTGGTGACGATCGCGATCGGCCGGACGCGGATGCAAATGGGATCGGGGTCGACCAGCTTGACGCAATTGCGGGTCCGCATGCCCCGGTAGAGCTGCACCGGCTCGCCCGGCCGAGCATGGCGCTTGCGATCGGCGCGCACGGTATGCCGCTTGGTGAGACCCGAGACCTGAGGGCCGAACATGGCCTTGAAGCTGTAGGCAACCATCACGCGACCCTCGGATCGAAGAAGCCAGCGTCAGCCAACGCATCCAGGATCATGGATTGCCTGTGCAATTCGATCAGCTCGATTGCGGCGTCGAAGTCCGGCTTTGTGGCGCCTCGAAATCGCTCCGTCAGAAGCCGGGCGACAGCACTCATTCTCCCCATATCGGCATCAATGTTTTGCGGGATCTCCGAGAGAACGACGCGGGCCATTTCGACAACCAAAGTGGAGTGTTTCTCGGCCATCAGCGTACCTTCCTGATCATGTCGCCAAGCGCGTTCATCACAACCGGCCAGTCGCGGTCGGTCATCTGGTCGAGCGGCTTTGCGGTGTCCCAGACGAACTGGCGGAAGCCCTTGGGGTCGACGGTCTTCGCGACGGAAAGGATCTGCCACTGTGCGAGTGCAATCTTTGCACCGGAAGGCCGCAGCCATTCCGGCGTGTTGACGGACAGGCTCCAGTCGAGACCGGACTCTCGCGTCATCCACGCCTTGAGCGCGTCGACGGCCTTTGCGGCGTCATCGCCGTCGAGCAGGAACCGGGTGTGCTCGATGCCGGTTTGGCGCTTGACGAACACCAGCATGGCGGCATCGCGCCGATCGCGGACGATGCCGAGGTTCCAGGCGGCGATCCAGAGCGCCTGGAGCTTCTTGGCGAATGGCCCTTGAAGGCCCTTTTCAGCCGGCTTGAAACCCTGCCGGCGCTGCTCTTCGACAATGCGCAGCTGCTCGCGCTCGTTCATCTCGCGCAGGCTGCGCTTGCCAGTGACACGCTGGTAGAGATCGCGCGCGGTGTCTTCGTCCAGACCGAGCTGCTTGTTGGCGACGTGGATGGCGGACAGAGTGCTCATGATGCCAATTCCTCCGCATCGTCCAGGACGGCGTCCACCAGGTCGCTTTCGGCAACCGCGTCGACGATCATCCAGGCGAGCGTCTCGCGGGTGAGGCCTCGCCTCCTGGCGTGGGGCGCGAGGCGCTGCAAGAGGCCGACCGGCAGGTGAACGGTCCGGCAGGTGCTATCGCCGCGCTGGGACTTCGGCGTGTATCGGCGAACCGAGCATTCGAGCGCTGAGACAGTCGACGGAGATATGCCGATGCGCTCGGCGATGGCGTTGATCTCCATGCCCTGGGCGCGGAACGCCGCCACGGCAGCGGTGCGGCTCGGATAGCCAAGGGTCGGCTTGGCGCTGCTCATGGCTCGTCCCTCCGCTCGATCGGGACCGGGCCGCTTCCGTGTGCATTGAAACCGTCATCGACCGCGATTTTCTTGCGGGCGGCCGTGCGCCAGTTCGTCAGGGCGCCGGTTGTCCCGCTGGTCGAGCTGGCACGCAGGCCAGCCATTATGACCGAATGTTCACTGGCGGCCGGGCGCGGGTTGAACCTTGCGCCTTCCTCGTTCGTGAAGAACTCGACCAGCTTGGCCTCTGCCATGTCGTGGCGGGCGCGCCATGCCGAATAGTCGGCGTGCCTGAATTCGCCGGTTTCGGCCTTGGCGACCGCCAGCTTCTCGTCGAGTAGCGCGACGAGGCGCTCAAGAGTTTCGATCCAGAGCGTCATTGCCATCACGCCTTCGCCAGGTCGATTGTGACCGCCCGCCAGTCGGCGTCGAGACGGTCGCGCTCGTAGCAGCGGACATAGATCTTCGAGCCGACCACGCGCATGGCGTCGCGGATGGCCGCCATGGCGCGTTGCCAGCGCTCGTCGCCGATATCGAGCCGCAGCAGCATGAATATCGCGGCGCGGTTGATCTGGCCTTCCTTGTCGGTGTTGAAGGCGCGCGTCACGATGGCGCGGATCTCCGGCCGGCTGTCGGCCGACCATTCCGTCAGGCACTCGTCGATCAGGCTCTTGGCGATCTGCAGCTGGGCGCCGAAGTCGATCGTGTCGGCGACCTGCACCTTGACCATCTTCATGCCGTCGAAGGTCATGAACGTCTTGTTGCCCTTCGCGCCGCCCTTGCTCGCTCCGTACTCCTGGGCGAGCAGCGCCTCGAAGGCGCCGAGATCGTTGAACGTGTGTTCCTTGAAACGGCCGATCTGCGCGGAAAGATCGGTGGCGTAGCCGAGGATGGTGCGGACCGTTTCGTCTTCGAGCATCTCGGACGGCTTGATCATTTCGACCGGCACGAGATTGCCCTTGGCATCGGGCATGTATTGCTTGTCGCCGACCAGGACCTTTCCGGTGGGGCGGGCTTCAGTTGCTGCTTGCATGGTCATTCTCCTGTTGGATCGGGATCGGGCGCATGAAGGCCAGCAGGTCGCGCACGGCGGCCATCTGCAGGACAACATGCTCCAGGTGTTCGGCGTCGGCCTCGACGTTCCAAGGCAGCGTTCTTTCAAGGGCCGAGACCAGCAGGCTGGCTTCAAGGGCGATTGCCCACAGCCCTTCCGTGGCCATCGCCAAAGCCAGCACCTCGGCGGTGGTGGCCCGGACCGCGTTGCGCTCCGGATCGGCAACGATGCGGCCGCAGAGGTCGATCATGTCGAGCTTGGCGATGGAGGCCAGCAGCGCTTCACTTGCGGCCATTCGAGTGCCTTTCCAGAATGGTCCTCAGGCGCTTGGCCGAGCGCTCCAGCGCCTTGCGGGCCGGTATCTCGCCCGGTCCGAATTTCGCCTGCTCAAGCTGGTCGACCGACGCGCCAACGTCCCGGCAGGCCCGCATGATGAGTTGGTCGCGTGTCGACCGTTTCGCAGGCTTGGACGCTTCAATCTCGGCATCGATCAACGGGATGATCAGGTCAGCGAGCCGCTGTGCGCGCGACTTGGCCTCCTTGGGCGGGACCGCCATCGTCATGCCGCACCTCCCGGCCTTCCGTCCGAAAACGGCCGCGGGATAACCGGGAACAGCCGCACGTTCGACCCTGGCCGGCACGCCGCCTCGGCGATGCGGTCGGCCTCGGCCTCGCGCTCTGCCCGCGCCTGGTCATTCCAGACCTTGCAGCTCAACCGATTCTCGATGTCGCGGGCTTTCCCGCGAAGTTCCTTGATGCACTCGCAGAGAACACGGGCGTCTTCGGGATCGAGGATGCGGGGCTCGTGCTGATAGTCGGAAATCAGGTCGCGCAGTTCGGACAGGCCGTCTGAGAGCGCCAACGACATTCTTTCGCCCATGGCTATTTTCTCCTTTGGGGGCAGGTTTTGCAGGCGTGGAAGAGCTGGGCGCGGTGCCGCGACGTAGCGCGGAACGGCTCCTTCTGTTCGGTCAGGCAGCGGTCGCGGCCGATCTCGCCGAGCACCGGGCATTCGACGGTTGCGGCCATCAGGGCGCCGCGCACCATCTGCTCGACGCGGGCGACATCGCCCAGATACTTGCCGCTGATGATGGTCGAGACGGCGGAGCGGCTGTAGCCGATACGCTGGCCGGCGACGCCGAGGTCACCGGCGTCGGCAAGCCGGGCCAGCTCGTCCAGCCAGTCGGGCAGCGGCGAGCCGTGCGCATCGATCGCCTTTTCGACAAACGACTTGCCGTCCGGCCGGCTGTGCTTGACGGGCCCCCGGTTCATGGCTTCGCCTCGCTTGCGACGGGACGGCCGATGACCGTTTTGCTGTTCGGATCGAACACCATTTTTGTGGCGAGGATCTTCGGTGCCTGCAGGCCGAGATTGTGCACAAGCCGATAGCGCCCTGGGCTGCCGGCCACGATGCCAGCGGTAGACAGCGCGTAGAGATAGGCTTCCACGGTCCGCCGAGGCACGTCAGGGCAATCTTCTGCCATGTCGGCAAGGCTGAACACCTTGGCCATCTTGATCGCGCGCCAGATCTGCTCGATGGCTGTCTCGGGCGGGGTCTTGCCGTCCGGCGTCAGCCGCGGTGCTACGAGAGGCCGTTTGACCAGGCGATAGACGACGGTGGCCGGGAGATTGGCACCGCCGCCATGGCTGGCGGTCTTCTGCTCGACGACCTCAGCAATGCCCGCGAGCCGAAGCTTCCGGACGAACCTGCCGACCGCCTGCGTCTTGACGTTCGTCCGATGGCAGATCTGCCGCACCGTCCAGGGGCCGCCGAGATCGAGATCGCGGATGATCGACCAGTAGCCAGCCTCGCCGCGCGGCACTGCGATGCTGATCTGCACGATGTCGAGGATGGATCGCCCGCTCATGCGAACTTCCTAGGGGTGAATTTAGGGGCGCTGAAGATCGCGTTGGCGCCGCCAAACGCGGCGAGGTCGACTCTCTTGATGCCGAGGAGTTGGCCGGCTTCGACCACCTTGGTGAGGTTGACGGCGATGCGACGCGTGTTGCCCCTGGTCTTGTCGAGAATGGCGGCTGCCAGGTCGTCTGTGATCTCGATGCCGGGGCAGCGATTGGCAGCCAGCAGGCCAAAATCCTCGGCGTCACAGGGCACGGCCGACAGCCACTCGAGCACGCGGTTATGCACCCGCTCGAACTCTTCCAGATGCTTTGGCAGCATCTCCTCGCCGATCATGACAACCGGGGCGCCGGACTTGTCCGAGAGCTCACGCAGCAGGTCGACAAAGCGCTTTTTGGCGATGAAATGCGCCTCGTCGATGATGAGCGGCCGGCGCGGGTCGGCCACCAGCAGCATAATGGCGTTGGTTTTCAGATCCTCGATCGAGCCGCGCGGGCGCGTTTCGCCCAGCTCGATCAGAATCTGCATGAGCAGCGAGCGCGCCGAGGTGAACTGGCCACATTCGACATAGGCCGCCCGATATTTGTTGGCGCCATAGATGCCGGATTTCGTCTTGCCCCAGCCGGATGGGCCGGAGAAGACGGCGAGACCGGGATCGTCGGGATTGCGATCGACCATCTTTGCGAGCAGGGTCGAAAAGGCGGCAACGTTCTTCAGCGGTGCCGGCCGGTTGACTTTGAGCATTTCTGTCATCATTTTCCTCGTTGTGCTGTGCCGCTTCGGCGGCTGTTCTTGCGGAGAGCCCGGTTTGCAGACCGGGCTTTCCGTTACTCAGGACAGGTACGCTTCACCGAAATCCTCATGCATCGACTGATGGGCCTTGAACTCGGCCGACAGCTCGTAGCCGCCGAGCCAGACCGCGTCGGCCGCCGGCAGCGTGTTGGTGTCGAGTTGCTTGCGAAAGCCGACCGCGCGCCGATAGCGCTCCTTCGGGGTCTCCGGCAGCGCGACGACGTTCTCGTCTTTCGGCAGATGGGCCGTGCGCGCCGCCTCGATCTCGGCCTGCCGGCGCTTCATCATTGCATCGGTCTCGGCAAAGAGGCGTTGCTCGTCCTCGGCCTGCATTTCGTCGATCAGCCGGCGATGGGCGGCAGCGGCGGCAGTGTCGAGCGGCTGGCTGGGATTGAGCCGCTCGCCGAGCGCCTCGATCGCCGCAGCGATCTGCGGTGTCGAATGCGCCTGGTCGCGCTTTGGCAGCGGTATGACGTTCGGCGCGTCGCGGCGCGCGACTTCCAAGGCGCGCTCGATCAGCGGCGCGCCCTTGGCAATCTTCTTCATGTCCGCCTTCAAGTCGCGGGTCAGTTCATTGACCAGCTCGCTGCGGATCTCCTTCGCGGCGCGCACCAAAGTCTCGGGGTGGATGCCGGAAAGCTCGGGGCAGATCGCGTCGCCGAGGAACTCAGCGCCGTCCTGGGCGAAGGCATAGGCGCGGCCGGCATCGTTCGGGTCCTGCCGCACGAACACGGCGGTGCCGGGCAAAATGGTCGGCGTCATGTAGTGATAGCCGTCGATGCGGATGCCGAGCTTGGTCACGATGCGCTGGCCATCCGAGCCGGCGACAGGCATCAGCAGCAGGTCCAGGGCGCGCTCGTCGACCTTGCGCGGTTGCTTTGTCGAGGCGAGCGCTGTGGCGAAGGGCGTGGCGTTCTTCAGGCCAGCATGCGGCCTGTGCTGATAGACGGTGGTTGCCCAATCATCGACGTGCTTCTGCAGCTGCGGGCCTGTGAGCGTGACGCCAAAGACTTCCGCGTCGCTCTCGCCTAGACGTTGCGCAAAGCTCTTGCGGCTTTCGATCGCCTTGCGGTCGGTGACCGAATGGCCGACAAAGCCCGGCAGCAGCGGCCCGACGTCGTGCTGAAACGTCTTGATGACGCGCTCGACATGGCCCTTCTGCTCGGGCGAGTAGGCGTCCGACGTCTCGGCCTCGATGCCGAGCGAGACGAACAGCCTTTGCGTGTCCTGGGCGACGAAGTCGGAGCCGTTGTCGGTCTTGACGACGTCGGGCACGCCCCACGCGATGATCGCCTTTCGGATGAGCAGTGCGACGGCCGAGGCGCGTGCCGTCCGCGACAGCAGCCAGATGCTACGGCGGGTGGCGATGTCGATGCACGCATAGACTGAATGCCGGCCGTCGGTGCACAGCGCATCGACCGGCGAGGCGTCGATCTGCCAGAGTTGGTTCGGCTCGGTGATGTGGCGCAGCATGCCTACGCCGGCGGGCGCCATGTGCGAGCGATAGCGGTCGGGGTTGGTAAGCTTGATCAGCTCGACCTTACGGCTTTCCCTCAGGCCCTTCAGCGCATGCTGGAAGGTTCGGACGGGCGGCATCGGTATGATGGTTTCAACGCCCTTTGAAACCGTTTTCAAAGTGTCGCCGAACTCCGACCGGCAGAGGGTACGGACATGGTGGCCGGACAGATGTGGCTGCTGCGCGATCAGGGCCAGCATGAAGGCGCTGACCGCACCGCCATTTGCGGTTTCGAGGATGCCGGTGCCCTTGCGCGCCTGGGCGGGATCATGCGCGAGCGCGTTGACCTTGCCGTCGCGCTTCTGCGACTGCCAGCGGGCAAGCGATCGCTTCGACAGGGAAGGCACGATCTCTCGCACCCATTCGTCGATGGTGAGCGAGCCGACATTGTATCGATCGGTGAAGACCTGGACGCGGGTGGCATAGCCGAGCTGCATGCCGCGCGAAAACTTCTCGAAAGCGGCGACGATCGCCAGCCGGGCGTCACGCTCCTTTTGCGCGCGGGCGGTCAGGCTGGTGTCCGGCGCGGCACTCGCTGGCGTGACCGGCCGTTCGATGACGAGGTGCTTCTGCTGATAGGCGACCTGGGCAAGCACCGGTAACAGCGAGACGTGATATTCGGTAGCGCCGCCTCGCCCAGCGCGCTGCCGGGTCTGTGTGGCGCGCTCGTCCCAGCCTTCACGCGTCGCCATACGGATGACGGCACTCTCGGTGCGCGGCATATCCGGCAAGGCCTCGGCGGCGATCTCGCGGGCGGTCAGGCAGTCTTTCACGCGGCCACCTCGGCACCCATGCGCCGCAGCATCCGGCGGACGAGGTAGCGGCCCTCAGCGGTCAGCTCCAGCCGGCCGGTCAAGCCGCCGCCACGGTATTTCAGGCGACCGCTCAGCAATCCGGCTTTGAGCGCGTCCTTCGTGACGGAGGGCGCGTGCGCCACGGCAAGGTAGAAGTCGGTCGGCTGGCAGAGATCATCCTTCCACCACAACCACACTAGGTTGTTGATGAGGTCGGGGCGGAACTTTTCGAGGAGGTCGAGGCGGGCTTCGATCATGGCTGGTTACCGCCCGCCAACAGATCGAAAATCGTCACTTGCCGAGGATCGCTGCTCATGATGCCCCCCCCCCGACTTTTCGGATTTGGCGGCTATGAAGGCCCGTATCTCGGCCTCGTGCGCCTGGCAGAACATCAGGGTCGCCAGCACGGCCTCCATGCGGCGCATGCAGAGGTCGGCTTCCGCCTGTTTCATCTTCTTGTCGCGGACGCGGATCGGGAACACGTTGCGGCGCAAGGCCAGCTCGCGGTTCACCTCTGCGATCTGCCCGATGATCGGGATTTTGCCGTCAGCCATTGGATGCAGCCTCGCTTGCCTTCACGCGGTCGTGCTCGCTGGTCAGCCAGTCGATCGCCGCGTGCATGGTCGAGAATTTGGCGCTGTTGGCTTCGTTCACGGAAACCCGGTGGATCGAATACGCGACCCATCGTGTCGCGCGCCGGTGGCCGGCGAATTTGGCGACCGTGCCAAGGTGGACGCCGTCGATGACGATGCCTGTCATGCTCGTGCCTGTGGGGTGTTGGCGCCCCCGGCGGGGGTGGGGGGGGCGCTGCTGGCGGAGGCGGCTTGGGAGATCGCCTCGGCGGATTGGAGGGTGCGGATGGCTTCTTGCGTGTAGCCGTGCAGCTGCTCGCGCATGTGCTGCTTGGTGTCGGCATCCTCGCAGCGCAGCATCTTGAACTGCCAACGGATCAGCCAGTGCGCCTGCGAGGCCGGAAGCCTGAAATAGTGATCGGGGCAGAAGATGCCTGTCGCAGCGTTCGAGCATGCCGGCATGGCGCAGTGGCTCATGACCAAAGGCCTCCGCCATGGACATGCTTCTGGACACGGCGCCGGAATGCCGCGCCGGCCGCCAGACGGGCACCCTGCTGGCGCGTGAACAACACGTGCAGGCCGTAGAGAAAGGCGGCGTAGAGCGCAGCGCCGGCGAGGGCGATTGCGAGGAAGCTCATTGGCCGAGCCTCCAGGCGATGACAGCCGCCGAAATGCCGGCGCTGCCGAAGGTGGCGAAGGCGACAAAGCCGGCCACCGCCAGCAGCGATAAACAGTCTTGTGCAAGGTCGAGAAGATCGCGTCTCATGTGAAAGCCTTTCATCGTTTTGCTTTCCACTGTGCATCGAACGCCTGCCTATCGAGGGTCGCCCGCTGGATGGCCTCGTCGGCCATTTCCCGCATGATCAGCGCCTCGTATTTTTTGGGGACGACGATCATCCCGGCCTCTTCCAAAAGGGTGTTGAGCGCGCGTACGTCGCCTGTGACCGCGATCAGAGCGAGCAGGCGAAGGGCCGAAATCGAATGCTCCTTGGCCTGGCTGGCGTAGGCATCCAGCATCGGCTTCGAGACTTCGTCCTTCAGGTAGTCGGACATTGCCTGGGCGATATCGGCCCGGCTCTTGTCCGCTTCCGTCAGGGTCAGGCTGACGGCCTTGGACAGTCGTCCCGCCATCGACCAGGCCTGGACCTTTTCCGCGTCGAAACGATCGACCACCGGGGCCGGCTGATAGTCGCGGAATAGGTCCAGGGTCGAGTTGTTGCGGGGAGGCTTGGCCATCAGTCTTGCCGGCCTTTCATCCACCTTTGGATGGCGGCCTGGTGCAGCTCGAAGAACCGGTCCTGCTCGCTCTCCTTCATCTTCGAGAAGTCGGTTGCGAGCTTTTGCCAGCGCGGCTCGGTCGCCGGTTTCGGCATGCGGTCGATGATCGCGATGGCATCGGCGATTGAGCCGGCCTGTGGCGGCTCGGCGGTGAGCAGCGCGGCGATCTGTTCCTGCCGGACGACCGGTTCGGCAGCGAGCGCCAGGAGCTCGGACTGGTTACCGGCGACCGGATGGAGCGCGATCAAATCGCGGACGGACGCGGGGATCGAGGCGATCTTGACGGCATTGAAAATGCTGCGCTCGGAAAGGCCGAAAGCCGTTGTGGCAGCGACAGAGAAATTAACTGCAAACTTTGCAGTTAATTCCTCGGCCAGTAGTGGCTTCGCCTTCCGACCGGGCTTTGCCACTAGGTGCGTCGCCTCATAAACCTCTCGCCACCGGGCGATGTCGACGGCCCTGTCGAGAGCGGAAAGGTCGCGTCTGGCGAGGTTCTCGGTGATCTCGCGCAGCGTGATCTCGGCCTCGTCGGCGAAATCCTTTGCCTGCTTGACGATTGCGCGGACGGTCTTCCAGCCGATCAGCCTTGCCGCGGCCAGCCTGTGAGCGCCATAGACGAGCCGGAAGCGATCACCCTCGGCGATCACCTCGATCGGCTGGAGCTGGCCTTGGCCGGCGAAAAGATCGGAAAGCGTCTCGACCCATGAAGGATCGAGACGCCGGCGGCCTGAGAGGATTGTGATCGAAGCAACGTCAATGTCTAGAATAGACGCGGAATTGGACGAAAGAGCCATCAGAGGGTCTCTCCACTGTCCAAAAGTTGCTGCGGATTTGACCTAGCCACCAGTTCGCTGCCGTTGCTAGCGTTGAGGCTGCGGTTCACCTGTGCCGGCCGCGCGTTGTTGCGTATGTGTTGGATGCTGCCATGGTCAGAAATGGGAAAATCCCACCGCATGCCGCCTATCGGCGGGATGCCCTTTGGAATCGTGAACGTCATGCGGCTTCACGCTCCTCGGCCGCGAGGAATGCCTCGATCCGGTCGAATGTCCGCAGCGTGATCGTGTGGCCGGCCCGCAGCTTTTTCACGAGCTTGCCGTCGTTTACCGCTCGGAAACCGAAGGTGGTCAGGGCGATGCCTTCCGTTTGGCAATACGCCTCGATGCGAATCAGGAGATCGTCGATTTGGGTCATTTCCAAACAATAATGGGCAAAATCCCATTGCGTCAATGGGCAATTGACCACGAGACAACCGTTATCACAATGGGTATTTTCCCATCGATGAACGAAGGCTGGAGAGATCGAATCGTCAGGCGGCTCGCTGAGCGGGATTTGACAATGAAGGAAGCCTCCCTCCTCGCCGGGAAGGGGGAGACGTTTGTCCGCGACATTCTCAAACGCGGACGCACACCCAGCACTGCCAACCTCGAAGCGCTGAGCCGGGTTCTAAGGGTTTCCGTCGCTGATCTGCTCGACGGTGGGCAGCAACCCGCCACGGCCGCCGTCGATAAGAACGGGGCACCCAACGATGGGGCAAATATCCGCGCCGAGCTCGCCGAGGTTTTCTCCGACCTGGTGAAGGCTGACGAGGAAGTGCAGCGGGTTGCCCTGAAAATGCTGCGCCGGACCGTTTATGGAGCCGCCAGATCGCGGCCGATCAGGACGAACGGATCCTCGTGATCGACTTCCGCGTACCACGAGCCGCCGCCGTGCAGCTGGTTCATCAGCGCGGCCAGATTCGCCGCCGCCTCATCGATCTTTTGCCGCAGGTTCGGGGCTGGTTCGATCTTGCCGGTCGCCGCTACGGCGACCAAGCCGGCCATCAATGCCCGCCGGCTGACCACTAGGTTAGCCCGCGCATCCTCGTTGACTGCTCCGCTGGAGCCTGCTTCTGCCGCCCGCATTTTTCGGTCTAATTTCCCTGTTGCTCGCCCAATCCGGCGTCAACCGGCAAGACTTACTCAAGACATTAAAGTTTTAGTCTTATTGCTTACATTAGTGGCCTCGTGATCGTTATTTAGGCAATTACCCGGGATTGTCTAATCACATATTACATCCGCGTAATCTTCCGTGATTCGCCTGTGGATAAACCCCAAGCGTGGGGTATATACCCCATCAGTGGGGCCATTTTCGAGCAAAGTTCTTTCAGCCATAAGCGGCCCTATGGCAGCCGATCGATCCTACGATTTTCACTTGCGCTTGCGGGCTCAGCTTCAGAAGCAGATCAGGATTGCCGCCGCCGCGAATGATCGGTCTTTGAATGCCGAGATCGCCGCTAGGCTGGAGCAGTCGTTCGCAGATGACGGGGAAGATCGGCAGCGCGTAGCCCAACTGCTGACAGAGGCGCTCGCCATCATCGACAAAGGGGGCCGATAAGGGCGAACAGCCGCGTCAGAGTTCGACCGAGCCAGCCAAGGCCGGAAAATGACTTTAGCAGCTTGATAAATATGTGTTTTTCGATTTTTTGCTCATCATCGCCCGAACTCTGACGCGTGGTCAGAGTTCGCCGCTCGCCGGTTTTGGCTGTTTTTGAAGCTCTACGCCTTGCGCTGCGCCGTTTTGCGGCAGGCTCGGCGGTGCCAAGTGAAGTTGCGCGACGCCTCGCCGGCGGTCGTTTCGGTGCCAAGTGAAGTTGCGCGGCCGCTTTCTGGCTATCGGGCTTTCTGGCCCCGCCTGTTACCGCCGAACGCCTTGTTTTCCGGGCTTCTGGCGGCTCTTCCCGGCGATTATCACCTTTTCCCAGCATTAGGCGGCTGATGCCATCTGATCTTGCGCGTTACATGTCACCGAAATGGTCGGCCGCCGGCATTTCGTGCCGCATGTGCCGGGCACCCGCTTTCTCGACGCGTCCTCGGCCGGCGAATTCGCCACCGATGCCGAGCTGGCACTGGCGGCAAACTGGGACCGGACGGCGTCGAGCGTCAAGCACATGACGTTCATCGCGTTGAAGACGACCGAGGCCTGATCGGGCGAAGGGGCGGGCGTCAGACGTCCCGCCCCTTCGGGACACCAGGTCGGCCGCTGTGGCGAATCCCAAGTTCACCCGCTGCGCTGCGCCAGAGTGATGTGAATTTTGGCGTTCGCTACAACATTCATGTTGCCCTTTGGCCAATCGACGGCACCAAACAGTTACAAGAAAGGGCGATGCTGCCTTGTCTTGGTAAGGGAGGTCACCATGAACATGAAGTACAAAACAGTTCAGGAAGTGCTCCGAAAAGCGGGCATTGTCATGAGTAAGAAGGGGGAAGTTCATCGCATAAACTTCTTCAGTGGCCTGGAAGACACCGCCTACTACACGCCAAGTCTTCAGGATGCCCTGGACAGGGGCTTGGCTTTGGCGGGAGGTGCCGGAAGGGTGAAAGCAAGCGTCTTTGCCAAGTCAGCTGAAACAGGGATCTCGACCGGCGCACGCGTCGGCTGACACAATTCATGCAAGACATCGCCGCGTTGCGCGGCGGTGTCGTGAAACTGCAACAACCGAAGCATTGCCGTCTTCCTTACTTCGAACGGAAAAGAGGCGGATCACGCAGCGCCTGCCACCCGTTTCCTGACGGGCGGTTGGAGTCGTGACGTTCGATGCACGAGACGTGCAACGTTCCGCCCAAGCCAAAATCACAAGAAATCCCAGCCGCCTTGAAGCGGCTTTTTGCCGTGGAGGCACCATGCCCCGTTTTCCCCGACCAACCACACAGCCGGAGGCCTGAGCCATGGCCATCACCCCGCTCGACATCGCCAACATGGCGCTCGCCGTGCTCGACGAGGCGCCGATCGAAAGCTTCGACCAGGACGCCAAGGCGGCACGCCTGCTCAATCTGCATTTCGACCTGACCCGCGAGGCCGAATTGACCAAGCACGCCTTTGTCTTCGCCATCCTGGCGGCCTCGGTCGCCGGCTTCGACACCGGCAGCGGCGCTGGCACGCTGAACTTCGCCTATGAGCTTCCCGCCGATTGCCTGCGGCCCTTGCCGCTGACAGGGAATGGCGAGCCGGATGGCGTTCCGCTCTCATGGCGGCAGGAGGCCGGGCTGATCTATTCGGATCAGGCCGGACCGCGCGTCATCCGCTATGTCGCCAATCTGACCGACCCCAACGACTGGGACGCGCTGTTCAGCGAAGTGCTGGTGGCGGCGCTCGCCATCAAGATCGCCCATCCCTTGACCCACAAGGCCAGCATGATCGACGTCGCCCGTAGCGCCTATGACAGGGCGCTGGACGCCGCCTATTCAGCCAATGCCATCCAGCGCGGCGGCAGATTTTCCACGACGTCCTGGGCTTTCCAGCGCGGCGACAGCCGGTTCGTCGGCCGATGACCACGCTCTATCCGATCCAGGACGCTTTCATCCGCGGCGAGATTTCTCCCCGCTTGCATGCTCGCGCCTCGCTCGATCTTTACCGGGCGGCGCTGTCCAAATGCATGAATTTCGTCACGCTGCCGCATGGCGGCATCAGGAAACGCGGCGGCACGTATTTTTGCGCGCAGGTGAAGGTTCCGTCAAAGGCGACACGGCTGATACCGTTCATCTTCTCGGCCGATCAGGCCTATGCGCTCGAATTCGGCGATCTCTACATCCGCGTCTATGCCTATGGCGCGCGTGTCGGCACGGTCGAAGTCGTTTCGCCTTATCCCGAGGCCGATCTGTTCGACCTGCAATTCGTCCAGTCGGCAGACCAGATGTGGATCACCCACAAGGATCATCCGGTCAAAGTGCTGACGCGCACCGCGCACACGACTTGGACGCTGGCCGATTTCGTCTTTCTCGACGGCCCTTACGACAAGATCAACACCACCGCCACGACGTTGACACCGGCCGCAACCGGCAACGCCATGCCGGTCATGGCCGCGAATACGCTGCCAAGCGGCACGGTCAGCAACAGCAACGGCTCATCCGACGTGTGGCAGGTGTTCGATGGCGACAAGCAGAAGGGGGAGAACATAGCGGGCTTTCCGAGCGGGTATCTGCGCTACCAGTTCGGCGGCGGGGCCAAGACAGTCGACGCCTACTGGATTACCGCGACGAATGATCACTCAGACACTGCATCGCCAACCCAGTGGCAATTCCAGGCCTCGCACAACGGCACCGACTGGACGACGCTCGACAGCCGCGACGGAGAGACCGGCTGGTCCAAGTCGGAAACCCGTTTCTTCGACGGCTTCAACAACACGGTTGCCTACGAATATTATCAGCTGCTGTTTTCAGGTGGCGGCAGCGACGGAACCGCTATCGCCGAACTTGCCCTGCACGAATACGCGCCGTCGCAAACGCCGTTCGATCTTTCGGCCTCCTCGATCGTCGGCATCAACGACGGCATCGGCTTCCAGACCAGCGATGTCGGCCGTGCCATTCGTCTGCTTGGCGCGGATGGCTTCTGGCGCTGGGCCAAGGTCGTTGGCCGGACCAGCACGACGGTGGTCACGGTCCAGTTGTACGGGCATGCTCTGCCCGATCTCAGCCCGATCATTCGCTGGCGTCTCGGCACGTTCGTGCCCGGCAAGTATGTGCAGAGCGGTTCGCTTTACGAGGAGCGCCTGGCGTTCAGCCGAAAATTCTCGGTCTATGCCTCGCAAACCGGCGATTTCGACAACTTCGCCACCGGTGAGAAAGACACCGACGCGCTGGAATTCGTGCAGGCAGGTGGCGGTCAGGCCAACGACATTACGTGGGTGGCGGAATCGGACGGCGCGCTGATCATCGGAACGCTTGGCGGGGTGAGGGCGCTGTCGGGTTCCGGCATCGACGAGGCGCTGACGCCGTCCTCGTTCAAGAACCGCCGGTCGCGGACTTTCGGTTGTGCCCCGCTGCGTCCCGTCGATGCGGGGCAGTCGTTCCTCTATGTCACCCGCTCCCGCAAATCCATCGCCGAGCTGACGCAAAACGCCACCGGCCGCTTCACCTCCGACGATGTCGGTCAAATATCGGAGCACATTCCCAAGAAAGGCGTCGTCGAACTCGCCTTCCAGACCGACCCCGATCCGCTGCTCTGGTTCCCGCTCGGGGATGGCGAGCTCGGCGGCTACACGCACCAGCCGTCGCAGGACGTTCGCGGCATGCACATCCACCAGATCGCCGGAAGCTTCGCAGGATCGAACTGGGCCGTTGTCGAAAGCGCCGTGGTGACGCCCGGCCAGGACGGCAACGACGATCTCTGGCTGATCGTCAAGCGCACGATCGGCGGCGTGACCAGGCGCTATATCGAAATAAAGACCGCGCCGTTCGAGTATGGCGGGATCGGCGATGCATTCGAAGTCGACTGCGGCCTGACCTATGGTGGCGTCGCTGTGGGCACGGTCTCAGGGCTTGATCATCTCAACGGCGAAACAGCCGACGTCCTGGCCGATGGCAAGGTCTACAAGGGCCTTGCTGTGGCCGCTGGCGCGGTCTCGCTGCCCGGTGGGGCTACGGCAGCCAAATGGCAGGTCGGGCTCGGCTACCAGTCCGAAGCCAACACGCTGGAGCTCGATGTCGGCGGCCGCGACGGATCGATCGTCGGGCGGCGCAAGAAGGTGGCCAAGCTCATTCTTTCGCTGCTGGAAACCGACACAACCGGGCTTCAGGTCCAGTCGTTCATCCGCGGCCGCTGGGAGCAGGTTCGCATCCCGTCCGTGGTTGCACCCGACGGCGTGGCGAAATTGTTCACCGGCAATGTCGAGGTGCCGATCGACGATAGCTGGGAAGGGCAGGGGCGGGTGAAGATCCGCCACGTCAATCCAACGCCCTGCACGATCAGGGCGATGACACCGGTGTTCGACGCCGAGCCTTAGAAACTGCTGATCTCCCCCCTCGAGGGGGAGATGTCGCCGAAGGCGACAGAGGGGGTCGGTTCGTCCTGACGCGGCCTCCTATCGCCTCCATCGCGGGGGAAGAACGCCGGCGCTCCACGCGAGACGACCCCCTCTGGCCTACCGGCCATCTCCCCCTCGAGGGGGGAGATCACCCGCTCCGTCTTCCATCGCTTCCCCAACCAAGGAACCCACCCGTGACCCCAACCCATCCCGAAGACCTCGGCAGGGCGCGGACGGCTGCCGATTTCGCTGCCATCCGCGCCTTGCTCGACACCGACCTCAACAATGCGATCGCCCGCAAGGCCGAACTGGAAACGGAAAAGTTTCACGCGATCTTCGGCGCCGGCAATTTGACGGCGGCGCGTGCCGCATTGGACGACTGCAACGCTGAAATCGCGCTGATCGAGAAAACCATCGAGGACGCGGACGAGCGCCGCGTTGGCGCCCCCCTGGACGAACCCCCCGCCGAAGCTGCCGTCGCCACGCCTGCGCCCGGCGACGAAGTCAGGACAAAGGCCGAGGCGCTCGGCGAGCGCTGGCGCACGGTCCACTGGCTGATCGAGCAACTGCGCCAGGAGCTGTTCGCGGCCGATGCCTTGAGCCGCGCCGTCATCGCCGCCAACGGCCTTTTCGATGCCGACGGCGCCGTCGGGCTGAAGGTCAACCTGACCACCATCCGGCGCACTGCCATGGCCGGCCCGAGCGCCGCCGCGCCATCGCGTCTCAGCCGCCCGGCGATCCAGGCCGACCGACTGCTTTTGTCCTTCCTCAGCCCCGGCGGCGTGCTCGACCGGCGCCCTGCGATCGGCGGGCCGGTCGGCGGCATCAAAAGCAAATTCATTCCCGCCGGCGAACGAGGCTGACCATGTGCACACTAGCTCTTATCGGTACGGCGCTTTCGGTCGGCGGCGCGCTGGCGGAAGGCCAGCGGTCGAAGCAAATGGCCGACTACCAGGCCAAAGCCTATGAACAGCAGGCGCGGGCCGACGCCCAAAGCTCGGCCTTCGAGCAGGGCCAGGAGCGCCATAAGCAGGACCTGCGGCAGGCGCAGGCGCGTGCCCAGGCCGGCGCTTCGGGCGTCGCCATAGCAGGCTCGCCGACCGAGGTGCTGGCGGCCAATGCCAGGCAGGGCCAGCTCGACCTCAAGGCGATCCAGTACGGCTCGCAGCTGCGCCAGAACGGTCTCGCCACGCAGGCTGCGATTTCGCGCTTTTCCGGCAGGCAGGCAGTGGGCGCCTCGATCTTCAAGGCGGGCGGCAGTCTCGTGTCGGGCCTTTCCGGCCTCTACGACCCGGCCAAGGCGGTGACGTTCGGCAGAAGCGCCTTCCCGCCGGCGCCGGGTGGAGGCCTCTACTGATGGCCACCATCCCGCTCCAGCTTGCCCAGCGCCGGCTCGATACCGGCAGTGTGGCCTCCTATCCCAACGGCTCGCCGGTGGACGCCGCTATGCAAGGCTTTGGCGACGAGCTGTCGGCGATTGCCGAGCGCTTCAAGCAACAGAAGCAGCAGCAGGATGCGTTCGACGCCGATATTATCGGCCGCGAACTGAACGCACGCATAGCGCACGCCGAGGCCGTGGCGGTGCAGACCGCGCCGGCCGACGGCGGCGGCCTGCACGACTTCATGTATGGCCAGCTCGATCCGCGCAGCGACGGCGTCGTCAAGCCCGGCCTGTTCGACCAGATCTTCGACGACACCGTGGCGAAAGTGCCGGAGGGCGAACGCGCCAATTTCCTCGCCCAAAAGCAGGCTCTGCGGCTCGCCGGCTCGGCGCGCATGGCCGCGCAGCAGCACGCGCGGCGCCAGAACTATGAGCAGGCCGAGTGGAGCAAGGTCGAGGACGGTTACACAAGCGCCATCGCGCAGGGCGACCCGGACGACAGCGGCACGTTCGAGGCGATCAGGCAGAGCGGGCTCGACCTGATCGGCAAGATGGGCAACCCGGTGGCCCGGCAAGCGGCAGAGGCTGCCTGGCGCAGCAACACGGCAAAGGCACTCGTCCAGGCGATGATCGCCAAGGACCCGAAAGGTGCTGCGGAGGTGCTGGGGGCTGGGGCGGCTGACGCCCGTCTCGCTGATCTCACGCCTGACGATAGACACGTGTTGGTCCGACAGGCTCACGGAGGCCGGCCACAACGACCGTGAGGACAACCGAGAGGAGTACAGCAAGAAGCCAACGAGCCTTCAAAACGCTGTTCTGCCTATCGTCCATTAGATTCTCCTGATATACTACGGACAGCGGGACCGAAGTAGTGGAAGCTGGCGCTTACCAATTGGAACCGCAGGCGAACGAGAAAGTACAGCAAACGGGAGGGAGTACTATGAGAAAAAATATTGTCGTTGTAGCTACGTGCATATTGATTTGGACCGGCTCGCCAAGTTTCGCCGAACCAGATGCCTGCGTGTTGGCTTACCATGACAACGTCAGGAATATAAGTTTTGATGATTCAAATTACGAAGCCTCCAACTCCCTTTTCGACCAATTTTGCAAAAGTGACGGCCACGTCAGGGATCAGTATTTCAATACAAAGTTTTCAATGGGTGGTGACGCGGCGATCGACGGGAACACGCAACGCGGTGAAAAGGAACAATCACTAACGAAGTTTTGCGAAAAGTATGTTAATATCAGATATTCTAATGAAACGATGTCTTCGAGAAAATCGATTGTTGTAACGGATGCACTCAAAAGCCTGAACGAATGTGAGGAGATATTAAATAAGACAAAGGTGCAATTTACTTACTCGTCGACTCAGAATGGTATGTCTATTCACGTTGAATTTCCCAAGGGCATAAAATTCTACCTGGACGATGTGGTGGCAACCCCGGGTGTAGTCTGCACGACCAATAATCCTGACGAAAGCGCTGGCGCTCCACCTGTGATCACATTGACGGGCGACAACGGCCGGATACATTTCGAAGAAGACGTCAATATTGTGTGTAAGCGCCACCCACTGGCAGAACCGTCTGGAAACCTAACCTACTCCCCGGCATCCATTTTAATTGTGAGTAGCGTGCCGAGCTTCTCGGTCAACATGACGCAGGATACGGTTTATTCCGCTCACCTTGCGAGCGATGCCACCTCGCGCATTTCGAGCCTTGAGGAGAATCTAAAGGCTCAAACAGAAAAGACCACAGCGTTGCAGAATGACGTTGAAAGTTGGAAGGCTCGATTCGATTCACTTCGCGTTGTCCCAGTGGTCGGATTTAGCGGAAAGAACAATCCGGGCCAACGCGGGCCAGAATTTGGTGCCAGTGCGTCTCCAGACGCTATAAAGCAAGCGCTTTGCACTAACGCGACAAAGTCGGACATCATTCGGTACGGACATGACGGAGACCACGACTACTATGCTGCCGCCTGCGTTTTCGAGGGTGCTAAGTAGCATTCCTGAATAGGAGTTTGGCCGCTCGCTTGCGCGGGCACTGATGGCACCGATTGGCTGCAGCCCATTCGGCGCTCGTTTCCTTGGCCATTGTCCTAAGCGAGCAGCCATGTCGACTGGCTCGTCTAGCCATCATTCGTCTCTCCATACGAGGCGCCACTCCCATCTGATCTCGAGCAAGCGCCGAAAGCGGATGGTCTCCAATTCCTGCCCGACAGGGTGGAACAACTCCGCTCTCATATATTCTTTGCGGCCGCATTTTTCGCAACGAACCTTTGCCCGTACCTGATCAATGGTGACGTTGCCGATCACTTGCCGGAGTTCCAGCGGCTTATAGAAACGCTTGATGTTGCAATGGCCGCAGCTAATGCGGGCGACCTGCCCGGCATTGTGGGCATGCATTAACGTCCATGGCGCGCCTCTCGGCCACTTTTCAGGTCGTTCGGGCATGCTTAGAAATGAGGAACATTTTCCTCTCCGGCACCCCTCGAAATTTGTTCTCATTTGGTTCGCTCTCGCCAAAGGTGACTATACATTTTGGCAATCCCTGCGACAGGATAGGACCGCTCTGATATGAGTCACCCTCTAGGGGGTGATACCATGTCAAAACGAAACGCGTTGCAGCGTTTACTTCGGATCGAGCCGGGTGTTGCGCTGGCGCAGTGGGCCTATGATACAGCCGCTGCGGTTGGGCCGAGACTTGCCGCCCTCTTCATCGCAGGTGGGGGCATGACGTACCTATCTGCAATCACTGATTGGACCGCCAAGCTCGGACCCGTGGGTATTGGTGCAATAGGTCTTTCGGCAGCCTTGGGAACAAATCTAGTTCTTGCGTTGGCTCAAGCGCAGCGAGCAAAGGCGAGGGAACGGAACGCCATCGCGACAAGCACGAAGGACTGGATCGAACACGCGGACAACATCAACCCGCTGGAGGATCAGTTTACAAAAAAGCGCATTAGGTTGAGCGATCTGGCTAATCCTATAACCAACAGGGTGAAACGAAAGCGTCTGATAGATTGCGAGCTAATGGGTCCTGGGGTTATGGTGATACAATCGACGCCTGGGCGTGGATCATCCATCAATCACGTAAGCTTTTTTAACTGTGATGTAATCGTTCTTAAAGATATTGCTGCAATAAATAATGTAATTGTTCTGGAAGATCTGACTATGCTTGGGGGCGCCATTTATAGTATGACAATCTATATTTCTAGAGGGGAAGTGGCTATCTTCCAGCAAATGGGGGCTAATTTCGTAACCCTAACCGGCACTCCAGAAGCTGGTATCGCACCGGTAGCAGATACTACCTCCGCATGACGATCAGCGCCTGTCATCTTTCATACTCACGGATACCGTGTCGCTCTCAAGAGAGGCCTTGACGATTGCAAGGCGGGCGCCAGATGCGCCAAATGCAGCGCATCAGGACCAACAACATAGCGACCGGGTACAAGGGCAAGCCGCATGACGGGCCGGTCGACGACGAGTCCAAGCATTTCATCTATTGCCCGGTCTGCGGCCAGAATTTCGATGCGCGCGATCTCGGGCAGGTGTTTCACCATGCCGAGCCAGTGCACCAGCCGCTGCTGCCGGTTGAGCAGTAGCTATTCGCACCAGAAATCCTGCAGCGAGGCGTGGCGCAGGTCTCTCTCGCTGTATCGCGTAAAATCACTGGGCGTTATCCTATCCATTGGGCTGGGGAGAGCTCATTTGCTCCTGCGCCGACCGGTTGCCGGCATCCCAGGCAAATTGTTTTGATGCATCCGTTTCCGATAAATGGGTTGCCCATTTTTCCTTTGGATGGGTCCAGCAGATAAGGGACTTTTCGACCGCATCGGCATGGGCCGACAAAGTACCATGCCCCCCTTTCGGGCAACTGCGGTGCCAAAGTATAAGAGTCATCAAGGCGGGCGGGCAGCTTTTTAAAATGGACTTCCTCTAGATACGCTTCGAAGCTGGCCAGATTCTGAAGGAATTGCGGGATTGGGCCTGTGTCCGGGTCAATGCCTTTCGCCCTCAGTGCGTTCCTGGCGAGAATGCGCTCAACACCAAATCCCTGGGCTGTCAAACCAAATGAGAAGCCTTCGTCGCTGCTAATCTTGGAAATATCGAAACCGTTTATAGTCAGAATCGCCTGATCAAGGTTTTCGGGATCCTGTGTAAGAACCGGCTTAAGTTGAACGCCAGACTTGTCCGCAATCGCAATCTGCGGGTAACCACCGACATCGCGAACGCTCCCAGAATTCATGATGTGCTGCAGTATGTATAATACGTTGATCACCCTGTCGCCCGCTGCTTGGCGCTCTTCATAGAGACGAGTGAACTCATTTGTCCCGCTGCCGATGGCAAATAGAGTGCCGTCTAGCACATCGAAACTTTCCACCTTCATCGAGAAAGCCCCGTTCTCCTCAACCGGTGTTATCCTGTGATTCCGGAATGCCTGCTTGACGGGACAGTAGCCGAATAAAAAGCCTTCAAAAAGAGTGCGACTGCCTGGGTGAAGTCGGGAGTTAACGTCTTTCGTTACGTGCTCACCTGAGCGCGCGTAGATCTGAGCAATGAGATCAGAGCTGGGTGCCACATTTGGATTTCCCGTAAAAAGAACTTGCGCACACGTGGAAGCGATTGCGTGTGTATTGCCTGCAAGCAGCGTTGATCCAGCGAAAGCGAATCCGAGCGAGTAGAAGGAAGTGCTCTTGGCCTCCTCGAGTCCAGGTTCGTTGATCGTCCACCGGACCGGTACCACCGCCAACTTAACGCCGTGCTCCGTAATGGTTTCTCTGGATTCGGATGATGTCAGTCTAGTGTCGGCAGCACACATAATGCCGCCGCCGGTTCCAAAAAGAACAACCAGGGTCATGGGGGGCTCCAACATTCCGCGTGGGGAAGCCTATCATAGCAGGAGCCCGTGGCGAGTCGGCGTTTTGCTGCTTTTGTTGGGAGCATCCAGACTGTTAGGGAGCATCATCCTACTATTCGTCCCAGAAGTCTTGCAGCGAAGCGTGGCGAAGGTCTTCCTCGCCCCTGAGATGTTTGACGCGAGCTTTGATCCCCGGCTTCACCCATTGCGTTGCCGGCCGCTTTGGCATGTTCTTTGGCGGTGGGCCGGTATGTTCCTGGACCCGCTTCCACAGCCGCTCGCGCATTTCGCGATTGACGCTGACGAAAGCGCTGCCGACGTATTTGCGCGTGCCGGGCTCGGCCATCAGGGCAAAGGCCGGTTTCCCGCGCTCGCGTTCGACGCCGAGCAATTCGTATTCGTCAATGGTGTAGCACTTGGTTTTCAGCCAGTTGGTGGTCGGGCCGCTCACATACTTGCTGTCTATTCGCTTCGACACCATGCCCTCTAGGCCGGCCTTGTCTACCAAATGATAGATCGCGTTTGCCTCGCCTGGCAGCGCCTCGCTGAATTGAATACGGCCACCGGCCTCTATCACCCCGTCGAGCATTTCGCGTCGCTCCTCCAAGGCCATCTCTCGAAGATCATGGCCGTTGAGGTGCAGGAGATCGAAGGCGACGAAGTAGAGATCATGCTGGCGACGCGTGATTGCTTTCCGCAGTTCGGCAAAATCGGAGAGGCCATTCTCATTAAGGACGATGATTTCGCCGTCGATGATCGCGTTCTGGACGTCCATCTCTTTGGCTGCCGCAGCCAGGTCGCGGTATTTCGGTGTCCAGTCTAGGCCACGCCGGGTGAAGATTCGCGCGCGGCCGGCATCGATGATGATCTGGGAGCGGTAGCCGTCGAACTTGACCTCGTGACTCCATCCGCCGCCCTGGGGCGGCTTTGCTACCAGAGTAGGCATCATCGGAGGGATGAACTCTAGACCTCCGGCAGTCGATCCCTTAGTCACGACTAGGGTCTAGGTCTTGGTATGTCGGAACGCATCCCTCGAACGGGGGATGATCGTCAAAGGTCGTCACCCGTCGTCGATAGCGACAAGCCGGTAGCGGAAGTGATTGCGAATGTGATCGTTAAAGTACCGGCCTTTGGCGAAGGCCGCTTTGAACCCAGCATACGTCTCGGGCGGCACGTCCTCAAACTTATACTGTTTGCCGCTGGCCACGAACCACACCGAAAGGGTTCTGTTCTCCGGATCGTATTCCGTCTTGCGTATCGACGTCGATGGCATCAAGGCGGCCCGACTAAAAAGCTATCAATGATCAAGGAGACGGTCGCGTTCCCTAAAAGCTGCTTTCTAAGTCTTCGGCGCCACAGCGACCTTTGGCCCGGCAGCCGGCTCGACCGGATCAGCGCTGCTATCACCGGTGAGTACGCCACTCCGGGGTTTGGTGCCGCCATCGGGACAGCGGTCTGATTGTGGTCACGATGCTGGCTTATGGCCTGCCAACCGCCGGGCGGTCAGTTGGCGGTGCCTTCTGGATCGCCCCCTGCTCCAGATGAAGGATTGACCTGTTGCGCACAGACACTTTTCCGACCATGGCAAGGATCGTTTTTCTGCTCACCTTGGCCGGCGTCCTCCTGCTCGCGCTTTCGCCGGTGCGCTTCCTGCAGGAGTTGGACATGGGCTTTACCTTCCACCATGACAAGCTCAACCACGCCGCGGCGTTCGCTGTGCTGGCGGCGCTCGGAAGCCTCGGCTGGCCGGAACACAAGACGAGGCTGGTCGTGCTCCTCGCCATCACCGGCGCGGCGATCGAGCTGCTTCAGGGCGTGCAGCTGATCGCGCGCGATATGGATGTCCTCGACTGGGTCGCCGACTGCGCCGGCATGGCCTGCGGGCTGGCGGCCATGGGCGGCACAAGAAGGCTGATTGGCGGATTGCTGTAGCCCTGGACCGCGTTGCCGCTCGCTGTCTGAAAAATGTAAATCGCCGGCTGCGCCAGATAGCGCGGTGTCCGGCCGCGTAGCTTAGCTTTCCCACACCAGCACCGAACCCCTTCCAGCCTCGCTTATGCGGGGCTTTTTTTATGGAGCAAGTCCTCATGTCCCGACCTGCAACTGCCGCCGTTCGTCTCCTGACCGGCGAACGCGAACCCGTGCGCCTCGCAACCACGGCCGACATCCTCCTGCACGGCCTGCAGGCCATCGATGGCGTGCCGACCGAAATCGGCGACCGCGTGCTGGTCAAGGACCAGGCCGACCCGACGCAGAACGGCATCTACACGGCGAGCGAAGGCGACTGGTTCCGCGCCGCCGACGCCCGTTCTACGCGCACCCTGCAGAAGGGCACGACGGTCCACACCCAGATCGGATCGGTCAATGCCGACCGTGTGTTCGAGTTCACGGCCGACGAGCCGGCCGTCGGCGCCGATGCCATCACCGTCGCCGCATCCGTTCCGCCCGACATCGCCGACGTGGTCGATGAGGTCGAAGCGCTGCGCGATGAAACCCAGGCGCTGAAGGATGCTGCCGCAGCCAGCGCCGGCCAGGCAACCGCCAGTGCCGCCGCTTCCGCCGCGAATGCCGGACAAACCACAGCCGACCGGGCTGCGACCAATTCCGATGCCGTAGCCGCCGCGGCCGCCGTCATCAGCGCCCAGGCCGCACGCGACGCTTCGCTCTACGGCAAGGGCATTTTCCCGACGACGGCGGCGGCAATCGGCTTCGGCGTCGCCGGCAACGGTGCGATCACGCCAGGCTCGGGCGGCGCCAATGGCACGTTCGACCTGGCGTTTACCGGCGGAACTGGCTCGGGCGCTGCCGGCCGCTTCGTCGTGGCGGGCGGGGCGCTGACGCAGATACTGATCACGGCGCCGGGCTCCTACACAGTGGCGCCGACGTTCAGTTTTGCGGCGTCGGCAGGGCTCGCCGGCGCCGCCGCAGCGGCGGTGCTGGGCAGGAATGTCGATGTCGGCGAGTATTTCTGGACCGAAGTTTCGACTGGTTCGTTGGGATTGTACAATGTCACGGCCGGACCGGTCGCAGCCGATACGGGCGTCCGGGCGGCAACGGCGGAAATTGCCCTGATCAGCTCAAGGATCGTCGGACCCGTTCCGATCACGGGTTCCGTCGGCGGCACGGTGATTACGAACGACAGCGTCTATTTTTGGCCTGGATCGCTGTCGACGGTCGATGAATATCTGTCGACCTTGGAGCTTGGATTTGGCATCGTGCCGGGGACAGCCCACATCGTTATTGCCCACGTCGAGGGCGACGGGACGCTTAGCCTGGTTTCCGACCAGACAATGTCCGTTCCAGCCGGCCCGTCGTCTGTTGTTTCAGGGCTTTCGATCCTGAAGCCTGCCGGCAGCGTCATGGGCCTCCAGCGCACTGGCGCTGGTAGCTGGTACTACACTGCCGGGGCAATTCCGAACGGCGAAGTCGAGTGGTTCACGGCGGCGGTTCCGGCCTCGCACACTGCCAAGACTATAGGCGCTGTAAATGGTCCGCAGTGGAAGGCGACCTTCACCGGCGAAGTCGCCGTCAAGGCGCGTGCTGCCTATACCACAGCAAACGGTCTCGTTTCCGCTGTCGGCGTTAGCCAGGAAATCGGCTGGCCGACGCTGGTCAACACGGGGTCGGACGTTCCGGGCAGCTACAGCGTCATCATGCAGACGCCAGCGCCGGCCGACGGCCATATTACAGCGGTCGACGTTGGCGCTGGCGCTGGCGCCGGCGCTGCGCTCATTCATGTAGTGGACTATCTCGGCGGGTTGGTGGTCAATGTCCTAAGCACATATACGGTGACGCTGGTCAACGGGGTCGCTCATATCCCGCTGGGTATCCCAATCCCAGCCGGCAAATATCCGGCGATCAGCGGTGGCGCCTACAAATTTCAAAACAACGTCAACCCGCAAGGCATCCCGGCATGGATCAAATCAGGCGCGCTGTCGAATGGCGCGACCGTAGCATCGTCCGCCCAGCATCGGTACGAGGTCCGCTTTACGATCAAGACCGGTCTGCTCGCCGATGCCGACCGGGCCTTGACCGGCGGCGCCAGCAATACCGGCATGAACCTGCTGGCTGACGCCGATCCGAACGGCGTCGTCGATGCGACCGCGCTGTTTGCGTCCGCGGCGAGCGCTCATCCCAATCCCTATGTGCCGCCTGGAAATTTCGCCTTGACGGCCATTCCCGCATCTGGCGACGGTTTTTGGGGACCTGGCAAGCCGGCCGTCAACAGTAAGCGCTTCTTCATTCCGCGCCGGCCGTCGCTGCAAAATCTCTATGACGGCTTTCGCGCGACGATGGCCGAACACATCGCCAACAACGATGTGCTCTGCCTGATCGCCGATAGCATCGGCCATTGGGCGCTTGCCAGCGACGGGCCGAAACACTGGTTCAACCTGGTTACGCGTTTTGCCAATATCGGCATTGCCGACGATGAACCGGGCATGACTGCTTTGCGGCCAAGCTCTACCTATCTTCCGACTTTCTATGGCGTCACCGTCGCCGGGAGCGTGTTGACAGGGTCGCGCGGGCCGATCGGCGAGAGCATCATCCTCGCCGCCGGCGCGTCCTTGGCGTTTACCGGCACCTATGAACAGGTCGACGTCCACTACACTCAGGACGCCGGCCAGGGGTCGCTTGCCTTTGTCTTCAACGGCGGCGCGGCGTACAAAACCGTCAACTGCGCGGGCGCCCTGGCGCTTGATCAGTATTCGGGGCCTTCGCTCACCGGGCAGGCGGCAAGCGGCAATTACACTCTTACGGCTGTCGGCGGTCCTGTCGAGATTACCGGGCTCATCAGGCTTGGCGTCAAGGCGGCCGGCTCGCGTCCGCGCCTGCGCACCTTGCGCGCGGCACACGGCAGCTATGCCTTCTCGTCATTCAACACCGCGCGTCTTACATCGGCCGCCGCTCAATGCGGCTACGCCGGCGGCAAGATCGTGCCCATCCTGGCGCTCGGCATCAATGACAGCTTTGGCACGCCGCCGGCCACGATATCGGCAAACATCGCAACAATCATCAACACGTTGGAAGCGGCCGCTGCACCGCGTATCCTTGTGATGCCGCCGACGCGGCCGTCAGCCGCATGGGATGCAAGCTACACGGGCGGTCGGACCTATGATGCCGCCCTTGGCGCAATCCGTCAGACCTATCGATCGCGCAATATGCTGACCATCCCGATCGACGGCTTCGACTACATCAATTCGGGAAACTATCAAGAGGGCTTGCATTTCAACGATGCCGGCCATGACGGCAATGCGCTGCGCTTCATCGAACAAGTCGCGGAAAGGGGATAAGCAATGGCATTCGCTATTCAGCATAAGGGCGAAATCATCACCGAGCTCGAGGAGGGCGAGGAATGGCTGGTGGTGGGCGCAATGATCATGGTCGCAAAGCCGAAGGATCCGGCACACAGCCGCGAAATCCCGGTTCCTGACGGCGACATTGAGGGTCTCGTCGAGGTCTGGGTAGGCGGCGCCGTAGTCGACGCTGGACGCCATTCGCAGGCAATGGCAGGATGAGGTCGGCGGGGGCTATCCTTGGAGGATTGTCCCATGGCGCATGCCGGCAGCATCATCGACATCTATGACGACTATTACGCCGATGGAAAAGTAGCCGCAAAACGGGACATAGCTTCAAACCAGTCGGTCGGGCACATCGAAGCGGTCATTCAAGGCCAATTCTTCGACAGGATTCTTGACATCGGGGCGGGCGAAGGTGCGGTGCTGGATAAGCTGAACAGGAAGGGGCTCGGTAAGAAGCTTGGCGCCGTCGAGATTTCGAAGAGCGGCGTCGAGGCCATCAAGGCAAGAAAAATCGCCAAACTGGACAGCATCGACGTATTCGACGGCTATCACATCCCTCATCCCGACAAGTCGTTCGATCTTGGGCTTGCCATTCACGTCGTCGAACACGTCGAGCACGAACGGATGTTTCTGAGGGAGGCGGCTCGGGTCTGCGAGAAGCTCTATATTGAAGTGCCTTTGGAGCATACGCGAGATCTCAGCAAGGCCATTCGGATGTCAGGGCCGTATGGGCATATCAACTTCTACACGACCCAAACGTTTGAAAACCTTCTCAAAACGTCTGGGCTAAAGGTCGAACGGCTAAAGGTTTTTGCGCACGACCTCGCTTATGAACAGCACCTGGCTGGCGAAAAAAAAGGATGGGTAAAACACAGACTGCGGACCGAATTTCTAAGGTTTGCACCCAAGACGGCGATGCGCAGCATGGCCTACATGGCCGGAGCTCTGTGCTCAAGTCGCTGATCTAGCAGCAGCGCCGCCGATTTGCTTTGCAGGATTACCGCCGACCATACTAAAGGGCGGCACGTCTTTCGTGACGACAGAGCCCGCACCAACGACCGATCCCTTGCCGATCGTTACGCCCTTGAGAATAATGACGTTGAAGCCGATAAAAACACTGTCTTCAATCTTCACTGGCGCAATGGTGATCTTTGACCAGTCCTTTTTTCCCTGATGCCAGTCGGCGACATCTTCCTTGCGGTCTTGCCAACCCGTCGCGTGTGAGTTGTGATCGACGACTGTGGTACCCCAACTAATGATCACGTCATCCCCGATTTCGATCTTCTCAGCCGCCACGAGGTGGCTCTTGCCGATATAGGATCTTTTTCCAACGGTGATCTTTGCATCGGCGCGATCGAAGGAAAAGACGCTGTTGATGATGCATTCTTCGCCGATCGCATGCTTGCCTCGCCGCAAACTGCGGACGCTCCGCAAACTTAGCTTCGTTGCGGGGCCGGAGTTGATGCCGGCTAGGCGGTAGAGGAATGGTGGAACGAATGGCATATCAGTTGCGGCCGAAGCGCGACTTTCGCACCCTCTCAGCGAAAAGCTGCGATCGCTCGAAGAAATGCTTCCAATGTTGGTGTTCAGATACCCCTTCGAAGAATGCCCGCGCCGCGTCTTCGAGGTCCGAATCAATAATTGCACGTGGGATCGGTGGCTCGTCGGCTAACTGAGCCGACAACCGAAATCGGCTGTTCGCAATAGACAGGTCAGCCTCCATCATCCATGCGTCTCTTTACGGCCTAGCTATTGCGACAAGCGGCGGCGGTTTGCAAGCTTGCGAACGACCGCGTCCGCCAGTCTAGACGCCGTGAAAATCGCCGAAAGACGTCAGAACAATCGGGAGCCGCGCGAGGTCACACCAACACGGCACTGCAACTCGACCAGAAATCCTGGGGGGAGAGGTTTCGGCTAGGGTTCATCGCCGACGCAGACCCACCGCGGCGGAGCCGCTACCGTCTGCTGTCCTGCGGCTTCTGGTGAGGTTCCTGGCTTTTCGACCACCAGACAAAATACAGCGAGCCCATCTTCATCACAGGCACGCGGCGGTCGCGTTCCCTGGCCCGCAACTCACGATAGGTCTTCATCTTCAGAGTGCCGCCAGGCAACCTGATACGCACTGCCATCGGTCCAACTCCCGTTGTGCAACGCAGCAATTTTCGTGCAATGCGGTAAGTAGAGACCTTCCGTTACGGAAGAGTCAACAGCGGCCTCATCAACTTATTTTGCAAGCTGGCCGGCGGAGGTCGGGGCGGGCTTTCCCAGGCGCATGGCAGCCGAAAAAATTCATGCGTCACCCTGGCGACTGATCATCAATCAGGCGCTGGCGGTTCGACCACCAGGTGAAATAGATCCGGCCGATCTTGACGACGGGTATGCGGCGGGCGCGTTCGCGGTCGCGCAATTCGCGGTACACCTTCACCTTCAGTGTGCCGCCAGGCATCCTGATACGCACCGCCATCGATTCCGCCACCCCATTGTGCAATGCAGCATCAGAGACCTTCCGCTGCGGAAGAGTCAATGCCTGCCCGCTGACTATTTCTGGGACTAGTCGAGCGGTCTTGAGGTTCGGGCGCGCGCGGCGGTTCCCGATCCCGCACGGGGCGCCAGTGCCAGTTGGGATCGTCGGGTGCGGGGGCTATTTCCTGGGCGAGGATTTATTGGGCGAGGATGGGCGACCGGACATGCCGCTCGGCCACCAGATGACGAAGTAATTGCCGAACTGCCAAACCGGCACCTCGCGTTTCTGCTCGCGGCGCCGCAGCTCGTCCCTTTTCTTGATCTTCAAGGTGCCGCCTGGAAGCCTGATTCTTATCGTCACGTGTCCTCCCGTACCCGCTACAGGTACGAACGATAGACGGGAACAGTTTCATCCCGGCTAAGCAATTTCATCCAGGTCGAGCAATTTCGGGCGCGGTAGACGCAGGAACCGGGACCTGAGCGAGATCGCCGGAACTGGCTTCATTTGAAGAAATCCGCAATGCCGTTGATGGCCAGCACCGCATAGACGATCGGTCCGGCGATAAACGCACAATAGAGGCAGAGGATCGCCGACAGCACCAGCAGCAGCGGCTTGTCGCGACCGACGGTGCGGAGCTCGGACTTCACCGTCCAGCGCGCCGCAGCGGTTTGTTCATCATCAGACATGTGCACCATCCCGCGGCCATTTCACACGGCAGGTCGAAAACATCAACCTTCCTTGCAACATCGGCACGGGCTGCCGCCCAATTCTGATTTGCCGCCACGCATCTGCTTTTTCAACCTCAAAACCTTGCCCGCGAGGGCGGAAAGGACTGCCCATGGACATGACGTTCAGGGGCGCCGCCAGGCGCCTCGATGATATAGACTTGCCGAAACTCGGTGCCCGGATCGGCGTCGGCGAGGACGAGATGCACGCGTTCCTCGATGTTGAAACCAGCGGGCGCGGCTTCGACGCCGTTGGCCGGCCGGTCATCCTGTTCGAACCGCACGTCTTCTACCGCAACCTGTCGGGTGCCAAGCGGGCAAAGGCGGTAGCCGCCGGCCTCGCCTATCCGAAGTGGGGCGCAAAGCCCTATCCCAGGGACAGCTACCCACGGCTCAGGGCAGCTTGTGCGATCGACGAAACCGCGGCGCTCAAATCCGCTTCGTGGGGGCTGGGTCAGGTCCTCGGCGAGAATTTCAAGGCCGCGGGCTTCCTTACCGTGCAGGCGATGGCCGAGGCAATGATGGCGGACGAGGCGCTGCAGCTCGGTGCGGCGATCGATTTCATCGTCGCGAACCGGCTCGACGGCAATCTGCGCAATCATGACTGGGCTGCTTTTGCCAAGGGCTACAACGGCGCCGGCTACCGCAAGAACGCCTACGATACCAGGCTTGCCGAGGCCTATCGCAAATGGTCGCGCATCAAGGACACGCCCTGGCCGTCTGCCGGTCCGGTGTCATCGGCGGTCGTCCCCGCAGTCCCGCCAGAGCCCGCTAAGCCAATTGCCGTTCCGCAAGCGACCGCTGCGCCCGCGTCCTCTGCACCTCCCGTGCCTGCCGCCAGGCCCGGCCTCTGGGCAGCGCTGATCGCAGCCATCCTGAAACTATCAACCATCCTGAAACTGTTTGGAAGGAAATGACATGTGGACCCGGATCAAGAGCTTCTTCCGCGGCAGCGAAACAATATTCTGGGCGCGGCTTCAGGCGGCCATCGGCGTTATCGCGACCGTCGTTACCTATGTCGACCCGCAGGTTCTTTCGCCGATTATCCCAGGGGAATGGTTCCCCTGGTTTCTTGTGATCAACGGCGTTTTGACCGAGTTCCTGCGCCGCCGCCGCGCGGAGGATTTGTGATGGCCGCACTCCTCGCCATTCTCAGCGCCATCCTCGGCAACAAGGTCGTCATGACGGTATTGGCCGCTGCGGCCGGCGGCATCGGCCTTTATGTTGCCGGCGGCATCAACCGGGCGAAGAAGGAGGCGGTCAAACAGGCCGAGGCAAAAGTCGCGGCCGCCGAAGACCGCCTGGAAATGAGCCGCGAGGCCGCCGCCGAAGAGCGCAAGGCCGCCGGCATGACCGATGCGGCAGCCAGAGCGGAGGCTGGGAAATGGGCAAGGCGCTGATCCTCTGCCTGGTGCTCGCCGGCTGCACGACAACCGCGCCGGCCGGTAATCCGCGCCAGGTCTGGTGCGACCATAACCAGCCGCGCCGGCCATCGGCGGCCGTGGTCGCCGCCATGACCCGGCCCGAGCTCGACGAGATGAATGCCTTCAACGGGCAGGGCGCCAGATGGTGCGGGTGGACGCCATGATGCACGAGTTGCTCGACGTCCTGGGCATCAAGGCGCCGGTGTTGGTCGCCGGCCTGTCCGGCGGCATTTTGCGGGCCTTGTCGCGCCATCGCTACAAGGTCCGCGAAATGGTGGCCTCGCCGATCTGCGGCGCGCTGGCGGCGGCCTATCTGACGCTGCCGGTCGTGCATTATTTCCGCGCCGCCGGCCTGCCCATTCCTTCTCCGGACGACGACACCACGACGCTGGCCGCGGCGTTCCTAATCGGCGTCTCGGCCATGTGGATTTCGGACATCGTCTTCGAAATGATCGTGCGCCGGTTCGGGCCGGTGAAGGAGGAGTAAGCCGCCCAAGCCCGACGAAATAGTGACGTTCAGTTGGAGCCCGCCACACCGAAAGGTGCGGCGGGCTTTTTGCATTTTCCCTCGCATTCTGTACGATCTTTCTTTCGCGACAGGGCGGCTCGATCCGGCGCTGCCCGACCAAGATGCGCGTTAGGCATGGGAGATGGTGTCATGCTTGCCAAGGTCCTGACACAAGCGGCAGTCCTGACAGCCGGGGCGCTTCTGTTTGCCGCGACGGCCCACGCCCGGCCGGACAGCCGCGCGATGACGTGCGAACAGACACAGCTTCTGATCCAGAGGCATCGCTCGGTGGTGCTGACCACCGGCCAGAACACCTACGATCGATACGTCCGCCAATTCGGCAATGAATGCGACTGGCCGCAGGTGCCGCGCGCCGCTTATATCAAGACGCGTGACGGTCAATGTCCGGTCTATCGCTGCCAGGATCCGGTCTTCGACCTCCCGGACTGAAAGCAAGGGTTTTTCATCCGACCGCCGATGCAGAATGCGGAAGGCGGTGGCTCATTACTCGTCGAAAGCACCACCTTCCCGTTGGAGATCGCGCGAAATGACGCGTTCATCGGTGTCGTCCGGCAAGGCCTCGTCGCTTTCCTGGTAAGCGTTATCGTCGTCCTCCTCCGGCAGTTCGCCGCTTTTCTCGACGTCATAGCGAATATCGCCGTTTTGCGGCACGCCGTCAGGGAGGATTCTCCCGCTCCGGATGGCGTCCCAGTCCTGCTGCTGGATCGTCGGGCTCTCCGTCTCGTCGTCGGTTCGTTCTTTCCTGCGCGGTTTCATCGCGGTTCTCCATAATGTCAGGGGCCCTGAATTGGCTCAGTGGTTGAACTCATAAGTCTGGCGGCCGGTTCCGGGCCGCTGCGGTCCGGGCGCATTGCCGCACGACGGAACCAATCGCGCCTGCCCGCCTTCACATTCAGAAGATACTGGCGCGAAAGGAGCTCGATATGAGACCGCTCATTTTCTTGCCGTATATGCTAGGTGCGCTGCTGCTGGCGGTGCCGGCGGCCGCGCAGCCGGGCGAACAGGCGCAATCCGACCGCTGCAAAGTCGAGCTGCCGGACCAGAACAGCGAGCAGCAGAAGCCGGCCGGCAACAATTTGTCCGATACGCTCGAGCCATGCGGTGGGGTCCTGAAGCCCCCGCCAACGGGCGATCAGGGCATGGCGGCGCCACCGCCGGACGAGGGCAGGACCCCGGTGATCAAGCCCGGCGAGGTGCCGCCACAGCCGCCAAAGCAGTAGCAGCGACGAGCGGCAACTTCGCGCCGCTTGCGCCGGCAGGTTTGTTGCACTCGCTTAGGAACATTAGCTTGTCCTAAATGTTATTTCAGACGCAGTAGATATCACCCCCCTCCGGTATCGCTGCTGATCGGGAAACCGATCGGCCCGCGTTTTGCGACGCGGGCCACCGCAGTTCATTCGCAGTCCATTCGCCGCATCGCGCGGGCACTTCACCGCTGTTCGATTAGCCGCCACTTACGGAACAACAAGGTGGCGTGGGCGTTTGCCTAGAGGGTTCGCCGCTTCGACCGGAATGCCGCGTCGCAATTGTAAGGGCGAGGCCCGTAACAACAGGAGTAGACGATGAAAATCCACCTTGTTCCTGCTGCGGCGGGATTGGCGTTGCTTGCCGGCGTCGGCGTGGCCACCGCGGACCAGGTGATTGTCACGCCCGAACAGCAGACGGTCATCCGCGAATACGTCCACAAGCACCCGCTTGCGTCGATCAGTCTTCTGGGGGTGGAGCTCAATATCGGTTCCACGTTGCCCGATACGGTCGAGCTGCAACCGATCGATGTTCCAGACGTGCGGTACAGATACGTCGTCGTCGGCAATCGCACCGTGCTCGTCGACCCAGGCACCCGCAAGATCGTGCAGGTCATCGAGTGATCGGCGTTGCCAAACCGCGAACCGGGTTTGGAAAGGTCACGGTCTAATAACCAAATCAGAGCTCCATCCCGAGCGATCGGGATGGAGCCGCTGTCGTCTCGAAACAAGGAAAGGAGCCATTCCCATGCTGCCGCATGTCGAGCCGGTCAACGTGGCCGCCGCCGTCGACAAACTGCTTGCTGAACGAGGCGATGGCCTGCTGTCGATGAAGGCGGCGATCGCACTGTTGCGCAAACGCACCGGAACGGAGCGCTCGGACGCCGACCTTGAAGGGCTGATCATCAAGAAGGCGGCGCTCCTCGGCGTCGCTGTCCTGTGTGACAGAGAGGCTCAATGACGGTGTTGCCTGCGCCTCAAGACGCGGGTCGAAATTTCAGCTAGAACAGCGTTGCTTACGCATGAACCGAGCCGACGGAGGCAACAGTGACGGACAGGCAGGAACGGATTCGCCAGCGAGCACACGCGATCTGGGAACAGGCAGGCAGGCCCGACGGGGCCCATCAGCAGCATTGGGATCAGGCTACCACAGAAATCGACACGGAAATCGCCGCGAAAGAGAAGACCGCCAGCCGGCCGAAGCCGACACCACGTCAGCCTAAGACGGCGCCCGCCACCAAGGACGGAAGCAAACCCAAGGCGCGACCACGCAAAGCGTGAACTCAAGCGGATTTAGGCAGACTTGGATTGAACGCGTCCAAACGGCAGAATTCAGATCCATCATAGGCTACGTTCATGGTATAGGCCCGGCCGCCTTGGGCGATTATGTACTTTACAAACACGGCGATGCCTGATACCTTGAATCCACAGTAGGAATCCGGGTTATGAGCGTCCTTTCCGAGCCACATTTCCACAACGAAGAAGCTGCTTTTGAGCGGCTGGAAGCGATTGTTTGGCCCGAAGGTCCGATTTGCCCGAAGTGCGGCAACTGCGAACAGGCGCGCATTACCCGAGTCTCTGGCCCAACCGCTCGCACCGGCCTTCGCCGCTGCTTGGAGTGCAAGAAGCAATTCACCGTGAAGGTCGGAACGGTGTTCGAATCAAGCCATGTGCCGCTGCACAAGTGGTGGCAAGCGGCGCACCTTCTTGCGTCCAGCAAGAAGGGTATCAGCGCTCACCAACTGCATCGGACTTTGCAGGTCCAGTACAAGACCGCGTGGTTCATGTTCCATCGCTTGCGTGAGGCTATGCGTGACGGGGTGCTGTCCCCAATGGGCGGCGATGGCAAACAGGTCGAAGTTGACGAAACCTACATCGGCCGCCTGAAAGGCGCTCCGGTGAAGCGTGGCGGCGGCGCTCACAAGAATTCTGTCGTTACGCTGGTCGAACGTGGCGGTCGCGCTCGTTCCTTCCATGTCGATACCGCTCGCATGGGCAATGTCATGCCGATCGTTCGCGCCAACATCGCGCGGGAAAGCGCGCTCATGACTGACGAGTCCGGCATCTATCGCCGCGCCGGTCAGGATTTCGCCTCTCACGATTTTGTCACGCACTCCAAAGACGAGTATGTTCGCGGTGACGTGCATACGAATACCGTGGAAGGCTACTATTCGATCTTCAAGCGTGGCATGAAGGGCATCTATCAGCATTGCGGTGAGCAGCACTTGCACCGCTATCTTGCTGAATTCGACTTTCGCTACAGCAACCGCATCGCGCTTGGCGTCGATGACAACAACCGGACGGTAAGGGCTATGGCTGGCATCGTTGGAAAACGACTGAAGTACCGGGACTCATCGGGCGTCGGGGCGGAATAGGCGAGAAAATGGACCGTGTCGTCATAACGGTGCACCCCACCGTCTCCGACGAAAAGTTGCTGAGCGTCACCGACGCCATGCAGCAGGTTCTCGACCACATGAAGCTATTTGAGGCCGCTCAGCAGTCGATGGGCGACCCGCACTCGCGTTTTGAGTGGAGGCTGGAGAAAGCCAGCACCAATAGCCCGTTTACTGTCGTTGCCGTTGCGCAAGCGTCCAATCCTTCGGTCAATGTGTCGGCCATGGCTAAGCGCGTCAAAGCCGAAGTCTCGCAAGGTCTTCGGAGCCTCATGACGCGCGGCACTCCTCCGGAATGGATGACGCACGATACCTTCGCTGTTGCCAAAGGCATCTTCGCCAGAAATCTAAACGGCATCGGTGAGACTTATATTGATTTTGAAGACGGTGACGTGATCTCGATCACGCCCGATCAGGCGAAAGCCGGTATCAACACGCTTGATGCTTTCAACGTGATGGATTTCGAGCAAGATCTAGTGCCGCGACAGTCGTTCGGCGAGATTGAAGGCGTGATGCTTGCGGCTGGTCGCTATCGCAATAGAGAGGCTATCCAGATCAAAAACGAAATGTATGGCTTCATCTGGTGCACTCTTTCCAGAGACCTAATCGAAAGGTTCGGTGACGAGCATTCCATGAGCGATATTTGGAAGGGAAAAACCCTTGGGGTACATGGGCGGCTCAACTACATCGCCGGCGGAAAATTGCAGACCATAGACGCGGTCGAAGTGCGGGAAATTGAGTTTGCCCCTCTTGTGAATTTGGAAGCGATACTTGATCCTGATTTTACGGCGGGGATGGACCCTCACGAATATTTAGAGCAATTGCACGAAGGGCGGCTTGGCTAAAAGAGTGTATTGGGATTCCTGTACGTTTCTCGGCCTCATAAACCAGGAGCCGGGCAAGCTGAATAATTGTGCCGCAGTGTGGAAGGAAGCCGAAGCCGGCGACGTACTGATCTACACGTCATTCTTCACCTTTGCGGAGGTCTTCAAGGCGAAGTGCGAGGACGCCGGCAAGCCGCTTTCTGAGGATGGCGATAAGCAAATCGAATTGTTGCTGCGGCAAAAATGGATTCGCGCGGTCGTCGTTGACGAAAAGATTGGTGTCGCCTGTCGAAGGCTTATGAGACATCACACCGAATGCAAGAAGCCCTCCGATGGCATCCATTTGGCAACGGAGCTGGCCTTGAACGTCGATGAGATGCACACGTTCGATGGCGCCGATTTGCTCAAGCTGGACGGTAAGGTGAACCGCGCTGATGGCAAGCCGCTGAAAATCTGCCCTCCAAAACCAACGCCTAAGCCACCTAAGCCGCAGCACGATATATTTGAGGGCGCCCAATGACCGCGAAGCACAAGTCCGCAAAGCGGGATGACGCAACACAGTCGCGCGCGTTCATAGAGAAGGCGCGCGAGATTGAAGCGGACGAAGGGAAATCCGATGCCGATGCCCTAATGGGCAAGCTGGCGCGTACCCCGGCTGACCACAAGCAAAAGCCGAAGGGCAAGAAGGCACGATGAGCGTCGTCAGCGGTGTGGTGCTTTGTACATCTATTGCTGAAGATTGTTCGAGCCCGAACGGTCAGCCCGTTCTTTTCGAGCGCATACAGGAGTGGCTAGCGGAGCGCGCCGGCCCCTTCCAACAACTTAACAGCGTCGAGGCTAGCTTTGGCGGCAGCAAGCATCCGCAAATGTTTGTAGCTGGCGGCGGCTTCAACCATTTCTCCGAAGACGACTTTGCGGCCTACGTGATGTCGCTGCCTTGGCAAAACCCAGAAAACGTTGTGTTGGTGATCGACCCCGAAGAGGGGGCTACCCGCGTCTTCAGACCTCCCTGTTTGTAAAGTACATAATCGCCCCGCCTTGTCCGGATCGGTCCGGTCACGGCGGAACTGCCCTGCCCAAGGCAATGGCAACAGCCATTCCTCGTGCCTGCCAGTGCAGAGCTCATATTCAGGCGCGAGATTCGTCGGCGCCAAGCCCGCCATCCCAATGGCGGGCTACTTACCGCCTTGCACGTGGCGGCAGCATGGCGCGGGGCTCACAAGAGCACGCGCTCAGTGTGTCTGACGGCCAGGATCCGGCGAAGCGGAAGCTCCGTCTTCCAGGGAATCCCAGCCCACGGCGGGGCTGCTTTGCATCAGCTGAGGGCACGCAAACTCCGCCAGATCGGTTTCCGCGAAGCCATCGAACTCGATAGCCGCCCCGTAGAGCTGGGCTGCTTGCATGACGAGCCATTCGATGTCTTCGCGCGCAACATTCTCGGCGAGGTTCTGCAGTCGCGCGGCTTCGGCGACAGCAGTCAGATTGATGGAAATCCCGGACCGCAATGTAGCCCGAACTCGGGAACTGACGTCTTCGTGCAGGCGAACCGAAAATCCGTAGCGCATGGAAAACCTTCCCTTCAGGAGCGGTTTGTCCCTTGTGTTCTACGATGCGCCCAGGATTCGCGATTGGCAAGCGAAATTCCTTAAAAACTCGTTTTATGTCAAATAGTTATCGTATTTTGTTGATTGTCCATTTGATGCTTGATCCGCTTCATCGGACTTCTGCATGACTCGCTGATCTGAAGGCCTTGACGCATTCTGTTCACGTACCTAACTCTACAGAAAATTAGGAACATACTAACTCAGCTGCATTTAGGCTGGTATGACTGGAGGCCGAGATGTCCGAACTGGAACGCCCGGAACGATTGCAGATCATGCTGACCGTCGATGAACTGGCGGCGTTGGAGAACTGGCGCTTCGACAAGCGCATGCCGAGCCGGTCGGCCGCGATACGGGAACTTTTGAGGCGAGGCCTCACAGCCGATGGTTTCCTGACGGCGGCGCACGGGACCAAGTCGCGCGACTTCGGCATCCTGCCGCATTCTGCAGATGGCGATGGGGCAGTCGACGGGGTGCCCCAGAAGGAATAGCGCCGTTTCCGTCGCGGATCGCCCGCTCTCCGACCGTGCTTCGCGTCTCTCTGGCTTCGCGATGAGCTGTGAACGTCTGGTCTGCTGATCGCTGCGAAGTAGAAGAGATCCAAAGCTCTGTCTTGCCAGACGCTCCGCAATCAGGGAGTGCTTGATCGGCATGGTGTGGGCTCGGGAATTTTGCCGATGACGCTGGAATTGACGGGCGGCGACCAGTCGATGCTGCATGGCGAGCAAGGCTCGGCAGCGGCTGCCGCCATGAAGATCCTGGTTGCCTTTTCGAAGGCGGTCGGCGCGCGCAAGTTGCTGGACATTGCCGGTGCCCATATCGACGGCTGCCTCTATCACGGCCAGGCCAGCCTCGATTTCGTCGAAAGGCTGATCGAGGGCGGCGGCCGCGTTCGGGTGCCGACGACGCTGAATGTCGGTTCGTTCGACCTCATCCATCCCGGATTGGTGAAGATGCCGGTGTCGCAAGAAACGCCAGCGCGACGCCTGATGAAGGCGCATCTGGAACTCGGCTGCCAGGCGACCTTCACCTGCGCACCCTATCAGACCCGGTTCCGGCCAAGGTTCGACGAGCAGGTCGCCTGGGGTGAATCCAACGCCATCGTCTTTGCCAATTCGGTGATCGGCGCGCGGACCAACCGCTATGGCGATTTTATCGATTTGTGCTGCGCAATGACCGGGCGCGCGCCAGCATGGGGGCTGCACCTGAGTGAAAATCGACGAGGCCAGGTCCTGTTCGAGCTGACTGACGCTGCTTTCGAGCCAAGCGACGCTCTGTTTGTCGGCGTCGGGCTGATCATCGGGCAAAGGGCTCGCGACCGCATCCCTGTCATATCGGGCCTGCCGCAGCCGCGCGACGAGGACCAATTGAAGGCGCTGGGGGCGGCGGCGGCAACGACGGGTGCCGTGGCGCTGTTTCATGCCGTCGGCATCACGCCGGAGGCGAAGACGCCGGATGAGGCGTTGCACGGCCTGGCGCCGGAGGAAAAAATCCGAATCTCTCGCGCTGACATCCACCATGCGCTGGCCAGGCTGTCGAGCGTCCCCGACGGCGTGCAGCTTGCAGCCGTGTCGTTAGGCACGCCGCATTTCTCCTATGACGAGTGGATGCGCCTGTTGCCGCTGCTGCGCGAAGTCGGTCCAGGCAAGGGTGTCCCAATCTATGTCAACACAGGGCGCGCGACGCTGACGCGGCTGCAGGACGAAGGCGCACTGGCCGGCATGGAAGCCTTCGGCCTCGTTCCGGTCACCGACACCTGCACCTATGTCACGTCGATCCTCGAGCGTCTCGATGGCGTGGTGATGACCAATTCGGGCAAATGGGCGCATTACGCACCTGGCAATATCGGTGTCTCGGTGGCCTTCGGTGACATGGAAGACTGCGTCCGCTCGGCTGCGGCCGGCCGCGTCGTGCGAGGCGCGCCATGAAGACGCCGGCCAGAACCGGTACATTCCACCTTTCCGGCTCGGCACAAGGCCCAGCGCTGGTGCTTTCGCAGGCGCTCAGCTTCTGGGGCGGGATCGACGTCGAAACAGGCGACATCATCGACCATTCGCATCCGGACCTGGGCGGCAATATCGCCGGCAAGATCCTGGTGATGCCGAGCGGGCGAGGGTCGTCGTCCTCGTCTTCGGTTCTGGCCGAAGCGATCCGCAGAGGCACGGCGCCGGCCGGCATTATCCTGGAGCGGCCGGACCCGATCCTTGCCGTCGGCGCCATCGTTGCCGAATTCCTCTACGAAATCAGCATGCCGCTGGTTGTCTGCGACATGTCAGGCATTGTCTCCGGCGACCGGATCGCAATCGGTCTGGGCGAAGATGCGCAAGCGATGGTGAGCAAGCTCTAGCCGGCCATCAGTCCCGCCGCGCCCCGCCGCCAGTAGGCTGCCGCCAGTGTTTCGTTGCGGCCGAGCGCCAGCGTGCCGCGCCAGTGTTCGCGCACCGTCGTGGCGGCTGCCGCTTCGGCCGCGAACCAGCCGAATGCCGAACCGGTCGGCCATGCGAGCAACCTTACCCACAGGAGCGAAATGGCATGGTCGGCAGTGATAGCGGGCGCGGGCACATGCGCTGGTTTCGATCGGGCAGCATGACGGTTATGCTGCCGATGGCGTGTCTGTCCTTGCGCCGTCTTGCGGGTTCAAGGCACTGGCCGCCGAGACGGTCGTCGCCGGCGGCGGAGACGAAGGCGCTGTTCGTATTGGGCGGCGCATCTATGATCGGCTTCGGCCCTTCTTTCAGATCTCCGGGATGCTTTCCCTGAAGATCACTTGCAGCCGTGGCTGGTGCAGTTCGTAAGGCAAGCCCCTGACCGCATGGGTCAAGGTGTTGAGCGCTTCGCGGGCTTCGACGCGCGGGTTCTGGTCGATGACCGCGTCGAGCGTGCCGTCGAGCAAGAGCTCCTTGGTGCCCTCCGTTACCTCATGGCCGAGAAAGACCGTTGACAGTGCACGCCCGCGTTCCCTTAGCGCGCGGGCGATGCCGGTGTTGCCGGCGCCGACATTGTAGATGGCGGCTAGGTCCGGGTGCCGGTCCAGCAGGGCGGAGGCCTCCGAATAGGCCTTCTCCCGGTCGTCGAGCATCTCGCGCATCTCGACGATCTGCAGATTGGGCGATTCTTCCGCCAGTATGTGGCGGAAGCCCATCTCGCGCTCCTCGTGGCCGCGGTAGGAGAGCGAACCGGCGAACAGCGCGACCTTGCCCGGACGCCCGGCACCCATGAAGCGGTTGAGAAGGTAGCCGGCGAGCCGGCCGGCGGCGCGGTTGTCGATGCCGATATAGGCAACCCGCGGCACATGCAGGATGTCGGAAGCGATGGTGACGACCCTGACGCCGCTGGCCGAAAGCGAGCGGATCGCCTCGCGGACCGTCGGATGGTCGAGCGCGATCACACCGACGCCTTGCGTCTGCCCGTGCAGTTCCTGCAGCAGACGCGCAAGCCGGTCCGGATTGAAGCCTTCGATGGTAGCGACGCGGACGTCGAGGTCCGGCCGCGCCTGCGCCTGCGCCTCGATCTGGCGGTGCAGCATCTTGATGAAGGAATTGGTGCCGGCGGGCAGGGCGAAATCCAGCCGTATGACCTCGCCAGTAACCGCGTTGCGCTGGTTCGGATTGTTCGAATTTTCAGCGATATAGCCAAGCCGCTGTGCCGTTTCGAGCACGACCTCGCGGGTGCGCGCCCGAACCCCGGCGCGGTTGTTGAGCACACGGTCGACCGTGGCGGCCGAAACGCCGGCCTCCCGGGCTATGTCTGTCAGGGTGGACCGCACTGTCGATCACCTCATTCCAAAACGCGCCAGGGGCGCATCGAGATCACGCATTTCATGGGTCCACCGTCGGAGAGCGGCTTCATCGCCGTCCGCGATTCTGATGGGAAATGATGTAACCGGCCTTGGCCGATGCGCAAGCCGCCGCGCTACACCAAAATGCCCAAGCAGACCAAAGCGGGGAGGTGGGCAGCCGGGCTCCCTCAAATTCAAGCACCGGCTTCAGTATGAGAGCCTTTACAAACGCCATTCTTCCCCTCCCATGAGATGTTATGAGGTGTATTGATTATTTATGATGTTGACAGCCTTCGTATAGTGCCGTCAATATCCATCATAAGGGCCGTGGAGGAACAAGGCCCTGAGGGAGGAGTTCCAATGTCGAATTTGATCCGCGTGTCGCGGCGCCGTTTGCTGGCGTCCGGTGGAAAGGCGGCAGTCCTTGTTGCCGCCGCAGGTATTGCACCGAAATTCATTCGCCCAAGCCGTGCCTATGCGGCCGATGCCCTGGCGCCCGGCATGATCGGTGGCCCGACGGGCTTCGACGGCTCGGAGCGCTACCAGTATGGCGCCGACACGCCCGAGGGCCGCGCCATCGAGGCGGCCAAGGCGATGAAGGGCGCCGGCAAGGCGCCGGCCAAGATCGTACTTGGCCTGTCCGACGGCTCGATCGGCCAGTTGACCCAGCCGTTTCCGGCCGGCGCGCCGTCGATCAAGGATCTCTGGGAGAAGGAAACCGGCATTCCGTTGGAAATCGTCGGTGTGCCAAACGGCCAGGAATTCACCAAGACGATGCAGGACATCTCCACCAAGGGTGGGGCATATGACATCTACGCGGTCGAATGGAACCGCCTTGGCGACCTCGCCGAAACCGGCGGCATCCTCAAGCTCGACGACTTCGTCGCGCAATACAAGCCGGAATGGGACGATCCCGAGCGCGGCTATGTCGACGGCGCCAAGGGCGTCTCGCTGCTCAACCAGTATCGCGGCTCGACCTACGGCGTGTCGCTGGATGGCGACTTCCAGACATGGGTCTACCGTACCGATCTGTTCGGCGACGCAAACGAGAAGAAGGCCTTCTCCGACAAATACGGCTATGAACTGGCGGCGCCGAAGACCTGGAAGCAGCATGACGAGATCGCGGCCTTCTTCCAGCGCCCGGACAAGGGCCTGTTCGGCTCGACCGATCTGCGCAACCAGGGCTGGGGCTACACCAACTGGTATCAGCGTTATGTCTCAATGGCTTCGCCCAATCAGTTCTTGTTCGACGATACCGGCAAGCCGCTGATCAATTCTGAGCAAGGTATCGCGGCGACCAGCGAGTACATCGCTTCGCTTTCGCACCATTCGCCGGACGCGATCTCCTGGGGCTGGCCGGAGCAGTACGGCAATTTCGCCAAGGGCGGTGCGGCCATGACCTGCGCCTTCTCCAATCTGCCGAAATTCCTCGACAATGCCGGCAACAAGGATTCAGCTGTCACCGGCAAGATCGGCTCGATGCTGCCGCCCGGCCGCGAAATCGACGGCAAGCTGGTCAGCCGGTCGGTGCTGTGGCTCAATCTGTCGGCGTCGGTGTCCTCGCAAGCCAAGAATCCGGAGGCCTGCTACCTGTTCCTGCAGTGGCTGGGCTCAAGCCGCATCTACGCCTGGATGACTGCCAATCCGGGCGGCTACTTCGATCCGTTCCGGCTATCGGATTTCTCGGATCCGCTGGTTCGCCAGACCTATCACGCCTACCACATGGACGTGGTGCGAGAGACGGTCGCCCGCACCGTGCCCACCATCAACTATCCCGGCGCCACCGCCTTCCACAACGCGCTGGACGAGAACCTCGTCGCCGCGCTGACCAAGGCCAAGACAGCCGAGCAGGCGATGGCCGACACCGAGGCCGAGTGGAAGAAGATTGCCCGCCGCACCGGCGAGGAGAAGCTTCTCGAAGCCATCAAGACCAACAAGGAGGCCTGGCCGACCGTCCTCGATCCGATCGCCTGATCGTCGCAGGATCTTACCAAGAAGGGGAGGAGCGGTCGCTCTTCCCCTCGGCAACGAAGGACCCAGCAAAGCCGCAAGATGAAGCGTTCAGTTCCTTTCGAGATATTCCGCTATGCCGCGATCCTTGCGGCGATGGCGGTGACGCTGGTGCCGATCCTGTGGATGGTGTCGATGGCGTTCAAGCCGATCGCCGAATGGTCGGCGACCGGCGCCGACCTGACCTGGTGGCCGAAGAACCCGACACTCAGCAATTTCCGCTTCGTCTTCGGTGAATCGACCAACAATCTGATCGTCGCGCTCGACCGCACAGCTTTGAAGCCGATCCTGTCATCGCTGCTGTCGGCCACATTCGGCACGGCAATCGCCATGTCGGCGGGCACCGCGGCGGCCTACGGTCTGTCGCGCTTCGGCTCGGGCCAGAACCTGCCGCTGGCGCTGATTCAGCTTCGCCTGTTTCCGCCAATGGCGGTCATGACCCCGGTGATGATCATGTGGGCCTTCCTCAATTTCACCGACAGCTGGTGGGGGCTGTCGTTGATCTACGGCATCGTCACGCTGCCTTTCGCCTTCTGGCTGATGAAGACCTTCTTCGACGACATGCCGCGCGAGATCGAGGAAGCGGCGCTGGTCGAGGGCTGCTCGCGGTGGCGCGTCTTCACCCGCATCACGCTGCCGATGATGCGCGCGCCGCTGGCCAGTGCTGCGCTGTTCGTCTTCATCCTCAACTGGTCGGACTATCTGATTGCATTGCTTCTGACGACGCGCGAATGGGTGACGGTCCCCGTCTACATGGCCTCGCTGTCCTCATCGATGACCGGACAGCTCTACGGCGCCAAGGCAGCCCTCGGCCTGATAGCGGCAGTGCCGCCTGTCATCATGGGCATCGCCATCCAGCGCCATCTGGTGCGCGGACTGACCTTCGGGGCGCTCAAGCAATGAGCGCGGTGACTGCGACGATTTCGGAGGGCGACATGCAAGCCTCCAAAGCGGCGTCGGTGCTGCCGGACGAGGGCGCAAAGCTCGGCTTCCGGCTGACGCTGCCGGCGCAGATCCTGGTGCTGTTCATCGCCGTCTTCCCGCTCCTGATGCAGCTCTACATCAGCCTGACCGACTGGTCGCCGCTGTCGGGCACCGGCTGGTGGAACGCCTGGTCGATGTGGAACAGTTTCGCCAACTACACCGACCTTGCCGCCGATGCGCGCTTCTGGAGTGCGCTGAAGCGCACGGCCATCGTCATGATCGTCTGCGTGCCGGCGGAGTTCCTGCTCGGCTTGGCGCTCGCGACACTGTTTGCCGACGAGTTCCCCGGCAAGCGGATCTTCTACTCGATCCTCTTGATGCCGATGATGGTGGTGCCGGCGGTAGCCGGCTACATGTTCTTCATGCTGTTTCAGTCAGGCGGCCCGGTCAACGACATCCTGTCGGCGATCTCAGGCTTTCCCGTCACCATCGCCTGGCTGTCGGACCCGACGCTGGCGCTCATCGCCGTCATGGTCGCCGACATCTGGCAGTGGACGCCGCTGATGTTCCTGATCCTGCTTGCCGGCCTGGTCGGCGTGCCCGACGACCAGATCAAGGCGGCGACGCTGCTCGGCGCCAACCCGTGGCAGCGCTTCGTAACCATCGTGCTGCCGAAGATGAAGACGATCATCATCATCGCGCTGGCGATCAGGGTGATCGAGAACTTCAAGATATTCGACACGCTTTACATCATGACCGGGGGCGGTCCCGGCGTCGCTACCGAAACCATCTCCGTCTACATCTACAAGCTCACCACCCAGGACCTGATCTGGGGCTATGTGGCGGCAATCGCGCTGGCCATACTGATCGTGCTGTCCATCGCTGCGGTGTTTGCAATGAAACGCATGGCCCGGGTACGCGAGGTGGCGGCATGAGCACCATCCACCTGCAGAACCTGGTCAAGAAATTCGGCGACTTCACCGCGCTGAAGACGATGGACCTGGCCATTGCCGACGGCGAGTTCATGGCGCTGCTCGGGCCGTCTGGCTGCGGCAAGTCGACGACGATGAATATGATCGCCGGCATGGAAGGGCCGACCAGCGGCAAGATCCTGTTTGGCGAGCGCGACATGGCCGGCGTGCCGATGGGGCGGCGCGGCGTCGGCTTCGTCTTCCAGAACTATGCGATCTTCACTCATATGAGCGTGCGGCAGAACCTCGCCTACGGGCCGAAAATGCGCGGCGCACCAAAGGCCGAGATCGGCCGCCGTGTCGGCGCCATTGCCGAGATGCTGCAACTGACGCCGCTGCTCGACCGCAAGGCGGACAGACTGTCGGTCAACATATTGCAGCGGGTGGCGATCGGCCGTTCGGCGATCATGGAGCCGGCGATCTTCCTGCTCGACGAGCCGCTTTCCAATGTCGACGCCGCCTTCCGGGCAGTGATGCGGACCGAACTGAAGCAGTTGCAGCGGCAGTTCCGGCAGACCATGGTCTACGTCACCCACGATCAGCTTGAAGCAATGACCATGGCCGACCGCATCGCGGTGATGGACCACGGCGTGCTGCAGCAGGTCGGCACGCCGCTCGAGGTCTATAACAATCCGGCCAATGTCTTCGTCGCCCGCTTTATCGGCGCGCCGGGCATGAACCTGCTCAAGGGCAGGCCGGCGGAAAGCGACCGTGGTCTGGTCATCGATCTCGGCCCGCTCGGCGTGACACCGCCGCTGCCGGTCGAGATCGCAGATGCCGTACGCAGGATGCGCGGCGAGGTGTTTTATGGCTTTCGACCGGAGCAGGTGACGCTGGCTGAAGGTGGCCGTGGCCTGTCCATGCCGGTGAGTTTCGTCGAGCGGATCGGTGCGCGCACCATCATCCACCTTGGCGACGGCGAGACTGCGGTGAAGGCGGTGTTCGACAATGATGTCGGGCTGGCGATCGGGCAGACAGCCGTCGTCGCGCCTGCGGCGGAGGCGGTGCGCGTCTTCGACGCCGCCTCCGGTCTTGCATTGAGAGCAGGTTGAGATGGCCGACATCGTTTTCCGTAATGTGACAAAACGCTATGGCGGCACGCTGGCCGTCGACGATGCGTCGTTCGCGGTGAACGACAACGAGTTCTTCTGCTTCTTCGGGCCGCCGCTGTCGGGCAAGTCGACGATACTGCGCCTGGTGCTCGGGCTGGAAACCCCGGACGCGGGCGAGATCCTGATCGGCGGAAAGCCGGTCAACACGGTGTCGCCGGCCGAGCGCAACGTCGCCATGGTGTTCCAGAATTTGGCGCTGTTTCCGCATATGAGCGCGCGCGACAACATCCGCTTTCCGCTGGTCGAACGCCGGGTCGCCGAAGCCGAGATCGAAAAGCGCGTCGCCGATGTCGCGGCCAAGCTGCATATCGGCCATATCCTGCACAAGCCGCCGGCACAGCTTTCCGGAGGTGAGCGGCAGCGCGTGGCGATTGCCCGCGCGCTGGTGCGGGATCCCGCCGCCTATCTGATGGACGACCCGATTTCGGCGCTCGACGCCCGGCTGCGCGAGGAGACGCGGGTCGAGCTCAAGCGCATCCAGCGCGAGCTCGGCAAGACGCTGATCTATGTCACGCACGACCAGGAAGAAGCGATGTCGGTCGCCGACCGAATGGCCATTCTGGAGAACGGCAAGATCAGGCAGATCGGCGCGCCGGCCGAGATCTATGACCGGCCGGCCAGCACCTATGTGGCGCGGCTGCTCGGGTCGCCGATGATGAATATATTGAAGTCGGTGCACGGCGCGGAAGGCGTGGAGGCGGCGGAAGGCACGATCCGCGTCGCGGACAAGGCTGCGCCGGCCGATGCCGTCGAGATCGGGCTCAGGCCGGAAGACATCAAGGTCAGGTCTTGGTCGGGTGGAATGCCGGAGGGGGGCGCGGGCCGCCCGGCGCGAGTGTTCGAGGTCGAGCCGCTCGGCGGCTACACCGTTGTGACGCTCGCCGCCGGAAAGACGCGTCTGCGGGCGCTGTTACGCGGCCAGCCGGACATCAGGCCGGACGCGATGGTAGTGATATCCTGCGAGCCGGGCAGGGTGCATTATTTCGGACAGAGCGGGGGAGCCTTGGCACGATGACGGCGGCTGCAAGGAACGAGCTTCGGGAGGAACATATGGCAAGCCAAGAAATGGTGGGCAACGGCTTCGAGCCGGACGTTAAAGTCCGCACCAGGGAATACAGGATCGGCTGCGTCGGCGCCGGCATGATCATGGCCGAATGTCACCTTGCCGCCTACAAGGAAGCCGGTTTCCCGGTGGTGGCGATTGCCTCGCGGACCAAGGCCAGCGCCGAGAAAGTCGCCAAACGCTGGGATATCCCAACCGTCCACGACACGCCGGAACAGCTCATCGAGGACAAGAACGTCGAGATCATCGACCTTGCCTTTCCGCCGGACAAGCAGCCGGCACTGATCCGTCATGCTCTGAAGCAGGCACATATCAAGGCGATCCTGGCGCAGAAGCCATTGGCGCTGTCCCTTGAAGAGGCCGTCAAACTTCGCGACGAGGCGGCCAAGGCAGGCAAGATCCTCTCGGTCAACCAGAACATGCGTTACGACCAGTCGATGCGCGTCTTGAAGCAGATCATCGACAGCGGCGCGCTCGGCGACATCGTTTTCGCCCAGATCGACATGCATGCGATCCCGCACTGGCAGAGCTTCCTCGAGGACTATGACCGGCTGACGCTCGCCAATATGAGCGTCCACCATCTCGACGTATTGCGCTTCCTGTTCGGCGATCCCTTGGAGATCACCACCCTGACCCGCAAGGATCCGCGCACCCGCTTCGATCATTCGGACGGCATCACCGTGTCGACGATAAAGTTCCCGTCGGGCGTGCTCGCCGTATCGCTTGAGGATGTCTGGTCCGGTCCGCGCCAGGAGGGCTACAAGGACGACCAGCACATCAACTGGCGCGTCGACGGCACCAAGGGCGTCGCCAAGGGCACCATCGGCTGGCCGACAGGTTCTGCCTCGACGCTGACCTATGCCTCGACCGAGACCACCGGTGGTGAATGGGTGACGCCCAGCTGGGACACGATGTGGTTCCCGCATGCCTTCATCGGCGTCATGGAGCAGCTCCAGCACGCGGTCAAGACGGGCGAGCCGCCGGCGCTGTCCGTCGCCGACAACGTCAAGACCATGGCGCTGGTCGAAGCCGGCTACCGCTCCATCGACAAGGGCCGGACCGTCAAGCTTTCCGAAATCTCGATCAACTGAAACACCGGACGACTGAATCACTTACAGGGAGGACTTCACACCATGATGCAGGCAGGTATTTTCACGGGTTATTTCCCGTATGGCCTCAAGGAAACCGCGCAGAAGATCCGTGCGCTCGATTTCAACACCGTGCAGCTCGACCTGCATTTCAGGGATATCGACCTTTCCGCCGGACAGATCACCAAGGACAAGGCCAAGACTGTCCGCGATACGTTCCGCGACCACAATCTGCCGATCTGCTGTGTGTCGGGCTACACCAACATCATCCATCCGGACCTGGGCGAGCGCGAGCGGCGCGTCGGCTATTTGAAGGAGATCATCCGCAACGCACGCCATTTCGGCACCCCTTACGTGATCTCGGAAACCGGTACCTACAACACCGAGTCCGACTGGGTGCATCACCCGAAGAACAAGACCGAGGAAGGTTTTGAGGAATGCCGCAAGGTCATCGCCGACCTTGCCCAGACCGCCTATGACCACGGCGCAGTCTTCCTGCTCGAAACCTATGTCAACAATGTCGTCGGTTCGGTCGAAGAGACGGTGAGGATGTTCGCGCAGATCGACCACCCAGGCCTCGGCCTGCTGATGGACCCGACCAACTATTTCGAAACGCACAACATCGACAGGATGGACCAGATCCTGAACCAGGTGTTCGACACATTGACCGACAAGATCAAGATTGCCCACGCCAAGGACGTCAAGCGTTCCGGCGGCGACAAGTCGGAAAAGCACGCAGACATCGGCGACGAGGACGCGCTGGAGAGCCACACCTTCCGCGGCGTCGGCGAGATCGAGCTGCCGGCGCCCGGCCTCGGTTCGCTGAATTACGACCTCTATCTCAAGCGGCTGGCCGAAAAGCATCCGAACATCCCGGTCATCATCGAGCATCTTTCGGAAGACGACGTGCCCCGTGCCAAGAAATTCCTCGACGGAAAATTCCGCGCCAACGGACTGTGATGGCGCGGTTCGGCTACGAAACAAGGGAGGAAGAGAAATGTTGAAATTCGCGTTGAAAATCGCTGCCGCGGCGACGGTTCTCGCCGGTGTTGCGCTGGGTACGCCGGCGCTGGCGCAGGACGCCCAGAAGACGTTCTACCTGCTGTCGCATGGCGGCCCGTCGGATGCCTTCTGGATCGACTGGAATGCCGGCGCCACCAAGGCCTGCGACCAGCTCAAGGTGACCTGCAAGATCTCGTTCAGCGGCGGCGACATGGCGGCGCAGAAGGAAGCCTTCAACTCGGCACTCGCCGCCAAACCGGACGGCATCGCCACGACCTCGGCGCAGCCCGGCCTGTGGACCGAGGAGGTCAAGGCAGCCAAGGCGGCCGGCATCCCGATCGTGTTCTTCAATACCGACGATCCGGCAACCGGCCGGCAGGCCTATGTCGGCGCCGACCTTAAGGAAGCCGGTGTCATCTGGGCGAAATATCTGGTCGACCACAAGATGGTGAAGCAGGGCGACAAAGTGTTCCTGCCGGTCGAAGTGCCGGGCGCCAGCTACCAGCAGCTCGAGACCGAAGGCATTGCCAGCGTCTTCGATCCGCTCGGCATCAAATATGACGTGGTCGATTGCGGCACCGATCCGGCCGGCATCATCGCCAAGATGACCGACTACATGGTTGCCAACAATCCGCCGGCAATCATCGCGCTCGGCGATTCCGTCGCGGCCAGCGTCAAGCGGGTGTTCGACGGCGCCGGCGTGCCGGCCGGCAAGATTCCGGTCGTCGGCTGGGGCAATTCGAAGGAAACCGCCGAGTCAGTCAAGTCCGGCTTCATCAACGCGGCTGCCTGGCAGTTCCCATCGGCGCAGGGCTTCATGCCGGTGGCGCTGCTCGGTCTCGCCGCCGCGGGCGAACCGATCGGCTACGACATTCACACGTTCAGCCTCTACGACGCCTCGAGCGTCGAACCGATCCTGAAACTCTACAACAAATGATTGAAACTGACGCTCGCCGCGCAGGCGGCGAGCGTCACCCTGGCGTATGGTTCGAACTGTCATGACAATTGCCGCAGAAGAGGAAATGCCGCGTGCCAAACGCAGGTCGAGCCTGATGCGCTCGCCGCAGTTCTCTTCGCTCGTCATCCTGATCGTCCTGCTGGCGGTGTTCGCGATCGCCGACGCGAATTTCCTGTCGCCGCTCAACATCTCCAACATGATGGCGTTCCTGCCCGAGCTCGGCATCATCGCGCTCGGCATGACGCTGCTTCTGACGGCGGGCGAGTTCGACCTTTCGGTCGGTGCCGTGTTCGGGCTGGCGCCGGTCGTCGTCATGCTGCTGGTGCAGAACGGCGGGTTTGATATTGGCGTCGCGCTGTTGGCCGGCCTGCTGCTCTGCATAGCGATCGGTGCGATCAACGGCCTGATCGTCACCAAGATCGGGATCTCGTCCTTCCTGGTGACACTGTCGATGTTGCTCGTCGTGCGTGGGGCAGCGCTTTACATCACCCAAGGCTTTCCGCTGAAATCCTGGAACCAGCCAGGCTTCTTCGTGACGCTGCTGGCCGGCAGCTTCAATATCGGAACGTTCCGTTTCTATACCTCGCTTTGGTGGTTCATCGGCCTGTCGCTACTGGCGATCTATGTGCTGCACTACGCCAAGCTCGGCAACTGGATCAGCGCTATCGGCTCGAACCGTAACGCTGCCGTGGCGCGCGGCGTGCCGGCCGATGCGGTCAAGATCTGGCTGTTCATCCTGACCTCGGTGCTGGCCGGTCTCGCCGGCATGATCAGCGCCTTCCGCATCTCTGCCGCCTCGCCGGTGGCCGGCACCGGCTACGAGCTCGAAGTGATCGCCATGGTGGTGGTCGGCGGCACTGCGCTGACCGGTGGGCGCGGCACCATCCTAGGCACCATCGTCGGCGCGCTGATGCTGCGCAGCATCCGCAACGGCATCGTGCTGATCGGCGTGCCCGGGCTCGCCTATAACATCTTCGTCGGCGTCATCATCCTTGCCATGCTCATCCTGCACGCTTTGCTGCAGAAGAACGCCGCCAGGAGCTGATCATGGAAGTGCTTCGGCTGCAGAATTTGCAAAAATCCTTCGGCAGCGTCCGCGCCCTGAAGAGCGCCTCCTTCACGCTCAACGAGGGCGAAGTGGTGGCCTTGCTCGGCGACAACGGCGCCGGCAAATCGACATTAATCAAGGCGATCTCCGGGGTCTTTCCCGTCGATCGCGGCGACATCTATGTGCGCGGCCAGAAGGTCTCCATCCGCTCGACGCGCGACGCGATGGATCTCGGCATCGAGACCATCCACCAGGACACCTCGCTGGCTCCCGATCTCAGCATCGCGCGCAATCTTTTCCTTGGCCGCGAGCCGGTCAATCTCAAATGGCTTGGCGTGTTCGCGCCGCTCGATCTCGCTCGATTGCGCGATGCTGCGTCGGCTCTATTGAAGCGCGTCGGCATCTCGAAGAAACTCGACGCCGATGCGCTGGTTAGCACGCTGTCAGGCGGCGAGCGTCAGTCGATCGCCATCTCCCGCGCCATGCAGTTCGCCGCCAAGGTCATCATCCTCGACGAGCCGACCAACAATCTCGGCGTCGAGGAAACGCACGGCGTGCTGCGCTTCGTCAAGGAAGTGCGCGACGCCGGCCACTCGGTGCTTTTGATCACCCACAACATCCATCACGTCTTCCAGGTCGCCGACCGCATCATCGTTATGCGCCGCGGCGAGATCGTCGCCGAGCAGACGGTCGCCGGCACCGATCTGCTGACCGTGGAAAGCATCATCACCGGCGCCGACATGTCGGCCCTGCTCAAGGAGACGAGAGCGAAGTGAAGGACGGGAGCAAAGTGAAAGAACTGGCCGTCACATGGTAGAGCTTTACGGCAAGACGCTGTCGCGCCGGCAGGTCTCGGAACGCTCGGGCATGCTGTCGCAGTTCGCCGGCGTGCGGCTGATGACGCTTGGCGACGGCGTCGAGCGCGGCATCCGCATGCTCGAATTCCGCACCGGCTCCGGCCTGCGCTTCACCGCGCTGGTCGACCGGGCGCTCGATATCGCCGATTGCGATTTCAGGGGCCAGGCGATCGGCTGGCACTCGCCGAGCGGTTTTCGCCATCCCGGCCTGCACGAATATGAAGGCGAGGAGGGATTGGCGTGGGCGCGGTCGTTTTCCGGCCTTCTGCTGACCTGCGGCCTCGACCATATATTGTTCATGAACGAAGTACCGGCCGATACCTACAACTACCCGCCGAAGACGATGGTGCGCCATTCGCTGCACGGCCGCATCAGCACCATCCCGGCGCGGCTGACCGGCTATGGCGAGACCTGGGACGGCGACCGCTGCGTGTTGTGGGCCGAAGGCATCGTTCAGCAATCGACTGTATTCGGCGAGGATCTGCACCTGCTGCGGCGGATCGAGGCCGATGTCGGCGGCAACGAGATCCGGCTTTCGGACCGTGTCGTCAATCACGGTTTCAACCGTACGCCGCATATGTATTTCTACCACATCAATATCAGCCATCCGGTGCTCGACGAAGGATCGCGCTACCTGGCGCCGATCCGCGACGTCGTCTGGGCGGGCCATGCCGGCGAGCGCTATGAAGTGCAGAAGGTCGGCTACCGCACGGTGCCGGCGCCGCAACCGGGATTCAAGGAACAGGTCTGGCAGCACGAGCTCGGCGCCGACAGCGCCGGCGAAGTGCCGGTCGCGGTGGTCAACGACAGGCTCGGCCTCGGCTTGCAGGTGGTCACGCGCAAGGACCAGTTGCCTTGCGCCTATCAATGGCAGAATTTCCAGGCCGGGCAGTACGCGCTTGGCATCGAGCCCTCGACGCATCATGTGCTGGGAAATCTGGCCGCGCGCGAACGCGGCGAGATGATCTGGCTGGAGCACGGCGAGAGCCGCTCCTACGATGCCGTGTTCCGGGTTCTCGACGGCGCCGGCGAGATCGCCGATGCGGAGAGCCGGATCGCGGCAATCGCCAGGCAGCCGCGAGAGGACTACCCGCAGCCGTCGGGCCGTTTTCCTGTTCTTGGAGGCAGGTCGTGATAATGGCGAACAAGATACGGGACACCAGTTGGGAGGCTGGCTCCGGCCGGAGCGGGGAGGGCTCGCGGCAGATCGGGAATCGGAGGTCACAATGGCTGGCACGGTAAAGCGCGATTACAGCCTGGTCGGCGAAAGCACGCGCAGGGCGATCGAGACGGGACTGGCCTCGGCGGAGTGGTACCACACGGATGTCCCTCGCAAGGCGATCAAGGAGCTGATGCAGCGCTCAGACGGCCCGGCGATCCGCGACACGATCATCTGGATCGTCGCCATCCTCGGCTCCGCCGCCGGCGCCATCTATTTCTGGGGCACCTGGTGGTGCGTGCCGTTCTTCTTCGTCTACGGCGTGCTCTACGGCTCCTCCAGCGACTCGCGCTGGCACGAATGCGGCCATGGCACTGCCTTCCGCACGCGCTGGATGAACGATGTCGTCTACCAGATCGCCAGCTTCATGCTGATGCGCAACCCGGTGACTTGGCGCTGGAGCCATGCCCGGCACCATACAGACACGATCATCGTCGGCCGCGACGCCGAGATCGCCGTGATGCGCCCGCCGGACCTTTTGCGTGCGGCGCTGGCTTTCACCGGCATCCTTGATTTTCGCTATTCGCTTCCGGCGCTGGTACGCCAGGCGCTCGGCAAGCTGACGCCCGACGAGAAAAGCTACGTTCCCGAGATGGAACAGCACAAGGCCGTCATCGCGGCGCGCTGGCATATTGCCATCTACATCGCCACGATAGCACTCGCCCTCTACATGCAGTCGTGGGTGCCGGTGGTGCTCATCGGCGTGCCGCGCCTCTACGGCACCTGGCACATGGTGATGACCGGCCTGCTGCAACACATCGGTCTGGCCGACAACGTCGTCGACCACCGGCTCAACACCCGTACCGTGTACATGAACCCGATCAGCCGGTTCATCTACTGGAACATGAACTACCACGTCGAGCACCACATGTTTCCGATGGTGCCCTATCACGCGCTGCCCAAGCTGCATGAATTGATCAAGCACGATCTGCCGGAGCCGAACCCGTCGATATGGCATGCCTATCGCGAGGTCTGGCCTGTCCTGCTCAGGCAGCTCAAATACGAGGATCATTTCCTCAAGCGCGAACTGCCGCCAACGGCCAGGCCCTATCGTGGCGAGTTCCACGAAGTGAACATGTCGGCGGCGGCTGAATAGGCACCGCACCGGCGCCATGCAGAAAATTTCAGGAGAGATATAGAATGGCCGATTGGGTCGAAGCGTGCGCCGTGGACGATGTCGAAGAGGAAGATGTCATCCGCTTCGACCATGGCGGCCGCACCTTCGCGATTTACCGTTCGCCGGACGATGAATTCTTCGCCACCGACGGGTTTTGTACGCATGAGAAGGCGCATCTGGCCGACGGGCTTGTCATGGACGACATCATCGAATGCCCCAAGCACAATGGCCGCTTCAATTATAAGACCGGCCAGGCGAAGGGCGCTCCCGTTTGCGTCAATCTCGCGACCTATCCAGTCAAGGTCGAAGCTGGCAAGGTGATGATCCAGATCGCCTGACCGGCCTTCTGTCACGTAGCAAAGGGGACCAAAATCCATGAGCCGGAAAAGACCGACCGTCGCAGACCTGCGGGCCATGAAGGGCAAGCGGCAGTTGACCATGCTGCGCGTGCTGACGATGGACGAGGCCGAGGCCGCCGAACGCGCCGGCGTCGATATCGTCTCGGTGCCGCCGGAGCTGGTGCTCAATCCGCAATACCGCGATGCGGCACCCAGCCTGTTCACCATGCCGGGCGAGAATTTCTTCGAGATCGGCACCGCCGACGATTTCGTCCGCTGGGCGTTCCGGCTCTACAAGGCCAGCGCCGATGCGGTCTACTGCAGCGCCGGGTACGCCACCATCAAGCGGATGGCCGACGATGCCATTCCGGTAATCGGCCATGTCGGCCTCATCCCGTCACGCGCCACCTGGACCGGCGGCTTCAAGGCCGTCGGCAAGACCGCCGACACCGCCATGCAGGTGTTCGAAGCGGTGAAGCAACTGGAGGCCGCCGGCGCGATCGGCGCCGAGATCGAAGTGGTGCCGGTCGAGGTGGCCAAGGCGATTTCGGAACGCACGTCGCTGATCATGCTGTCGATGGGAGCGGGCACCGGCTGTGACGCGCAGTATCTGTTCGCCGACGACATCCTCGGCCAGAACCGCGGCCACATGCCTCGGCATTCCAAGGTCTATCGCAATTTCGCCGCCGAATACGATCGCCTGCAGGCCGAACGCATCGCCGCCTTTTCCGAATATGTCGCCGATGTGAACAGCCTGGCCTATCCCGAAGACAGGCACGTCGTGCACATGGACCCGGACCAGCTCAGCCTGTTCCTGGAGAAGATCGAAGCCGCATAAGACGCCCCGGCAGCGGCACGAAGCGTCATCGCGGATCGTAAAAGGCCGGTTCGCGGCAGGGCCAAGTCATCGCATAACCGGCTGCGATGCCACACGAAAGTTTGTTGGACTAGGTCTGGACGGCACCGGCCAGATGCTGTTGAAACCGGTGCGTCATCGGTTTGCCGGACAATTGGGCGGTTGCCGATGGAGCGGGAGAAGATTCCCCTTCGGACAGTTCTGCGCATGACCGCCATTCCCGAAAACAAAGCCTTGCCCGAAACCGCGCCGGCGGCGCGGCAAGCCCGGCGGGTGGCGCTGATCGTCGCCGTCGCCTTCTTCATGCAGCTTCTGGATTCGACCATCATCTCGACCTCGCTGCCGCAGATGGGAGAATCCTTCGGCGTGCCGGCGGTGGCGATGAGCATCGGCATCACCGTCTATATGCTGACCATGGCGGTGTTCGTGCCGCTGTCCGGCTGGCTTGCCGACCGTTTTGGCGCGCGCAACATCTTCCTCGTGGCGATCGCCCTGTTCACGCTGGCCTCGCTCGTTTGCGGCATCTCACAGAACCTGGCCGAGTTCGTCGTCGCACGCGCGGTTCAGGGCCTGGGCAGCGCGCTGATGACGCCGGTCGGCCGCATCCTGGTGCTGCGCAACGCGCCGAAATCCGAGCTTCTCAACGCCACGGCGCTGATCACCTGGCCGGCGCTGTTTGCGCCGGTGGTCGGGCCGGTGCTTGGCGGCTTCATCACCACTTATCTCTCCTGGCACTGGAATTTCTTCATCAACATTCCGCTTGGGGTTGCCGGTTTGGCGCTGGTTGCCCGCTTCATTCCTGGGGACCGCGAAGCTGGGGCCAAGCCGCTCGACTGGCCGGGCTTCCTGCTGACCTCGGTGGGGCTCGCCGCGATGCTCTATGGCCTCGAGCGCATCGCGCATCCGCAGGAGGGTGTGTTGCCGACCGTGGCACTGCTCGGCACGGGCATTTTGGTCGGCTGGCTGGCGGTGCGGCATCTGCGACGCGCCAACCATCCGCTGCTCGATCTCACAGCTTTCAAGGTGCAGACCTTCGCCATCTCGACGCTGTCGGCCGGCACGATCTTCCGGATCGCCATCAACGCCACGCCATTCCTGCTGCCGCTTTTGTTCCAGGTCGGCTTCGGCCTGAGCCCGGTCGATGCGGGCATGATGATCCTGACCTATTTCCTCGGCAATCTCGGCATGAAGGCGGTGACGACGCCGACGCTGAGGCGCTTCGGCTTCCGTTCGGTGCTGATCGTCAACGGGGTGATCGCTTCCTTGTCGATCATGGCCTGCGCGGCGCTTTCGCCGCAGACGCCGCAAGCGTTGGTGGTGGTGCTGATGCTGATCGCCGGCCTTTCGCGCTCGATGCAGTTCACCGCGCTCAACACGCTGGCCTTCGCCGATGTGGCCTCACAGCAGCGCAGCTCGGCGGCGACATTGTCCAGCATGCTGCAGCAGGTGGCGATGCTGTTCGGCGTGGCGGTGGCGGCGGCGCTGCTCAACCTGTCACAGATCGCCAGGGGCGCGGCAGCGCTCGATCTCGTCGACTTCCGCCTTGCCTTCCTGGTGATCGGCGCAATCGGTCTCGTCGCCTCGTTCCGCTTTCTCGCATTGTCGAACGCTGCCGGCGCCGAGGTCTCGGGCCATGTTTCGCGGATTTGACGCGGGAATCCAGCGGCGATCGCGGACATAAATTCTGCCTGCTTCGCTCGTTGTGGAACAAACTTTTGCGAGCGCTCCGATCGGCACGGTTAATTGCAAAAGTGCTTGAGTTCCTGGCATTGCGCCAGCCTCGCCAATCGGCGCGTCCAACCGCAGAATTTCCTCGCAAGCCGGCCTGCAATGCGCGGATTCATTTGACGAATTGGTCTTGAGCCGATTAGCTTTCGTTCCGATGGCCGCAGAGGGAGCAGGGCGTAGCCATCGCGGGTGAAAGCGGGCAATGAACGCGACCGGCTGGCTAAACTGGAGAAGCCTGAACCAGGAGGGCATTGTCTTTGCCATCGCGGTTGTGCTGTTCATTGCCGCCGCCATCGGACTGCCCGGGTTTATCAACTCGAACAATCTCGTTGCCATCGTACGCTCGGTCTCGGTGCTGGGCATATTGGCGCTTGGCATGGCGGTCGTCATTATCGGCAGGGGCATCGACCTGTCGGCGGTGGCGATCATGGCGATGTCGGTCGCGTGGTATCTGCAACTGCTGAATTCGGGAACATCCGACGGGCTGGCCTTCGCCTATGTGCTCGCTGGCGTTCTCGCCATCGGGCTGTTGAACGGAATCCTGGTCGCCTACGCCGAGGTTCCGGCGATCTTCGTGACGCTGGCGACCGCATCCTTCGTCTTCGGCTATGTGCGTTCACAACTGATCACGCAGGACGCCGTGCCGGTGCCGCCCGGCCATTGGGTCGAGCTTCTGGGCGGGCTGCGTTTCCTCGACATCCCGGTCGAGGTGTTTGTCTTCGCCGGGCTGGCTTTCGCCTTCTTCCTGTTCCTGCGCTACACCAAATGGGGCCGCTACGTCTATTTCGCCGGTGACAACCCGGTCGCCGCGCGCAACATCGGCATTCCAGTGCGCCCGATGCTGGTGCTGCGCTACGTGCTGTCGGCCCTGGTCTCGCTGGTGGCCGGCCTGCTCACCGCCGCCAGCCTGCATTCGATCAACACCCGCATCGTCAATTCCACGCTGCTCTACGACATCGTGCTGGTGGCGGTGATCGGCGGCATCGGTCTGTCTGGCGGGCGGGGCGGGGTGCGCAACGTGCTGGTGGGTGCCGCGCTGATTGGCATCCTGCTCAACGCCATGACCATCATCGATATTCCGCTGCTCTATCAGAACCTGATCAAGGCCGCGATCCTTCTGGCGGCAATCATCGTCGACGGGTTCATCAATCCGCGCGACGAGCAGACCGCGCAGCAAGGCGACATTTAGACTGACGCGAACGGTTGGGGCCGGCCGCGAACGACATACCAAACCAGAGGATGTGACATGAAAATCATCAGGACATTTATGGCTGCCGCGGCAGCGCTTGCCGTCTCCGCCTTCGTGGCGCCGGGCTTCGCTGCAGAAGATCCGGGTCCGGCCGCCTATTCGCAAGCGCTCAAGGGCAAGCGCGTGATGCTGGTCCCGATGGCGATGGGCTTCGACCTGGCACAGGGCTGGGCGCATTACCTGAAGACGGAGATCGAGGCCTGGGGTGGCGTGTTCGAGACGCGTGACCCGAACTGGGTGGTCGATGCCGGCGCGCAGGCGATAACCGACGCGATCTCGTCGGACGCCAGGCCGGACGTGCTGATCATCCACTCGCCCGACCTCAACTCCTATGCCAAGCTGATGAAGAAGGCGCAGGCGGCCGGCACCTATGTGCTTTTGGTCGACAATCCGGCGAACTTCCCGGCCGATGCCTTTGTCGGCAGCGACTGGGATCGCCTCGGCCAGCTGGAAGCCGAAGCGGCGATCAAGGGTTGTGGGCCGAACTCGTCCAAGAAGATCGGGCTGGTGCAGGGCGACCAGGCCAACTCGTCGAGCCTCTACCAGTATGCCGGCATCATGAAGGTGCTGGACAAGAACCCCGACTTCAAGGTCGTGGCCAAGCCGGACTCCAACTGGGATGCGACGACCTCGCGCAACGTGACGACGACGATGCTGCAGCAGAACCCCGACATCTGCGCCATCATCGATTTCTGGGACGGCGACGCGACCGGCGCATCGGCTGCGATCCGCGATGCCAAGCTCGAAGGCAAAGTCTTTCTGGTCACCACCGGCGGTGGCGAAAAGACCGCCGACTGCGACAAGCTGCAGGACGGCACCTATGGCGCGGTGGTGATGACCGACCTTGCCCGCCAGTCGGGCGACATGAACGCCGTCATCAAGTTCCTGTTGCAGAGTGGCCAGCCGGCCGGCACCTCGCACACCTACATCTATACGCTGGAGAAGGCGACAACCAAGCCCGACCTCAAGCCAGACAGCTGCTGGGACTTGAAGGCACTGCAAGCCCAAGCTGCGGCCAAGTAAACCGCGGGTCCGTTGCAAGCATCGACGAGGTGGCCGGACCGGGTTCGGCCGCCTCTTTCTCTCTTGAGTGGCAGCAGCAACCGATGTCCTTTCGCGAACGCCTTCAATCCTGGCGCTACAATCTCGTGCCCGACCACCTCGTCGGCGAGATCCTGAGCAAGCGCTGGACCGACAACGCCATTCCGTTCCTGGCGCTGGTGGCGACGCTCGGTGTGTTCGGTTCGATCATCCCCGGCTTCTTCAAGCCGATGGCGCTGCAGGAATCGACCCGCCAGCTCGGCGAGTTCTCGCTGGTCGTCACCGGCATGACGGTGGTCATGCTTGGCGGCGGCATCGACCTTTCGGTCGGCTCGATCTTCGCGCTGTCCTGCTTTTCCGCCGTGTTCGTCTTCTTCATCCTCGAACAATCGGTGTGGCTGGCGCTGGCCGCCTCGATCGCCACCGGCCTGCTGTTCGGCGCGATCAACGGTTACCTGATCGGCTATTTCCGCCTGCGCGCTTTCCTGACGACACTGGTCACCTTCATCTTCGGGCGGGCGCTGTTCGACATTTTGGTCACCACCTATGCCGCCGACGTGCAGCTTTCCGATGCCACATCGGATGTGCTGGACTTCATCGGCGACGATACCTTTTGGGGCCTGTCGGTTGCGGTGTGGGCGGCGATTATCCTGGCGATTATTACGCATGTCGCGCTGACGCGCTCGCGGCCCGGCTGGCATGTGCAGGCGGTGGGCGGGTCGCGGCGATCGGCCCACAATGCCGGCATCCGCGTGCGCCGCACCGTATTCATGACCTATGTGTTTTCCGGCTTCTGCGCCTCGCTCGGCGGCTTCCTCATCGCCTGCCGGCTGAGCGGGGCAGGGCCGGGCACAGGCCTCAACCTCGAGGTCATGGCACTGACAGCAGCAGTCGTCGGCGGCGTCAGCCTGGGCGGCGGTCGCGGTTCGGTGATCAAGGGGCTGATGGGCGCGATCATCGTGCTGACGATGACCAACGGGCTGATCCGGCTGGGCTATGGCACCGGCACCAACCAGATGGTACTGGGCATCATGCTGGCCGTCGCCGTCACCATCGACATTCGCTGGCTGAAGAACCGCCACAAGGTTCTGGACGAGGTCTATGTCGCACCGGTCTACCTGAAGATGGGGGCAACGCAGTCGGCTGCACCGGGCTCGGGCACCCCTTACGAACTCGACAACCGATTGTCGGAGGCCGACCATATCGGGCTCGGCGAGCTGGAAGGGCCGGAAGACGTCATCCTCGACCGCGACGACCATCTCTATTGCGGCACCAGGCATGGCGAGATCGTCCGCTTCTTCGCGCCGGACTACAAACGCTCGGAGGTCTTTGCCCATATTGGCGGCTTTCCGCTCGGCCTGGCCTTCGACAAAACAGGCAATCTGATCAGCTGCGTCGGCGCCATGGGCCTTTATTCGGTCTCGCCGCAGCGCGAGGTGAAGCGGCTTTCGGCGGAAACGTCGCGCTCCTGGACCTCGATCGTCGACGATGCACGGCTGCGCGATCCCAATGATTGCGACATCGCGCCGGCCGGCCGCATCTACTTCACCGATTCCACCAAGCGCTATGATGCGCATGACTGGGCGCTCGACTCGATCGAGAACCGCGCCACGGGGCGGCTGCTTGTCTATGACCCGAGGGACGGCTCGACGAAAACGCTACTCGACGGCTACCGCTATACCAACGGCGTCTGCATGGCGCATGACGGCAAGTCGCTGTTCTTCGCCGAAAGCTGGGCCTGCCGCGTGCACCGCTACTGGCTGGAAGGGCCGAAGGCAGGCAGCGCCGAATGCGTCATCCGCGACATGCCGGGCTACCCCGACAACATCAACCGTGCCTCCGACGGCAATTACTGGATGGCCTGGCTCGGCATGCGCACGCCGAGCTTCGACCTGTCGCTGCGCCATCCCGACATGCGCAAGCGCATGACGCGCCGGCTGCCGCAGGACGAATGGCTGTTCCCCAACATCAACACCGGCGGTGTGGTGAAATTCAACGAGAAGGGCGGCATCGTCGAGGCGATGGGCGACCTGTCGGGCGCCGCGCATCCGATGGTGACTTCGATGCGCGAGCACAAGGGTTTTCTGTTCGTGGGCGGCATCCTCAACAACCGGATCGGCCGCTACCGGATTGCCGGCGCCGACCCGAACTGGACCAGCCCCGCTTCTTACTGGGGGGCGAAGGCATGATGCTGGATCCGATCCTCGACATCTTCCGCGGCAAGGCGGTGACCATCCCGCCGCTCGACGGTGCCTTCAGGCCGAACACGCTGCTGGACGATGCGCCGGCTTTTGCCGATCTGACCGAGCCCGACAATCTGCTGGCCGCCGACGGCCGGCTGCTGGTTTCCAGTGCCAATGCCGTCTACGCGCTCGCCGCCGGTGGCGCGCCTGTTCTGGTCGAGACATTTCCGGCCGCGGTCACAGCGCTCGCGCGCTCGCCCGCCGGCGAACTGACGGTCGGGCTCGAAAGCGGCAGGCTGCTGATTGCAGGCAAGGAGGCCGCCCTGCCGGCCGAGATCCGCTGCATAACAGCACTCGCTTATGCGGAAAATGGCACGCTTTGGCTGGCCAATGGCTCGGCCGACCACGCGCCGTCGCAATGGGCCGCCGATCTGATGAAGAAGGGTGCGTCGGGTTCGCTGTGGAAACGCGATCCGGCAGGCAGCGAATTCCGCAAGCTCGCCGGTGACATCGCCTTTCCCTATGGGCTGCATCCTGCCGGCAAGGATGTGCTGGTCAGCGAGAGCTGGCGCCATCAAGTTGTCCGCTTCGATGGCGCGACGGGCAGCCGCTCGACGGTGCTGGCGCATCTCCCCGGCTATCCCGCACGGCTGTCGCCTGCCGCCGACGGTGGCGCCTGGCTGGCGCTGTTTGCGCCGCGCAACCGGCTGATCGAATTCGTACTGCAGGAAACGCACTACCGAAACGACATGCTCGCGCAAGTGCCGCCGCAACACTGGATCGCGCCGGCGCTCGCCTCCAACCGCAGCTTCCTCGAGCCGCTGCAATGCGGCGGCATCCGCACCATGGGCATCCACAAGCCATGGTCGCCGAGCCGCTCCTACGGGCTGGTGGTCAGGCTCGATCGGGACATGCGGCCGCAGTACAGCCTGCACAGCCGCGCCAACGGCACGCGCCACGGCATCTGCAGCGTGGCGGAGAAAGACGGTCGCCTGTTCATTGCCTCGAAAGGCGGCGATTGTCTGCTGGCCATCGATCTGGCTTCAGGAGGGCATCGCTGATGGAACCGATCGTCCGCCTGGAGAACGTGACCAAGACTTACCGGGGCGTGCCCGCGGTGAGGAATGTCAGCTTCGGGCTGCGCAAGGGTGAGATCCACGCGCTGCTCGGCGAGAACGGTGCGGGAAAATCGACGCTGACCAAGATCATCGCCGGCGTTGTCGACGCGACATCGGGAAAGATGTTCCACAAGGGCCAGGAGATCGCCTACGCCTCGCCGCATGCGGCGCTTCAAGCCGGCATCGCCATGGTGTTCCAGGAGACCAGCCTGGTGCCGTCGATGACCGTGGCGCAGAACCTCTATCTCGGCACCGAGAGCTTTCTCAACCGGCTGCGCGGCACCTACATCTCGGCGCAGCAGTTCCTGCAGTCGCTGAATTTTCCTGTCGACCCCAATGCCATGGTGGCGACGCTGGGCGCCGCCAAGCGGCAGATGGTCGAAATTGCACGCGCCGTCCACCACAATGCCGAGATCATCATCTTCGACGAGCCGACGGCGACGCTGACGCCAGAGGAAAAGCGGCACTTCTTCGCGCTGATCCGCCGGCTCAAGGCAAGGGGCGTATCGATCGTCTTCATCAGCCATGCGCTCGAAGAGGCGCTTGATATCGCCGACCGCATCACCATCCTGCGCGACGGCGAGCTGGTGATCACCGACGACACCGCCGCTTTCGATCGCGACAGGATCGTCGCGGCGATGGTCGGGCGGACGCTGTCGGGGCAGCTCTACAGCCAGCGCGACGAGACCAAGCTGCGCAAGCCCGGCAAGAAGGTGCTGTCGGTGCAGGACATCTCGATGAGCAACGTCGTGCGCAACAATTCCTTCTCGATCTTCGAGGGCCAGATCACCGGCGTCTTCGGGCTGATCGGCTCAGGCCGCACCGAGACGTTCAAGATCGTCTCCGGCATCTACAAGCGCGACTTCCTGCGCGGCGGCACCATCGAACTGGACGACCGGCCGGTGCGCTATCTCGTGCCGAGCGAGGCGGTGGCGGACGGTATCGTCTATGTCACCGAAGACCGCAAGAGCGAGGGGATATTCGAGACGATGGACGTCGCCGAGAACCTGTTCGGCGGCTTTTTGGCGGCAGGGCGGGAAAAGGGCTGGGTGATCAATGCGCAGGAGATGCGGGCGCTGTCGGCCGAATGGACCAAGACGCTGAACGTCAAGGCGATCAACGACAATGCGCGCGTGGTCGAGCTTTCCGGCGGCAACCAGCAGAAGGTGGTGATCGGCAAGGGGCTGGTGCAAAAGCCGAGCATCGTCATCTTCGACGAGCCGACGCGCGGCGTCGATGTCGGTGCGATCGCCGAGATCCACCAGATCATCAACCGGCTGGCCGATGAAGGCCTCGCAGTCGTCGTCATCTCGTCCTACCTGCCGGAGATTATGAACCTGTCCGACCGCATCCTGGTCTGCCGGCAGGGCCGCATCGTCGAGGAGTTCTCGCCTGCGGAGGCCACGGAGGAGAAGATCATGTACGCAGCGGTGCATTAGGGCGATGCGAACTTCGACAATTGGCCGAGTCGCCCGTCGTTTCGTCATCCCGGGGCGAAGCAAGGAGCGAAGCGACGCGGCGCAGACCCCAGGATCCATGCCGCTACATCAGAGCGCTGCTGCGGTGCAGCATCCTGCTCCGCTGCACCCATCGGCGGAGGTCACGGCATGGATCCCAGGGTCTCCGCAACGGAGCTTCGCTCCTGCTTCGCCCAGGGATGACGAAGGTGAGGGGCTGTGCATTCCAGGGTTCTGGGCCGGCCTGCAAAACTGAATCACCCGGGCAGGTTAGCCGCTTTTTCTCCAGACCTGATTCAACGACCTCGCATAATGATTCAAACGAAAGGAGCCTGCCATGGCCACCACAAGACTTCTGACCGATGCCGAGGTCCAGGCGATTCCCGCCGTGAAGGCGGTATTCGACGACATCCGTGCGACGCGCAAATCCGATTTCGTCAACAATTTCTGGCGCGGGCTGGCCAATGATCCGGTCTCGCTGAGGCGGGTGTGGGAGCAGCTCAAGGCGGTGATGGTCGCTGACAGCGCCATCGATCCGCTTACCAAGGAGATGATCTACATCGCCGTCTCGACCGCCAATGGCTGCTCCTATTGCGTCCACTCGCACACCGCCGCAGCGCGGGCCAAAGGCATGACCGACGCGCAGCATGGCGAGTTGGTGTCGATCATCGGGCTGGCCGGGCAAACCAACCAGATGGTGACAGCGCTGCAGATCCCGGTCGATCCGGAGTTCGAGGTGCGGTGAGGTGAGGCGCGGCGCCTTCCCTTCTCCGCTTGTGGGAGAAGGTGGCCGAGCGAAGCTCGGTCGGATGAGGGGTGCTGGACGGATCGCTGCCTTGGAGACGTAAGTGCTTAAATTGCTTTACATTTCCTCCGTCGCGTTCCTTCCAACACCCCTCATCCGTCTCGGCGCTTCGCGCCGATCCACCTTCTCCCACAGGGGGAGAAGGGGAGGCGTGCGCGCCTCACACCGGCCGGTAGACCCGCTCCGCCGTGTTCCAGAAAATATCAGCCTCTGCCGCCGTGCCGTGCTTGCCCACCGCCTCGCGGTGCGCCTTGATCAGCTCGGCATGGCTGGTCCACAGTTTCTCGATCGGGAAGTTCGAGCCGAACATCAGGTGGTCGCTGCCGAGAATGTCGATGGCGTTGTCGACGATATAGCCGATCAGCGCCGGGTCGTTGCGGTGGACGAAGGTGCCGAGGCCGGACAGCTTTGCATAGAGGTTGGGCGCCGCTGACAGCGTGCGCAGGCCGGACTTCCAGGCCTCGGTGGTCTCCGGCTCCATGTCGGTCAGCATGCCGGCGTGGGTGAGAATGAAATTGGTCTCCGGATTGTCGCCGACCAGCGTCAACCCGTCTCTCATCTGGGCGGGGAAAAGCTGCAGGTCGAAGGACAGGCCGTAATCCTTGAGCCGCGCGACATTGGCCCGCACCTTCGGGTCGATGACCTGATCGGCCGAGGCGGCGAAGCGGAAGGCCGGCGTTCCGTGCCAGTGCAGCTGCATGCGCACGCCGCGCAGCAGCGGATATTTTTTCAGCCGGTCGATCTGGTGACGCACGTCGTCCACCGTCATGTCGGCATAGCCGACGATGGCGTGCGGCCAGCCGGTTTCTTCCGCGGTCTTCTGCAGGAACGCCACCTCGTTCTCGAAATCCTCCTTCGCCCAGTTGGTCTGGACATAGACCGCCTTCTCGACGCCCGAACCTTGCTGGTCGGCGAGGAATTCCTCGATCGGATAATCGCGGCGGATCGGCTCGTAGGGGCCAAAGATGCGCGGCACCATCGGCCCGCGCAGCCAGGGTTGGTCCTCTCGGCGCCAGATGTGGAAATGCGCGTCGATCGCCTTCTGCATCATGAAACCCTCGTCCAGATTGCCGCGGCCGCCGGAGCTGGGCGGGCGAGCGACAGGATGAAATCGGCGAGACCGGCGATCGACGAGCCGTCGACCAGATCGTCGAGCACCGGCAGGATGGCGCTAAGTGCTGCCGTGGCCGGCCGGAAGCGCGGATCGCCGGCCAGTGGCGTCGCCAGCGAAAGCCGAAAGGCGCGGGCGCTCAGCCGGCGCATCGCGGTCTCCAGCTCGGCATGATCGCCGCGCTCCAGCGCATCGGACAGGATGACGATTGCCGCCCCGCGTGCAAAGGCGGAGAAGCGCGGCACCGATAGAAACGCGAGCAGCGTCGGTCCCATACGGGTGCCGCCGTCCCAGTCGTCGACCTGGGCAGCGGCGTGGGCCAGCGCCTGATTGCGGTCGCGAATGCGCAGCGCCGAGGTGATACGGGTCAGCCGTGTGCCGAAAGTGAAGACCTCCGCCCGGTCGGCGCCTTGCACCGCCGCGTGTGCCAGCTTGAGATAGTCCGATGTGTAGAGCTTCATCGAGCCCGACACGTCGATCAGCATGAGAAGCTTGCGCGGCACTGTCTGCCGCCGGCGCAGCAGCGGCGAGGGGATATCGCCGTCGGCACTGACGATTTCGCGCAGCGAGCGGCGCAGGTCGAGCTTGCCGCGGGCATTCGTGCGCACGGTGCGGAAGGAGCGGCGGGCGGGCAACGCGGTGGCGAGCTTGCGGCGGAAGGCGGCAAGCCCGTCGCTATCGCGATGGAACTCGCGGACGCTCAACTGTTCGCTGGCCGAAGACAGTTCGCCGCCTTCCTCCTGGCGGACCACCTCGATTTCTTCTTCGCCCGTTGCACCATCGTCCTTGATGCGGGTTTCCTCGTCGGCCTCGCCTTCGACCAGCGCCGCGGCGTCCCCATAGAAATGGCTCCGGAAATGCGCCTCGAATTCGTCGCGGCGGTCGGGCGGCGGCGCCAGCGTGGCAAGGGCCGCCTCGTGGATGTCGGCCATCGAGCGCGGCCCGAGCAGGGTTACGGCCTGCATGAAGCCGGAGACCTGCTCGGGCGCTACCGGGAAGCCGTAGCGGCGCAGCAGCCGGCCGAAGCCGAGGAAGGGTGCTGCGGCGCAGGGCAAGCTTTCTCCCCGCATCATTCCTTCGCGCCCCCCTCTGTCCTACCGGACATCTCCCCCTCAAAGGGGGAGATTGGCAGCTTCGACGCTCCGCTCAGCCCTGCAATGTTGGAGTTTAGCGAAAGCCGGGATGACATCTGATCTCCCCCCTTGAGGGGGAGATGCCAAGTGGTGGCAAAGAGGGCAGGACAGAGGGGGGTGCTGTCCCGCCAACGTTGCGGAATGGACGGGAGGAGGGGATTGCCGACTTCCCGGCTCACGCCAGCGCCTCCTCGACAATCTTGCCGAGCTCCGGCGCGATGCAGGATAGATCCTCCTCGTCCTTGATCAGCACGCCAATGGCGCGGCGAAACGCTTCCGGCCACGGGCTGCCGCCCTTTTCGAGGATGGTCGCGGCATTGGCCCATTCGACCGCCTCGGCGATGCCGGGCGGCTTCGCCAGCGGACGCGCGCGAATATCGCGCACGGCGGCAGCCACCGCGCGCGCTGTGGCCTCGGCGACATCGCCGGCGCGCAGCATGATGATCTCGGCCTCGCGCCCGGCGTCGGGATAGGTGATCCAGTGGTAGACGCAGCGCCGCCGCAGCGCTTCGGCCAGTTCTCGGGTGCGGTTCGAGGTCAGGATGACGATCGACTGCGCCGTCGCGCGAATGGTGCCGCGCTCGGGAATACTGATTTGGAAATCGGACAGGAATTCCAGCAGCAGCGCTTCGAATTCATGGTCGGAACGGTCGATCTCGTCGACCAGCAGCACGCGCTTTTCCGGCGCCTTCAGCACCTGCAGCAGCGGCCGCGCGATTAGGAAGCGGTCGTCGTAGATGTCGATCTCATGCTCGCCGGCATGGCGGATGGCGAGCAACTGGCGCTGGTAGTTCCATTCGTAGAGCGCATGCGCGGCGTCGATGCCCTCATAGCATTGCAGTCGCACCAGCTCACGCCCGAGCAGTTCGGCTATCGCCTTCGCCGCTTCGGTCTTGCCGACGCCGGGCGCGCCTTCGAGCAGCAGCGGCTTACCCAGCCTGATCGCCAGGAAGATTGCGGTGGCCAGGCTTTCATCGGCGAGATAGCGCGAGGCGGCGAGCCGCGACGCCACCGCCTCCGGCGATGTCGCGACTGTCTCGGCACTTCTCTTGGGCATTTCCAACACTCAGTTCGATGCTTGCGCCTTCAGCGCCCGCAGGATGCGCTCCGGCGTGATCGGCAGCGTGTCGATGCGCACGCCGACGGCGTCGAAGACGGCATTGGCGACCGCCGGGATCTGCGGGTTGGCGCACATTTCGCCCGGCCCCTTGGCGCCGTACGGCCCGTCGGCCGAGGGCCTCTCCAGCACGATGATCTCGGTTTGCGCGAGATCGCCAGGACCCGGCATCAGATATTGGTTGAAGTCGGTGCCGCCGTGATCGCGGTCGGGGTAATAGGGTTCGGTCGTCTCGTAGAGCGCATGGCTGATGCCCATCCACGAGCCGCCGACGAGTTGCTGCTCGACCATTTTCGGGTTCAGCGCGCGACCGATCTCGAACACGTTCTTCACCGTCAGCACGGTGACCTCGCCGGTCTCGTCGTCGACTTCGACCTCGGCAACCGTGCAGGCGTGCGCGTAGCAGGTCGACGGCTTCATCGCGCCGGTTTCCTTTTCGGGATAGGAGCGCGGGATCAAAAACATGCCTCGGCCGGAAATCGAACGACCGCGCTTGAAATGCGCCGACAGCGCGACATCGAAGATCGAGATCGATTTCTGCGGCGCGCCCTTGACCAGGATGTTGCCCTGGCCATCGGTCTCGAGGTCGGACGCATTGACTTCAAGCTCCTCGGCCGCCACTTCCAGCATCACCTGGCGGGCTTCCCTGGCCGCCTGGATGACGGCGTTGCCGGCGCGATGCGTGCCGCGCGAGGCGAAGGTGCCCATGCAGTGCGGACCGGTATCGGTGTCGGCGGTGTCTACGACGACACGGTCGGTCGGCACGCCGATCGTCTCGGCGCAGATCTGCGCCATGATCTGCTTCATGCCCTGGCCGAGATCGACGCTCGACAGCGTGACCATGAAATTGCCGGTCGGCGTCGAATGCACCAGCGCCTGGGTCGGGTCGCCGCCGAGATTCATGCCGGTCGGGTAGTTGATCGCGGCGACGCCGCGTCCGCGCCTGATCGCCATCTCAAGCTCCCTTCGCGTAGGACGACATCGCCATGAATTTTTCTGCCACGGGCCAGTTGGCGCGCGAGGCTTCCTGCATGCACTCGATCAGCGCAGCACCCTCGGTCGGCTGCCGATGTGCTTTCATGTCGCCATCGCGATAGGCGTTGATGAAACGGAATTCGAGCGGGTCCATGCCGATCAGCCGGGCGAGCTTGTCCATCTGTACCTCCAGCGCGAAATCGCCGATGGTGACGCCGAAGCCGCGCATCGCCGAGGACGGGGTGCGGTTGGTGTAGACGCAGTAGGTGTCGATCCAGACGTTCGGGATCGTATAGGGGCCGGGATAATGGCCGGCGCCCTTCTGCGCGCCGTAGGGCGAATGGCGCGAATAGGCGCCGGCATCGGTGTAGCCCGTGACTTTACGCGCGACGATGCGGCCGTCGTTCATGACGCCGTCCTTGATGATGACTTTCTCGGCGGCGCGCGGCGAGGAAATCTGCATCTCTTCCTCGCGGCTGTAGATAAAACAGACCGGTCGTCCTGTTATTTTGGCGCCAAGGATGGCGATCGGCTCGACGATGACGTCGACCTTGCCGCCAAAGCCGCCGCCGACAGTGCCGCCGACGAAATGCAGCTTGTTGCCAGGCATCTGCAGGATGATCGAGGCGTTATCGAGGGTGAAGAACATCGCCTGCGTGTTGGTGTAGCAGGTGAAGCGGTCGTTACCCTCGGGTGCGACGATGCAGCCGGTCGTCTCGGTCGGCGCATGCTCGATCGGTGAAGACTGGTAGGTCTGTTCGAGCACGTGGTCGGCCTCGGCGAAGCCGACTTCGACATCGCCGAAGCGCACCTTGCGGCATTCGCCGCTATCGTAGAGATAGTAGTTCCGGCCATGGTACTCATTGACGATCGGCGCGCCGGGCTTCAGCGCTTCCTCCATGTCGAAGACGGCCGGCAGCACTTCGTAGTCGACCTTGACCTTGGCGGCGGCTTCCTGGGCGGCGCGCTCGGTCTCGGCCAGCACCGCCACAACTGCCTCGCCCTTCCAGCGCACCTTGCCGTCGGCCAGCACCGTCTCGTCCTCCGGCCCGATCTGGATCAGGATCAGGATGGTGTAGACATTGTGCGGCACATCCTTGGCGGTCAGGATTCTCACCACGCCCGGATGCCTCTCGGCCTCCGACGTATCGATGCTGCGGATGCGGGCGTGATGATGCGGGCTGCGCACCATCTTCAGGTGCAGCATGCCGGCAAAATTGCGGTCGGCGAAATAGGCGGTCTTGCCGGTGACATGGCCGGGCGAATCCGAACGCGGCCGCGGCTGGCCGATCTCGTGCAGATCGTCCTTGCGCTGGTCGGCGAAGTAGTTCTTGCGGAGTTCCATCTTTTTGACTCCCTCAAGCCGCGTTCTGCGAATTGGAGCGCGCAGCGCTCAGCACCGCCTGGATGATCGGTTCGTAGCCGGTGCAGCGGCAGATATTGCCCGACAACGCCTCGACCACGTCCTCGCGGCTGGGGTTCGGGGTTTGGTCGAGCAGCACCTTGGCGGCCATGATCATGCCCGGCGTGCAGAAACCGCATTGGGTCGCGAAAGCATCGAGGAAAGCGCGTTGCAGCGGATGCAGCACGCCGCCTTCCGCCAGCCCCGTGGTCGTGGTAATGGCCGCACCGTTGCAGGTCTCGGCCAGCGTCAGGCAGGAGAGCCTGAGCTCGCCATCGATGATGACCGAGCACGCGCCGCAAGTGCCCTGGTGGCAGCCGCCTTTTGGCGAGGTGTCGCCGATCTTGTCGCGCAGCGCATGAAGCAGCGTTGTGCCGCTGTCGATGAATTCGGCCTTTTCGGCACCATTGAGCGTGAACTGAACCGGGACCTTTGCCATCTTTTTACTCCTTGCGCCGCAGCCAGGCGGACATACGCGCCACGGTCTTTCAGGCGAGCAGCAGCCGGCCGAGATGGACCGGCAGGACTTCGTTGCGATACCAGGCACTGGCGATCGGATCGGTTCGCGGCGAAGTGCCGTCGCGGGCAACAGCCAGTGCCGGTGCGATGCCCTCGCTCGTGAGTTCCCGGCCAATCAGGGCCTTCTCCGCCGCCCTGGCACGGATCGGCCGGTCGGCCATGCAGCCGAGCGCGATCCGCGCGGACGACACAGTGCCGTCCGGTGCGTGCTCCAGCACGGTCGCGATGCTCAGCACCGAAATGCCCTTTGGCTTGACCCTCGACACTTTCAGGAAGCGAAAGCCGCCTTCCTTCGGAAGCGTGAAGCCGACCGCAGTGACGATGGCGTGGTTGCTTTCGCGTTTCGCCAGGAAGGTTTCGATCGGCAGTTCGCCGTCGCCGGTGTTGACGGTTGCGTCCAAGGCCAGCAGTGCAACGGTGAAATCGCCGTAAGGCGCTGGCGCGAAGAGATTGCCGCCGACGCTCGCCATGTTGCGGATCGCCGGGCCGCCGACGGCGCGCGCGGCGTGGGCCAGCGGGGCGAGATCCGGATGGCGGGCGATCGCCGCCATGGTCACCGACGCGCCGATGCGGACCGTGCCGCCGGAGACGCTGATGGCCGACAACGCCGGGTCGGTCGACCTGACGAAACCGGAGATCGACACGTCGCCTTCATTGACGGCGCGCACGACCAGCGTGCCGCCACCGAGATAGCGGGTGCCGGCGGCTTTCAGCGCCGCGCCGGCGTCCTTCACCGTCGGGAAAGTCTGCAATGCAAGCGTCATGGAACGCTCCCTTTACGCCTGGCTTTGGCCGGCAAAATGGGCCTTCAGGGCGTTGAACCCGCCCTGGAAAACATTGGCGCCCATGCCTTCGGCCAATTTATCGGCTTCCTCGGGAGCGGCGTCGAAGCTGGCGGTCCATTCGGCATAGGTGCGGTCGCCGTCCGTCACCCGCCGCAACTGCAGCGTCGACTTGTGATTGGTGAGCGGCTGCGGCGTCTCCAGGATGGCGTAGCTGACGAGGAAGTTCTCGTCGGAGAAATCGAGCAGCTTTTCGCGGAGGCGGGCGCCGCTGGCGAGCTGGAAATTGCGCACGCAGCCGATCGTGCCGGCATCCTTGCCGTCTTCGATATGGCTTTCGACCATGCGCGGGTGCCAGGTCGGCAGGCCGTTGAAGTCGCGTATGCGCGCCCAGACCTTTTCGACCGGTGCGTCGATGACGCTGGAGATGGTGACTTTCGCCATATGATCGTTCCCTTGCAAATCAGCTGCTTGGGAGGGTAGAGCGGCAGGCTCGGCAGCGCTTATCAATGCGTCTTGAACGCCTATCAAATAGTCTGAAAAAACGGGCGCTCAGCTGATCGCCCGCGCCGCCTCGCGGTAAAGCGTCGGCGGGACGCCGACATGGTCGCGGAAGAAGCGCGAGAAATTGCCTTGCGTGGTGAAGCCGAGATTGCAGGCGACCGAGATCAGCGGCTCCTGCGACCACTGTAACTGCCGCACCGCTTCCTCCATGCGCAGCGTGTTCCAATAGACGTTGGGCGTCAGATTGGTCTGTTCCTTGAACAGGGCGAAGAAATGCGGCCGCGACAGGCCGACGCTGCGCGCCACGTCGTCGAAGCAGATGCGCTCGCAGACATTGGCTTTCATCAGCTGGATCGCCTTGCGGACGCGGAAGTCTTGCATGGTGTTGATGCGGGTGCGCACCGTCTGCGGTGCGGAGGCGTCGGCGGCATCGAGCACGCTGTCGATGAAGCGCTCGATCTCGTAATTGGCGATGTCGTCGATGCTCTCATTGTCGCTGAGATGGTCGAGAAGGTTGGCCGCTGCCTTGTGCAGCCAAGGCTCGAGCGTGATTGCCGGGGCAGAGAACAGCGGCGCGGCGGAAGGCAGCTCGCGGCGTTTTCGTGCCCAGTCCGGATCGATGTAAAAGGCGAGGAACAGGCCGGGCGTGCCGTCGCGGGACAGAGCGTGGCTGTGCGGCTGGAAGGAATTGATGCCGGCGGCGGTGCCCGGTCCAAGCCGTACCGTCTCGCGGCCGATGGTCATCTCGCCGGCGGTGCCTTCCAGCCAGATGATGATATGCGCCTCGACATGGGCATGGGTGACGAAGTCGCTGGCGACGTTCAGGACAGAAACATGTCCGAACCGGCCCCAGTAGAGCCTGATCGCTTCCGTCATGGGTATATCCTCCCGCAGGCGACTGGCCTCCCTTCGCCTGCTGCGAGCGATTGTGCGGCGCAGTTTGGGCTTGCGTCAAGACGCATGTGCACGTCCGGGCGCCGGCCATGCGCCGCACCGCGGATTTTCAGACTCGGCGATAGGAGCGCGTCCCCTTCTCCCCCTGTGGGAGAAGGTGGATCGGCGCGCTAGCGCCGAGACGGTTGAGGGGTGTTGGAAGAAATGAGGCGATGCCAAGCTGGAGCACCCCTCATCCGTCGCCTTCGGCGACACCTTCTCCCACAAGGGGCTAGCGTGCGCACACATCTGATTTGGCGGGGATTAGTTTGGATTTGCAAGAGCGAAGCCCTCGGCGATGGCGTGGAAGCGTTTTAGCCCATTGGAGAAG